>JBFWNE010000008.1:0-152558 GCA_050251215.1 Candidatus Nanopelagicales bacterium
TGAGGTCGCCGAACTCGCTGTCGCCGTCCTCGCCGAGCGGGGTGTGCAGCGAGATGGGCTCGCGGCCGTACTTCTGGACCTCGACGACCTTCTCGGGCGTCATGTCGAGCTCCTTGGCCAGCTCCTCTGGCGTGGGCTCGCGGCCCAGGTCCTGGAGCATCTGGCGCTGCACGCGCGCGAGCTTGTTGATGACCTCGACCATGTGCACCGGGATGCGGATGGTGCGGGCCTGGTCGGCCATCGCGCGGGTGATCGCCTGGCGGATCCACCAGGTGGCGTACGTCGAGAACTTGTAGCCCTTGGTGTAGTCGAACTTCTCGACCGCGCGGATCAGACCGAGGTTGCCCTCCTGGATGAGGTCCAGGAACAGCATGCCGCGGCCGGTGTATCGCTTGGCTAGGGAGACGACGAGGCGCAGGTTGGCCTCGAGCAGGTGGTTCTTAGCGCGACGGCCGTCCTCGGCGATCCACTCGAGGTCGCCGCGCTGCGTCGCGTTGAGCTTGATCCCGGAGTTGAGCTTCTCCTCCGCGAACAGGCCGGCCTCGATGCGCTTGGCGAGCTCGACCTCCTGCTCGGCGTTGAGCAGGGGGACCTTGCCGATCTGCTTGAGGTAGTCCTTGACCGGGTCGGCGGTCGCGCCTGCGACGGTGACGGTCTGGACCGGCTCGTCGGTGTCGTCGACGTCGGAGATGACGAACGCCTCGGACTCCTCGTCCGTGCTCTCGCCCTCCTTCTTGGTCTCCTCGCCCGCGACCTCCTCGAGGTCGACGGCGAGCTCGGCCTCGAGCTCGACCTCGAGGACCGCAGCCTCGGCCAGGTCGGGCTCCGCAGCCTCGACGTCCGCCTCGGCCTCGGGGTCGATGACGATGTCGCCGTCGAGCTCCGCGACGTCGAGCTCGGCGTCGTCCTCGTCGCCCTCCACGACAGCGGCGCCCTTGGCCGGCGCGGCCTTGCTCGCGGCCTTCGCGGGTGCGGCCTTGGCCGGCGCCTTGGCGGGTGCGGCCTTCTTCGCGGGTGTGGCCTTGGCCGGCGCCGCCTTCGCGGGGGCGGCCTTGGCCGGGGCGGCCTTCTTGGCGGCGGCCTTGACGGGCGCGGCCTTCTTCGCCGGAGCGGCCTTGGCAGCCGGGGGCGCAGCCTTCGCGGGGGCCTTCTTCGCGGGAGCAGCAGCCTTCGCCGGAGCAGTCTTCTTGGTGGCCGTGGACGGCTTCGAGGGCACGAACAAACCTCTCGTCGAGCGGGCAGGCACGCTTCCTGGGGTCACCGGGGCGTGCGAGGTGAGGCGGAGCGCAAGGGGCGTCCGGTGAACATTGTGGCACGGCCACGGCATTCCCCCGGACGCACGGGTGCGAACCGCGCGGCGTGAGGACGTTCGGGGCCGGTGCCGGTGTTCCCGTGTCCGCTCAGCGAGCAGCCGCCTTGGCCGCCTGCTTGAACGAGCGCACGGCGGCGAGGCTGTCCTTGTCCCGGACGTCGGCGACCGAGCGGGTCGAGCCCTCCTCGCCGTAGACGCCGGCCGCCTCGCGCCAGCCGCGGGGCCGCACCCCGCGCTGCTTGCCGAGCAGCGCGAGCAGGATGCGGGCCTTCTGATCGCCGTACCCGGGGAGCGCGAGCAGCCGCTGGTAGAGCGCAGCGCCCGACGGCACCGAGCGCCAGATCGCTTCGGTGTCGCCGGCGTACTCGGCGACCACGTGCTGCGCCAGCGCCTGGATGCGTCCCGCCATCGACCCCGGGAACCGGTGCACCGCGGGCGGCTCGGCGACGAGCGCCGCGAACGCCTCCGGGTCGTACGCCGCAATGCGCGCGACGTCCAGGCGCTCGGTCGTGCCCATCCGCTCCGCCAGTTTCCACGGGCCGAGGAACGCACGCTCCATGGGCATCTGCTGGTCGAGAAGCATCCCCACGACGAGCGCGAACGGATCGCGCCCGAGGAGCGCGTCGCCCCGGGCGTCGAAGCAGAGGCAGAGGGTGTCAGGGGCGGCGGAGCGGGTCGACGGCGTCACCCGCCCACGGTACGTCGCCGCGGGCGCGACGACACCTGCGGAATCAGGCTTTGACCGCCAGGACCGGGCAGGACGCCTCGAGGAGCACCTGCTGGCTGTTGCTGCCGAGGATGAGCTTGCCGACCGGCGTACGCCGACGCAGCCCGATCACGATGAGGTCGGCGTCGACCTCCTCGGCGACGGCCACGAGGTCCTCGGCGGGGTCGCTGCCGCGGACGAGCTGGCGCACCTCGTGCTCGACGCCGATCTCGTGCAGGCGCGAGTGGAGCGCGTTCATCTCGTCGTCCACCTCGACAGCGTGCTCGGGGCTGAGGCTCCGGCCGCCCTTCTGGGAGTTGATGACGACGATCTTGGCGCCGCGCTGCTGGGCCTCGGTGACGGCGCGGTCCAGGGCCGCGCGGCCTTCCGGACTCTCGACGTACCCGACGACGATCGGGCTCCCGATGCCACCCATGCGTTTCCTCCTCGAGGCGTGCCGTGGCGCCGTTGCCACCTGCAGGAACGTAGCGCGCGCGGGCCCGGGATGCTCTCAAGACGGCGCCGAACGTGCCGACGACTTCAAGGTGACGCTCACACCGCCGAGCACCGGCCGTCCGCGCCCCTCGGAGATACTCTCCGCAGGGCTCGACAGGAACCGCCGCGTGCGCGAGCAGGTGGAGCAGCTCATCGCCGAACCGTCGCGGCTCGGGCCCGATTTCTCCCCCATCCGGCGACTCGACGCCGCCGCCCCGGGGGCGGGCACGCTCGTGGGGTGGAAGGCGGTCGGGCGCGGCGCCCCCGGTACCGAGGTCGCCGACACCCTGAGCCTCCTCGGCGAGGCAAGCCGCCTCGGGCTCGTCGAGCGCCTCGACTGGGCGTTCCGCTGCCATGCATTCGACGTCGCGATGGACGCCGGGCTGACGGGAGAACTGCACATCACCCCCGAGCCGGAGACCTTCGGCGGGGCCTGCCCCCCTCGTCTCGCGGTGGCCTGGCTCCGCGGCCGCCGCGCGCTCAACGTGTGCGCCGAGCTGCACGAGGACGCGTTCGTGGACCGCGGCCGGGTCCAGGCCGCCGCGGAGGAGATGACCGGCTGGGGCTGGCAGCTCGTGGTCGCCGACGTCTCCGGCAGCGAGGTCGCCGCCACCGCGGAGTCGCTGCTCGGCGCGCTGCGCCCGGCGTACGTGCAGGTGGACGTGTCGCGTCCGCACCGCGACGACGCTGCGTCGCGCCGGCTGCTCGACGCCGGCCGCGCGGTCGGGGCGTCCGTGCTGGCCGTGGGCGTATCGACCCCGGCCGATCTCGACCTCGCCCGCGACCTCGGCGCGACGGCCGCGCGCGGCCCGCTCGTCGGCGCGGTATCGGCCGTCCCTCGCTGACCGGGCTCAGCCCACGAGCAGCGCGCGGGCCTCGCGCACATCGACGGCTACGGCTGCGTCCTGGGTGAGGGGATCGCCGGGCACGGAGTACGGGCCGAGGCCCTCCACGACGTAGCTGCCGCGCCACACCGCGGTGACCGCGGCTCGGTGCGTGCCGAGCGCGCGGTAGGTGTGCGCCACCGAGGCGTCGGGCCAGCGGCCGCCCGGCGCCGACGTCCACGCGCCGGCTCCGTCGCCCCAGGACCACCACCAGCGCGGCCGGGCATCGAGGCGCACGTCGAGACCGAGCACCGATAGGTCGGCGCCCACGATGCCGCCGGCCGGCTGCCCGGTGCGGAACACCGCAGGCACCCCGACGAGAGCTCCGTCGGCCGGCTGGACGCCCGCTGCCAGCGGCGGCAGCTGCTGCGAGGCCGACTCCCGCACCGCGGCTCCGATCTCGGTGCGGGTCGGGGGCGGCGAGCCGCCGATGCACGCGGCGCCGACGAGCCGGCGCGGCTCTCCCGGCTGGGCGAGCCACACGCGCACACGGACTCGGTCGGGCGGGCAGTCGAGGTGGCTGGCGGTGCACGACCCGAGGTCGAACTCGGCCCGCGTGCAGAACACCGTGATGCTCCACGTGCAGCCGTCGCAGCCTGCGGCGTCGGACCGCCCGGTCTCGTCGCCGCGCCAGTCCCGGGACGGGAACACGACGCCGCCGGTGCCGGTGTAGATGTCCGAGCCGTCGTCGCCGACCACGTCGACGGCGCGGGCTGGAGGGGCCCACGGGAGGGCGAGGGTCAGGGCGGCCAGTACGAGCGCCGCGAGGCGGGTGAGGGACCACGTGTGACGGCGACGGCGTCCTGCCGAGGCCCGCGAGGGGGACCGCACCCCTCGACGGTAGGGACGACGACCGGTCATCGGCCAGCCCCGCTGAGCGGCTGTGGAGGAACATCCCCCAGACGCGTCCCCACGGTCACACCCGCCCCACGCGGTACGCCGTGCCACGATGCACAGATGACCGCCGACGCGCCGCCCCGCACCGCCTTCGTGCTCGGGGGCGGCGGGATGCTCGGCGCCGCCGAGGTCGGCATGCTCCGCGCCCTGCTCGAGGCGGGCGTACGTCCCGACCTCGTGGTGGGCACGTCGATCGGGGCCGCGAACGGCGCCCTCATCGCGGACGACCCCTCGCTCGAGGGCCTGGCCCGGCTCGAGGCGCTCTGGTCCGACGCCGATGACGGACCCTTCTCCGGCTCCTGGTTCGAGCGCGCCCAGACCGTCACGCGGACGGCGCTGCGCACGCGGACGGCGCTGTACCCCGCCGAGGCGCTGCGGGCCCTGGTCGAGCGGCACCTGTCGGTGACGCTGATCGAGGACCTCGCGGTGCCGTTCATGTGCTGCGCCGCATCGGTCGAGCGGGCCGCCGAGCACTGGTTCACCGCTGGCCCGATCGTGCCGGCCGTGCTGGCCTCCTCGGCCGTGCCGGGGCTGTTCCCGGCGTACGAGATCGACGGCGAGCACTTCATCGACGGCGGCATCGTGAACTCCATCCCTCTCGACCGGGCCCGCAAGGCCGGCGCCGAGCGGGTGTTCGTGCTGACGGCCGGGCGGATCGAGCAGCCGCTCTCCCCCGCCACGAACCCGCTCGAGGTCGGGCTCGTGGCGTTCGAGGTCGCGCGCCGCGCGCGCTTCACCGCAGCGCTCGCCCGCACCCAGGCCGAGCTCGAGGTGCACGTGCTGCCCGCCGGCGGCACCGCGCCCCGCTACAACAGCCGGGCGGCGCTCGACTACCGCGACACGAGCCGGATCCCCCAGCGCATCCGCGCGGCGCACGACGCGAGCGCGGCGTACCTCTCCGAGCACGGCATCACGGGCTGAGCGGACCTCGACGTGAACCTCTGGCTCCCGCCGTACCTCGTGCGCCGGCTGATCGTGGCTCCGCTCGTGTGGGCGCTCGGCGTGTGGCTGATCCTGTTCACCGTGCCGGTGATCCTGCTGGTGCTGGTGCTGGTGTCGTTCGCGCTGCCCCCGTGGTTCAAACCGCTCCGCGTACTGGGGTTCGCGATCGTCTACCTCGCGCTCGAGGTCGTGGGCCTCACCGTGCTGTTCCTGACCTGGATCGCGTCGGGCTTCGGGTGGAAGCTGAGCAGCCCGTTCTTCGTGCGCCTGCATTACGGCCTCCTGCGCGGCCTGCTCGAGAGCTTGTTCGTGTTCGGACGCCGCTTCTTCTCCCTCACCGTGGTGCGTGCCGGCGCGATGGACATGGACGACCTCGACGGCGACGGCGTGCGCGACGACCGGCCGCGGCTCGTCCTCTCCCGCCATGCCGGCCCGGGAGACTCGTTCCTGCTGGTCCGCGAGATCCTCAGCTGGACCGGTCGGCGCCCGCGCATCGTCCTCAAGAGCACGCTGCAGATCGACCCGATCATCGATGTGCTGCTGGGCCGGCTGCCGGTGGCGTTCATCGACCCGGACGCCGCCGATCCGGCCGCCGGCGCCCGCGCGATCGCGCAGCTGGCGGCCACGATGGGGCCCGACGACGCGCTGCTGATCTTCCCCGAGGGCGGCAACTTCACCGAGGGCCGCCGCTCGGCTCGGATCGAGCGTCTGCGCGAGGCGGGCCACGACGAGGCCGCCGACCGCGCCGAGCGCCTGCGCAACGTGCTCGCTCCCCGCCCCGGCGGCGTGCGGCAGGTGCTGCTCGCCCAGCCGGGCAGCGACGTCGTGGTGGTCGCCCACACCGGGCTGGACAAGCTCACCGACCTGCGCACGATCTGGCGCGAGATCCCCACCAACAAGACGCTGTACGTCGGGTGGCAGGTGCATCGGGCGGCCGACCTGCCCAGCGACGTGGCAGGGCTGTCGTCCTGGCTGTTCGACCGGTGGGACGAGGTCGACGCGTGGATCGACGCCGTCGAGACCGGCGAGGTGCCCGCGGAGTCGCTCGAAGGCAGGAAGGTGTCGCCGTTCGGCGAGATCACGCCGGCCAACGCTCCCGGCCGGGTCGGGAGGCGGCGAGGATCGCCTCCGCGGTGAGCCCGCGCATCGACTCCCGCCACGACCAGGGGGCGAGGCCGCCGTCCAGGGCCTGCAGCACGAGGTGGGCCAGCCGGTACGCCGGATCCGCCTCGAGGGCGCGGTCGAGGGCTACACGGGCCGCGGCGCCGTCGCCCGCCATCCACGCGGTGACGCCGAGCACGGCCGCCAGCGCGGCGAGCTCGTCGTGGTCGGCGCACCGGACGGCCTCCACGAGCACCGCGCGCGCCGCGTCCAGCACCGGCCGGTCGCACTCCACGGCGAGCTCGCGCATCAGGTAGTCGCGGGCGGCGAGGTCGGTGACCACGAGCCCCGCCGTCGCCACGAGCCGGTTGAACCGCCGCGTGCTGTCGCGCTCGTCGCGGTGCCGCCCCCATCCCGCGACGGCGTGCAGGAACGACTCGACCTGCTCGACCATGTCGGACGGCTGGCGCGCCAGCGCTCCGGGGCGCGCGTGCGCCACAGCGAGACGGACCGGGTCGTCAGCAGCACGCGGGCGCAGCGCCTCGACGATCGCCCCGCGGTTGCGCAGGGGCGCCGACCCCGAGCCCACGAGCGACGCGCTCAGCCTGAGCGCCTCGGAGGGATCGAGCGCCGTGCCCTCGACCGGGCAGCAGGCGAGGCTGTCGCAGAGGTAGGAGCGCACGCGGTCGCCCACCACGCAGACCAGCTCGCGGACTCGGTAGCCGAGGCTCACCAGCAGCTGCTCGACGAGCTCGGCCAGGTCGCGGTACGGCAGCTCGTCGACGATGACGTCGCCCCAGGCATCGCCCGCCGCGGCCGGGTAGAGCACGACGGTGACCGCATCCGCGCCGACCTGCTTCAGCGCGCCGAACGAGTACTCCCACGCGTGCAGCGCCTGGATCAGCTCGTCGTCGCTGAACTCGGCGACGGGGATGTCGAACCGCATCGTCACGGCAGCGGCGTGGGAACCGGCCGCATGGCCGAGGACGACGAAGGAGTGCTCGGGCACGAAGCCGACGAGGTGCGGGACGACGACGGGGAGCGACTCGGGGCCGCGGGCGACGAGCACAGGCTCGGCCGGAGCGGTGTCGGCCCGCCCGATGCCGTGGAAACCGGTGTCGTCGAGCTCGGTGTCGTCGAGCTCGGTGTCGTCGAGCTCGGTGTGCTCGAGCTCCAGGTCGTAGAGATCGGAGCCGTAGAGCCCAAGGTCGTGAAGATCGACGTCGTCGTCCTCGAGGTCGTCGTACGCGGCCTCGAAGCCGTCGTTCTCGGGGTCGAACGGGAAGCGGGGCGGACCGGAGGGTGGCGTCATGGCGGCCACGCTCCCGGCGGCCGCCTACCGACCGATCCGCGCGGGGCGCGCGCCCTGTGGACGACGCGCCGGAGCGGCCGCCCTGTGGACGGCGACGCAGCCGGCCGAGCTACTGCTCGTACGTCGCGGTGGCGATCGCCTCGACGGTCTGCTCGATCGTGAACGACTCCGAGCCCGGGATCTTGGGCACGAAGCCGACGAGGACGCCATTGGCCATGACCTGCGCCTCGAGCCCGGCGGCGCCGTCGACGTCCCAGAGCGCCTCACGGCCGTCCGTGAGCACGACGCGCACGCCGAACCGGTTGACCCCGCCCCGGTAGAGGTGCGCGAACAGCCGCCGCTCCGTGAGAGCCGCGACGACCTTCTCCGCCTCGTCCTGCTGCATGTCCCCACCCTTCCAGAGGACCGACGTGCACGCCGGTCAGATCATCCCCACGACGGCGCGCCGCGCCTGCAGGACGTGCGCCTTCAGATGCTCCGCGGCGTACGAGACCCAGCCGGCCACGTCGATCTCGCCGGCCTCGGGGTGCACGGCCGTGCGCACCCACTGCTCCGCCGAGAGCGAGGCGAGCAGCCGCGAGTTCACGTGCCGCAGCGACAGGATCAGCGTCAGCGCGTCGGCTGCCGGGCGCACGTCGTAGCCGAGGTCGCGCGCGTAGGCGCCGCCGTCCCAGTCCTGGAACACCGGTCGGTCCTCGGTGAGCATCTGCCGCAGCCGCACGGTCTGGTGCAGCTCGGCGTCGGCCAGGTGGTGCAGCACCTCGGCGACCGACCACGAGTCCGGCGCGGGGCGGCGGTCGAGGAGCTCGCCGTCGCCGGCGTTGGCGTCGGCGAACACCCCCACCAGCTCCTCGACGCTGTCGGTGTACGCCGCCAGAGCCTCGATGCGGGAGTCGTCCGCGAACACCGTGACGTGCAGGTCGTCGGCCATGCCGCGAGGGTAGTGTCACGGCATGGTCGAGCCGGTCTACGCCCCCGTCGTGGTGTCCGCCAAGGTGCTGTTCAAGGTCCTCGGCCTGCACCTCGACGTGCGCGGCAGCGAGAACGTGCCGCGGACGGGCGGGGCCGTCCTCGCCAGCAACCACATCGGATATCTCGACTTCGTCTTCGCCGGCCTCGGCGCGGACCCGGCCGGGCGCTACGTGCGCTTCATGGCCAAGGACTCCATCTGGAAGAACCCTGTGGCCGGCCCGCTCATGCGGGGCATGAAGCACATCCCGGTCGACCGCACGGCCGGGGCGGAGTCGTTCCGCGTGGCGTTGGAGGAGCTGAGGAAGGGCGAGGTCGTCGGCATCTTCCCGGAGGCGACGATCTCGCGGTCGTTCGAGATCAAGGACTTCAAGAGCGGCGCGCCTCGGCTGGCGATGGACGCCGGCGTGCCACTCATCCCCACGGTGCTGTGGGGCACGCAGCGCATCATGACCAAGGGCCGGCCGCGCGACTTCTCCCGCGGGAAGGCCCTCTCGATCACGGTCGGCACGCCGATCGACGTACCGCCCGGCTCCGACCTCGACGAGGTGGGAGCGCACCTGCACGAGGTCATGCGCGGCATGCTCGACGAGGCCATCGACCGCTACCCGCAGAGGCCGTCCGGGCCCGACGACACGTGGTGGCTCCCGGCGCGCTTCGGGGGCACTGCCCCGACCCTGCAGGAAGCCACCCGGATGGACCGTCTCGAGGCACTCGAGCGGGCCCGCAAGGCCGCCAGCGACGGCACCTCCTGACGATCTTGGGCCAGCCCGAGACTCGTTGGGGCGCAAGGGATCGAGGCTGACCCCCTACCCCCGTGGCAGGGCCGTCGAAAGCGTGGGGCAGGATCCATACATGCGCCTGGACCACGTCTCCTACGCCGTGTCGCACAGCGAGCTCGTCGACACTGTCCAGCGGCTCGGCCAGCAGCTGGGCGGTTCGTTCGAGGACGGCGGGCGCCACCCCCGGTTCGGCACCCGCAACTTCATCCTCCCGCTCGAGGGCGGGGTCTACCTCGAGGTCGTCGCGGCCCTCGACCACCCGGCGGCGGACAAGGCGCCGTTCGGCCAGGCCGTGCGGGCCCGGGCCGAGGACGGCGGCGGCTGGCTCGGCTGGGTCGTCGCGGTCGACGACATCTCCCCCGTCGAGCAGCGCATCGGCCGCAACGCCATCGACGGCCACCGCGTGCGCCCCGACGGCTACGACCTCACCTGGAAGCAGCTCGGCATCACCGAGCTGCGCGAGGACCCGTCGCTGCCGTTCTTCATCCAGTGGACGAGCGACCCCGCCGAGCACCCCTCGATGGCCCACCCCGCCCACGTCTCGGCCGTCTCGTGCGAGCTCGCCGGCGACAAGGACCGCATCCGGGAGTGGCTCGGCGGCAGCCTCGAGACCCCGATCGACGGCACCGACGTGCAGTGGGTCGACTCCGACGAGACCGGCCTCGTCGCGGTGCACTTCAAGACCGCGAACGGCGACGTCGTCCGCGTCGACTGAGCCCCAGCACTCGCTCGAACGCCCTCCCGACTGCGATCGGGAGGGCGTTCGTCGTGCGGGAGGTCTGTTAGAGCCGCGTGTCGATGCGGTGCAGCGGACGCGGCTCGACCGCGCGCAGCACCGGCCGGTCGCGGACCGGCTCGACCGAGGGGACGGCGTACAGCACGCGGGCGGGGGCGAGGTCGCGGACCATCGGGAGCACCGGAGCCGCCGGGCGCGAGGCCCGCACCACGTAGGTGCCCGGCGTCAGGGCCGGCACCGCACGGGCGTCGAGGCGGCGGCTGACAGGCTGCGCGAGCAGCGACGCCGCGAGGATCACCCAGCCGGCCGGGGCGAGCGGGCGGGCGTCCGGAGCGAAAATCATCCACACCGCGACGGCGAGGCCGATCGCCCGCGCGCCGTCGAGCACCCAGCCCGAGCCCCAGGCGCTGCGGTCGACGACCGCCCGCTCGAGGGGCGCGGTGCCGCCGACGACGGACAGGCCGATCAGCACCTGCACGGCGCCCACGCCGACGACGATGGCCAGCAGGGCCAGGGCGAGCTCGCCGTGCTGCGACGGCGACATCAGCAGCGCGAGGCCGGCGAGCGCGACGACGCCCGCCGCGACGGTTCCGGCTGCCCTGCGGGCTGTGCTCCCCATGTCCTCACGGTAAGCGCAAGCAAACCTCAACGCCGAGGGCTGGGACCCATCCCTGACCGGTCACACCTCGTCCTCACGCGTGCTGGGCAGGCGGCACGACGTGGCGTACGACGGTGAGCCCGAGCGCCACGGACTGCCCGATCAGCAGGGCGAACAGGGCCGTGCCGATGCCCACCGTGCCGCCGAGCAGCCAGCCCGCGACCAGCACGCACACCTCGATGACGAGCCGGATCTGGGCGACCGGGCGTCCGGTGCGGTGATGCAGCCCGGTCATCCACCCGTCGCGCGGCCCGGGCCCGTGCCCCGCCGTGAGGTAGAAGCCGCTGCCGAGCCCGATGAGCCCGATGCCGAGCAGGACCGCGGCGTACCGCAGGGGCAGGCCCTGGGGCACCGGCAGCCAGGAGTAGGCGAGGTCGAGCACGAGGGCGATCACGACGATGTTGGCGAGGGTGCCGAGCCCCGGCTTCTGCCGCAGCGGGATCCACGCGAGCAGCACGACGGTGCTCACCGCGAAGGTCACCCAGCCGATCGAGATGCCCGTGCGCACCGACAGGCCCTGCGCCAGCACGGTCCACGGCGTCGCGCCGAGGTCGGCGACGAGCAGCAGCGCCTCGCCCACGCCGAAGAGCGTGAGTCCGAGCAGCAGGCTGAACACCGACCCCGGTGTGGGTCGCCAGAACTGTCGCGCGGTCCAGCGCGTGCGCGGGATGCTGGCCGAGCCCTTGAGGAAGGCCAGCACGCGGCGCGCAGCGCGCGGCTCGGGCTCGTGATGCACCCGCACACCCAACCAGACCCTGGCCCGCGGGCCGCTGGGAGGATTCCAGCCGGTGAGACCAAGCGTCTCGTGCACGCGTCAGGCGAGCAGTGCGTCGAGCGCCTTGTAGATCCGCTTCTCGCTCACCGGGCCGCGGGTGCCGAGGCTCTGTGCGAACAGGTTCACCCGCAGCTCCTCGATCATCCAGCGCACCTCCTGGGCGGCCAGCGACTCGCGCTCGGCGGGGTGCAGAGCCGCAAGGGTGTCGCGCCACTCCCCCGTCACCGCCTCGATCTGCCTCTGCCGCAGCAGGTCCCGCCCGGTGTCCTCCGGCGCGGTGTCGAGCCGGCGCACGACCGCGCGCAGGTAGCGCACGAGGTCGGGCATCCGGTCGACGCCGGCCAGTGTGATGAACCCGTCGGGCAGCAGGGCGTCGACCTGCACCTGCACGTCGCGCCTCATCTCGGCGAGCTTCGGCGACGTGATCTGCGGGAGGCTCAGGCGCACGTCGGTCGACAGCTCGAGCACCACCGCGGCCTGGCGCACGACCTTCAGCACCTCGTCGCCGAGCCGGTCCTGCGCTGAGGCGAGCCCGGCGTCGTACGCCGCGCGCGTCCACGGCAGGCCGTCCGCGAACCCCTCGGCCCGCGCGGCCGCAGCCCGCGCGACCCCGGCGTCGAGGCAGGCACCGAGCGCGTCGTCGAGCAGTGCGGGCACCGAGCCGTGCGGGGTGTGCCCGAGCGCGATCTTCTCCTTCATCGTGAGCACGCCGACGACGTACCGCACCGGCACCGGCGTCTGCAGACGCATGAGCCGCCGCACGCCGCCGCGCATCGCGGCGAGCTGCTCGGCGCGGGTCACGAGCACGCGCAGGTCGACGGAGTCGCCGGCGTCGACCAGGGCCGGCCAGCCCTGCACCACGTGCTCGCCGTGCGTCTCCTCCACGACGCGGTCCACGCCGTCCGCGGGGAACTCGACCAGGCCGCGCCGCTCGAGGTCGCGCGAGGCGTGCGCGATCGTCTCGGCGACGGCGGGCGCCAGCTGCTGCTGCAGCGCGGCGAGGTCCTTGCCCGAGGCGAGCTCGGCCCCGGTCTCGTCGACCACCCGGATCGTCACGCGCAGGTGCTCGGGCAGCGCCTCGGGCGCCCACGCGTCGTACGGCACGACCACGCCGGACATGCGGGTCAGCGCGTGGCCCAGGGCGTCGAGCAGGCCGCGATCCCCCGGCTCGAGGCCGCTGAGCACCGCACGCGCGGTGTCGGGCACCGGCACGAACGCGGTGCGCAGATTCTTGGGCAGACCGCGGATGAGGGCCGTCACGATCTCCTCGCGGCGCCCGGGCACCTGCCACAGGACGTCGTCGGCGTGCGCCTGCGGCAGCAGGGCGCCGGGCAGGTCGACGGTGACGCCGTCGATGTCGCTGCCCGGCTCGAAGGCGTACGACAGCGGCAGCTCGACGTCGAACGACCCGAACGACCACGATCTCGGGAACTCGCTCTCGACGTCCTGCCCCACGCTGCGCACGATCAGGTCGCGCGGATAGGTCAGGAGGTCGGGGTTCCTCCGGCGCTCGTCCCGCCACCAGCGGTCGAAGGCGCGGCCGTCGGTGATGCTGTGCGGCACGCGCTCGTCGAAGAACTCGACGAGCACCTCGTCGTCCACCAGCAGGTCGCGCCGGCGTACGCGGTCCTCGATCTCGGCCACCTCGGCGATGGTCCGCACGTTGTCGCGCACGAACCGGTGGTGCGTGTCCCACTCGCCCTGCACCAGGGCGTGCCGGATGAACAGGTCCCGCGACACCACGGGGTCGATGCGGCCGTACTGCACGCGGCGCCCGACCACGAGCGGCACGCCGTACAGCGTGACGCGCTCGTCGGCGACCACCGACGCCCTCTTCTTCGACCAGCGCGGCTCGGAGTAGCTGCGTTGCACCAGATCCCCGGCGATCTTCTCGACGGCCTCCGGGTCGACGCGTGCGACGACCCGGCCGAACAGCCGCGAGGTCTCGACGAGCTCGGCCGCGACAGCGAACTGAGGCGGCTTGCGCGAGAGCGCGGACCCGGGGTGGATGGCCCAGCGGGCGCCGCGCGCGCCGAGGTAGTCCCGGCGGGACGGGTCGTACGAGCCCACGTGCGAGAGCAGGCCCGCCACGAGGGCGCGGTGCACCGCTGCGGGGTCGTGCGAGCCGCCGTCCGCGGCTCCGAGGCGTCCGACGTCGATTCCGAGGTCCTTGCACGCCTGGCGGAGCTGGGAGTGGACGTCCTGCCACTCCCGCACCCGCAGGTAGTGCAGGAACTCGTCGCGGCACATGCGTCGGAAGTTGTTGCCGCTGCGCTCGCGCTGCTGCTCGCGCAGGTAGGTCCACAGGCCGAGGTGCGCGAGGAAGTCGCTCGTGGTGTCGCGGAACCGGGCGTGCATCTGGTCGGCCTGCGCCTGCTTGTCGACCGGGCGCTCGCGCGGGTCCTGGATGGAGAGCGCGCTCGCGATGACGAGCACCTCGGCGACGCAGCCCTGCGTCTCGGCCTCGAGCACCATGCGGCCGAGGCGCGGGTCGAGGGGCAGCCGGGCCAGTCGGCGCCCCACCTCGGTGAGCCGCAGCTCCGTGCCCGGCTCCAGCGCGCCGAGCTCGCGCAGGAGGTCGACGCCGTCGCGGATCTGCCGCGAGTCGGGCGGCTCCACGAACGGGAAGCGCTCGACGTCGCCGAGCCCGAGGGCGGTCATCTGCAGGATGACCGAGGCCAGGTTGGTGCGCAGGATCTCCGGCTCGGTGAACTCCGGCCGGGCGAGGAAGTCCTCCTCGGAGTAGAGCCGGATCGCGATGCCGTCGGCGACGCGCCCGCAGCGTCCGCTGCGCTGGTTGGCGCTCGCCTGCGAGATCGCCTCGATCGGCAGCCGCTGCACCTTGAGGCGGGCTGAGTAGCGGCTGATGCGTGCGGTGCCGGGATCGACGACGTACCGGATGCCCGGCACGGTCAGCGACGTCTCGGCCACGTTGGTCGCCAGGACCACGCGCCGGCGGGAGTGCGGTTCGAAGACGCGGTGCTGCTCCTGCGCGGACAGCCGTGCGTACAGCGGCAGGATCTCGGTGTCGCGCAGCTTCAGGCCGCGCAGGGCGTCGGCGGTGTCGCGGATCTCGCGCTCGCCCGACAGGAAGACGAGCACGTCGCCGGGGCCCTGGCCCTGCAGCACCGTGACGGCGTCGCAGATCGCGGCCACCTGGTCGCGGTCGTCGCCGTCCTCCACGCCGTACGGCTCGTACACGACCTCCACCGGGTAGGTGCGGCCGCTCACCTCCACGACCGGTGCTCCGCCGAAGTGTTCCGAGAAGCGGGCCGTGTCGATGGTGGCCGAGGTGACCACGACCTTGAGGTCGGGGCGCTTCGGGAGGATCTCGCGCAGGTAGCCGAGCAGGAAGTCGATGGTGAGGCTCCGCTCGTGGGCCTCGTCGATCACGATCGTGTCGTAGCGCTCGAGCAGGCGGTCGTTCTGGATCTCCGCGAGGAGCACGCCGTCGGTCATCACCTTCACGAGCGTGCGGTCGCTGGAGTGGTCGGTGAACCGCACCTGATAGCCGACGGCGTCGCCGAGCTCGACGTCGAGCTCCTCGGCGATCCGGTCCGCGACGGCCCGCGCCGCGATGCGCCGGGGCTGGGTGTGGCCGATCTGGCCGACGATCCCGCGTCCGAGCTCGAGCAGGATCTTCGGGATCTGCGTGGTCTTGCCGCTGCCCGTCTCGCCCGCGATCACGACCACCTGGTGGTCGCGGATCGCCGCAGCGATGTCCTCGCGCCGCGCGGTGACCGGCAGGTCGGGGTACGTGATGGTCGGCACCGAGTCCCGCCGTGCCGCGATGCGCGCCTCGGCCCTCGCCACGTCCGCCGCGATCGTGGCGACCGCCTGGGAGCGCTTGGCCTCGTCACGGATCTTCCGCGTGCCCTCCAGCCGGCGGCCGAGGCGGCGCCGGTCGCGCAGCATCACACCGTCGAGGCGGCTCCGGAGGTCCGCGACCGACGGCGCTGCAGCAGGAGGGACGTCGGCCGACATGACCCGGCCAGTCTAGGTCCGCCCGCAACCTCGATCTGGATGCCTGATGTCGCTGCCGGCAGCGACATCAGGCATCCAGATCGGTCAGGAGTACGGGCGGTCGCCGCGGGCGAGCATGGCGGCGAGCCTCTCGGCGGCGGCGAGGCGGCCCTTCTCGGTCGTCTGCGACGACGTGCGGTGCAGGACGGAGTAGCGGTTGCGGCTGTCGAGCGCGTCGAACGCCTCGCGCGCACCCGGGTGCCTGTCGAACGCCGCGGCGAGGTGCGGCGGCACCTCGGCGCGGCTCTGCGGCGCATAGGCGGCGTCCCACCGGCCGTCGGCGCGGGCGGCCTCGACCTCGGCCAGGCCCGCCGGCGTCATGCGGCCCTCGGCGATGAGACGCTCAGTGTGCGCGACGTTGACCTGCGACCACCGGCTGCGGGCCCGGCGGGGCGTGAACCGCTGGAACCAGTAGCCGGTGCCGTCGTCACCCTTCCTCTGGCCGTCGATCCAGCCGTGCGCGAGCGCGACCTGCAGGGCCTCGGCGTACCCGATACCCGGGTTGCCCGAGGCCTTCATGGGCACCCGGAGCCACAGGCCCGCGGGTCCGTCCTGCGCGCTGATCCACGCGGCGAACGACTCCGGCGACTCGAACACGAGCGACGGCTCCTCGGGAGGCATGGGCCCATCCTGCCCGCAGGCGCCGACGCCAGGGACCGCGCTCGGGCCGTCCGCACCGCAGGGAGGGCAGCAGGTGCAGGATCGAGCCATGGACATCGCCTGGCTGGACGTCGTCCGCCTGTTCCTGCACGTGCTCGCCGCCACGGTCTGGGTGGGCGGGCAGCTGGTGCTCGCCGCGCTCGTGCCGGTGCTCCGCGCGAAGGACCCGAGCATGCCGAAGGCCGCCGCGAATGCGTTCAACCGCGTGGCGTGGCCGGCGTACTGGGTGCTCGTCGCGACCGGCGTGTGGAACGTCGTGGCCGAGCAGTCCGAGGCGCCGACGGGCTGGTCCACGGTGCTCGGGCTGAAGGTGGCCGTCGTCGCACTCTCCGGGGTCGCTGCGTTCCTGCACACGCGGGCCACGACGCCCCCGGGGCTCGCGGTCTGGGGCGCCCTGTCGGGGCTCTCGGCGCTGTCGGCGGTCTTCCTCGGCATCGTGCTCGCCGGCTGACCCGACCGGTCACCGTCCCATCACCCGACTGCCCGTGCCGGCCGGACGGCTGGTAGAAACGCCCCATCGGGGATCCTCACGGGGGGTGAGGAGTCGACTCGGGTGGACGCACGCACCACGCGCACCCTGCGGCGCGGCCCGGAGCGCAGGCACTTCCGCGACGCCGCCCTGCTCATCGGCGCGGCCGGCGCCGGCTGCCTCGTGATCGCGGCGAAGCCGCCGTCGCCCGAGACGCCGGTGGTCATCTGCTTCGTCGTCGGGCTCGTCACGCTGTTCTGGGCGGTGCTCACCTACCTCGTGGCGCCCTCGATGGGTCAGCGCGGCCTCGAGCTGTCCCTCCTCGGGCTCACGCTGGGCGGAGCCACGATCACCGCGACAGCGGCTACTCCCGTCGGCTGCATCGGCCCGCTGCTCGTCCTCGTGGCCGGCATCCCCGCGATGACCGAGATCCTGCCCAGGCGCGCCGCATGGAGGCAGGCGCTCATCGCGCTCTCGCTCTGGATCGTCGCGATGGTCGTTCCCGACGCCACGATGATCGACTGGTACTTCGTCGCCATGGCCGTGGTGGTCGTGCCGCTGACGGTGCACGTGTGCGTGCAGATGGTCGAGCGGATGAACGACCTCGCCCTCGCCGATGCGCTGACCGGCGTCCTCAACCGCAACGGCCTCGCGATGCAGGCGTCGATGGCGCGCTCGATGGCCGATCGCGCAGGCCTCCCGACCACGCTCGTCGCGATCGACCTCGACAGCTTCAAGGCCTACAACGACGAGCACGGCCACCCGGCGGGCGATCGGCTCCTCGTCCAGCTCACCGAGGCGTGGGACGCCGAGCTGCGCGAGGCCGACCTGCTCGCCCGCACCGGCGGCGACGAGTTCGTCCTCGTCCTGCCCGGCACGAGCCCGGAGGAGGCGGCGCCGGTGCTGCAGCGGATGAGCGAGCGCTCGCCGTCGGAGTGGACCGCGGGCGCGGTGCTCTGGGAGCGCACCAGCGACCTCGACGCCGCGGTCGCGGCAGCAGACGCCGTCCTGTACGCCGCCAAGCGCCGAGCCCGGGGCGAGGGCGGACCGGTCGTCATCCCGGAGCAGCAGGGGGCGGCGGCCGAGGCCGCGGATCCGTCGGCGTCGGCGTAGCCCGAGGACGACGAAGGCCCCCGCATCGTTGCGGGGGCCTTCGTGACAGCTGGGGTCGACCCGTCAGGGTCGACGGGGGGACTCAGTCGTCCCAGGGACCGAAGTCGTCCATGGCCTTACCTCTTTCCAATCGTTCCGGCCTGCGCACCGCGAAGCGGCGTCGTGCAGGGCCGGGGTGTCCCGCGGGGACGGACCGTCCTTCTCGCGGGTGCCGGGTGCTGCCTTGTGGAGCAATCGTGATGTGACTCGATGTCAGAACATCACACCGGCTGTATCGACAACGTTACGGGACATCTGAACAATTCCCTAACTCGTTCCGACATCCTCGGGGGTCCGCCGCCCGTTCGGCGCAGCGTCGTCGCAGGTCAGACCGCTCGGCGGCGGCGCGACGCCGGCTTCGCCGCGGTCAGGCCGAGAGCCCGATGACGCCGTCTGAGGCCGTCCAGCAGGGTGGCGAGGCCCATCTCGAAGATGTCGTCGGCCAGCTGGACCTGGTCGCCCGCGGCGTGCAGCGACACCGCGACGGTCGGCGCCCCCCGCTCGCGCGCCTGCCCGAACATCGTGCCGCTGGCGGCGCGATCGAGGACCGAGCCTGCGATGAGGTACTCGACCATGGCCATGATCGGCACGGTCATCTCGACCGGCCAGCCGCCGCCAGCGAGGCCGGCGGTGACGGCCTCGTACATCACGTACGTGGCGTCGGCGTCGACCGGTGTCGTGTAGAGCAGCGTCACCGTGTTGGGGTGAGCGGCGAACGCGTCGCGGTACGACCGCGCCCAGGCCTCGAGCGCCACATCCCACCGCTCTGTGCCGAACGCCGAATAGTCCATCTCGGACACCACGAGGTCGCGAACGCCCTCGATGATCACAGCCTTGGACGCCACGTGGTTGTAGAGCGAGGGTGCGCGGACGCCGAGCCGCGTGGCGACGCGCTCGAGGGTGAAGCCCTCCGCGCCCTCCTTGTCGATCACGGCGAGGGCGGTCCGCACGATGCGGTCGTACGACAGCGGCTTCGCCGAGCGAGCTGCCATGTTTCCCCCTCGTCACGACTGCATGAAGTTGTGCCGGAGGGTACTTCCCTCCCCCGGCTAATGTCATTAGTCTCCGCCGCACGGCTGGACTAACGCCGTTAGTCCAGCGCACCGCGAGGAGGGGTTCGGTGACCGATCAGACCGACGGGCGCGCGCGTGGCCTGCGCGTCGACCAACTCCGTAAGAGCTTTCCGACGCCGGAGGGCACGACCGTCCACGCCCTCGCCGGCGTCTCGCTCGACATCGAGCCCGGCGAGTTCTTCGTGATGCTCGGCCCGTCGGGCTGCGGCAAGACCACGCTCCTGCGCAGCATCGCCGGCCTCGAGACCGCCGACTCCGGGCAGATCCTGCTCGATGGCCAGCGCATCGACGAGCTGCCTCCGTACAAGCGCCCGGTCAACACGGTCTTCCAGAGCTACGCGCTGTTCCCGCACCTCACGGTGGCGAAGAACATCGCCTTCGGGCTCGAGATGGACGGCGCGTCCAGGGCGGACATCGACGCCAAGGTCTCCGAGATGCTCGCGCTGGTGCACCTGCCGGGGCTCGAGGGTCGTCGGCCGTCGCAGCTGTCGGGCGGGCAGCAGCAGCGCGTGGCCCTCGCCCGCGCGCTCGCCAAGCGCCCGAAGGTGCTGCTGCTCGACGAGCCGCTCGCAGCGCTAGACCTCAAGCTCCGGCGCGGGATGCAGGCAGAGCTCAAGGAGCTGCAGCGCACGACGGGCATCACGTTCGTGTTCGTCACCCACGACCAGGAGGAGGCCCTGTCGATGGGAGACCGGATCGCGGTCTTCGAGAACGGCCGGGTCGCGCAGGTGGGCACGCCCGAGGACATCTACGAGCGTCCGGTCGACCGGTTCGTCGCCGACTTCATCGGTGAGACCAACTTCTTCGACGTCGTGCTCGTCCAGGACGCCGGACGCCTCGCGTTCGCGCTTCCCGGCGGACCGCGCGTGCTTTTGCCCGAGGACGCCGCGCACGAAGTCGGTCACGCCACTGTCGCGGTTCGGCCCGAGCGCATCGTGTTCGCGGCCGAAGGCGATCCGGACGGGGCTCCAGCGACCGTCGCTACCGCGACATACATGGGGACCGACCTGCGGGCCTCGGCCATCCTCTCGGACGGGACGCACGTGAGCACCCGCGTTCCCGCGGCTGCGCCGAGTGCACACATCCGCCCCGGAGAGCCGGTATCGATCCGGATCGCCCCCGGCTTCGCCCGGCCGGTCGTGGAGACGCCGACCGCAGGCGAGGTGGCCGAGTCCGCCGACAGTGCGCTGGCGGATGCCTCGTGACGCGTGGAGCCGCTGCCCGCCCGGGGCAGCTCCCCCACTGGGCCGCATGGCCTGGCCTCCTGACTGCCGTCGTACTGACCGGCGGGCCACTCATCGTCGTGGCGATCTTCTCGTTCCTCTCGCAGCCGGAGTTCGGCGGCGGCGTGGTCTGGGTGCCCACCCTGGAGGCCTACAGGCGGTTCTTCGTCGAGACCGACTTCCTCGGCAACAGCTCGATCAACCTGGCCTACGTCAACGTGTTCCTGCTGTCTTTCTGGCTCGCCGCCATCACCACAATCGCGTGCATCCTGCTGGGGTTCCCGCTCGCTCTCTGGATGAGCAACCAGAGCCGGCGCGCGCAGAACGTGCTCGTGCTGCTCGTGACGATCCCGTTCTGGACCAACCTGCTGGTGCGCACGTACGCCTGGCTGCTCGTGCTCAACGAGAACGGCGTCGTCAACGACATCACCGACGCGCTGGGGCTCGGCCGCTTCCAGCTCCTCTACACGCCGTTCGCGTCCGGCATCGGCCTCGTGTACACGTTCCTGCCGTTCATGGTGCTGCCGATCTATGCACTGCTCGAGCGGTTTGACTTCCGGCTCGCTGAGGCGGCGTACGACCTCGGCGCGAACAGGTGGACGGTGCTCCGACGCATCGTCTACCCGGCCGCGCGTCCCGGCATCATCGCCGGCGTCTTCCTGGTGTTCGTGCCCGCTCTCGGTTCCTACGTGCAGCCGGCGCTCCTCGGCGGGGGCAAGGACCTGTTGGTGGGCAACCTGATCGCCGCGCAGTTCGGCGACGCGAGGAACTGGCCGTTCGGCTCGGCGCTGTCGATGATCTTGCTCGCGGTGCTCCTGCTGGCCCTCGTCGTCGTGCTCCTGTGGGGACGGCGTACCGGCACGAAGGTGGAGCTGACGGCATGAGGAAGGGTGACGCCGCGGCGCTGCGCCGCTTCCCGGGCATCGCGCCCATCGCGTGGTTCTCGCTGTTCTTCCTCTACGTGCCGATGGTCGTCACGGTCGTCTACGCCTTCAACAGCGGGGACAGGGCGCTCGTGTGGGAGGGCTTCTCGACCGTGTGGTTCGGCCGCATCTTCGCGAACCCCGACATCCTCGACGCGACCATCGTGTCGGTGAAGCTCGCGCTCGTCGCGATGGTGGTCTCGACGCTCTTCGCGATCGGCCTCGCCCTCGTGCTCGAGCGGTGGTCGGCGCGCAGACGCGGCGCCGCTCTCGGGATCATCACCGCGCCGCTCGTCATCCCCGAGATCGTCGCGGGCGTCGCGACGCTCGGCTTCATCCGTCTCATCGGCATCCGGCCCGGCTTCACCGCCCTCGTGCTCGCCCACGTGGCGTTCTGCATCCCCTTCGCGCTGCTGCCCATCCGGGCGCGCCTGCAGAACCTCGACCTGGCCGTGTTCGAGGCGGGGGCCGACCTCGGCGCGGACATGTGGAAACTCTTCCGCAAGGTCACCCTTCCGGTGCTGATGCCGGGCATCGTCTCCGGCGCCCTCCTCGCGTTCATCATCTCGCTGGACGACTTCATCATCTCGAGCTTCCTGTCGTCCGCCGGCAGCACGACGCTGCCGATCTACCTCTTCGGCCTCATCCGCAAGGGCGTCAGCCCCGGGGTGAACGCCGTCGCGACAGTGCTCCTCGTGCTGTCCGCTGTGATCGTCACCGTGACGTACCTCCTCACCAACCGAAGGGATCGCACATGAAGTCCTCCCGACTGCGGAGCAGCCTGGGGCTCACCGCCGCATTGGTGAGCGCGCTCGCCCTGTCCGCCTGTGGTGGCGCGACCACCGACGGCGGCGAGGGGCCGTCGTCCTCCGCTCCGTCAGCCAGCGACTCGGCCTCGGCCGCGGCGTTCGAGCCCGCCACCAGCGGCGATCTGCGCATGTACACCTGGAGCGACTACTTCCCCACCGACATGGCGAAGCGGTTCTCCGACGAGACCGGCATCAAGCTGACTGTCGACTACTACGACTCGAACGAGACCCTCGAGGCAAAGCTCAAGGCCTCGGGCGGAACCGGCTACGACTTGGTCGTGCCGTCCGACTACATGGTCGCGAACCTCATCCGCGAGAACCTGCTGCAGCCGATCCCGGTCACCACCTTGCCGAACGGCGGCAACATCAAGGACGAGTTCATGAACCCGTACTTCGACGACGGCCGCAAGTACTCCGTCCCCTATCTGTACGGCACGACGGGCTACGCGTACGACAGCGCGATCATCAAGCAGGACATGACCACCTGGGCCGACTATTTCGCCGCACCGGCGGAGGCCAAGGGCAAGATCGGCATCTTCAACGACCAGGTCGACGGCATCAACGCCGCCCTCCGCGCGGTCGGCGGCGAGGTCTGCACGAGCGACCCCGCCAAGCTCCAGGCGGCGCAGGACCTGCTGGTCGGGTTCAAGCCGAGCGTCGGCACCATCAACAGCGACGGCGTGATCGACCGGATGATCGCCGGCGAGGCCACGATGTCGATGATGTGGAACGGCGCCGCCCACCGCGTCATCCTGGAGAAGCCGAGCGTCAAGTACGTGTACCCGGCCGAGGGCACCTCGCTCTGGCAGGACAACTGGACCATCCCGTCGGGCGCGGAGAACGTGCAGCAGGCACTGACCTTCCTCAACTGGTGGATGGACCCGAAGAACGCCGCCGAGGCCGCGAACTACCAGGGCTACAACTCGGGCATCAAGGGCGTCGACGAGCTGCTCTCGGACGAGATGAAGAACGACCCCGCGGTCGTCATCCCGGCCGACCAGCTCGACCACGTCGCGCCGGCACCGCCGTGCGACGCCACGGCGACGAACAACTACTCGAAGATCTGGGAGAAGTTCAAGAGCTGACGCTCGCCAGGTGCCGGCAGCCTCCTACGAGGCTGCCGGCGCCTCTCCCCCTTCGCCCCGCCTGCCAGTCCTGAGGAGCCCCATGCCGACCCCCGCCGACCTCGTGGTCCACGGAAACATCTGGACAGGAGACGCCGTGCGCACCTGGGCGCGCGCGATCGCCGTACGCGGCAACCGGATCGTCGCGCTCGGCACGCCGGACGACGTGGCCGAGCTCGTCGGCCCGTCGACGCGCGTCGTGGACGCCACCGGCAAGCTCGTGACACCGGGCTTCCAGGACTCGCACATCCACGCGCCGTTCGCAGGGCGCAACATGCTGCACGTCTACCTGCTCGACACCCACGGCAGGGACAACTACCTCGCCCAGATCAAGGCGTACGCCGACGCCCACCCCGACCGCGAGTGGATCAAGGGCGGCGGCTGGGCGATGGAGTACTTCCCCGGCGGCTGCCCCACCAAGGACGACCTCGACGCGATCGTTCCGGACCGGCCGGTGTTCCTGTTCAACAAGGACACGCACGGCGCCTGGGTCAACAGCAAGGCGCTGGAGGTCGCGGGCATCGACGACTCGGTCGCGGATCCGTCCGACGGCCGCTACGAGCGGGACGCCCAGGGCCGCCTGACCGGCATGCTGCACGAGGGTGCGGCGTACTCCTTCGAGGATCGGTTCGTGCCCAAGCCGGACCACGACGAGTGGAAGAACGCGATCCTCGGCGCGCAGACCTACCTGCACCGTCTCGGCATCACGGCGTGGCAGGACGCGTGGGTCACGCCCGACACCCTCGACGCGTACGCCGCCCTCGCCGCCGAGGACAAGCTCACCGCCCGGGTCGTGGGAGCGCTGTGGTGGGACCGGCACCGCGGAGTCGAGCAGATCCCGGAGTTCGTGCAGCAGCGCGAGCGCGCGAGCGGCGGCCGCTTCTCCCCCACGACGATCAAGATGATGACCGACGGCGTACTTGAGAACTACACGGGATCGCTGCTCGCGCCGTACTGCGACGGCTGCGGCGGCCACACCGACAACTCCGGCCTGCAGTTCATCGAGCCCGACGTGCTCAACGCCGCGCTCGACCAGTTCACGGGCCTCGGGTTCCAGGTGCACCTGCACACGATCGGCGACCGTGCCGTGCGCCTCGCGCTCGACGCGATCGAGCACGCGATCGCCGTGCACGGCCGGCACGACCTGCGCCACCACCTCGCGCACGTGCAGGTCGTGCACCCCGACGACCTCCCGCGCTTCCGCGAGCTCGACGCCGTGGTCAACGCCCAGACCTTCTGGGCGCAGAGCGACGCGCAGATGGACGAGCTCACCGTGCCGTTCCTCGGCGAAGATCGGGTGGCGCAGATGTACCCGTTCGGCGACCTCGCGCGCAGCGGCGCGGTCCTCGCGATGGGGTCCGACTGGCCGGTGACCACGCCGGACCCGCTCCAGCAGATGGAGGTCGCGGTCACCCGCATCGGGCCCGACGACCGGTCCAGGCCGCCGTTCCTCCCGGGGCAGGCCATCCCGCTCGCGCAGGCTCTCGCGGGCTTCACGAGCGGCTCGGCGTACGTGAACCACGACGAGCACGACGCCGGCACCCTCGAGGTGGGCAAGCGCGCCGACCTCGTCGTCATCGACCGCGACCTGTTCGCCCTCGACGCCGGCCCCATCGGCGACGCTCGGGTCGAGCTCACGGTGTCGAACGGGCACGTCGTCCACGACATCGTGAACTGATCCCGCAGATGCGGAGCCGCAGGGGTCGATGGGCCGCATCTACCGCGAGGGGGCGTCTCGCGCGGGCATCGCGGACGGAACTGCGGTGACGATGTCGTACCTGCTGGCTAGCGTCGGGCTCTCGCTCGAGGGGAGTCATCCATGACGCACGTCGTCGCCGTCGGCACCCGCAAGGGGCTGTGGCTGCTGAAGTCCGAGGACCGCCGCACGTGGACCGCCGACGGTCCGCACTTCGCGATGCAGGAGGTCGCCTCCGTCGCGTTCGACACCCGCGGCGAGAAGCCGCGCATCATCGCCGGGGTGATGTCCTGGCACTGGGGCCCGACCATCGCGTGGTCGGACGACCTCGGCGCCACGTGGCACGAGACCGAGAACCGGGCGATCTCCTTCCCGGACGACACCGGCGTGTCGCTCGGCCGGGTGTGGCAGATCCAGCCCGACACCGCCGAGCGGCCCGGCGTGGTGTGGGCCGGCTGCGAGCCGACGTCGCTGTGGCGCAGCGACGACGGCGGCGAGACCTTCAGCCTGGTGCGCGGCCTGTGGGACCACCCGCACCGGCCGCAGTGGGCGCCGGGCTTCGGCGGCGCCGCGGTGCACACCATCGTTCCCGACCCGTTGTCGGACCGGGTGACCGTCGCGATGAGCACCGGCGGCGTCTACGTGTCGGACGACGGTGCGACCGGCTGGACGCCGCGCAACGCGGGCATCCACGTGAAGTTCATGCCCGACCCCTACCCCGAGTTCGGCCAGTGCGTGCACAAGGTCGCGGCCGACGCCGCGAGCCCGTCGGTCATGTACGCGCAGAACCACCACGGCGTCTACCGCACCGACGACGGCGGCCTGCAGTGGACCTCCATCGCCGAAGGGCTGCCCAGCGACTTCGGCTTCTTCATCCTCGCCTCGCCTCGCACCCCCGGCACGGCGTGGGTCATGCCGCTCGTCGCCGACGAGCAGCGCTTCCCCGTCGACGGCCGGATGCGGGTGCACCGCACCCGCGACGGCGGAGCGACGTGGGAGGAGCGCGGCCCGGGCCTGCCCGACGACGCGTGGACCGTCGTGCTGCGCGACGCCGCGTGCGTGGATGCGGCCGAGCCGACCGGCGTCTACCTCGGCACCCGCGACGGCTGCGTGTACGCCAGCACCGACGAGGGCGACACCTACTCGCTGCTGGCCGAGCATCTGCCCGACGTGCTGTCGGTGCGGGCCGCGGAGGTCTGATGCCGGTGCGGCTGAGGCTGCCCGCCGTCCTCGCCGACGTCGCGGGCGGCCGCGTGCTCGACCTCGCCGAGTCGCCGACGAGCGTGGGTGCCCTGTTCGACTTGCTCGCGCAGTCGCACCCCGGGCTCGAGCGGCGCGTGCGGGACGAGCGCGGCGAGCTGCGGCGCTTCGTCAACGTGTACGTCGGCGACGACGACGTGCGGTTCCTCGACGGCCTGGCCACAGCGTTGCCCGACGGCGCCGAGGTGTGGATCCTCCCGAGCGTGGCCGGCGGGTCCGGCGGCGAGGTCGCGCCATGAAGCTCCTGCTCACCTCCGGCGGCATCACGAACCCGAGCATCGAGGCCGCGCTCGTCGACCTGCTCGGCCGGCCGATGGCCGAGGCGACGGCGCTGTGCATCCCGACGGCGCAGTGGGGACACCCGATGTGCAGCCCCTTCTCGGTGGCACGCACCGTGGCCGGGCAGGGTCGGGGCGGTCTGGCCTCGCTCCCCTTCGGCGCCATGGGCGTGCTCGACCTGACGGCGCTGCCGACCGTCGGCGCCGAGCGGTGGGTGCCGTGGGTGCGGGAGGCGGACGTGCTGCTCGTGGACGGCGGCGATGCGACGTACCTCGCGCACTGGCTCCGGGAGTCGGGACTCGCCGACCTCCTGCCCTCGCTGCCCGACCTCGTCTGGGTCGGGGTCAGCGCCGGCAGCATGGTCCTGACACCGCGCATCGGAAGCGACTTCGTCGCGTGGCCGTCGGCGCCGGACGACCGTGCGCTGGGGCTCGTCGAGTTCGCGGTCTTCCCGCACCTCGACGTGTTCCCCGACAACACGAGGGAGGCGGCCGAGCGCTGGCGGCACGAGATCGGGATCCCGGGCTACGTGCTCGACGACCAGTCGGCGGTCGTCGTCGACGGCGACCGCCTCGAGGTCGTGTCCGAGGGAACCTGGCTCCTGCTCCCCTGACCGCGCGCACGGCCGAGTCCGTCGTCGCCCGGCAGGGGATGCGACCGACCGAACCGTGCGAGCCGGCGGCTACGACAGGCCGATGATCGTGCCGTCGGCGTCGAGGTCGATGCGCTCCGCGGCCGGGTGCTTGGCCAGGCCCGGCATCGTGCGCATGTCGCCTGCGATCGCGTAGACGTAGCCCGCGCCGGCCGCCGCGCGCACCTCGCGCACCGGCATCCGCCAGCCGCGCGGCGCGCCGAGCAGCGTCGGGTCGGACGAGATCGACAGGTGCGTCTTGGCGATGATCACGGGGAACTCGCCGTACCCGAGCTTCTCGAACTGCTCGAGCCCCGTCTTGGCCGCAGGGCTGAGGTCGATCCCCGTGGCGCCGTACACGTCCCGCGCGACCGCGGTGATCTTGTCCACCAGCGGCTCGTCGAGGTCGTAGGCGTACGAGAAGCTCGTCGGCTCGGCCGCCGCCTCCTCGACCGCCTCGACGAGGGGCAGCGCGCCCTTGCCGCCGAGGGCGACGTGCCGCGAGATGGCGAACCGTGCGCCCGCTGCCTCGGCGATCTCGCGGACCACGGCGTGCTCGGAGTCGTGGTCGCCGGGGAACGCGTTCATCGCCACCACCGGCGAGACGCCGAACGAGCGCAGGATCTCGATGTGGTGGGTGAGGTTCGCCGCCCCCGCGCGCACGTCGTCGGGGTTCTCCGCCAGCATCTCGGGCGGCAGCGGCTTGCCGGGCGTGACCGTGAACCGGCCGCTGTGCGCCTTCAGCGCGCGGACCGTGGCGACGAGCACCGCGACGTCCGGGCGCAGGCCCGAGACGCGGCACTTCACGTCGAAGAACCGCTCGGCGCCCATGTCGGAGCCGAAGCCCGCCTCGGTGACGAGGAAGTCGCCCATCCGCGAGCCGATGAGGTCGGCCACCACGCTGGAGTTGCCGGTGGCGATGTTTCCGAACGGTCCGGTGTGCACGAGCGCCGGACCGCCCTCGAGGGTCTGGAGCAGGTTGGGCGCCAGCGCGTCCTTCAGGATCACGGCCATCGCGCCGGCGGCCTTGAGCTGCTCGGCCGTGATGGGCTCGCCGTCGAACGAGTAGCCGACCACGATGCGCCCGAGCCGTGCGCGCAGGTCGCCCAAGTCGGTGGCGAGGCTGAGGATACCATGACCTCGCTCGCGGCGGTGATGTCGAACCCGCCCTGGCGGGGTACGCCGTCCATCCGCGCGCCGAGGCCGACCACGACGTTGCGCAGCGCCCGGTCGTTGACGTCGAGCACGCGACGCCACGCGACGCTGTGCGGCTCGATGCCGAGCTCGTTGCCGTGGTGCAGGTGGTTGTCGACCATCGCGGCCAGCAGGTTGTGCGCCGCGGTGACCGCGTGGAAGTCGCCGGTGAGATGGAGGTTCATCGTCTCCATGGGCACGACCTGGCTGTAGCCGCCGCCGGCGGCGCCGCCCTTGATGCCGAACGTCGGGCCCATGCTCGGCTGGCGCAGGGCGACGGTCGCCCGGTGGCCGCGCGCCACGAGCCCCTGGGCCAGGCCCACCGCCGTGGTGGTCTTGCCCTCGCCCAGAGGTGTCGGGGTGATCGCCGTGACGAGCACGTACGTCGCCTGCGGCCGGTCGGCGAGGTCGTGCGCAGCCCGCAGAGGCACCTTGGCCACATGCCGGCCGTACGGCTCGAGGTCGGCCGGGTCGAGGCCGGTGCCCGCCACCACCTCCTCCAGCGGCCGCAGCGCGGCGGCGCGGGCGATGTCGAGGTCGGAGGGCAGGGGGGCGGGGGCGGACGTCGTTGTCACGCCGTCATCTTGCTCCCGGAGGACGGCGTTCGGGCGCGAACGACCGGCGTGGCGCACGGAATCCTGACGCCCGGATCAGCCCGTGCGCAGGGCCCAGACGAGCGTCCCCTTCTCGGTCGTGCACACGAGCGGCTTGTTCTTCGTCGTCGACCAGCCGAGCGTGTCGGCCTTCGGGCACGGCTCCCCGATGACGCCGGTGACGCCGCGCAGCGACCAGGTGCCGGTGGCCTGGTTGCAGGCGAGGTCCTCCCCCGCCTCGGTGCGGATCTCGTCCGGAGGGGCGCACGGACCTCCGATCTCCGGCACGAGCGTCGAGACCGGCGACGGCGTCTGGCTCGCGGAGGCCGTGGGCTCGGACATCGCCCGCTGCACCCCGGTGATGACGCTGGGGGCGACGAGCAGCAGCAGCATGAGGGAGGCCACGACCGCCGCGATCGTGCGGCCCCGTGATCCCCGCGGCGCCGGGCCTGCGGGCCGCGACCGCCGGCCGCCGGAGGGGCCGGTGCGGGCGCGCCGACGGCCTCGGTCGGTTGCCGGAGGCGCGCTGGCGTCGTCAGCGGGCGGGTCGGTCGCAGCAGCGGCGGCCGGAGCGGGTGCCGCCGCGATCGGCGCGGGGGCGAGGGACGGCTGCGGCACGGGCGGCGGGCCGGGCACCGGCGGAGTGCTCGGCACGTGCCGCAGGCCGAGCCCGCGCTCGAGGGCCAGGGCCCGGGTGCTGTCGGGCACGCTCGGAGCGGGAGCGGCTGCCGTCCAGGCATCGGACCAGCGGAGCACGTCGTACGCCTGCACGACCTGCGCCTGCGACAGCCGCGGGGGCAGGGAGCCGAGCCAGTCCAGGAGGCTGCCGGTTTCGACGAGCGAGACGTAGTCAGGGGCGTGCGAGACCGACAGCCGCGCCCCGACCACCGCGATCGTGGGGAACACCGACATCGCGAGGTCGACGTGGGCCGACAGCGCCTCCTGCGTCCGCTGCGCGGCGGCGCGCGACTCGGGCACCCAGGGCTGCGGGCGGCCTCCCGCCACGACGGTGTCGCCCGAGACGTTGACGACGGCGCCGCGCTCGTTGCGGCTCATGATCGTGAAGATGCCCGCCGGGCCGATCGCGACGTGGTCGACGCCCGTGCCGGCCGCACCGCCCGGCACCGAGTGCAGCACGCGCCAGCGGCTGCCGACCTGGTCCAGGGCGCTCGACACCTCGAGCTCGCCGACGTACGCCCGCGCGAGGTCGGTGAGCTCGTCCGGCATGCCGGGCCGCGGCGGTGCGCCGCCGGTGACCACGAGCCGGTCCTGGAACGCCGCGAGCACCGCATGCCCGGGCTCGTGCAGCGCCAGGTCGAAGCGGCCGGCGACGGCGGGGATGTACGTCGTGCCCGCCTCCGGTGCGCCGACCTCCGGGATCGGCACGCCGCTCGCGAGCCGCGACCGGATCATCGGGGCGAGCCAGCCGGTGACGGACGGCTCGTACCACCACTCCTCGCCGGAGAGCCGGTCCATGCCCCACACTGCGTCAGGGCCGTCCAGGTACGCGAACACCCACTCGCGTCCGCCCTGCACGGCCCGGAAGAACCGGACTTCTCCCATACCCCTTACTGTCGGCCGTCCGGGCGACGGCCTGAAGGGTTCGCGGTAACCCGTTCAGCCCAGTCCCCGTCCGGGTCAATGTGGCTTTCACTGCCTTCGGCAGAGATAACGGCACAGCGAAACCTGGCGCACCCGGCCCGGATCAGGTCCAGATCGCGGCCGGCCAGCCGTCGGAGAACACCTCGGGCGGGTCCGGCCGGCGCACCGCCTCGCCCCGGGCCACCCGCATCGCCGTCCACGCGAGGACCGCGGCGTCCACCACATCGTCGACCGCCGCCTGCCGGCCCACCTCGCCGAGGTCGACGTCGAGGTCGAGGCCCGCGCGGGCGAGCAGGGCCCGGCGTACGGCGGACCCCGCCCACGACCGCTTCGGCTCCGGCACCGGGCGCCCGGCCAGCGCGGCGAACGACAGCTCGGGGTGCGCCTCGACCACCGGCTCCCCCGCCGCCCGGACCGCGACATCCACCTCAGCGATCTTGGCGTGCAGCGCGAAGGCCTGGGCCGTCACACCGCCGCCGCCGTGCGCCCGGTTGAGCGCATCGGCCTCCGCGCGGCTGATCGCCGCGAGCGCCGGTCGGGTCGAGGTCAGGAAGATCGACGAGCGCCGGGAGCCGAGCGCCTCGCGGGCCAGGAGGTCGGCCGCACGCACCCCGGTGTCGGGCAGTCCGATCGGCATGTCGAGCGCCACCGCGTCCAGCGGCCCGGCAGCGCGCACCTCGGCGAGCAGGTCGGCGAGGCGTACGCCGAACGCCCCGTGCACCGCGCCGCCGTCCCAGACGACCCCCGCCCAGCCGGTGCGGCAGCCGTCGACCCCGAGGACGCGGGTCATCGCTCCTCGCGCGGCACAGTGGTGGCGCGGATGGTGGTGATCGCGCCGATCACGAGCGCCGCGATAGCGAGCAGCGTGGACAGGACGAGGCGGGTGGTCGTGGCCGTCGCGCAGGGGCCTGCCGCAGGCTCGGGGATCCCGCCCGACAGGCCGAGCGCGGGCGCCCAGCAGACGAACTCCTGCCCGCCCACCTGCACCGTGGGCACCGAGAGCGCGATCACCGCGGCCAGCAGGGCGAGCCCGATCGCCGCCACGATCCCGTACGCGAACGAGCGCCGGAACGGCGGCCGCCGGTCCGCCGGCTCCGAGTCGTCCGCCCAGTCGCCGCTCATGGGGCCCATCCTGGCCGGTCCGGGCGCCCGCCACCTCCGCGGACGGCCGGCCTCCCCCGCGTGTCCTCGACGGCGCTGTCGGAGGCACCGCCTACGGTCGACTCGAGCGGTCCGGACAGGCCGCTGCGATTGCGAGACGAAGGCAGGCGGGGACCCTCATGGCACGGCAGCGCGCAGGCAGCGCCGCAGGACGGGGTGCGGCATGAAGCTGCTGCACACGTCCGACTGGCACCTCGGCCGCACGCTGTTCCAGACGAGCCTGCACGAGGCCCATAAGGCGTTCCTCGCGTGGCTGCTCGACACGGCCGTGGAGCAGCAGGTGTCCGCCGTCCTCGTCTCCGGCGACGTCTACGACCGGGCCGTGCCGCCGCTCGAGTCGGTGCAGCTGCTCGACCGCACGTTCCTCGCCTTCGCCGAGGCCGGCGTGCCGCTGATCCTGGTGAGCGGCAACCACGACTCCGCCGTGCGCCTCGGCTTCGGCAGCGGCCTGGCCGCCGCCTCCCGCATCCACCTGCGCACCGGGCTCGATTCCATGACCGCACCGGTCGTCCTCGCCGACGAGCACGGCGAGGTCGCGGTCTACGGCATCCCCTACCTCCTGCCCGACGCCGCCAAGGACGTCCTGGGCGTCGAGCGCTCGCACGAAGCGGTGCTGGGCGAGGCCGTACGCCGCATTCGCGCCGACGCCGCCGGGCGCGGCATCGACCGCACGGTCGTGCTGTCGCACGCCTTCGTCACCGGCGGCGCCGTCACCGACTCCGAGCGCGACATCCGGGTCGGCGGCATCGGCGACTGCCCGGCGCACGTGTTCGACGGCATCTCGTACGTCGCCCTCGGCCACCTGCACCGGCCGCAGCAGGTGCCGCTGGCCGGCAGCAGCACGACCCTGCGCTACAGCGGCTCGCCCCTGGCGTTCTCGTTCAGCGAGAAGGACGACACCAAGTCGGTCACCCTCGTCGAGCTCGACGCGCAGGGCGCGGTCGCCACGACCGCCATCCCCACGCCGGTGCCGCGGCCGCTGCGCCAGGTGAGCGGCCGGCTCGACCACCTCGTCGCCCGCGCCCAGACCGACCTCGCGCACTTCGCGGACGCCTGGCTCAAGGTGGTGCTCACCGACCCGAGCCGCCCGGCCGCACCCATGGACCGGCTGCGCGAGCACTGGCCGCACACCCTCGTGCTCGACTTCGACCCCGACGGCGTCGCGCTCCAGGAGGAGCACGACCTCGCGCGGCTGAAGCGCACGACCGACCCCGCGGAGGTGTGCGCGCTGTTCGTCGAGTACGTCGACCGCGTCGCGCCCACCGACGAGGAGTCGCTGCTGCTGCGGGACGCGGTGGAGGCCGCCGGCCGCTCCGATCTGAGCGCCTGATGCGCCTGCACTCCCTGAAGATCACGGCGTTCGGGCCGTTCGCCGGCACCGAGACGATCGACATGGACGCCCTCACCGCCAGCGGGCTGTTCCTGCTCGAGGGCCCGACCGGGGCCGGCAAGTCCACGATCCTTGACGCCATCACGTTCGCGCTGTACGGCGCCACCGCAGGCAGCGAGAGCTCGAGCGACCGGCTGCGCTCGCACTTCGCGCCGGCCGACGCCGTGCCCGAGGTGGTGCTCGATCTGTCGGTGCGCGGCGAGCGGCTGCGCATCACGCGCGTGCCCGAGCACCGACGTCCCAAGAAGCGGGGCGAGGGGTTCACGCCGGAGAAGGCGCGGGTGCATCTCGAGCGGTTCGTCGGCGGCACGTGGGAGTCGGTCAGCAGCCACGTGCAGGAGGCCAACACCGAGATCCGCGACCGCGTGGGCCTCACGCCCGACCAGTTCACCAAGGTCGTGCTGCTGCCCCAGGGCGAGTTCGCGACGTTCCTGCGCGCCGACGACGACGTACGCCGGATCCTGCTCACCCAGATCTTCGGCACCGGCCTCTACGACAAGGTGACCCGCGAGCTCGAGACCCGCCGCACCGAGGCCAGCCGTGAGCGCGACGCCGCGGCCGCCGCGGTGTCGACCGCCGTCGCGGCAGCCGACGAGGCGGCCGGGCTCGATGCAGGCGACGAGCTGTCGCTGGCCGCCGCACCGGACGCCGAGCGCGCCGCACGCGTTCTTCACGTGGCCGAGTCGCTCGACGCTGCCGCGGCCTCGGCCGCCGTCGTCGAGTCCGAGCGGCGCGCGGCCCTCGAAGCGGCGACGGCGGAGCGCGACGCGCTCGAGCAGACCGCTGCGCTCGCCCGCGAGCTGGCCGAGGCCCGGGCCGCGTCGGCCCGCCACCGCGCGACCGCCCAGGAGCACGAGGCGCGCGCGGCCGAGCTGGCCACGGCGCTGTCGGCCGTGCCCGTCGGCGTCCGCCTCGAGCACCTCGACGCCGCCGACGCCGAGCTCGACGCCGCCGAGGCCGATCTGGCCGCGGCGACCGACGACCCGGCCGCCGCGCTCGCGCTCGGCGCCGAGCACCACGCGCTGCGTGCCCGTGCCGCCGACGACGAGGCGGCAGGGCTCGAGCATCTCGTCGCCCGCGAGCGATCGCTCGACGCAGCCCGCGCCGACCTCGCACCTCTCGTCGCCGCCCGCGACCGGGCCGCAACCGCGCTCGCGGAGGCCCGCGCAGCGGAGGCCGCGCTGCCCGACCAGATGGCCGCCGCCGAGGCCGAGCGCGCCGCGGCGATGCTGACGGCCGCGGGCCACGGTGCCGCCGCGGCCGACGTCGAACGGCTCGAGGCCAGAGCCCGTGCCGCAGAAGCGCTCGCGGGGCTCGAGCCGAGGATCGCGGAGGCCGAGACGGCCGTGCTCGATGCCGTGCGGGCCGCCAACCACGCCCATCAGCGCTGGAACGACGTACGCACCGCCCACCTCGACGGCATCGCCGCGGTCCTCGCCGCCGAGCTCGTCGAGGGCGAGGCGTGCAAGGTCTGCGGGGCCACCGACCACCCGCATCCGGCTCAGCCGGCGTTCGACGCGGTCACCGGCGACGACGTCGCGGCTGCGGAGTCGGCGTACGCCGCGGCCCAGGCGTCCGAAGCCGCGGCGCGGCGCGCGCTGGAGGTGCTGACCCTCGAGCGGGCGGCCCTCTCGGCGACCGCGGGCGGCGCGGATGCCGAGACCGCGGGCAGCGAGCTCGCCCGCCGCCGCGGCGACCTTGCGGAGGCGGTGAGCGCCGCGGCGCTCGTGCCCGGGTTCGACCGCACGGTCGCGGCCCTCAAGCAGAAGGCCGCCGAGCAGGGCGCTGTCGTGGCCGCGGCCACCGCCGCGCTCGCCTCGGCCGCCGCGGCCCACGACACGGCCGCGGCCGCCCTCGCCGAGGCCGCCGCCGAGGTGGCGGCCGCGCGCGGCGAGCACGCGAGCGTGGCCGCCCGGCAGGCCGCGCTCCGCGACGAGGCAGCCGCGGCGCGGGCGGTCGCCGCCGCCGTCACCGCCGTGGCGGGCGCCGCCGTACGCCGTGAGCAGGCCGCGGGCGCCGCCCTCGAGGCCGCGCGTGCTGCGGGCTTCGACGACCTCGAGCAGGCACGGTCGGCGCACCGCTCGCCCGAGCGCGTCGCCGCGCTGCAGTCCGCCGTCGAGTGTTGGAGCCGCGCCCTCGCCGCCCTCGAGGCCACAGCGTCCGACCCCCGGTTCGACCCGGTCCTGCAGGTCGAGCCCGACAAGGCGGCGGCCCTGCTCGCCGACGCCCGCACCGCACGGGCCGCGGCCGAAGGCGCGCACCGGGCAGCCGCGGCGGCTCTGAGCACCGCGGCCGAGCGGCAGGCCCGCTTCGCCCGGGCCCGCGAGCGGCTCGACGCGGCGCTCGACCATCACGCGGAGGTGCTCGAGAGCACGGCGGCGGTCACCCGCCTCGCGGGGCTCGCCAAGGGCACGAGCGGCTCCACCCGCATGACGCTCACGACGTACGTCCTGCGCCGCTGGTTCGAGCAGGTCGTCGCCGCCGCCAACGTGCGGCTCGCGGCCATGAGCGCGGGCCGGTACGAGCTCGAACGCACCGACCTGTCGGAGAAGAAGTCCGAGCGCACCGGGCTCTCGCTGCGCGTGGTCGACCGCCACACGGGCGAGAGCCGGAGCCCGAAGTCGCTGTCGGGCGGCGAGACGTTCTACACCTCGCTGGCGCTCGCCCTCGGCCTCGCCGACGTCGTCAGCGCGGAGGCAGGCGGCGTCGAGCTCGACACGCTGTTCATCGACGAGGGCTTCGGCACGCTCGACCCCGAGACCCTCGATGCCGTCATGGCCGTGATCGACGACCTGCGCGACCGCGGCCGCGTCGTCGGCATCGTGTCGCACGTGGCCGATCTCAAGGACCGCATCACCGAGCGCCTCGAGGTACGCCGTACCGATCCGCAGGGGCCGTCGCACGTGCGCCTGCACGCCTGACGCACACGCACCTCACACGCGCCGCCGCGCGGATTCTCGATGGGCCGGTGCGACCATGGGCCCATGAGCGACGACTCCCCCGTCCGCGGCTGGGCCGCGTCCGACCTCTCGCGGCTGTTCCCGGACGGCAGCCTCGCCCAGCCGACCCAGGTGCCGCCGACGCAGTACGACCGGACCGGCGGCGACATCGACCGTGTCGTCGGCGGCCCGGCCGTCGTCACCCCGCTGCCGCGCCCGAAGCCCGTGCCCAAGAAGCCGGCCACCTCGGGGCTGCAGCTCGGCATCGTCGCCCGCTCGGTCGTCGGCATCGCCCTCGCCGTCGCGGTCGGCTTCATGCTCTACACCGCCTGGAAGAACATCACCGGCTGACCGCGGTCGATCGTGCGGCTCAAGGATCGTGCGGCTCAGGGATCGTGGCGCTTCAGCACGATGTCGACGAGATCGAGCTCCGGCGGCCAGCCCACGGTGTCGAGGCTGTCGATCGATGCCCGCATGAGGCCGCGATCCTCGTAGGCGAAGCCGAGGCCGAGCGCATCGACGACCTCCCGCGCCGCCGGGGCCCCGGTCCACTCGAGCACCACGGCCAGCTCGGCCGGCAGCGACCGCATAGCCGTTCCCGGGAAGTGCTGGGCCACCTGCGCCTCGATGGCTGCGCGCAGGTTCGGCACCCACCTCTCGGCGGGATCGCCGTCGACGAAGCCATCGATCGCCTCGAGCGCCCAGGCGGGCGGCGGCATGTCACCGTCCATGGGGCGAGCATGGAGGAGCGGATCCAGCGCGGCCACCACGATTCGGTCGATCAGCGGGGGACGACGGGTTCGCCGCAGTCGGGGCACTGGAGTCGGTCGACGTCGTCGTCGCTCTCGCCCTGGCGGCCGCAGTGCTCGCACACCCAGCGGGTCATGGGTGCTGCACGTCGGGCCAGCCGCCCGCGTGCGCGGTCATGATGAAGTCGTCGTACAGCTCGCCGTGCAGCTCGCACGTGTCGGGCTCGCGGCCGGTCACGCGGAAGCCGCAGGCCTCGTAGCACCGGATCGCGGCGTCGTTTATCTCGAGCACGCGCAGCTCGACCTCGAGCAGGCCGAGGTCGTCGAACGCATGCCTCAGGACCGCGCGCGTCGTGGCCGAGCCGATGCCGCGGCCGAGGAGCTCGGGGTGGAACAGGCCGACGGCGTACCGCGCGCGGCGCGCGACGGGCTCGAACCGGTGCAGGAACGCCACGCCCGCGGCCTCGCCGTCCACCTCCACGACCCACCACGTGTCGGTGGCCTCGGCGAGCACGTGCTCGACCCAGGCGTCGGCCTCGGCGTCGGTCATCGGGCGGTCCTGCTCGACGTGGCCGAAGCCGCGCTCGATGGCCGCCCACCAGCCGTGCTTCTGCCGGCCGTCGCGGTCCTGCCGCGTCGGCGGTCGCAGCGTGACGCCGCCCTCGTACAGAACCGGCGCGGTCATGGGCACATCGTGGCATCGCGCGTGCGCCGGACGCGGCCGCTGTGACGCGATCCATGCGCCGCGCGTGCCACAGTGGGCGCGTGAGCGACGGGGGCAACCGCTGGGACGCCGACGACCTGCGCCGGGTCGAGCCCGAGGGCACGGCGTACGACGTGACGCCGGACGGCGCGATGCCGCCGCAGGTGATCCGATCCGACAGCGGCCCCTACAGCCAGTACTCGCCGCTGGGCGAGGTCAACATGTACATCTCGATGGCGCGGGGCGCGGGACGGCGCGGTCCGCTCGGGCGCGCGTTCGTGTGGCTGCTGCTGGCGTTCGCCGTGGGCGGCGTGCTGCTCGGCGTCGTGAGCTGGGCGCAGTCGCACGACACTCCGCCCGCGGATCCGCCGTACTCCAGCGAGCTCGGCACGCCCTAGCGGCTCAGTCGAGGTCGACCTGGTGCCGACCGCCCTCCTTGGCGCGGTGCAGGGCGTGGTCCGCGCGGGCGAGCACCTCGTCGGGCGACTCGTCCTGACCGGCGAGCACCGCCCCTACCGACACGCTGACGTACGCGACGTGGCCGTCGACCTCGACCGGTCCCGCAACGGCGGCCCGGCACTTCTCGGCGATCGCCCCCAGCTCCTCGCGGCTGCGGAGGCCCTCGAGCAGCACGACGAACTCGTCGCCGCCGATGCGGGCCACGAGGTCGATGACGCGCACCGCACCGGTGAGCCGTTCTGCCACTGCCGTGATGGCGGCGTCGCCCGTGCGGTGGCCGTACTCGTCGTTGAGCGGCTTGAGGTTGTCGATGTCGCAGAACAGCACGCCGAGCCACGCAGCCCCGCCCCGGCCCCGGCGCAGGCTGTGCCGGAGCTGGCGCATGAGCTCGCCGCGGTTGGCGACGCCGGTGAGCGCGTCGTGCGTCGCACGGAACTCGAGGTCCTGGCGCAGCTCGTGCGCCTCAGTGTGGTCGGCGAACTGGTGCACGTAGAAGACGGGCCGGTCCTCCTCGTCGCGCAGCACGCTCGCGGAATGCTCCACCCAGGGCTCCCGGCTCCCGGACACGAGCCGGTGCTGATGGCGGAAGGTGCTCACCCCAGGATCCGCCAGGGCAGCCGTCACGGTGTCGACCAACTCGTGGTCGTCCGGCCCGAGGAACGACGTCACCGTCGCCCCCAGGACCGCGTCCTCGGGCAGGCCCACGAGCTCGCAGAACGCCGTGTTCACCTGCACGAAGCGTCCGTCGGGATCGGAGATCGCCATGCCCACGGGCGCGGCGGTCATCGCGAGCCGGAACCTCTCCTCGCTGCGCGCAAGCTCGCGGAGGGCGCGCTGCTGCACGCTGACGTCGCGCAGGCCGACGACCGCGCCGGTGGCTGCCCCACCCTCCGTGAGGACGTGCACGGTGACGGCCATCTCGAGATAGTCGCCCGTGCCCGAGCGGAAGCGGACGAACGCGTCGTGCGGATGCCGGCCGGCGTAGATCTCCGCACGGCGCGTGCGTACCCGCGCCAAGTCGTCCGGATGCACGAGGTCCTCGGTGCGCATCCCGACCGCGTCGACCGGCTCGATGCCCAGAACCGAGGAGAACGACGGGGAGGCCCAGACGATCGTCCCGGACGGGTCGGCCAGATAGACGACGTCGGAGGCGTTCTCGGCCAGCAGGCGGTAGAGCCTCTGGGACTCCTCGGCGGCCTCTCGGGCGAGCACCTCGCCGGTGACGTCCGTCAGCTGTGCCACGTGGTGCCGGAAGGCGCCGTTGCGATCGCGCACGGCCGTGATGGTGAGGTCCGCCCAGACGACGGCGCCGTCCCTGCGCAGGAAGCGGCTGCGCCTGGTCACTGCACGCCGCTCGCCGTTGGTCAGCCCGACGAGCATGTCGTGATTGTCGGCGGCGTCCTCGGGATGGATCACCGCGAGGTACGAGCGCTCGAGGAGATCGTCGTGCTCGTACCCGAGCAGGCGCGAGAGCGCCGGGTTGACCACGAGGAAGTCGCCGGTGCCGGCCATGAGCGCCATGCCGACCGCGGCCTGCTCCATCGTCAGCCGGAACTGCTCCTCGCTCTCCTCCAGCGCCTCGCGCAGGCGCAGGTGGTCCGAGATGTCGGTGGCGACGGCGACTCCGCCGATCACCGCGCCCGTCCGGTCGCGCACGGGCCCGATGTTGACGACGTACCTGCGTTCGTCGCCGTCGCTCGAGCCCACCTCGATCGAGCTCGCCTCCCCGGCCAGCGCGGCTCGGTAGAACGGCTCGTAGAACGCCCAGCGCGACGGCGTCAGCGCCTCGGCCGCGGGACGCTCCTCGAGGTCGTGAGGGTCGATCCCGACGTCCTTCAGCGCCTCGCCGCGCACGACCACGAACACGAGGTCGAGGTCGAAGACCATGATCGAGGAGTCGGGCAGCACGTCGAGCGCGGCCAGCACGAGGGCACCCCGCGGGCTGTACGAGCGTTCGCGCCCTGGCACCGGATCCACGCCTCCCCGTCGGCTGTCGAGCCCACGGTAGAGGCCCGGGTCGCGGGATGCGCGGCTCCCGAGGCGTACGTCGGCCCTTCGGGCGGCGCGTCGTGCTCAGCCCAGCGCGACCTGGTTGCGGCCGCTCTCCTTGGCCACGTACAGCGCGGAGTCCGCGCGGCGCAGGACCGCGTCCGGCGTGTCGGCCGACGACGCGAGCACGGCGCCGATGCTGACGGTCACGGGGATCTCCCCGTCCATCGAGGCGACCGGGCGGCACACCGCGCGGAGGCACTTGTCGGCGACCCTCCTCAGCTGATCGGGAGCAGCGAGGTTGTCGAGCACCACGACGAACTCGTCGCCGCCGATCCGGGCGACGAGATCCTCGGTGCGTACGGCGTCCGAGAGCCGCCGCGCCACGGCGGTGATCACGTCGTCGCCGCCCTGGTGGCCGAACGTGTCGTTCATGGGCTTGAGGTTGTCGATGTCGACGAACAGCACGCCGATTCGCGAGTCGGCGCGTGCGCTGTCGAGCTGCAGCGCGAGGTGGGCCATGAGCTCCGCGCGGTTGGACGCGCCGGTCAGAGCGTCCCTGCTCGCGCGGAACTCGAGGTCGGCCCGCAGGCGGCGCGCCTCGGTCTGGTCGACGAACTGGTGCACGTAGAACAGCGGAACGCCGCGCTCGTCGCGCAGGATGCTGACGGCGTGCACGACCCACACCTCGCGGTGCGGCGCGAGCAGGTGGTGCTCCAGCGACACGGAGTCCTGCCGCTGCCGGACAAGGGCGTCCTCCACCTGCTCGATGAGCGGGTGGTCGTCGGGGCCGAGGAAGTCGGCCATCGTGCGGCCGAGGATCTCCGGCCGTCCGACGCCGAGCAGGTCGCACAGGGCCGGGTTCACCTGCACGAAGCAGCCGGTCGAGTCCGCGATCGCCATGCCGTGCGGTGCGGCCGCCATCGCGAGGCGGAACCGCTCCTCGCTGCGGGCCAGGGTGCGCCGCGCGCTCTGCTCCTCGGTGACGTCGCGCAGGCCGATGACCGCGCCGTCCGCGAGCCCGTCGTCGGCGCTGACCGCGCGCAGGCTGAGCGCCATGTCGCGGACGGTGCCGCGCAGGGTGCGGAACCGCACGATCGCGCTGCGCACATCCGAGTCGCGGAGGTGCATGACCTCGGCGCGGGTCGGCAGCCTCGGCGCGTCCTCCGGGACGACGAGCGAGGCGAGGTGCGTGCCGACGAGGCTCGCGGGCTCCCACCCGAGAACGTGCGCGAGCGAGGGCGACACCCAGCGGATGGTGCCGGACAGGTCGACCTGCACGACGACGTCCGAGGCGTTCTCGGCCAGCAGCCGGAACTGCGCTGCCGTGCGCTGCAGCACCTCGAAGTTGGCGACCTCGGTGCTGACGTCGACGATCTGGGCGAGGTACGTCGGCGCCCCGTTCTCGGCGTGGGTCAGCGGCGACATGGACAGGTCGACCCACACCTCGTCGCCGGTGCGACCGAGCAGGCGGAGCCGCTGGGCCACCATCGGGGTGCGGCCGGCCAAGAGGTCCTGGATCCGCAGGATCGCTAGCGTCGCGTCGTCCGGATGCGTGAGGGCCATGAGGCTGCGCCCGCGGAGCTCGGGCTCGGTCAGGTCGACCATCCGGCACAGGGTCGGGTTGACCTCGGAGAGCACGGCGTCCGCGGCGACGATGGCCATGCCGATGGCTGAGCGCTCGAGCGTGCGCACCACGTCGTGCTCGCGGTCGCGCACCTCGTCCCGCGCCTGGTCGAGCTCGGTGCTGTCGGTGACGACCACGCACACGCCGGCGCCGCCGCCCGGTTCGGACACGCGCGTCACGGTCGCGCGCAGATGGCGGCGTGGATCCCGAGAGGGGATGCGGGCGGTCGCGACATCGCCGCGCAGTGCCAGGGCCACGGCCGGCGCGAGGCTCTCCCAGAGCAGGCGGGGCAGCGCCTCAGCGGCGGGACGGCCCTCGACGTACGCCGATTCCAGGCCGTAGCCCGCCCAGGCGGGCCCACGCAGCACGAGGCACCGGCGCGCCTCGTCGAGCAGCAGCAGGCCCGTCCCGGGGATCACGCCCAGCGCCGACACCAGGAGGCCCGCGACCGCGCGGTCGGGTGCGATGGTCTCGGGGCGCTCGACGCTCACGCGGGTCCTTCCGCCGATGGACGGCCCGGCCGGATCCGGGCGTCCTTCCAGGGTAGGCACAACCAGTAGCCGTGTCGCCACGCTCCGCTCACCGTGAGCGCACGACCTCATGAAGTTCCGCTGAGGCGCGTGACCGCGGGCCGGTCCCTCAGGCGCGGACGACCTCGACGGCGTCACCGAGCGTGGGGAGCGCCGCCCCTGCCACGAACGCGACCAGGAGCGCCGACACGCACGTGCGCGCGGAGTCGGGGTCCGGCCCGCCGGGGCACAGCCGGCGGCCGAGGGCGCGCGGCCGATCGTCGAGCAGGTCGGCGTGCCCGAGCCCGCTCACCACGACGTGCTGGGCGTGCGGCGCCGCGGCCGCGAACACCCTGTGGTTGACCGGCTCCGGCGCGCACCGGCCGCCGAGTCCCGCGCCGATCACCAGCGCGGGCACGTCGAACTCCGCAGGCCCGGCGGCGGCGTCGGCCTCGGTCGGGCGTCGACCAGCACCGTCGACCGGGTCGACCACGACGAGACCCGCCGGCAGCCCGTCGGCCGTGAGCAGCCCGGCCGCGCGCCAGGCAGCCTGGCCGCCGCGCGAGTGGCCGCCGAGGAACACGAGGCGGGTCCCTCGGGCCGCGGCCGTGGTGCGGACGAGGTCCGCTGCGGCGGCCGCCTCCGAGCTGACCGGCACCCGGCCGGCCAGCGCTCCCACGCCGCGGCGGTAGAGCTGCGGTACGAGGACCGTGGCTCCGGCGTCGGCCACGGGCCGCAGGACCTCGGCATACGACTCGGCGGCGGTCATGAAGCCGGGCAGGAAGACCAGCACGCGCTCGCCGCCGCCCTCGAGCACCAGCACGCGGCTCACCTTCCGTCAGCCCCCGATGCCGGCCCGGCGCGCCGGTGCCCCGAGCTTGGGAGGGACGTCACAGCTCGGGGCACCGGTGGTCGGGATGAGCGCACGGTACGCCGTACGGCACCGGCATGCGCCCCGATCCCACGATCCGGTGACCACCGCACCCGGTCCGACGCTCACGCCCTGGGGCGTCGGACCACGACCACCGTGAAGGGCTGCTCGCTCCCCCACGGCGTCCGGTGGGCGCGGCGCTCGACGAGCACCCGCTCCCACCCGTCGGCCCCGATCGCCCCGACGAGCGCGTCGGCGTCGTACCGGCGTACCGGTAGTCCGCTGCACTGCTCCGGGCCGTCCGGCGCGAACGTCGCGACCACGGCGCAGCCGCCCGGCGCCAGCCCCGCGAGCAGCGTGGCGGCGTACACGGCGACGTCGTCGGGATCGGTGAGGAAGTGCAGCACAGCGCGGTCGAACCAGACGTCGGCGCGATGGTGCAGCTCGAGCTCGAGCACGTCGCCCACCACGGTCCGCAGCCGCGCGTCGAGGTCGGGCACGTGCGCCCGCAGCCGCTCCCGCGTTCGGGCGAGCGCCGTCGGCGACAGGTCGACCAGAGTGATGTCGGTGAACCCGCGGGCGATGAGCGCATCGGGGAGCGTGGACGACCCGCTCCCGACGTCGACCACATGCCCATCGCGGCCGACGCCGGTGGCCTCGACGAGGTCGACCCACACCGAGTCCTCGTCCTGCCACCACGAGACGCCAGCCGTCTCCTTCCCGGCGTGCACGCCTTCCCAGTACGTCGACCCCTCGGACGCCACGGGACCTCCTAGCTGAACAGTGCGCTGTAGCCGTTGATCGCCGGCTGGCCGCCGAGGTGCGCGAAGAGCACATTCGACGACGGGTCGATCTCCCGGCGCCCCACGAGGTCGACGACCGCGGCCATCGACTTCCCCTCGTACACAGGATCGGTGATCATCCCCTCGGTGCGCGCGGCGAGGCGCATGGCGTCGAGGGTCTGCTCGTCGGGGATCCCGTAGATGCCTGCGTGATAGCGGTCGTCGAGCTCGACATCGGCCTCGGTGATGGGCGCCCGCACGCCGATGAGCTCGCCGGTGGCCGCCGCGATGCGCGTCACCTGCGCATGGGTCTCGGCGGGCTTGGCGCTGCCGTCGATCCCGAGCACCCGGCGTACCCGGCCGCCCTCCTGCTCGAGGTGGCGGAAGCCGGCGACCATGCCTGCCTGGGTCGACCCGGTCACCGAGCAGACCACGACGGTGTCGAAGAAGACGCCGAGCTCGCGCTCCTGCTCGGCCACCTCGAACGCCCAGCCGGCGAAGCCGAGCCCGCCGAGGCGGTGGTCGGATGCCCCGGCAGGGATGGCGTAGGGCTTGCCTCCCGCCGCCTCGATCTCGGCGAGGGCGTTCTCCCACGACTCCTTGAAGCCGATGCCGAACTCGCTCTGCACGAGCCGCACGTCGGCGCCGGCGAGGCGGCTGAGCAGGATGTTGCCGACCTTGTCGTAGACCGCGTCGGGCCACTCGACCCAGCTCTCCTGCACCAGCACGCACTTCATGCCCACGTGCGCGGCGACCGCGGCGACCTGGCGGGTGTGGTTGCTCTGCACGCCGCCGATCGACACCAGGGTGTCGCACCCCTGCGCGAGGGCGTCGGCCACGAGGTACTCCAGCTTGCGCGTCTTGTTGCCGCCGAAGGCGATGCCGGAGTTCACGTCCTCGCGCTTGGCCCATACCGCCGCGCCGCCGAGGTGCTCGGTCAGCCGGTCGAGGCGGTGGACCGGCGAGGGGCCGAACAGCAGCGGGTGGCGGGGGAAGTCCTGCAGCGTGGTCACCGGGCAGCTCCTTGCGGATGGGGGTGGGGGTGGCGAGGGGCGGGCACGAGCTGGCGCTCGAGCGCGGTCCAGATCGTGGTCGTGACGGCGACGGCCGACTCGACGTCGCCCGCGCGGAACGCGCGCATCAGGAGTCGGTGCTGGCGGACGGACTCGCGGCCCGGCAGCTCGCCGAACCGCGCGCGCTCGAGCCTGCGGATGAGCGGCGTGAACCGCTCGATGGTGGCCGTGGCGGGGCGGTTGCCCGCGACGCGCACAGGCACGTCGTGGAACGCGTCGTCGGCCACGAGCGCCGCCTCCACGTCGCCGGCGCCGACAGCGGCCGTGAACTCCTTGTTCGCCTCGGCCATCTCGGCGAGGTCGTCCGCCGTCAGGCGCGGCGCGGCGAGGCGCACGGCCAGCTCGTGCATCGCGCGGACGACGGCGACGGCGTCGCGCACTTCCCGGTCGAGCACCGGAGTGACGCGGGTGAAGCTCTGCGGCTTGGTCTCGACGAGGCCGTCGTCCACGAGCCGGGCAAGCGCCGCGCGCACCGGCGCGCGCGAGACGCCGAGCCAGTCGGCGAGGTCGCCCTCGGACAGGATCGCGCCCGGTTCGAGGTCGCCCGAGACGATGGCGGCGCGGAGGGCGTCGTACGCCTCGTCCCGGAGAAGCCGCCTGGTCACCACTGAAATGTTAGTTGCGCCGACTGCGGCACGGCAACAGTCGCAGCGCCGTTCTCAGGAGCGGTCGGCTGCGGAGCGATCCGAGTCAGGAGAGCGAGGGCTCCTGCGCGGGTACGGCGACCGCCTCGGCTCCGCGCGCGCCGCGCCACACGCGCGGCAGGATCACTGCCGGCAGGACGAGGTTGGCGCCGGCGATGACCAGCCACGCCGTCTCGCTCCCGGACCGCGACGTGAGGGCGAGCGCGAGGCATGCCAGCGGCAGGACCAGGAGCAGCAGCGTGATCGCGACGCGGCCGCGGGGTGCGAGGTCGGCGGCTCGCTGCGCCTCCCGTGTCTCGTGCATGACTGAACCATCGGCAGGTCGGCGCCGGGCACCATGCGCCGAACGGGGGTCAGCCGATCGCCCCACCCGGCTGGGTCGGGGTGCTCGAGGGCCGCGGCGTCGTCGGCTTCGGCTTCGGGGTCGCCGTGGTCGGCTTGGGCGTGGGCGTCGCGGTGGACGGCTTCGGCGACGGTGCGGCCGTGCGCGTAGCGGTCGGCTTCGGCGTGGACGACCCGGTGCCGGTCTGCGGCACGGACTCCTGCGGCGACGGCGAGGATCCGGCGTACGAGAAGGTCGCCACCGAGCCGTCCGGCGCCGCCCAGCGCACCTCCTCCGGCACCGTGCCGTAGGGCAGCTTCACCGACCAGATGATCTTCGCCTTGCCCTGCGCGGCCACGACCAGCTCGGGATCGCCGAGGCCGGCGACCCCGGTGTGGCGCTGGCCGGCGCCGTCGCGGAAGTCGGTGGTCGACGGGTCGATCGCCGCGTCCTCGCCGGTGCCGTTCACGTACCAGACGCCGATCTGGCAGAGCTGGGTGTCGCCGGCCTTGGTGCACACCGGGGTGTCCGACTGCAGCGAGATGCCGATCGGCAGCGCCCCGGGAGCCACCGCCTGCCTCGGGTCGGCTGCCGACACGGCCGATGCGGTGCCGCAGCCGGCCAGCGCCAGCGCCGCCGCGCCGACGAGCAGGACCGTGGTACGTCGGCTCATCGGACCGTCACGGACATGAGCCCGCTGCTGGTCGCGGCGTACGCCTTGTTGCCCGACAGGCTCACTCGCAGCTGGTAGAAGCCCTTCTTCGGGAACTGGTAGACGAACGGGATGAGCGACCCCGAGCTCGTGCCGGTGGCGAGCGTCCGGGTGGTGCCGCCGACGGTGTAGCGCAGGGTCAGCGGCGTGCCGAACGGCAGGCCGGGCACGCCGCAGCGACCCGTGCCCTTCTGCCCGGCCCTGACCACGCTGGCAAGCACCCTGCAGGTCATGGGGGCGCGCACCGTCTGGCTCGCCGCGCCGGCGGCGGCGGGGATGTAGATGCCGCCGAGCGGGGTGCGCACGCTGACCGACCGGGCCGTGATGCGCGTGTTGGACGTCGCGATGAACGTGATGGAGAACCGGCCGGTGCTCGAGGTCGTGACCGTGCCGCGCACGGTGCTGCCGATCGCGGGATCGCGCTCGATGGCCACCTTCTGGCCCGCGATGGGCAGCCCCGTCCGCACCGCGACGAGGCGGCCGCTGACCCGTACTCGCGTCCCGTTGTCCACCGTCCTGAACGTGGCCATGGTGAGCCGGGCGAGCGAGGAGGCGTAGAGCTTGCGCACGCTCGAGGCGCCGGTGCGGTTCTTGGACGTGCGCACCTTCACCACGAAGCTCGACACGCCGGCGGAACGGCTCGCGTTCCAGGTGAACGTCGCGAGGCACGCGTGCGTGCCGCCCGAGCACGTGTACGTGTCGAACGGGGTGCTGGATCCGTTGCGGTAGATGGCAGCGCTCTTCGGGACGTCGCTCTGGGTGGCGTCGGTCTTGAGTCCGACCTTGATCGTGACGGCCGAGCCGGAGACGACGGCTCCGTTGCCGGGCGAGGTGAACGTGGCCGAGGGACGCGGGTTGCGCAGGGTGACGAGCGTGGCGACGGAGTTGAACTCCTGGGCGCCGGTCGACGACGTCGTCACCTGCAGCTGGATCGGCACCTTCGCCGCGTTGGCCAGCGTGGTGGTGTCCCACACCGCCGAGTAGGTGCACAGGGTGACGAGGGCGGAGCAGGTCTTCGTGGTGCCCACCTGCTTCCCCCCGGCGAAGAGGGTGAGGGTCTTGATGTAGCCCGTGACCTTGGTGCCGATCCGCGCAGCGCCCGACACCGTCACGCGCCCCTTCAGCACCGTGGCGGTGGGGGCGGTGACGGTCATGACCGGGCCGTTGTTCTGGATCGTGGCCGACGTGACGAGGCTCGTGCGGGTGCGGCCGGTGGTCGTCGTCAGCTCCGCCTGGAGGTTGTACGAGCCCGACAGGGTCGAGACGTCCCAGGGCACTGTGAACGTGCAGGCGCCGTCGACGGGTGCGGAGTCGCACGTGACGGCGTCGAACACGATGGCGGGATCGATGGCGTTGCTGGCACGCAGGACGACCGACTGCGGGTCCTCGGCGGTGAGGGCGTCGGTCTGCGCCGTGATGGTGATGGAGTCCGCGCCGTTGAGCCCAGCACCTGGCGCCACGACCGTGACGCTCGGCTCCTCCGCGAGGCGGAAGGTCACGGACGACTCGGCGGTCTGCCCGCCGGGCGAGACGGTCACCCGCACCGTGGCGGTGTGCTGCGAGGCGCCGGCGGCCGCGCTCGCGTCCCACGTGAGGGCGCGGTTCGAGCAGTTGGTGCTTCCCGTGCCCGAGGCGCAGTTCACCGTGGCCACCGGGGAGGCACCGCCGTCGAGGAACAGCTCGAGCACCTTCGTGGTGCCGCCGAGGCCGCTGTCGCTGGACCCCGTGGCGGTCACGGTGACGACGTCGCTCGCGTTCGGCAGCACGTGCTGCGCGCCGCTCGCGGGCGAGGAGATCGTGGCCGTCGGCGCCGCGGCCACCCGCAGCGTCACCGCTGCGCTGAGGCGCACGACTCCGAGGCTGGTGGTCATCCGCACCTGGACGGACTTGTTCCCGGTCGACAGGCCGGTGGTGTTCCACAGGATCGTTGTCGTGCAGTCGCGAGCGTTGGAGGCGCACGGGCCCGTCGAGGCGCCGACCACGTCGCTGCCTCCGACCACGAGCTGGAACGAGGCCGGGTAGTCGGCGCCGGCAGGGTCGGTCGTTCCGCGCACCGACAAGCCGGCCGTGACGACGAACGTGCCCGTGTCCGTGAGCATCGAGGCCGTCGGGTTGGCGCCCACGTTGAAGATGACCTGGGTCGAGGTCGCAGCCGGGTCGGCCGCGTCCGTCACGAGCTCGACCACGGCCGAGTGCGCCGCGACGGTGAGGCTGGACGGATCGAACGTGAGGGTGGCCTCGCACGGGTCGCCGGCTCCGCCGGTGCACGGCTGGGTGTCCTGCTGGTTGCCGTCGATGAGCAGACGGATCGAGGTCGCCGTGTCGGTGGTGGTCGCGGACGCCGTCACGCTGAAGCTCGTCCCCGTGCCGACGTACTGCCCCGAGGCGAGGCCGGACACCGTGATGCTGCTCGCGGCGTACGCCGTGCCGTACGGCAGCAGCGCGAGCACCAGCGCACCTGCGGCAGCAGCGGCCGCCGAAGCCAGTCGACGGCCGAACCTGCTCACGACCATGCGTCCTTCGTCCCTGCCCGATCGCCCCCGCGCGGGGGCCCGACGTGTCGCCGCGCACGGGTCGGGCGTTCACCCGTTCGGCGCAGTCTTCGGGTCACCCTACGTTGCGCGTCCGACGGGCCGAAGCCCCCGTTCAGCCAGCGGACACCCGCGGGGACCCCTGCGCCGCAGGCGATCGCGCGATCGGCTCCGCGGCGTCAGGTCCACCAGCGGGGCCGTTGGGGCGATTGATGCTGACGTGACTCAAGTGGCTGGCGCGGTAGGGCCGGACCGGGCAGCCGGGCGGGCGGGGCCTGGTGCACATCGCGGTCCGAGCGCCGGCGGGACAGCCGCGGCATGAGGACGTCGAGGTCCCAGTCGAGCTGCTCGAGCGCGCCGAGCGAGTCCTCGCCGAGGCTGGCCTCGGGCAGCACCGAGAGCACGACCTTGCCCGGCGGCTCGGTCGTCACGACCAGGGCATCGAGATGGTCGGCGTCGTAGTGCCGCCACGTGGGCAGGTCGACCACCCCCTCGCGCCAGCGCGCCCCCGGAGCCATCCGCGACAGCGCAACGGGTACCGGGTCTCGCGGGGTGGAGGTGAGCGCGACCAGGAGCACGAGGGCGTCGGACACGACCCGCTCAGGCGTGCGCGGCACCCAGTCGAACGCTCCCTGCTCGGCGTCGTGCAGGCGCCAGCGCAGATGCGGGCCCTCGACGAGCCACAGCGAGAAGAACGGCGTCACTCCGCCGAGCCGTTGATGAGCCGCGCCGAAGAGCAGCTGGGCAGTACCGGTCCCCGTCGTCATCTCGATCCCCCGAACGAAACGATGCGTCGCCGGGAGACTACAAGGCCGAGCATGATCGGTCCGCGGATTGGGCGATCCGGGGCGGCCGTCCACGCCGGACCCACCGGCGGACGTGGCTTGGAACGGAACCTAGGGCAGCCGGCCGGACCCCCGGCAGGGCCGAGCGGGTGAATGCGCGGCTGCGGACCGCCACCGCAGCGGGCCCGTGACCCGATCGAGAGCCCGGTCGGAGCAGCGCACATCACACCGGCTTTGACGAACCTTGGACGAAGGCCGCTCAAGACCGGATACCGGACCACCGACCTCCTTCAAGACCACGGGGATGGCTGCAAGTCGGGGAAGGCTCGGACATGGGTGTCGGTCGGCGTGCGCTGGCCGCTGCAGGGGCTGCTGCAGTGGCTGCGGGGGTGGGCGCGAGTGCTCTGGGGACGGTGCCGGCGTACGCCGCGGCCGAGCCCGGGCAGGCGATCAACAACGACTACGGGCAGTCGGACTACGAGCGCTCGCTCGAGATCAAGGCCCAGGTCGCCGCGAACCCGACGGTCAAGGCCGCGCGGTCCGCGTACGCGACCAAGCACGCGAGCTACCTGAAGTGGGTCGCCATCGCAAAGTCCAAGTACTCGGCGTATCGCACCGCGCTCGCCACCGGCTCGGCCAGCAAGATCAGCGCCGCCAAGGCCGCCTACGTGTACGCCCGCGACAAGCGTGACGCGGCCAAGAAGGCCAACGATGCCGCGTACTCCGCATCGGTCGCCGCGGTGAAGAAGTACACGGCCATCTACACCGCGCGGCACTACCGGCCCGTCGACGGCACCTACACCGGATCGCTGTACGAGTACTTCATTCCCGCGGTCGGGATGGAGCCCGTGCAGGTGCAGATCACGGTGTACGGCGGCCACGTCAGCGACATCGCCGTCGTGAAGCGCTCGACCAGCCCCGAGTCGCAGTACTACATCGACATCTCGCTGCCCACGCTCATGACCGAGGCGATGAACTCCGGCGACTCGCCGAAGATCGCGGCCGTCACGCACGCGACCCTCACGTCCGAGACGTTCGTGAAGTCGCTGAGCTCCGCCCTCACGAAGGCGGGGTACAAGTTCTGATGCGTACCAGGACCACGAGCGCCGCCGCTGTCGCCGCCACCGTCGGCACCCTCGCCGGCACGGTCGGCGGCGTCGCACCCGCGTTCGCCGCGCCGGCCCCCGGCCAGGACGTGCTCAACGACTGGGGGCAGACCGCCGACGAGGTCGCCGCGGAGATCGCCGCCGCGGTCGACGCCGACGCCACGGTGATCGCGGCGCGGGCGCGGTACGACGCTTCGCTCCCCCGGTACTCCGCCGCGGTGACCGCGGTGGCCGACACCTACCAGGCCTATCTCGACGCCAAGGCCTCCGCCGACACCTCCGACGACGCGCCGGCGCTCAAGGCCTGGAACGACGCCAAGCAGGAGAAGCTCGACGCCGCGGCCGAGATCGTCGCGTCGCAGCTGGCGATGACCAAGGCCGTCGACAGCGTCACCGCGGCGGTCAAGAGCCACCACTACGTCAAGGCGCCGGTCGTCGTGCGCCCGGGCAAGGTGGTCGGCGTCGTCGCAGCTCCCGGCGACAGCCAGGTGCGCCTCTCGTGGACGCCGGTGGACGGCGCTGCGGCGTACCGCGTCTACCGCGACGGGTACGAGATCGCGCGAGGCGCCGACGCCACCTACACCGACACTGCCGTCGCCAACGGCACGACTTACTCCTACACGGTCATGGCGACGAACGTCGCCGGCTGGGGCCAGGTGTCGGCGCTCGTCCTCGCGACCCCGGACGTCGGGATCCCCACGACCCCCACCAACCTCGCAGCCTCCGCGGGCGACGGGCGGATCACGCTCACGTGGACGGCCTCCGCAGGCTCGGTGACCGGGTACCGCGTCTACCGCGACGGCGCACTCGTCGGGTCGGCCACGAACGCGACGTACACCGACAACGCCGTGGTCAACGGCACCGAGTACTCCTACGCCGTCGTGGCGATGAACGGCTCGAAGGCCTCGGGCTCCACGGCCGCCGTCCTCGCCACGCCGGTCGCCGCCGCTCCCTCCGCCCCGACCGGGCTGGCCGTGGCGGCGGGCGACGGCCAGCTCTCGCTCACCTGGGCCGCTCCGTCGGGCGCGACGGCATACCGCGTCTACCGCAACAACGTGCTGGTGGCCTCTCCGGGCACCACGTCGTACGTCGACACCGGCCTCGCCAACGGCACGGCGTACTCCTACCGCGTCGCGGCCGTGAAGCAGAACAGCGCGGAGTCGGCCAAGACCGCGGCCGTGAACGGCACGCCGGTCGGCGCGACCCCGTCGGCCCCGACCGGCCTCGCGGCCACGCCCGGCAGCGGATCGATGTCGCTCACGTGGACGGCGGTCAGCGGCGCGACGGCGTACCGCGTGTACCGCGGCGGCGTGCTCGTGGGCTCCCCCGCGACGAACGCGTTCACCGACACGGGCCTCACCAACGGCACCAGCTACTCCTGGACCGTCGCCGCGGTGAAGGACAACTCGCCGGTCTCCACCCAGTCGGCGTCGGTCACCTCGACGCCGGTGGCGACCGCGCCCGCCGCCCCGACGGGCCTCGCGGCCACCCCGGGCGACGGCCAGATCGCGCTGTCGTGGACCGCTCCTTCGGGCGCCGACGCGTACGCCGTGTACCGCGACGGAACGCTGCTCGCGTCGACCGCGACCGCGTCGTACACCGACCTCACCGCGGCGAACGGCGACAGCCACAGCTACTACGTCAAGGCCTACCGGCAGAACTCGCCGGCCTCGACGGCCTCGAGCGCCGTCACCTCGACCGCGGTGGCGGCCACGCCGTCGGCGCCCACGGGTCTCGCGGCTGCTCCCGGCGACGGCCAGATGTCGTTGTCGTGGACCGTGTCGTCCGGCGCGACGGGCTACAAGGTCTATCGCGACGGCGTGCTCGTGGGCTCGCCGGCAGGGGCGTCGTACACCGACACCGGCCTGACCAACGGCACGTCGTACACGTGGACCGTCAAGGCGTTCAAGCAGAACTCGCCGCTGTCGGCTGCGTCGGCGCCGGTCACCTCGGCCCCCGTCGCGGCCGCGGCGGGCGCCCCGACCGGCCTGGTCGGCACGCCCGGCGACACGATCGCGACGCTGACGTGGAATGTGGTCGGCGGCGCGTCGTCGTACAACGTCTACAAGAACGGCTCGCTGCTCGCGAGCACCTCGGGCAACACCTGGACCGACACCGGTCTCGCCAACGGCACCAGCGTGACGTACTGGGTCACGGCGGTCGTCTCGGGCACGGAGTCCGCTGCGTCGTCGTCGGTCTTCGTCACGCCGGTGGCGATCACGCCCGACGTGCCGACGAACCTCGCGGCGACGCCGGGCGACGGCTCGATCTCCCTCACCTGGTCGGCGGCGGCGCACGCGCTGTCGTACCGCGTCTACAAGGATGGCGTGCTCGTCGCCTCGCCGTCCGGCACGAGCACCACGATCAGCAGCCTGACCAACGGCACGCCGTACGCGTTCACGGTCGTGGCGGTCAACGGCGCGGCGTCGTCGGCCGCTTCGTCGCCGCTGTCGGCCACGCCGGTCGCGGCAGCGCCGTCGGCGCCGACGGGTCTCACCGCCACGCCCGGCAATGCGCAGGTGGCGCTGTCGTGGACCGCGCCGGCGGGTGCGACGGCGTACCGCGTGTACCGCGACGGCGTGCTCGTCGCGTCGCCGGCCACCACGTCGTACACCGACACCGGCCTCACGAACGGCACCGCGTACACGTGGACCGTCACTGCCGTGAAGCAGAACTCCGCGGAGTCGGCGGCGTCCTCGGGCGCGACCGCGACGCCGCAGGTGCCCGCCCCCGGCACGCCGACGGGCGTCACCGCCACGGCGGGCGCCAACCAGGTGGCCGTGCAGTGGACGGCCGTCTCGGGCGCGACGTCGTACAAGGTCTACCGCGGCGGGACCCTGGTGCAGACGGTCGCGACGACGTCGTGGACCGAGACCGGGCTCACGCCCGGAACCGCGGTCAGCTACACGGTCGTCGCGTCCAACGCCGGCGGCTCGAGCGCGGCGTCCATTGCTGCTACGGCCACGCCGCTCCCGGCAGCTCCGACCGGCCTCACGGTCACTCCGGGCAACGCGTCCAACGCGCTCACGTGGACGGCGGTCACGGGTGCTGCGAGCTACCGCGTCTACCGCAACGGCACGCAGGTCGGCACGTCGGCCACCGCGTCGTACTCCGACACGGGCCTGACCAACGGCACGTCGTACACCTACTACGTCGTCGCGGTCGCCGGCAGCGCGCTCTCCGCGGCCTCGTCCTCGGTGTCCGGTACGCCGTCGCCGCCGCTCGTCAACGGCACGTTCGTCGGCAACACGGCCTCGATCTCCAGCGGCCACGGGACGCTCAACGTGACGCTGACAGTCGTCAACGGCGTCATCACCGTCGCGACCGGGACGCTCCTCACCAACGACGGCAGCGAGACGCGCCAGATCAACGCGACCGCCCTCCCGAAGTACAACGCCGAGGTCATCACCGCGCAGTCGGCCAGCATCGCCAAGGTGTCGGGCGCGACCCTCACCTACTCCGCCTACAAGACCTCGCTCCAGTCGGCACTCACGAAGGCAGGGCTCTAGTCATGACGCTCGAGAGGTCCGGGTTCACCCCCGGCGGCCAGTTCGGCGGCGACCGTCCGACCCCGCCTGCGGGGTCCTACGACGGCCTCCTGCTGCCGCCGGCGCCGACCGGCCCGGCACTGCCCATCGCACCGCCCGTGCCGGCCAACGACGCGGTCATCCCGCCGCGGGTGTTCCTGCCGGAGCAGCCCGCCGCACCGGCCGTCACCGAGCCGGTCGAGGCGTACGAGGCGGAGCTGGCAGCCGCGGCCACGATGGCGCACGGCCGCGCGGCGGTGCTCACGCCGACGATCGCGCCGGTGCTGCACGAGGTCCCGGGCACGCATCCCCTGCCGGTGCGCCGCGGCGTCGGCGCCCGCGGCACGAGCACCCGCCGCGGCGACATCGCGGTGACGATCGCCGGTATCGGCCTCGGCATCACGACCGCGATGGCTGTCGCCGAGGCCCCGAACACCTGGCAGTACGCCGGGGGCCCGATGACCGCGCTCGGGTCGATCGCCGCGATGGCCGGCACCTACCTCTGCCTCGCGCTGCTCGTGCTCGTCGCGCGCGTGCCGTGGATCGAGCGCGAGGTCGGCCACGACCGCCTCGTCGCGCTGCATCGCAAGGTGGCGCCGTACTCGATCGGCCTGATCTCGCTGCACGTGCTGCTCACGACACTCGGGTACGCCCAGGCCGCCGAAGAGGGGCCGGTCGCGGAGTTCGTGAACATCATCCTGCACTCGGCGTGGATGGTGCCGGCGCTGGCCGCCTTCGTCATGTTCTTCGTGCTCGGCGTCATCTCGTACCGCAAGATCCGCGCGCGGATGCGGTACGAAACCTGGTGGGCCGCGCACCTGTACTTCTACCTCGCCATCGCCCTCGGCTTCGGCCACCAGCTCGAGCTCGGCGCGTTCTTCGCCACGCACCCGGCGCAGAAGTGGTTCTGGGTCGGCGTGTACGTCGTGGCCTTCGGCCTCATCATCGGCTCGCGCTTCGTGCTCCCGATGGCGATGTCGATGAAGCACGACCTGCGCGTGGGCGCCGTGGTCCGCGAGAGCCCCGACGTCGTCTCGATCTACCTGACGGGGCGCGACCTCGACCTGCTCAAGGCGCGCGGCGGCCAGTTCTTCCAGTGGCGCTTCATGACCCGCCAGTGGTGGTGGCAGGCGCACCCGTACTCGCTGTCGGCCGCGCCGAACTCGTCGTGGCTGCGCATCACGGTCAAGGACCTCGGCGACCAGTCCGGCGCCCTCGTGGACTTCCTGCGTCCCGGCGTGCGCGTCTGGGCCGAGGGCCCCTACGGCGTGTTCACCGCGGCCCACCGCACCACGGAGCGCATCGCGGCGTTCGCGGCCGGCGTCGGCATCACGCCGATCCGCGCGATGCTCGAGGACCTGCCCGAGGGCACGCAGGCCGACATCGTGTTCCGCGTGCGGTCGGTGGAGACCGCCCCGCTGCGCGCGGAGATGGAGGAGCTCGCGATGTCGCGCGGGTTCCGCCTCTGGTACCTCGAGGGCTCGAGGCGCCAGGCCAAGCTGCGCACCGACGTGATCCTGGAGATGGTCCCGGATCTCGCCGACTGCGACGTGTACGTCTGCGGACCCGCGGAGTTCACGGAGAAGGTCCTTGACGCGGCGCGGTCCGCGCGCGTCCCGGAGAGCCGTCTGCACCACGAGGCGTTCTCGTTCTGAGAAGAAGTGAAGGAAGGGAACGATCATGAGACGAGCACTCCTGGTGACCGTGGGCACGGTCGCGGGGCTCGCCAGCGTGCTGTCCTACTCGGACGGAACGGTCGGTATCGCCAGCGACCTGGCCTCGGCCTCGGACGGCACGGCTGAGGGTCTCGGCGCTCCGCCGGCGGACGAGCCGGCAGCGGACGAGTCGCCGTCGGCCGACGCCTCGACGAGCGCGAAGCCGAAGCCGAAGCCGAGCGCGACGAAGAAGCCGACCGCCAAGCCGAGCAAGGCGGCGGCGACCACCCAGGCCGCCGCCCCTGCCGACCCGGCCCCGGCCCAGACGTCCGCGGCGCCGAAGCCGGCGCCGTCCAAGACCACGGCCAAGCCCACGCCCAAGCCCACCCCGACGCCCACGAAGAAGCTGCCCAACGGCGACTTCGTCGGGAGCGCCGTGTCGCACAAGTACGGCACCGTCCAGGTCGGGATCCGCGTCGTGGACGGCGTGATCACCAAGGCCTGGGCCGCGCGGTACCCGACGGGCGAGTCCGCGCCCTACTCGGAGTTCGCGATTCCTAAGCTCGTCAAGGAGACGGTCGGCACCAAGCGCGCGGGCGTGGCCGCCGTGTCCGGCGCTACCCTCACGTCCAAGGCGTGGGTGTCCTCCCTCGCCTCGGCGATGAGCAAGGCGGGCATCTGACATGACCGGGCTCGGCACCGGCGGCCTCGTGTCGTACGCCGGGCCCGGCGACTGGCAGCAGGTGCAGCACGTCGAGCCGGTGTGGGGCACCCACGTGGTGTTCGACCTGCGCGGGCCGTCGCTGCCGCAGGACGTGGGCGCGATCGTCGCGGACGCCGTGGCGTACCTCCACCAGGTCGACGCGTGGTTCTCGACGTACCGCGCGGACACGCCGATCACGATGTACCGCAACGGCCTGATCGACGCGTCCCGCCTGCCGCACGTCGTGTCGTCGGTGCTCGACGCGTGCGCCGGAGCCAAGCAGCTGACCGACGGCGTGTTCGATCCGTGGGCGGTCCGCGGCGGCGTCGACCCGAGCGGCTATGTGAAGGGCTGGGCCGCAGGAGTGGTGGCCGACCAGATCGTGGCGCGCGGTGTGCCGAACGTGTGCGTGAACGCCTCCGGCGACATCGCGTGCCGCGGCCTGCAGTCCGAGGGCGAGCTGTGGTCGGTGGGCATCACGAACCCGTACGACACGCAGTCGATCGTCCGTGCGGTCTCCGTGCCGGATGGCTGGTCGATCGCGACGTCCGGCCTGTACGAGCGCGGGTCGCACATCGCCAACACGGTGACCGGGGACTTCGGCGTGCACTACGACTCCGCGACCGTGATCGGCCCCGACGCCGGCCTCGCCGACGCGCTCGCGACCGCGTGCCTCGTCGAGGGCCCCGAGTGCAACCGCTGGTTCGTCGGCCTGCACGACTGGTCGGTGTACCTGATCAAGGACGGCCAGGCCCAGTTCTTCGGCCCCGCCTTCGTCCCGGCTCCGCTCAGGTGAGCGTCGCGTAGTCGCCCCGCGTGACCGGTCCGTCGCGCAGGCGTCCGTCGGGCAAAGGCACCGAGAGCGGCGTACCGGTCGGGTCCACGAACTGCACGGGGCGCCGGTCGACCTCGGTCAGCGTGAGGACGACCTGGCCGAGCAGCAGCACCTGATCCTCCGACGCCAGCTCGGAGAACGTGGGCGACAGGCTCACCGTCTGCAGGTCGGACGGGCTGCTGCCGTCCGGTTCCGGCACCCAGGTCGCGAGCGGCGGCCCGCCCAGCGGATCGGTGTTGAGCGTCCGCAGGGTCGAGCTCCCGCCCGGCGGAGCGACCAGCAGCGCGAGCACGGACTCCCCGTCGAGGCTCGCCGTGGGGACGCCCCGTGGGACGAGCCGGCTGCCCTCGACGTACCACGCCGTGGCCACGGTGGTGGCGCTGGTCGCGCCCGGCGAGGTCGGGGACGGCGAGGCGGAGGCGGGCCGGCCCAGGTCCGGGATCGGGGCGGCGGTGTCGGACACCGGTACGCCGCAGGCCGCGAGCACCGAGGCCGTGAGCACCGCGCCGGCGAGCACGAGCCGCCTCATGGCCGGTCCCCCAGCGGGAGCCGCAGGGTGAGGACGGCTCCGCCGCCTCCCGGAGCACCCACCTCGACATCGCCGCCGAGCGCACGGGCGGAGTCGCGCGCGATGGCCAGGCCCAGGCCCGCCCCATCGTGCTGAGCCTCGCCCCCGGGACGCCGGACGAACGGCTCGAACACCTGCTCGGCGTCCTCGGGCGGGATGCCGGGACCGCGGTCCGCCACGTGGATCCGCACCTCGTCCGTCAGCCGCTCGATGGTCACGCTCGTGACGCCGCATCCGTGCGTCATGGCGTTATCGATGAGGTTGGACATCACCCGTTCCACCCTCCGGGCATCGGTACGCACGATGGGCCGGTCGCCCTGCAGGAGATCGAGCGGCAGCGACCGGTCGGAGAGGAGCGCGTCCACGATCGCCGCGACGTCCACCGCCTCGAGCTCGAGCGGCGGCCCGCCGGCCCCCGTCGCGATCTCGAGCAGGTCGACGAGCGTGCGGGACAGCCGCCGGGCCCGCGTGACGAGACCGGCCACCAGCTCGGCGTCCCGGGGCGGCAGCGCCGCGCGGTGCATGTGCAGCACCTCGGCCGATCCGAGCACCGCGGTCACCGGCGACCTCAGCTCGTGGCTGACGTTCGCCACGAACCGCCTCTCCCGTCCGATCCGCTGCTCGACGGCGTCGGCCATTTCGTTGAACGCGGTGGTGATCCGCTCGAGATCCGGATCTGCGGTGTCCTCGAGACGGGTGCTCAGATCGCCCTGGGCGATCCGCGCGGCGCCGGCCCCGAGCGACTGCACTGGTCGGAGCACACGGGCGGCAGCCCACCGCCCCACGAGCGCACCGACGAGCAGCGCTGCCGCGGCGATCCCGACGACGGCCCAGGCACCGCGGCGCAGCGCGCCATCCAGCTCGGTGAGGGGCGACAGCTCGAGGTAGACCGTGGGCCCGTCGGTCACCGCGACGCCGAAGAAGGGCGCCTCGGCGACGATGAACCGCTGCTGCGCGGCGCCGGACTCGTCCGCCACCTGCAGCAGCGAGCTGGGGAGCTCGCGGGGCGCCACGGTGACGCCGCGCGTGTACCAGGTGCCGTCCACGCGCACGAGGGCCTGCACGCCGCCCACGACGGGCACCGCCGCTACCGCATCCCCGGGATCCACCTGGTCCCCCAGCGCTGCGAACACGGCGCGCGCATCGAGGGCCGCGCGCGTGATGCTGGCCGACTCGCGCTGGGTCACGAGGTAGGACCGGGCGAACAGGTACGCCGAGAGCGACACGGCGAGGGCCACCGCCAGCGACAGGACCGCGAAGGCCAGCATCACCCGCGCCTTCAGGCCGAGACCGGCGCTCACGCCTTCAACCGGTAGCCGAAGCCCCGCACGGTGACCAGGTGCCGGGGGTCGGCAGGGTCCGCCTCGATCTTCGCACGAAGGCGGTACACGAGGTTGTCCACGATGCGGCCGTCGCCCGCGTGCTGGTACCCCCACACGTGCTTGAGCAGGTGGTCGCGGGACAGGACCCGCTCACGGGCGAGCATGAGCTCCTGGAGCACCTTGAACTCGGTGCGCGACAGCGGCACGGCGGTGCCGTTCACATGCAGCACGCCGAGGTCGGGCGACAGCACGAGCGGGCCGCACTCGAGGCCGGACTCGGCCTCCACCGTGGTGCCCCGTCGGACCTGCGCACCGACGCGGGCGAGCAGCTCCTCGGTCACGAACGGCTTGGTCACGTAGTCGTCGGCGCCCGCTTGGAGCCCCGCCACGACGTCGTGGCTCTCCGCCTGCGCGGTGAGGATGATGATGGGGACCCGGCTGGCTCCGCGGACGGTGCGCACGACGTCGAGCCCGTGGATGCCGGGAAGGCGCAGATCGACGAGCATCACGTCAGCCGCCTCGTCGAGGGCGAGCACCAGAGCCTGCTCCCCGGTCTCCGCCTCGAGCACCTCGTACCCGGCGTCCTCGAGGGCGACCCGCAGCACCAGGCGGATGGCGGCGTCGTCCTCGACGAGCATGACCGACCGGCTCATGACCCCATTCAACCCGACGCCGCGCACCTGTCCCGGATACCGATCACCTGCGAGACCCAACTGCGACAGAACTACGACACGCACGGTACGGATTCCGGGCGGGCCCCCCAGCATGCTGATCGTGCGAAGGAGGGACGCGAGATGACGGACAGGGTGTCGGGCCGCGCCACGGCGTACCGCGGCCGGCAGGGCCTGCACTTCGGCGCCTCGGACTTCACCCTCTCCGCGGTCGCCGACCTCAAGGGGCACCAGCGGATCAGCGTCTGCATCCCCGCGCGGGACGAGGAGGCCACCGTCGCCGGCGTGGTGGGCCCCATCCACGACATCCTCGTGTCGGCGGGCGTCGTGGACGAGCTGCTCGTGCTCGACGACCGGTCCACCGACCGCACCGCTCAGGTCGCCGCCCGGGCCGGGGCGCGCGTCGTCCCCGCCGCCGACGTGCTGCCCGCCACAGGGGCGTGCCAGGGGAAGGGCGACGTCCTGTGGCGCTCGGTCGCGGCGTCGACCGGCGACATCATCGTGTGGCTCGACGCCGACCTCGCAGCGTTCGACCCCTCGTACGTCCTCGGGCTCGTGGGACCGCTCCTGCTGCACGAGGAGGTGGAGCTCGTCCGAGCCGTCTACGAGCGGTCGCTGGACGGCGTCCCCGGCGAGGGCGGGCGGGTGACCGAGCTGCTCGCCCGACCCGTGATCTCGGCCCTGTTCCCGCATCTCGAGCACATCCGCCAGCCGCTGGGCGGCGAGTACGCCATCCGTCGGCGCACCGCCGAGGCACTGCCCTTCGAGGTCGACTACGGCGTCGAGATCGGGCTGCTCATCGACGTGGCGGACCTGCACGGCGTCCGCGCGATCGCGCAGGTCGACGTCGGCAGCCGCACCCATCGCAACCGGTCGATCGGGGCGCTGCACGAGCAGTCGCGGCAGGTCCTGCGGGCAGCTCTCAGCCGCACCTCGCTGGGCACGTCGCTGCACCTCACCCACCCGCCCCGGCCGCCGGTGCTCGAGGCCGTCGGCAGCGTCGAAGGTCCGATCGCCGCAGCCGGCTGAGCCGGACGTCGAGCTGGTCTCCTCGACGGCCGGGGAGCCGCGGGCGCGTGGCGCACGAGTGCCCGTTCCCTCCCGCCCGCGGCACTGGACCGCCGTCGCCGCCCCGCGCACGGGCGGCGACGGCGGTCCGCACCCCGCCGCGCCACTCGCCTGCCGCACATACCCGCCCGGGTATGCTGGGACCCCCGACGAGGACGGCGACCACCCGGCATGACCAATCCACTGACGCTGCTGGCGATCGGCGCGGCCCTCGGGCTCGTCATCGGCCTCCTCGGCGGCGGGGGCGGCATCCTCGCCGTACCCCTGCTCATCGCGGCCGGGCAGCCCTTCATCGTCGCCTCGTCGCAGTCGCTGCTCATCGTGAGCGCGGGCGCGATCGCAGCGCTCGTCCCCCATCACCGCGCGCGGCGCGTGGAGTGGAAGGTGGGCGCGACGTTCGGCGCGCTCGGCGCGGTCGGCGCGCTCGTGGGCGCCTGGATCGCCCCGAGCATCGCCCCCGCGATCCTGCTCGGCGGCCTGGCGTTCCTGCTCCTCGCCGGCGCGGTCGCCATGCTGCGCAACGCGTTCGGCGACCAGACCCTCGCCGAGACCCGCGCCCAGCGACGGGCCGGGGTCGTCCCCGCCTCCGGTACGCCGCAGGCCGCGCCCAGCACGGCCGACACGGCCGACGCTCCCGACGCCGCGCCGCCGAGCTCGCCGGCGCGCGTGGTCGGCCTCGCGTCGTCGGTGGGCCTCGTGACGGGCCTGCTCGGCGTGGGTGCGGGCTTCGTCGTCGTACCCGCGCTCGTGAGCGCGATGAAGCTGCCCATCAAGAAGGCCTCGGCGACCGCGCTCGTCGTGATCGTCATCAACTCGGCCGTGGCCGCGATCGTGCGGCACGGCAACCTCGGCACGCCTGCGGAGGCCGCGGGGCTCGCCGCGGCCAGCGCGACGTTCGCCGTCATCGGCGCGCTGCTCTCCCGGCGGATTCCGGGCTGGATGCTGTCCGCCGCGTTCGGCGTGCTCATGATCCTCGTGGCGATCTACACCGTGGTGCACGCCGTCGTGTCAGGCTGATCAGGAGCTCGGCCCGTACTGCGGAATATACCCCGGGGGGTATACAGTTGCTCCAGGCACCAGCACCTCGCCGAAAGGAACACCGCATGATCCCGGTCGTCAGCGTCCAGGAGGCCTCCAGCGCCCGCGCCCTCGCGCGCGGCACGGTCCTCGACGTGCGCACCCCCGAGGAGTACGCCGCCGGCCACGTCGACGGTGCCGTCCTCGTCCCGCTGCACGTCGTGCCGCTGCGCACGTCCGAGCTGCGGCGCAGCGAGACGTACTACATCGTCTGCGAGTCCGGGGCGCGCTCGGCCCAGGCCACGCAGTACCTCCTCGCGCAGGGCTACGACGCCCGCAGCGTGCAGGGCGGCATGGCGGCCTGGCGCAGCGCGGGGCTCCCCGTCGCGTCCGGCATGGCGGACGCCCGATGAGCGTCCCCGCCGTCGAGGTCGCCGGGGCCGTCGCCGAGCTCGAGGCCGGCGCGCTGCTGCTTGACGTGCGCGAGCAGAACGAGTGGGACGCCGGCCACGCGCCCGCCGCGCAGCACCTCCCCATGGGGCTGCTGCAGACCGAATGGACCTCGCTCCCCCGCGACCGCCGCATCGTGGTCGTGTGCCGATCCGGCCGCCGCTCGGCTGCCGTGACCGAGGCGCTCGTCGGCGCCGGCCTCGACGCCGTGAACCTCACCGGCGGCATGCAGGCGTGGCACGCCGCAGGCCAGCCCGTCGTCGCCGACGGCAGCGCCGTCCCCGCAGTCATCTGACCCTCGCCACAGAACGGTGCTCCCCATGACCCAGCTCGACATCGTCTCCATCGAGACCCCCAACCTCGGCGACCGCTCGTACGTCGTCGGCCGCAACGGCACGGCGATCGTCATCGACCCGCAGCGCGACATCGACCGCGTCGAGCGGATCCTGTCCGAGCGCGGCTGGCGCGCGTCGCACGTGCTCGAGACCCACTTCCACAACGACTACGTCAGCGGCGGCCTCGAGCTCGCGAAGGTGCTCGGCGCGGAGTACGTCGTACCGGACGGCATGGACATCTCGTTCAGCGCGAACCGCGTGAGTGACAAGGCCGAGCTCGTGAGCGACCTCGGGCTCATCCGCGTGCTGCACACGCCCGGCCACACGCCGAACCACATCTCGTTCGCGGTTAACGTCGGCGGCGAGGACCTCGCGCTGTTCACCGGCGGCTCGCTGCTGTTCGGATCGGTCGGCCGCCCCGACCTGCTCGGCCCGGCCCTCACCGAGCCGCTGGCCCGCGCGCAGTGGAACTCGATGCGCCGCATCGCCGCCGAGGTCACCGCGACCGCCGGCGTGTACCCGACGCACGGCTTCGGCTCGTTCTGCAGCGCGACCGCCACGGTGGGCACCGCGTCGACCGTGGCCGACCAGATCCGCTCGAACCCCGCGTTCAGCGTCGACGAGGACACCTTCGTGACCGAGCTGATCGCCGGGCTCGACGCGTTCCCGGCGTACTACGCGCACATGGGCCCCGCCAACCAGGCGGGCGCCGGCCCGATCGACCTCTCGCTCCCCCGCCGCGCCACCCCGGCCGACATCGCCCGGGCGATCGACGCGGGCGAGTGGGTCGTCGACCTGCGCCACCGCCGCCTGTTCTCCGCCGAGCACGTGAAGGGCTCCTTCTCCTTCGACGTGCACGGCAACGCGATCACCTACCTCGGCTGGCTCGTCGACTGGGGCACGCCGCTGACGCTCGTCGGCGCCACGGAGGACGAGGTCGCCGACATGCAGCGTGAGCTCGTGCGCATCGGCATCGACCGGCCGGCCGCGTACGCCGTCGGGTCGCCGTCCGACTGGGCGTCCGACGCCGCGCCGCTGTCGTCGTACGAGCGGTCCGATCACGCCGGCATGGCCGCCGCGCTCGCTGCCGACCCGTCGCTGCCGATGCTCGACCTGCGGCGCAACAGCGAGTGGAACGACGGCCACGTCGCCGGCGCCAAGCACGTGCCGCTGCACGAGCTCCGCGGCCGGCTCGACGAGGTGCGCGACTGGGCCGCGTCGTTCTCCGCCCCCGTCTGGATCTACTGCGGCAGCGGTTTCCGCGCCTCGGTGGGCGGCTCGATCCTTGAGGCCGCGGGGGTGTCGATCGTGCACGTCGACGACGACTTCCCCAACGCCGCCAAGGCTGGCCTGCAGATCGTGACGCCCGGCCACCTGGGCGGCCTCGGCGAGTCGTACGCCGACTGACGACCTCGCCGGTCGGGGGTGAGCCCTTCCGGCGATCGGCCGGGGGCCGGATCCGTTCACGGGATCCGGCCCCCGGCTTCGTCGTACGCGGGCGCGCTTTGGATGCCCCACGCACCCCTATAGGGGACTGTCACCCATCCAAAGCGGGCCCGGGAGGGGCTAGATCCCGGCGCCGGGGTTGAGGATGTTGTGGGGGTCGAGGGCTGCCTTGATGCGCTTGTTGAGGTCGTGCACCTCGGGCCCGAGGTAGTCGCGCAGCCATGGCTGCTTCATCCGCCCGACGCCGTGCTCGCCCGTGATCGTGCCGCCGAGCTCGATGGCCAGGCGCATGATCGCGTCGTACGCCGCCTCGGCACGCGCAGCGGCGTCGGGGTCCGCGGGGTCGAACACCACGAGCGGGTGCGTGTTGCCGTCGCCGGCATGCGCGACGACTGCGACGAGCGTGTCGTGCGTGCGGCTGATCGCCTCGATGCCGCGCACCAGCGCGCCGAGCTGCGGCAGGGGCACTCCGACGTCCTCGAGCAGCAGCGCGCCCTTCTGCTCCAGCGCCGGGATCGCCAGGCGCCGCGCCTGCACGAACTGCTCGCCCTCGTCCGCGTCGTCGGTCGAGAACCAGTCGGTCGCGCCGTTCGCGTCGCAGAGCGCGCCCACCTCGGCGATCTCGGCGGCGGCGTACGCCGCGGGCTCGTCCGACTGCACGACCAGCAGCGCCTCGGCCGTGCGGTCGAGACCCATGCGCGTCATGTCGTCGACGGCGTGGATCGAGGCGCGGTCCATGAACTCCAGCATCGACGGGCGCATCCGGCTCGAGATCGCGAGCACCGCCGCCGTGGCGTCGTCGAGGCTTGAGAACGTGGCGACGAGGGTGGACGGCGTGCGCTGCGCCGGCACGAGCCTCAGCACGATGCGCGTCACGATGCCGAGCGTGCCCTCGCTGCCCACGAACAGCTTGGTGAGGCTGAGGCCGGCGACGTCCTTGAGCCGCGGGCCGCCGAGCTGCACCGCCGTACCGTCCGCGAGCACCACGGTGAGCCCGAGCACGTAGTCGGTGGTCACGCCGTACTTCACGCAGCACAGACCGCCGGCGTTCGTCGCGATGTTGCCGCCGATCGAGCAGATCTCGAACGACGACGGGTCCGGCGGGTACCACAGCCCGTGCTGCGCGGCCGCAGCCTTGAGCTCGGCGTTGAGCAGGCCGGGCTCGACGTACGCGATACGCGTGAGCGGGTCGATCTCCACGCCGCGCATCCGCTCGGTGGAGATCACGAGGCAGCCGTCGATCGCTGATGCGCCGCCGCTGAGGCCCGTGCCGGCGCCGCGCGGCACCACGGGGACGCTGTGCTTGGCCGCCCACCTGATGGAGGTCTGCACGTGCTCGGTCGACTCCGCGCGCACGACCGCGAGCGGCACGCCGGCGCGCGGGTCGTTCGCGCGGTCCCAGCGGTACTTGTCCATGCGCTCGACGTCGGTCACCACCACGTCGCCCGGCAGCGCCGCGACCAGCTCCTCCACGCTCACGCGCCGCACGCTACCGCGCCGCCCTCCCCCGCTTTGGATGCCTGAGAGTCCCCTAGAGGTGACTCCCAGGCATCCAAAGCGAGCCAAACTCGTCGGCCCGGCTGTGGCGCGGTGTGCGGATCTGACCGAGGGTGGAAGGGGACATCGAGGAGGTGCGGTATGTCGGACGTCACGAGCGTCGTGGTGATCGGGGGCGGCCTCGCGGGCGCCAAGACCGTGGAGGCGCTGCGGGAGAAGGGGTACGCCGGGGCCCTCACGCTCATCGGCGACGAGCCCCACCTGCCGTACGAGCGGCCGCCGCTGTCCAAGGACTACCTGCAGGGCAAGGCCGAGCGCTCGAGCGTGTTCGTGCACGACGAGCAGTGGTACGCCGACCACGACGTGGCCCTGCTCCGCGGCTCGCGCGCCACCGCGATCCACCGGGCATCGCGCACGGTCGCGCTCGCGGGCGGGACCGAGCTCCCCTACGACCGCCTCGTGCTCGCCACCGGTTCGTCCCCTCGCACGCTCGACGTCGCCGGCAGCGAGCTCGACGGCCTCCACTACCTGCGCGCCCTTGAGGACAGCGACCGGCTGCGCGACGTGCTCGACGTCGTGCAGCGCATCGTCGTCGTCGGCGGCGGCTGGATCGGGCTCGAGGTCGCGGCCGCGGCCCGCATGGCCGGGATCGACGTCACGCTCGTCGAGCAGGCGCCGCTCCCCCTGGCTGGCGTCCTCGGGCCGGAGGTGGCGCCGATCCTGGCCGAGGTCCACCGCGGGCACGGCGTCGACCTGCGCACCGGCGTCGGCGTCGCTGCGCTCACCGGCGACGACGGCCGCGTGGTCGCGGTGCAGCTCGACGACGGCACCGCCGTCGCCGCCGAGGCGGTGGTGGTCGGCGTGGGCATCACGCCCAACGTGCAGCTCGCTTCCGACGCTGGCCTCGACGTGGACAACGGCGTGCTCGTCGACGAGCACCTGCGCACCAGCGACCCCGACATCTACGCCGTGGGCGATGTCGCGAACGCCTGGCATCCGTTGCTGGGCAGGCGGATCCGCGTGGAGCACTGGGCCACCGCGCTGAACCAGCCGCCGGTTGCCGCGGCGGGCGTGCTGGGCGAGGACGCGTCGTACGAGCGGTCGCCGTACTTCTTCAGCGACCAGTACGAGCTCGGCCTGGAGTACACCGGGTACGCCGCGCCCGGCAGCTACGACGGCGTCGTGATCCGGGGCGACCGCAGCAAGCCCGAGCTCATCGCGTTCTGGACCGCCCAGGGCGTGGTGCAGGCCGGCATGAACGTCAACGTGTGGGACGTGACCGACGACATCAAGGCCCTCATCGCCAGCCGCACCCCCATCGACCCGAACCGCCTCGCCGACCCCACGATCCCCCTGAAGGACCTCCTGTAGTGCTCGCTTTGGATGCCTGAGAGTCCCCTATAGGTGATTCTCAGGCATCCAAAGCGAGCCTTTAGGGGTGCTGGACATCCAGATCGTGCGCAGCTGCTCCCGCACCGCGGCGGGGTCCGCACGCAGCAGCGCGACCGGGATGCGGAGCACTACGTATCCCAGCGACAGGAGGGCCGCGTCGCGCTCCTGGTCCTTGAGCCGCTGCCGGGGGTCGTCGTGCGAGGGTCCATCGACCTCGACGACAAGGCGGCGGCCGTCGCGCAGCTGCACGAGGAAATCCACAGGGAAGGTGCCCAGCGGCGTCGTGATGGGGACCTGGCGCCGGATGTCGCGCAAGCCCACGGCGCGCATGAGCCGGAGTACGTCGTTCTCGGAGAGCGAGTCCGCACCATCCGAGGCGCTGCTGAGCGCCTCGCGGATGACGGCGGTGTGCCTCACCCGCCAGATGCGCGACAGGACGTCGAGCATCTCCGCCGGGGTAGCCAGCCGCTGCTGCGCCACTGCGAGGACCAGGGCCGCCGCCGATCGCGGCGAGGCTTCACGGCCTGCTGCATCGATCGCGGCCCGCGCGGGTGAGACGCACCGAGGCGCTGGGGTACGGCGCAGGTCGATCTCGTCCAGGTGACGCGACTGGTGCACGACCACGCCCGAGAGTCGCCCGGGCAACGACCCGTGCGGGACCACCACCTCCAGGTCGGGGTTGAACCAACCGGACAAGCTGAATCGCTCCAGGGCGGTGCGACCATCCAGGAACGAATGTGGTCCCGCGTGGGCGCACGCCACCTGCATACGTTGGACTCGAGACAGCGGCCCGGTGGACAGCACCACCACGACAGGCCCGATCGTGCGCCAACGGCCGGCCCGGACATGGTTCTGGATATGCCTCCACGTGATGCCGAGAACGAGCAACTGGTCGCGCCGCAGTACGCCGTACTCGGACTGCGCCAGTTCGCGCAGCCCCGGCACCTCGTCGAACACCGCCCGGCCACCAATCATGGCGAGACAGTCGCTGCGGGCGGCGGCGCGAGGGGCAGCCCAACGCGTGTCCCTGTGCACGACACGCACGTCGACGTCCCCTGTGCACAACGGCCCAGGGCCGCTTTGGATGCCCCACACTCCCCTATAGGGGACTCTCACCCATCCAAAGCGGGGACTACCCCACGGACTGGGCCTGGATGGCGGTGATGGCGACGGTGTTGACGATGTCGGGCACGGTGCAGCCGCGGCTGAGGTCGTTGACCGGGCGGCGCAGGCCCTGCAGCACCGGCCCGACCGCGACCGCGTCCGCCGAGCGCTGCACCGCCTTGTACGTCGCATTGCCCGTGTTGAGGTCCGGGAACACCAGCACGGTGGCATGCCCGGCGACCTCGTTGCCCGGCATCTTCGACGCACCTACTGCAGGATCGACGGCTGCGTCGTACTGGATCGGGCCGGCCACAGGGAGATCGGGCCGCGCGTCGACGAGCAGCGAGGTCGCGGCGCGCACCTTCTCGACGTCCACACCGGACCCCGACGTGCCCGTCGAGTACGACACCATCGCCACGCGCGGCACCAGGCCGAACGCCGCAGCCGTGTCGGCCGTGGACGACGCGATCTCCGCGAGCTGCTGCGCGGAGGGGTCGACGTTGACCGCGCAGTCGGCGAACGCCAGCACGCGGTCGGGCAGGCACATGAGGAACGTCGAGGACACCAGCGACACCCCCGGCACCGTCTTGATCACCTCGAGCGCCGGTCGGATCGTCTCCGCCGTGGTGTGCGTCGCGCCCGACACCATGCCGTCGACGTACCCGGTCTCGACGAGCAGGGTGCCGAAGTACGACGGGTCCTGCGCCCGGTCGTGCGCGACCTCGAGCGTGACGCCCTTGTGCACGCGCAACGCGGCGTACCGCTCCGCGAGCGACGCAAGCAACGGCGACGTAGCGGGATCGATGATCTCCGCGCCGCTGATGTCGACGCCGAGACCCGTTGCACGAGAGGTGATCGCGTCGGGGTCGCCGAGCAGCACGAGGTCGACGACGCGCCCGTGCAGCAGCTCCTCCGCGGCGCGCAGGATGCGCTCGTCGAGGCCCTCGGGCAGCACGATGCGCTTGCGATCCGAACGTGCCCGCTCGAGGACGTCGACCGCGAACATCAACGGCGTCACGGTCGTCGACGTGCTGAACCGGATGCGCGAGGCGAGCCGGTCGGTGTCGACGTTCGCGGAGAACTCGCCGAGCGCCGCCGCGATCTTGCGCCGTGACCCCGGGCGGATCTCGCCGCGCAGCCCCTCGATGGTGTGCAGCGTGGCGTACGTGTCCGACTCGACCGCCACGACCGGCAGCCGCGAGGCCCGCAGCAGCTGCAAGGTGACGGCATCGGGCAGCAGGTCGAGGGTCACCACGAGGCCCGCCGGCGTGGGCAGGTCGGGGCTCGAGGCGAACGCCGCCATCGCCACCGCGAGGTCCGAGCGGTCGCCGGCGGCGACCAGGAGTACGCCGGTGTCCAGCAGCGGCAGCACGTTCGGCACGTGCGCCGAGCCCGCGACGAACCGGTCGACCTCGCGCTGCAGGTCGTCCGGCTCCCCCGCGAGCACCCTTCCGCCGAGCGCGGAGCAGATCTCGTCCACGGTGAGCGCCGACAGCACCGGCAGGTCCGACAGCACCCACACCGGCTCCTCGCCGGAGCTCGACACGAGGCCCTCGATCGCGTCGCGCACCGCAGGATCCGCGCGGTTCACCAGCGTGCCGACGAGCGTGCAGCCGTGGTCCAGCAGCACGTGCCGCGCCTGCGCCACCGACACCGGCACCTCGTCGGGCGCGCTGTCCCACGCCGACACCACCGACAGTACCGGCGCGCCGAGGTTGGCCGCGAGCGTCGCATTGAGATCGAGCTCCGTCGACGGCGCCGGGCCCGTGTAGTCGGTGCCCAGCACCAGCACGAAGTCGTACCTGGCGCGAACCGCCGCGAACGCCTCCACCGCGGCCGCCACGACGTGCTCGGGATGGCCGGCCTCGAGGTGCCGCGCAGCATCGGCGTACGTCATCGGACAGGCCGTCGCGAGGTCGACGTCGAGGCCGTAGCGGTCGACCAGCAGCTCGACCAGAGCGTCGGAGGATCCGTCGCCGTCGATCAGCGGGCGGAACAGGCCGATGCGGTCGACGCGTCGCGCGAGCAGCTCGAGCACCCCGAGCGCCGCGACGGCCTTGCCCGCGCGCGGCGATGCCGAGGTGATGTAGAGGCTCTCGGACACGTCGTCCCCTTCCGCAGCGCTGGCACCCCCGACCCTGCCACGCCTCTGGGCCCGGCGTACGCCGCCCCCGCCCGAACGCGACCCCCGTCACGACGTCCCCAGGATCCTCCCCGTTCTGGATGCGACATGTCGCTCTCTGCAGCGACTTCCGACATCCAGATCGGGCCGGGCAGGGGCGGGTCCCGGGGGTGGGAGCCGTGTCCGCGCGCTACGGTTCAGCCGAACGTCCGAACCTCAGGAGAGCCCCCAGATGAATCCCGTCCTCGCGTTCGTCGTCGTCATGGCGGTGTGGACCGTCAGCGACTTCGTCGCGAAGAAGACCAAGTCGCTGCTGTCGTCGCTGTTCGTGGCCTCGATCATCTTCCTGATCGGCTTCCTCACGGACATCTTCCCGGAGGATCTGCTCGCGGCCTCGTCGCTGCTCGCGCTCGCCGGCGTGGTGGTCGGCTTCATCATCGTGCACCTCGGCACGATGATCAGCCTCGACGACTTCAAGCGGCAGTGGAAGACGTTCATCATCGGCGTGGTCACGGTCTTCGGCATCGGCGTCGCGCTCTATCTCGCCAGCCTGCTCTTCGGCACCACGCTCACCCAGAGCCAGGAGGACGGCTACGCCAACGCCCTCGACTTCGTCATCGCCGGCACGGGCGCGCTCTCGGGCGGCACGATCTCGATCCTGCTCGTGCAGGAGGCGGCTCTCGGCGTCGGACTGACGAGCGTCGCGATCTTCCCGGTGCTCATCGCCGCGCTGCAGGGCCTCGTCGGTTTCCCGCTGACCTCGATCATCCTGCGCCGCGAGGCTGCGCGGGTGAAGGCGGAGTACCGCGCGGGCAACCTCGAGAGCGCCAAGGAGCTCGACGCCGAGGCCTCGACCGAGTCCAAGCTGCCCGCACCGTTCCGCACGACGGCGGGCACGCTGTTCGTCGTCGGCGTCGCGGTGCTGGTGTCGATCGGCGTCAACAACCTCACGAACGGCGCCCTCAACACGTTCGTCGTGGCGCTGCTGCTCGGCATCACGCTCCGCGCGACCGGCATCTTCAAGCCGTCGGTGCTCTCGGGCATCGACTCGCTCGGCCTCATGATGATCGCGATCATGATCCTGGTGTTCGGACCGCTCGCGACCGTCACGCCGTCCGACGTGAGCGCCCTCGCCGTACCGCTGCTGCTCGCCTTCGTCTTCGGCGTCGCGGGCATCGCGGGCTTCTCGGCCCTCGTGGGCAAGCTGCTCGGCTACAGCGTGCCGATGTCGGTCGCGATCGGCCTCACGTCGCTGTACGGCTTCCCGGGCACGATGATCCTGTCCCAGGAGGCAGCGCGCGGTGCCGGCGAGACGCCCGAGGAGATCGCGGCCATCGAGCACGAGATCCTGCCGAAGATGATCGTGGCCGGGTTCGCGACCGTGACCATCACCTCCGTCGTCGTCACGAGCATCATCGTCGGCTCCATCGGCGGCGGCGCCTGACACCCACCCCGGCACCGATCTGGATGCCAGACCTCGCTCCATAGGACGAGATCAACCATCCAGATCGGGTACGACGAAGACGACGCGCTGCGGCGCAGGAGGAGCCACCGTGAGCGACGCGACGATCAGCCTGCTGATCCTGCTCGCCGTCGTGCTCGTGTTCATCTGGAACAAGCTTCCCGTCGGGCTCGTCGCCATCATCACGGCCCTCACGCTGTACGCAACCGGGCTGCTCTCGCTTGAGCAGTCGCTCGCGGGGTTCGGCGATCCTGTGGTGGTCTTCATCGCCTCGCTCTTCGTGGTGAGCGAGGGCATCGACTCCGCCGGAGTCACGACGTGGGCCGGGCGCTGGCTGCTCGACAAGGTGGGCGGCAACCCGAAGGTCGCGCTCGTCGCGATCATGGCGATGGCCGCCGTGATGAGCGCGCTCATCTCGCTCAACGGCGCAGCCGCCGCGCTCATCCCGATGATCGTCGTGATGGCGATGCGCCTCGGCGTGAAGCCGGGCCGTCTGCTCATGCCGATGGCGTTCGCCGGCAGCGCGGGCGCACTGCTGATCCTCACCGGGTCGCCGGTCAACGTGCTCGTGTCGCAGGCCGCGGCCGACTCAGGTGCGGGCGCCTTCTCGTTCTTCTCCTTCACGATCGTCGGCGTACCGCTCGTGCTCGTGACGATCCTCGTGGTGGCTGTGCTCGGGCCGCGCGTGCTGCCCGACCGCTCGTCGGCGTCGCAGCCGCCCGACCTCAGCGACCACGCCCGTGAGCTCGCCGAGCACTACGAGCTGGTCGACGGCTTCTACCGCCTGAAGCTCACGACGTCGTCTTCGCTCATCGGTACGCCGTGGGGATCCCTGTCGCTGCAGGCGTTCCCGGCCTTGCGGCTCATCGCCGCGCAGCGGGGCCTGGACCGCCTCACCGGTTCGACCGAGCTCGAGGCGGGCGACGTCGTGGTGGTGACCGGGCCCGAGGCCGAGGCCACCTCGCTCGCCAGCACCTCGGGCCTCGACGTGACGATGCGGCCGGTCACTGCCACCGGTGCGCTGCTCGACCGCGACTCCGGCCTCGTCGAGCTGGTCATCCCGCCGAGGTCGCCGCTCGTGGGCGAGACGATGTTCCCCGGCATGAAGCGGGGTGCCGACCTCGTGGTGCTGGGCATCCGACGTCGCGGCCGCGAGCTCGGCGCGACGGCGTCCCTGCTCGAGGAGGGGGATTCCCTCCTCGTCCACGGCTCCTGGGCCGCAGTGGAGGAGCTGGTCGACCACCGCGACGTGCTGGTGGTCAACTCCCCCGACCAGCTGCGGCGCCAGGCCGTGCCGCTCGGCGCCAAGGCGCCGGTCGCGATCGCCGTGCTGGCCGTGATGATCGTGCTGCTCGCGGCCAACGTCGTACCTCCCGCTGCGGCGGGCCTCGGCGCGGCTGCTGCGATGGTGCTTTTCCGCGTGGTGTCGGCCGGCCAGGCCGCCCGCGCCGTGTCGTGGCAGACCGTGATCCTGATCGGCGGCCTCATCCCGCTGTCGACCGCGATCCAGACGAGCGGCGCAGCCGAGCTCATCTCCGACAAGCTCGTGGCCGTGGTCGGCGAGGGGCACCCGATCCTCGTGCTGCTGGCGCTGTTCGCGCTGACCGCGCTGCTCGGGCAGTTCATCTCCAACACCGCGACCGTGCTGATCATCATCCCGATCGCGGTCGCCGCGGCGTCGGAGTCGGGCGTCTCGCCGCTGCCGATCCTCATGGCCGTGGCCGTCGCGGGCTCGGCGTCGTTCCTCACGCCCGTCTCGACGCCGGCCAACATGATGGTGCTCGGTCCCGGCGGCTACCGCTTCGGCGACTACTGGAAGCTCGGCGCGCCGCTGCTGCTCGCCTGGCTCCTCGTCGCCCTCCTCATCATCCCCAGAGTCTGGCCGCTCTAGGGACCCGCTTTGGATGGGTCAGAGTCCCCTCTAGGGGACTCTCAGGCATCCAGAGCGTCGCCGCGATCCAGAAACGGCGCTGTCGCTCGTCGCGACTCAGAGCGGCGAGGACGCTAACCTCCCGCTCCGGGGGTGACACGGTGCCGTCGAGTGACGAGATTCTCCAGGACTACCAGCGCCGATGCGCCGCTGCCGGACCGGACCACCTCGATACGCTCCAGGTTCGCAGCAACTTGGTGGCGATGCTGATTCGTGAGGGCCGGTACGACGAGGCCCTCGAGCATTCCGCGCCGCTCGTCGACGCTCGCGAGCGGATCCAGGGCCCTGAACGGGCCGACACTCTCAAAGCGCGCAGGAACCACGCCCTCGCGCTCTGGCTCGCCGGACACCAGCGCCGAGCCGTCGTCGAGGCCTCGATCCTCCTGCCCCAGGCAGAGCACTGCCTCGGACCGACCCACGCGATCACGAAGCTCGTCCGTGCTGACGTCGAGCGCTGGACGACGGAGTCGGGGATCGACCTGGCGGCCGACCGCCGCCAACAGCCGCCCGCCAAGTTCGACGCGAGCACGGCGCTCCCGGGTATCTCGGCCGAGCAGTCGAGCTACATCTCATATCTGCTTCGTCAGGGCGTCGGCCTCACGCTCATCGACTCGGACGAGGAGGACGCCCGTGGTCCGGCGGAGCGTCGTGAGCTCTATCGGCGTACAGGACAGGACTACCAGGTCGTGGACGTGGAGCTGAAGGCGGCGGCCGCCGCGGAGGCTGGTGACTACCAAGCCGCCCTGGCCCTCATCGAGGAGGCGATCGACCGTCTCCGCCATGTGTACGCTCGCGAAGGTCGCACAATCTTGAAGGCGCGTCTCTTCCGGGCTCGTTGCCTGGTCGGCCTCGAGCAGACGGACGACGCGGTGTCGGCTCTGCGCGTGCTCGTACGTTCCGCCGACCGCATCCTTGGGCGGTTCAGCCCCGTGACCGTCGAGATCCGCACCCTCCTCGCCGAACAGGAGTTGCTTGCGGGGAACGGCGACGCCGCTGCCGAGCACTACGCGCAGCTCGTCGAGATCGGTGCGCTGACGCCGCCGGGCGAGGCGTCCCCGCGGGACGAGCTCGAGCAACGTGTCGCGGCCGCGGTGACGCGAGGCCAGGGCGGCGACCTGAGGCAGGCTGCCCGCGATCTGGCCGATCTGCTGGTCGACGCCTATGCCGACGTGAAGGCCGACGACCCGTGGTTGCTGCGGCTTCGCTACAGCCACGCCGCCATGCTGGGCTACGCAGGCGAGTCGGCCCAGGCGATCGAACTGCTGCAGGCACTCGTGAAGGACATGGACCACGCAGTGGGGCCGTACGACTCCGACGCTAGGGACTGCCGCGAGGTCCTCGCCCGACTGCTCTACCGGAGCGGCCAGCGGAGGGAGGCCCGCAACCTCATGGAGGACGTCTTCTCCCTCGCACGCCGAGCCGAAGGTCCGAGCTGCCCGCAGAGCCTGCGCGCCTACCGCCTGCTGGAGTATTGGAAGGGCCAGGGCGCCCAGCCCTTCGGCTTTGGCGGCTGAGACCCGCTCTGCGACCGACTCACACCGCGACCTGCGATCGCGAGCGCTGATCTGGGTCGTCGTCGGGCTCAGCAACGGCCTCACGTAGGACCCGCGACGGCCACCGCGCAGCCCGCTTTGGATGGGTCAGAGTCCCCTATAGGGGATTCTCAGGCATCCAGAGCGTGGTGCGATGGGTGTGTGGAGTCGTGGGCGACGAGTGAGGGCACGCGCCGGTCGATGCTGGGCAACCGGCGGCGCGACACCGCTCCGGAGCTCGCCGTACGCCGTGCCCTGCACGCGGCCGGCCTGCGCTACCGCGTCGACTACCCGCTGGCGTTCGACCGGCGCAGGCGCGCCGACGTGGTGTTCACGCGGCGCAAGATCGCGGTCTTCATCGACGGCTGCTTCTGGCACGGCTGCCCCGAGCACTCCACGACGCCCAAGCAGAACGTCGACTACTGGGGCCCGAAGCTGGCCCGCAACGCCGCCCGCGACCTCGACACCACCGCGCGCCTGACCGACGAGGGCTGGACCGTGCTGCGCTTCTGGGAGCACGAGGATCCCCTCGTCGTCGCCGACCGCATCGTCGAGGTCGTCGGCGGAGGCTCGGCACCCCTGCGCGCCCGCGCCGATCGAGCCTGATCCTCGGCCCGACGACCGTCCCTCGACTGCGGGCCCGGCCGCAGGCTCCCGCGCCGGACACTGGAACGGCCGCGGGGCTCGATCATTCGGGGGTTTGGGGCCGCCGCCGTCGGGAACAGCGCACCTGAGGAGCAAGGAGTTGGGTGTGCTGCGGCCGCATACGCCTCGGGCCCGCACTGCTCGAGGCTGTGGCTCCCGCTGATCGCGCCCACCTCGCGCCGGTCTCCGGCATGGCCGTTCGGTGCGTGCTGAGGCCGAGCCAGCGCTGAGAGGGACGGTGGACCGATGCTGAGCGACGAGAGGCACGAGCAGCCAGGACTGCGGGCCGCGCCGTCCCTGCGGGAGCTCGCCCTGATCGCCGACGGGGAGCGCGGCGCCCTGCTCTCGCCGGGCGGGTCGGTGCTGTGGATGTGCGCGCCGCAGTGGCACGACGACGCCGTCCTGTCCGGGCTCATCGGCGGTCCGGGTCACTTCACCATCACACCGGACTCGCACTACAAGCCGTCGGGCACGTACGAGGAGGCCTCGCTCGTCTGGCGCGAGGACTGGGTGACCGACGACGGCGCCGTCCGCAGCACGAGCGCGCTGGCGCGCCCCGCCGATCCGCGCACCGCCGTGCTCCTGCGGCGGTTCGAGGCCGAGAGCCATCCGGCCGTCCTGCGGCTCACGCTCGACCTGCGGCCCGGCTTCGGCGCACGGCGGCTCGCGGACCTGCACCGGATCGATGGCATCTGGTACGCCGACGCCGGCGGCCTGACCCTGCGGCTGCGCGGCGCGCCGGACGCCGTCCCGACCGCGGAGCGGGTGCTCGAGGGCCTGCTCCTGCTCGAGCCGGGCGACGACCCGACGGACCTCGTGCTCGAGATCGGCTCCGGACCGCTCGGCCCTGCGGTGCCCGCCGACGAGCTGTGGCGGCGCACGCGCGAGGAGTGGGCGGGCGATGCGCGGCCGAACCGTCCCACGGCCGCCCCGCGGGACGCCGACCTCGCCGCCGCCGTCATCCGCGGGCTCACGAGCCCGTCCGGGGGCGGCATGGTGGCCGCCGCCACGCTCGGCCTCCCGGAGCGCTCGGGAGGTGCCCGCGACTACGACTACCGGTACGCCTGGCTGCGCGACCAGTGCGTGGCGGGCGGCGCTGCCGGACGGGCCGGCGTCCTCGACCTGCTCGACAACGCGCAGTCCTTCGTCACCGCTCGGCTGCTCGCCGACGGCACGGACACCCGGCCGGCGTACACGGTCACCGGGGGCGCCGTGCCGCCGCTGAGCCCGCTGCCGCTGCCGGGATACCCCGGGGCCCGAGCGCTGACCGGCAACGGCGCGCGCGAGCAGTTCCAGCTCGACATGTTCGGCGAGTCATTGGGCCTGCTGGCCGAGGCCGCCCGCCACGGGATGCTGGACTCCGACGGCTGGAAGGCTGCCGAGATCGCGGCCTCGGCCATCGCCGACCGGTGGGACGAGCGCGACTGCGGCCTGTGGGAGCTCGACCCGCAGTGGTGGACCCACTCGCGGCTGGCGTGCGTCACGGGGCTGCGCGCGCTGGCCCGCACCCACTGGTCCCCCGCCGCGTCGGACCGGCTGCGCTCCCTGGCCGACACCGTGCTGCACGAGACGCGACGGCGGTCCCTGTCGCCGGACGGCGTCTGGCGCCGGACGCCCGACGACAACCGCGTCGACCCTGCGTTGCTGTGGCCGCTGGTGCGCGACCCCGAGGTCCCTCCCGAGGAGCTCGCGCCGACGTTGCGCGCGGTCGTGGACCAGCTCACCGACGACGGCTACGCCTACCGCGGCCTCGGCGACGGCTCCCCGGGAGACACGGAGGGCGCGTTCATGCTGTGCGGATTCCTCGTGAGCCTGGCGATGATCAAGGCCGGCGACCACGTGACCGGGGCGCGGTGGTTCGAGCGCAACCGCTCCGCGTGCGGCTCCCCCGGGCTGTTCACCGAGGAGTTCGACGTCCGGCACCGCGAGCTGCTGGGCAACCTCCCCCAGGCCTTCGTGCACGCCCTGCTGCTCGACGCGGCAGGGGCGGTCGGAGCCGACCTCGCCGAGTGGGGCGACGAGGACCTCACCGGACGCGACGTGGAGCCGGTGCGATGAGCCATCTCCCGGAGGTCGCGAACCGGCCGCCACCCGCCTGGGCGCGGGCGATCGCCTACGCAGTGGTCGCGACGACCGTCGTCCGGGCCTGGTCGAGGTCGGTGCGATGACGGCCCGTGAGACGCCCCGCGCCACCGCGACCCCCGCCCCGCCCGGTATCGGGGCACTGCCGCAGCACCGACGAGAGGAGCGCACCATGACCGCGCTGCAGACGAGCGGGACCACCACGGACGGCCGGCAGCGTCGCGTCGCCGTGGTGACGGGCGCGAGCGGCGGCATCGGGCGTGCGGTGGTCCGGCGCCTCGCGGCGCGCGGCGACGCCGTCGCCCTCGTGGCCCGGGGCGACGCGGGGCTCGAGGCAGCCGCGCAGGACGTGCGGAGGCTGGGCGGCGTCCCGCTGGTGCTCGCCGCCGACACCTCCGACTGGGACGAGATGCACGACGCCGCGAAACAGGCAGAGGCCGAGCTCGGGCCCGTGTCGCTGTGGGTCAACGACGCGTTCACGTCGGTGTTCGCACGCTTCGAGGACATCGAGCCCGAGGAGTTCCGCCGCGTCACCGAGGTGAGCTACCTGGGGTACGTGCACGGCACGCGCGCGGCCCTGCAGCTCATGCGCCCCCGCGATGCGGGGACGATCGTGCAGGTCGGCTCGGCCCTGGCGTACCGCGGCATCCCGCTGCAGACGGCGTACTGCGGCGCGAAGCACGCGATCCAGGGGTTCCACGAGGCGCTGCGCTGCGAGCTGCTGCACGAGGGCAGCGGGATCCGCGTCACCATGGTGCAGATGCCGGCGGTCAACACCCCGCAGTTCACCTGGGTGCGCTCGCGCCTGGCGCGCGAGGCGCAGCCCGTCCCGCCGATCTACCAGCCCGAGGTGGCCGCCCGGGCCGTGGAGTACGCCGCGGACCACCCCGGCCGGCGCGAGTACTGGGTCGGCGCCAGCACCGCGGCGACGCTCATGGCCAACGCCGTGGCACCCGGGCTCCTGGACCGCTACCTCGCGAGGACAGGCTTCGACTCGCAGCAGACCGGCGAGCCGGAGAAGCCGCACGACGACGACCTGTGGTCGCCCGCGGACGACGACCGCGACTACGGCGCGCACGGGCGGTTCGACGACCGCGCGCTGCGTCGCAGCCCGCAGCTGTGGGCGTCCCAGCACCACGGGCTGCTCGGCGCCGCCGGGCTCGTCGTGGGAGCGGGCGCTGCCGCCCTCGCCGTCTCGCGCAAGGGGCGGTGATGTCGCATCCCTCCGGCGCGCGGCCGATGGCCGGTGCGCACCTGGCCACCGGAGCGCTGCTCGTCGCCGTGCCCGGGCCGGACGGCGGCAGGTCCCTATCCACGACCGCGCTCACGCGGGTGCTCGCCGCACGCCATGCGCTGGAAGCGATCTGGCTCGTCCGCACCGACCGCCCGTCAGCCCATCGGTGGGCGGCGGCCGTCGAGGTCGTGCACATCGCGTCGATGGCCGTGTGGCGCCCGCACGACGTCGGACTCCGCGCCTTCGCGCGGCGCGGTGCGGTGACCTCGACCGTGCTGCTGGCGGCCCACCTGGTGCAGGCCGTGCGCTGAGCCGCCGCGTACCGGCGTACGCCTCAGGGAGCCTCGGCCATCCGCCGCGCGAAGCCGCGGGCCACGAGGTGGTCGGTCGTCGAGTGCAGCACGATCGAGGCGGCGATGACCGCAGCGACGATCCCGAACTCGAGGTCGGCGTGCGGCACGCCCTCCGACAGCAGGAGCAGGCCGTACGTCACCGAGGCGAAGCCCTTCGGGCCGAACCACGCCGCCGCCCAGAACTCCGCAGCGGGCAGCCGCGCGCCGAGCAGCGCCAGGCCGAGGGCCGCCGGGCGCACGGCGAGCAGCAGCAGCAGGGCCGCGATCCACCCCGCCGGAGGGATGCTCGCGAACACGCTCGGGATGAGCAGCAGGCCGAAGGTGAGGACCGCGCCGAGCTTCACCAGCTCGCCGGCGGGCTCGGCGAACTCCTCGTACGAGCGCGCGACCTCCGGCGACAGCGACCGGACGGTGATGCCCGCGGCGAACGCGGCGAGGAACGGGTTCGCGTGCGTGATGGCGCAGAGCGAGAAGAGCACAGCGCCGATCGCGAACCCGTTGAGCGGCTGGTACTTGCCGTAGGCGTCGAACCAGCGCGTCTGCTCGAGGCGGATGAGCGCCCACGGCACGACGACGCCGAGCACGAGACCGCCGAGGAGCTCGGCCACGATCAGCCCGAGTTCCACCTGCTGCCCCGACACCACGGTGATGAGGACGAGGACGACCGGCAGCGCCAGGCCGTCGTTGAGGCCCGACTCGACGTTGAGGAGGTTGCGCAGCCGCTCCGGCACCTCAGGCCGCCCGATGAGCGCCGAGGCGAACACCGGATCGGTGGGTGCGAGCACGGCCGCGACGAGCGCCGCGCCCACGGGGTCGAGTACGCCGGTGACCACGCAGACCACGGCGCCGAACACGATGGTGAGCGGCAGGCCGAGCAGGAGCGCGCGGCCAGGCAGGCGCCACGCCGCCGACACTTCGCTGGCCGACAGGTGCATCCCGTCGGTGAACAGCACGACGAACAGAGCCACGGTCGCCACCACGCTGACGACCGGGTCCTCCGGCCCGACCTGCACCCAGCCCGTGACGGGTCCGGCGAGCACGCCGGCTGCGAGGAACAGCACCGTCGTCGACAGCACGGTGCGGTGGGCCCGGCCCGAGAGCAGCACCGCGGCCATCAGCGTCACGGAGTACACCAGCAGCAGGGTCACGGGGCCCCACGGTAGTCAGCCGCGCGTGCGCCACGGGCGAGGTTCGGCCCTGCGGCGGCCGGGACACCTGTCACGCGAGGGACCGACCGGCTCCCGCGGCGCCCGCTATGCGGCTCGTCATTCCACCGAGCTCCGGTCCCGCTCTGGATGCCTGAGAGTCCCCCAGAGCGCGCTCTCACCCATCCAGAGCGCGACAGCAGCGGCAGTAGGCTCCGGCGCATGAGCATCGCCGTACCGCTCGAGGAGCTCGCCGACCGGCTCGCCGACTTCCCGTGGGGCTACCTCGTGACGGTCCGCGAGGACGGCCGCGCGCAGACGCTCGGCATCCCGACGCAGTACGTCGACGGCGCGCTGACAGCCACCGTCGGCGCCCGGGCCGCCGCCAACGCCGCGGCGCGCCCGCAGGTCACGCTCGCCTTCCCCGGCCCGGACGGCGGCGCGTACAGCCTGATCGTCGACGGCGACGCGAGCGTCGACGGCGACCAGATCCGCATCACGCCCACCTGGGCGGTGCTGCACCGCCCGGCACTCCCCGGGACCTGAGCCCCGAGCCGGATGCCGCGTCCCCGCCCGCCAGCGGTGGCGACCCCTGCGGTGCAAGGACGAGGATGGGGGTGAGGAGCACGACGAGCGCGTCGGCTCCCGATGGGCGGCGCAGGCTCCTCGAGGAGGTGCGTCATGACCAGGTCGGCACTCCCGATCATCGTCGGCACGGACGGCTCCCCCGGTGCGCGCGTGGCCGTGGACTGGGCCGGTCAGGAGGCGGCGCTGCGCGGCGCGGAGCTCGAGGTCCTCGCCGTCACCGAGCCCGACTGGGTGGCGCTGTCGCCCGGCGTCTCGGCAGTACCGACCCCTGCGGCGGGCGGGCGGCCGACGTACCTCGACGAGGCGGTGGAGGTTCTCGCGCGCAGGTGGCCGGAGGTCGCGGTCACGGCGCGGCACGTCGCCGGCCATGCGTCGTCCTCGATCATCGCGGCGAGCGAGCAGGCGAGCCTCGTGGTGGTCGGCGCCCGCGGCCGCACCCTCGTGGCCGAGCTGCTGCTCGGCTCGGTCAGCCGGCACGTGACCGCGCACGCGCACTGCCCCACCGTGGTGGTGCACGAGACCGGCGACCGCTCGCGGTCCCCGGTGGCGGTGGGCGTCGACGGGTCGAAGGCCTCGCACGCGGCGCTCGCGGCCGCGGCCGACGAGGCCCTGATGCGCGGCGTCCGGCTGCTCGTGGTGCACGCCTGGCAGGACCTGAACCCGACGGGCTACGGCATCTACCTGGCGCCGCCCGACCTCGCGCGCGACCTGCAGGAGGCGGGCGAGCAGCTCACCGCCCGGATGGTCGAGGAGATCGCGCCGGACTTCCCCGGCCTCGAGATCGACATGCGCGTGGTCCAGGCGCATGCCACCTCGGCCCTCGTCCAGGCGGCGCAGGGAGCGCAGCTCGTCGTCGTGGGCTCGCACGGGCGCGGCCACTTCCCCGGCATGCGCCAGGGGTCGGTCACCACGTCCGTCGTGCACAACGCCCCGTGCCCCGTGCTCGTCGTGCCGCCGGTCTCCGGCTGAGCGCTCGGGCGGTCAGGCGGGTACGGCGGACTCCAGCGCCCGGTCGATCAGGCGCAGGAGCGACACGCCGCCCAGGCCGATGAGGTACGCCCGCGCCTCGCCCACGTGCTCGTCCGGCAGCGCGCCGTCCGGCAGCACGCGCGCGAGTGCGAGCAGCGCGAACGCGTGGTCGAGCGGCAGCTCGGCGTCGTGCCAGACGTCGAGCACCGCGGTCGCCTGGGCGGCGGCGTCGGGGGCGCCGTCCAGGGCCGCGGCTGCGGCGAGCGCGGTCTCCCGGATGGTCCGCACGAACCGCCCCCGGAGCGCGTACGTCGGCTCGAGCATCGACCGCAGCCTCGCGGCGTCTCGCAGGCCGCAGACCGCCTGCACGCCGGTCCACAGCGCGGTCGGCGTGTTGATGCCGGCGGGGTCGAGGCCGATCGCTGCCTCGACGTCGTCGGCGGCACCGCCGTCGTCGCCGGCCAGCAGCCGCACGTAGGAGCGCGTGCGGAGGAACCAGGTCTGCGTCTGGACCTGCTCCCAGAGGTGGCCCCACTCGGCCTGCAGCTCCTCGAGCCGATCCAGCGCGTCGCCCGCGCCGCCGCGGTGGGCCTGCAGCATGCGCACGGTGAACTCGAGGAACGTGCGGTCGCTCGCCGACATCGACTCGACGGTGGCGAACTCGGCGAGCGCGGCGTCGACGTAGTCCCACTCCCCGACGTCGACGCCGGTCTCGAGCGCGTTGGTCATGGCGCCGTCGGCGGAGGCGCGGTCGCCGATCGCGGCCGACATCGCCGAGCTCTCGCGGAACTTCTCGAACGCCAGGCGCGGATCGTCCTCGGCGTACAGGATCCCGAGGTTGACCAGGCCCGAGGCGATCTGCGCCGGGTTGTCGAGCCGGCGGGCGAGTTCGAGCCGGCCCTCGAACAGGAGCACCGACTCCCAGTGCCGGCCGAGGTCGATGAGCACGTTCGCGCGCACGCCGCAGGCGAAGAAGATCGCCTCGTCGTCGATCAGCTGGGCGAGGGTGAGCGCCTCCTGGGAGAGCCGGTCGGCCTCCTCGCGGCGTCCGACCGCGTGGGCGTCGGCAGCAACCGTCGCCAGCACCCTGACCCTCGCCGCAGGCTCATCCTCGGGCACCCGGTCGAGCAGGTCGCGCACCTCCGTGCGCAGCACCTCCATGCGGTCCGGGTTCCATCGGGCCGCCGTGATCGGGCCCATCGACAGCAGCGTCACCTCGGCGAGCACGTCGCCGGTCGCCCGGTAGGCCTCGACCGCGCGCAGGTGGTGCTCCCACGCGGTGTCGAAGTCGGCCAGGTAGGCGGCCGCCTCGGCGGCGCGCTGGTGCAGCGGCCCCCGCTCCTCGGGCGTCGTCGCGAGCGAGATCGCCTGGGTGGCATGGCCGAGGGCCAGCGCCGGCGATCCGAGCGTGCGCGCGCGGTCGCCCGCGCGCTGCAGCCAGAGGCGGGCCTGGGCGGCGACCTCCTCGGCGTCGTCGGCGGCGGGGTCGGCGCGGTAGGCCTCGAGGAAGTGGCTGGCGACGACACCGACGAGGTCCTCGTCGGCCAGGTCGGCGAGCCACCGGGCGCACGTGAGGTGCTTGGCGCGGCGGGCCCCCTTGCTCAGCGTGGAGTACGCGACCTCCTTGATGACCGACTGCACGAACTGGTACTGCCCGCGCTCGGGGCTGCGCGGGTCGACGTCCTGGTCGAGCACCTCCTTGCGCACGAGCTGGCGCAGCAGCGGCTCGACGTCGGCGGGGTCCCGCCCGTTCACCGCCGACACCGTCTGCACGGTGAAGGAGTGGCCGGCGACCGACGCGTCCTGCACGAGGGCCCGTTCGAGCTCGGGAAGTCCGTCGAGGCGCGCGGCCACGAGCGCGTGCAGCGTCTCGGGGATGTCGAGCTCTCCGCCGAGCTCGCCGACGGCGACGTACGACTCCTCGCGCTGCTCGAGCACGCCGCGGTCGGCCAGCATGCGCACGGTCTCCACGGCGTACATCGGCACGCCCTCGGCGCGGTCGACCAGGCGCTGCAGCCCGTCTGCGGGGAGGCCGTCGACGTACGACGTGACCATCGTGCGGATCTGGTCGTCGCTGAGGCGGTCGAGGTGCAGCACGCTCGAGCTGCGTACGCCGTGCCCCCAGGTCGGGCGCGCGTCCATGAGCTCGGGCCGCGCCAGGGTGAGCACCAGGATCGGCGAGTGCCGCGACGCGTCGAGGAGGCCCTCGAGGAAATCCATGAGACCGGGGTCGGCCCAGTGCAGGTCCTCGAACACCAGGGCCACGGTGCCGTGCTCGGCGACGCGCTCGAAGAAGCGGCGCCACGCGCCGAAGAGCTCGTCGCGGTCGCCGCTCGGCGCGGGCTCGAGCCCGAGCAGGTGGCCGAGGCGCGGCTCGATCCAGCGCCGCTCGTCGGTGTCGGGCACGTACCGCGTGAGGCACTCCACCAGCCGGCGCCGGCTGGTGTCGGCGTCGTCGGTGTCGGCGATGCCGGCGCGGGTGCGCACCATCTCCGCCAGCGCCCAGAACGTGACGCCGTCGCCGTAGGAGGGGCAGCGCCCGGCGTGCCAGTAGGTGTCGGCCGTCAGTCCGTCGAGGTACTTGAGGAGCTCCCACACGAGCCGGCTCTTGCCGATGCCCGCGACGCCGGAGATGTGCAGCAGGCGCGGCCGGCCCTCGCGGCCCGTGGCGTGCAGCAGCTCCTTGGTGAGCCGCAGCTGCTCCTCGCGGCCGATGAACGGCGGTTCGGGCGCCTTGCCGCGCCCGCTGCCGCCCATCTCGCTGATCAGCCGCAGCGCCTGGAACGCGGGGACCGGCTCCTCCTTGCCCTTCACCGTCAGCGGGTCGACGGGCGCGTAGGCGATCGACTGGTTGGTGGCGCGCTGGGTGCGCTCGCCGACCAGAACCGTGCCGGGGTCGGCGGCGCTCTGCAGCCTGCTCGCGGTGTTGACGAGGTCGCCCGTGACGAAGCCCTGGTCGGTGGCGGTGAGGCTGGCCACCGCCTCGCCCGTCAGCACTCCGGCGCGTGCCTTCAGCGGCAGGCCCAGCTCGGAGCCCAGCGCGCCGACCCGGTCGACGATCTCCAGGGCGCTGCGTACCGCGCGCTCGGCGTCGTCTTCGTGGGCGACCGGCGTGCCCCAGACGGCCATGACAGCGTCGCCGATGAACTTCTCGACGCTGCCGCCGTGGCGCTGTACCGCGTCGGCCGCGGCGTCGAAGTAGCGGCTGAGCATGGCCCGCACGTCCTCGGCGTCGCGGCCTTCCGAGAAGCTGGTGAAGCCGACGAGGTCGACGAACAGCACCGACACGAGGCGCCGCTCGGTGGTGTCGCTCGCAGCGAGGGTGTCGGGCGCGGCGGCGGGTCGGGCCGTCGTCGCCGCCGCTGGGGCGGCGCTGGTGAGCGGCGTGCCGCACTCGCCGCAGAACTTGTCGTCGGGCTGGTTGGCGGCCCCGCACGACGGGCAGCCCTGGCTGAGACGGGTGCCGCACTCCCGGCAGAACTTGCGCCCAGGCTCGTTCGTCGACGCGCACTGCGAGCAGACCACGGCTCCCCGACACCTCCCCGGCTGTCGCCCCGTGCACGGGCGCTTCCGGGCATGATGCCGCGCCGCGGCCTCCGGCGGACCGGAAACCGCAGGGCGAGACACGAATGGGAGGTGTGCCTTCCCGCCAACATCACCGGGGCCCGAGCAGCGCATCATGCCCAGGCCCCGGCGCTGCCGGGCCGCAGCGTGCCGACGTTCCTGAACCAGCAGCTGGGCGGGAACGCGCCGACGTGCGTAATCGAGGTGGAGATCGAGGCGCCGGCGTTGCTGGTCGAGCAGCACATTGGGGGCTATGCGACCACCACCCCGATCGACGACAGGCGCTGCCATGCCCAACTGACGCCGACATCCTCGACTGGCCGAGGTTCGCCATGGGCGTGGTGGGAGCGTCGTTCCGAGTCCTCGTCCCGCCCGACTTCGCCGACCAGCCCAAAGGCCTGGTCGAAGTGCTTCGCGGAGTCGACCCGGGCGTAGGGATGCCGGCCGGATGCATCGCAGCCGCGACCCTGCCACGATCGCCTGATGGCAACCTGCCAATGCACGCATGACGGTGTTGAGTGTGAAGCGGACGCCACCCACTCGCTGGGGCTCCTCCGCCGTCAGGGCAGGCTCGACCCGGTGCCCCTCTGCGAACCCTGCGCCTACAAGAACATCCCGTACGCCTTATTCCACCAGGCGCCGCCATACATCGAGATGTGGGTCTCGAAGGGCCTGGATGGCACGGCCCCCTGGCCGCCATTTGATGACGCATTGACCCGGCAGCAAGCCCTACTCACCCCAAAGCCCACACACGAAGCCATCACTCAGGCCGTCTGCGACCCGTATCCGCCTCGATAGCGCCTGGGTGGGTGTCGTCAGCCCGCGGCGAGGAACCTGTCGAAGCGGTCGGCAAGGCGCTCTGCGTCCGGCTGCTCTGCTTTGCGGTGGGGCAGCACGCGGAGCGTGGAGCCGTGGAACTCCTGGATGCCGTGCTTGAGCATCGGTCCATCCACCTCGGCGAGGATGTCCGCGTTGATGTGCACGACGCGATCCGGGCTGATGCCGAGGATGTTCCGGTCGTACGCCGCGTGGTGGATCTTGCACAGGGCGAGCCCGTTCGGGACGACGGGATCCCCACCGGGCCGGCCGTCCTCGACGATGTGCGCGGCGTCGAGCAGCTCGCCGTGCGCGAGGGAGCAGACCGCGCACCGCGTGTCGTAGGCCAGCATCACGCCAGCACGGAACGCAGGCTGATGCAGCCGCTGCTTGGTCATCCGCTCGACGTACGCCCTCTGCGCGATCACCGAGCTGAGGTTGGCCTCGGCGGGCGACAGGTCCAGCAGCTTGGGCGCCATGAGGAGCTGTTCCTCGCCGAGGGCAACGACGTACCTCTTCGTCGCAACATCCTCGTCAGCCAGGTAGACCGGCATGTATGGCACGAAGACGCCGTCACGCACGCCGCGGAACCAGATCAGCGGCAGCTGCAGCTCGTAGGCCCGACGCAGCTTCCTGTTGTCGCCTGCACCGATCTCGCCGTCGCGGATCGCATACCGCAGCAGTCCCTCCGGCCCCTGTGTGTCGTCGTACGGCGACTTCACCGACGTCAGGATCGTGAGGGTGGCCAGCAGCTGGCGCGGGTTGCGGATGCCGCGGCCGGTGTCGAGCAGCTTGATGTTCTCGCCGCGGAACATGAACTGCTGGAGCTGGTCGCGCGTGACCGTGCCGTTGTGGGCGTCCGCGATCGATGACACGAACTCCATGGCCGCCAGCCGCGCGGCCCGGTCGTACTCGACGTCTGCTGCCTCCCCCATGCCGGCAGCTTGCCACGGCGACGCGGGTTGGATGGCGGATTCCGCGCCATGTCCGGGAATCCGCCATCCACCCTCTCCCCCCTACTGCCGCGAGGTGGTCTCGTCGCCCGGGAGGTTGCTGCCGAGAAGACGATGCACGGCGGCCTCGAGCGGTCCGAGGTCGCGCCGGACGGACGCGTGGATGATCGCAGGCACGATGCGGTGGTAGTGGTGGCCGACCCGGTCGCGCATGGCCATCACGTCGCGCCACGGGACGTCAGGCTCGCGATCGAGCACCTCTGCCGGGAGCGCCTTCACGGACTCCCCGATCACCATGAGGTCGAGCAGCACAGCGTCGAACGCCATCTCGACCATCTCGAGGTCCCCTGCGGCATCAGCCGCCTGGAGCCGGGCGTCCGCCGCGCGAGCCTTCCGGATCGCCTCGAGCACGTCGGTAAGGCGCTCCCGCGGGGTGCGGCTCACAGGGGGACGGCCTCGACTTCGGCACGGCGGCGCACCTCGGCGCGCATCAGCTCGGAGGTGGTCGCGTCGACGGGACGTCCGAGGATCTCCGACACGTCTGCGGCGAAGCCCGCAAGCGGCAGCATGCCGAGGCGCGCGGCGTCGTAGTCGACCAGGAGGTCGACGTCGGACGCCTCGGTCTCCTCGCCGCGAGCCGCCGACCCGAACACGCGCACGTTGTGCACTCCGCGGGCGCGGCCGGCCTCCCGGATCTCCGCCTGATGCGCGCGCAGAGCCGCGAGCAGCACGCCCTCGGCGCGCGGTGCCGGACGCAGCGACACCTCGAGCCGCGCACCTGTCGCGCGTATCAGCCGGTCGAGGGTCCGCACCGACGGCGACCTGCTCCCCGATTCGTACGCCGCGACCGCAGGCTGCGACGTGCCCGCTGCCTCCGCGAGCTCCGCCTGAGTCATGCCGGCCTGCGCCCGCGCGTCCCTGATCAGCTGCCCGGCGTCCACGAGAGAACTATATCGGTACCGATATAGAGTGGAAACCCAGCATCCACAGGCATCAGGGGGCGGTCAGGCGGCGGCAGAGCTCGTCGCCGGCGGCGGCGCGGATCATCTCGAGGTCGCCGACCACCACGAGCTGGTCCCGCGCCCGCGACAGACCGGTGTAGAGCACGTCGCGGGCCACGCCGTCATGGAACCCGTCGACCGCCAGCACGACCACCGGCCGCTCCAACCCCTTGAAGCCCATGACCGTCGCGTAGAACACCTCGTCGCCGAGACCGAAGCCCTCCCAGTAGCCGGGCTTGCCGCCGAAGTGCTCCTCGGTCTGACGCTGGTACGGGTGACGGTGCTGCGTCGTCAGCACCGCGATCGAGCCCGGGTCGTGGCCGGCCTCGAGCAGCGTCTCCACCTCCGCGTCGGCGCAGTCGTACGCCTCATCCGCGGCGCACGGCACGAAGCGCACCGGCGGCCCGTCGCCGCCAAGGTGCCGCATCTTGTCGGGGACGAGCGGGTTGAGCAGCGACACGATCTGCGACGTGTTGCGCAGGTTCTCGTCCAGCTTCAGCTCGAACAGCGAGATCGCCGGGCGGCCGCGGCGGTCGGCGAACACCGACTGCCGCTCGTCCCCCGTGATGAACACGTGCTCGCCCCGCAGCGACGCGAGCAGCACCGGCCACCAGCCGTCGGCGAAGTCCTGCGACTCGTCCACCACGACCGCGTCGTAGTCCGCGCTCACGAGCGGCGCCGCGAGCCGCGGCAGCTCGACGTCCCACCACTTCTGCCCCGCCCCGGTCGGTACGTCGACGCCTTTGCCCACGAGGTACGACGAGAACGTCGTCACGTCCACGAGCCGCGACACCCGGCCGCCGCGCGCGTCGATCGCCTGGCGCAGCCAGCGCGACAGGCCCTGCGAGTAGCAGACGAGGAGCACGCGCTTCTTCTCCCGCGCCCAGCGCGACGCCTGCTCGAGAGCGAGCCACGTCTTTCCGGTGCCGGGGCCGCCGATCACCGAGATGGCCGGGTTGCCGGCGACCATGTTGAGCACGCGGTACTGGTCCTCGGTCAGCCGCGTGACGAGGTCCTCGCGGTCCTGCTGGGCGCCGAGGAGCGCGCGTGCCGGCTGCGGGCGCCCGCCGAGCAGGTCGGCAGCCTCGTCGACCCAGGCGGCGCTCGGGCGCGGCTTGTCGGAGATGCGCTTGTCGAGCGCGTCCCACACGCGGCCGGCGGCGTCGGCGAGGTCGCCGCAGTCGATCAGCTGCCAGCGCGGAAGGTCGGGCGAGGGCGGCTCGGGGCCGAAGTCCATGTCGGGGAAGGCCACCATGTGCTCGAACCGCACGGGCCCGTGGCTCCAGCCACACGACCGCAGGTAGCTGTCGAGCAGGCGCTTGCCGCGGTCGGCCTGGCCGGCGGGGTCGATCGGCTTCGAGCCCTCCCGGGTGTGCTGCAGCCAGCCCTCGTCGGTGTGCTCGACCTGGCCGCCCTTCACCTCGATCACCATGAAGCCCTGGCCGGGGTAGCCGATCACGAGGTCGGCCTCGTAGAAGTCCGCGTGCGACCCGAGCCGCATGTTGGCCGCCAGGAACGCCTCGGCCGGCAGCTGCGACTTCAGCTTCGTCCACACCGCTCGCTCGCCGTTCGACCGGAACTGCGGCGCCGAGGGGAGCAGCCGCGGCGTCATGACGCCACCAGGGCAGCAGCGCGGTCGGCGAGCTCATCGCCCGTGATGCCCGGCCAGCCGTGCAGCTTCGCCCGCCACCCCAGCGGCACGGCCGACGCTCCCCAGCGCGCACCGAGCAGCTGCCCCGCGATCGCGGCGACGGTATCGGTGTCTCCCCCGCCGCGTACGGCGTTCTCGAGAGCGAGGCGAAGGTGCAGGGGCGGGTCGCCGTCCGGCGGCACGGTGACGGTGATGGCCGACCACGCGCACTGGAGGGCGTGCACGACCCAGCCGTTCTGCGGGAAGTCGCGTGGCCGCGCCTGCTCTGCCTCCGCGATGCGCGCGGCCCACGTCGTACGGCGTCCCTCCGGGAGCGCGTCGAGCCCGCTCTCGAGGTCGAGGCCGCCGTGCAGCACCGCGTGCCGGATGGCCAGGCACCACAGGACGCACGCGTCGCCGACCTCGGGGTCCCAGTGCGTGAGCTCGCTCGCCTCGCGCGCAGCGTCAGCGAGGGCTTCGGCGTCGTCGAGGTAGGCGAGGGCGACGGGCGCGGTGCGCATGAGCGAGCCGTTGCCGGCCGTGCGGCCGGTCAGCGCGTGCAGCGCCCGCGAGGCGTCGCGCAGGGCCTTGGCGCTCACGTCGCCGGAGTGCCGCACGGTCGCGAGCACCGACCGCGTCTGGTTGCCGACATCGGCCGCGTGCACCGCCCAGTCGACCCAGCGCCGCGCGACGTGGTCGAGGTGGTCGGTCAGCCGCGTGCCCGAGCCGCGCGCGAGCTCGGCGGCCTCGAGGAGCGGCACTGCCATCTGCGTGTCGTCGGTCCACTCCCCCGGCTCCCAGCCGAACGTGCCGCCGCCCATCATCTCGACGTCGGTGGCCGCGGACAGCGCCGGCCCGAACTCGTAGCCGGCGCCCAGGGCGTCGCCGGCCGCCATGCCGAGCAGCGCCCCCGCCGCCCGGTCAGCGATCCCCGTCCTCATCGATGCATCCCTCCGAGCCCGATGCTGGCACAGCCCTCCGACGTACAGGATCAACTCGCAAGGCGCGCGATGACGTCGGGAAGTGGGAGCTTCCGCATCGCTATTCCCACTTACCGCCCTATCTGAGAACGCCGATCGCCAACCCCGGCGGTCCGCCGGGGGATGGGCGAGGAGATCTCGAGGCCTCACGGCTCGTACGCCGAGGCCCAGCGCAGCTCACGGCAGGCCAAGGCGGCCGCCGCCACAATCCACCCCGAGGCTGTGGACAATATATATCCGGTCTTATTGCTGTAATCATGGGTTTAACCTACACTTGCTACATGAAGCGCACGCACGCCTACCTCCCTGCGACCCTCGACGCGGTGACGGCGCTCGGCGCCCAGATCGGGGCTGCGCGGCGGGAGCTGGGCTGGACGGCTGCCGAGCTCGCCGGTCGCCTCGGCGTGCACCCGCAGCTCATCGGCACGATCGAGCGCGGCGCTCCGAGCACCGCCATCGGCACGGTGCTCGAGGCCGCGGTGCTCGTCGGCGTACCCCTGTTCGGGGCCGACCCGGCAGAACTCCACCGTGTCGCAGAAAGCGAGCGCACCCGGCTCGCCCTGCTTCCCCAGCGCGTGCGCCCGACCAGCGTGGAGATCAGCAATGACTTCTGACGCAGGGCGAGTCTTCGTGTGGACCTGGCTCCCCGGCGCCACCGACCCGGTCGTGGCGGGCGCGCTCGCGCCGGTCGGCGCCACGCTGAACGGCGAGCCCGTGATGGCCTTCCGCTACGCCGCGAGCTATCTCGCGCGCCCCGAGGCGGTGTCCCTCTACTCCCCCGAGCTCCCGCTCACCGACGATACCGTCGATCCGCGGCGCATCGGCGGCCGCGAGCCGGTGCCGATGCCCTCCTGCCTGCGCGACGCCGCACCCGACGCCTGGGGCCGGCGCGTGATCAACGCAAGACTCGCAGGGCATCCCGACCGCACCCTCGACGAGGCCACCTACCTGCTCGGCTCGGGCAGCAACCGCATCGGAGCCATCGACTTCCAGGCCACGCCCAGCGAGTACGTCGCCCGCGACGAGGACGCCGGCCTCGAGCATCTGCTGCAGCTCGCCGACCTCGTCGAAGCCGGCGAGCCCATCCCCGAGTCGCTCGCCGCCGCGGCGCAGCACGGCACATCAATCGGCGGTGCGCGGCCCAAGGCGATGCTCGTCGACGGCACGCGGCAGCTGATCGCGAAGTTCCCGTCGAGCACCGACGTGCGCCCGGTCGTGCAGCACGAGGCGGTCGCCATGATGCTCGCAGCTCGTGTCGGCATCGACGTACCTCACGTGGAGGTGGTGCCGGTCGCCGGCCGGGACGTGCTGCTCGTCGAGAGGTTCGACCGGGTCGTGGGGGGCGATGGCAGCTACCACCGGCGGGCGATGGTGTCGATGCTGACCGTGCTGGGCATGGCCGAGCACAGCGCCCGCTACGCGAGCTACGCCCAGATGGCCGAGGCGATCCGGGCGCGGGGCTGGGAGCGGGTGCCCGAGACGCTGCGCGAGCTGTTCACCCGGCTCGTGCTCAATGTGTGCGTGGGCAACACCGACGACCACCTGCGCAACCACGCCGGGTTCTGGAGCGGCGACACCCTCACCCTGACGCCGGCGTACGACGTGTGCCCTCAGGTGCGCTCGACCGATCCGGCCTCGCACGCCATCGGGATCGCGGGCCCGACCGACCGGGCGAGCCAGCTGCGCTCGTGCCGGGCGGTGGCCCCGACGTTCCTGCTCTCGCGCTCCGACGCCGAGGCCGTCATCGACCACGTCGTCTCGACGATCACCGACTCGTGGGCGGAGGTGTGCGACGCCGCGCGCCTCACGGCGGCGCAGCGCGAGTCGCTCCTCGGCCGCGAGATCCTCAATCCCTACATCCACTACGACGCGGCCTGACTCTGCTGGCCGCGCGACGGGCGAGCGCGTGCGGAGGCTTGCTCACCTGGCGTGTACGACGTATTGTCATACACATGAGCAGGACAGTGGTGGTGCAGGCCCGCGTCTCCGAGGCCGAGGCCGCAATGGTGCAGGCGGACGCGGCGCTCCTCGGACTCGAGGGGACGTCGGAGGCGGTCCGCGAGGGCCTGGCCCTTCTCCATCGCCGCGCCCAGCTCGCGGCGCTCGGGCAGTCGTACGACGAGTACTACGGCGGCCAGCCCGCGCCGCCGTCCGACGTGACCGCGGCGCTGTACAGCGACGACTGATGCCGCGGCCCATCCCGCCGACCCCGCCCCCGTTCCGCGGCGACGTCTGGGACGTCGCCTTCCCCCGGATCGGCGTCCACCCGGCCGTCGCGCTCACGACCAACGCCTTGCGAGGGCGGTTGTCGTCGGTGACGGTGGTGCTCATCTCAGGAACCCCAGGACCGAGCACCACCCACGTCGAGCTCGGCTCGTCGTCCGGGTTCACCAGGTATCCCGTGAGCTACGCGAACGTCACTGACGTGCACACCCTGCCGGTCGCCCGCTGCCGCACGTACCGGGGACGGCTGTCCCCCGAGGAGTTGGAGCGGCTCGAGGACGCGCTCGCACTCGTTCTGGGTCTGCCGTCGCGCTGACTGCGCCAGCGCCCGCCGCGCCGCCACGTACGAGGTCCGCTACGGCGCCTGAGCCGTCACGGACACCTCCTCCGAGACCGTCGGCGGCCGGGACTTCAGTGACCGCCGTTCACCGACGATGCTCCACACATGGGGGAACTGACGGGGGTCCGCTGGTCGCGCTACGGCAAGGACCGGCTCTACGTGAAGGCTGCCGATGGGGCCGACCTTGGCTGGGTCGACCTGGTCACCGGCGATTCTCATCTCCACCCGGGGGTCGACGCCGGCCAGATCGCTGAGCTCATGGAGCAGCACGGCGCGACACAGGCGTTCGCCGCGACGACGGCGCCGGGGTACGTCGAGACCCTGGCGGTGCCGGAGCCTGCGCCCGAACACGTGGACGCTGCTGTCGCAGAGTGCTTATCTGCCGCGGAAGCGTCAGCTCGCACGGGCACAGAGCCCGAGATCGATGGGTACGACCTGGCGCTCAACCGACCGGGCCAGGCAGCACGGGCTCGAGCCGCAGAGGAGCTCGCTGCCATGCGGGAGAAGTCCCGCGTCGGCACGTGGCTCGCACGGACCCTCGATGTGAAGACCGACGAGCGGGCGTGGCGGGTAGGCGCCGACGGCGAGGAGACGATCGGGGCCAAGCTGGAGAAGCTGACCAAAGACGGCTGGTACGTGCTGCACTCCGTGCCCGTCGGCAAGCGAGGCAGCGACATCGACCACGTGGTGATCGGGCCTGGCGGCGTCTTCACCGTCAACACCAAAAAGCATCCCGGCAAGAAGGTGTGGGTCAGCAAGAACTCGATCCTTGTGAACGGGCAACGCACCGACTACCTGCGCAACTCGCGCTTCGAGGGCGAGCGCGCCACGAAGCTGCTGACTGCCGGGGCGGGCTTCCCCGTATTCGTGAAGCCCGTGCTGATCTTCACGACAGGCACGCTAATCCCCGACGTGACCATCAAGAGCCGCCCCGACGACGTCGCCATCCTCGACCGAATGGACGTGCCGCGAGCATTCAAGCGATCGACGGTGATGCTCACGCCGAAGCAGGTCGCGCAGGTGTACGCCGTTGCCCGCCGGTCGATCAACTGGCTGAGTTGAGGAAGTCAGGCCGAGAAAGCGCGCGGATCGTGTCGGCGTCCTACCCGGCAACCGTCGGGCCCGCTCGGTAGTGTCGCGATCGAGCGGAGCCGATCCGGCGGCCGCGTGGTGAACGGGGAGATCACAAGTGACTGCGCCAGGTTGGTACGACGATGGATCGGGCAGACGACGCTGGTGGGACGGTCAGCAGTGGACCTCTGCCTATGAGCCGCAGCTCGCGCCACCGGTGCCGTCGGCGACGGCACCTCGACCGTCGTCCCACCTGATCTGGGCGCTGTCTCCTGCCTACTGCTGCGGCATGGTCCCCTTCATCCCAGCCCTGCACGCGGCCATCAAGCTTCAGACGCGCAGTCTCTGGTACTGGGCTGCAGGGCTAGTGCTCGGCAGCGTCGCAGCGTGGGTCATGGTGCTGAGCGGCCCGGCACGCACCGCGGACGATCCGACCACGTCGGCAACTCTGCTTCAGACCATCGGCACGGTCCTCACACTCGTCCTCGGCACGGTCGGCACGATCCACGCCTTCCGCGTACGCGACGCGGTGTTCGGCCCGCAGGTGCCGCGAATCCCCACGCCGGAGCCCATGATCCATCCCGCGATCCGAGACTCCCTCGCGGCCCGGAAGCTTCGCGCCGAATCGACGGCGCTGTGCAACCGTGATCCCGGCCTTGCGCGCGACCTGCTGATCGGGCGGCCTGACCGCGTGCGGCAGTACGACGACGGCGGGCTGGTCGACATCAACCACGTCCCGGCGGAGATCCTGGTCTCCCACCTCGGGCTGACTCCCGAGCAGGCGAAGCGCGTGGTCGAGGCGCGCGAGTACATCGATGGATTCTCGATACCTGAGGACATCCGAGAGCTTGCCGGCATCCCGCCGAAGCTGTTCGACGAGATCCGCGACCGCATCGTCGCTCTGTAGCCGAAGGGCGTGAAATACGTTGACGAGTTCGAGGATCGACTACGTGGCGCGAGGCAGCGCCGGGTACGTCGTCACCCTGACCACAGCCCGGGGGCACACGCTCACCCTCACCGGCTCGGTGGCGGACCAGTCGTTCGACCTGTCGGGTCACTCTGCTCTCTCGGGCAATGAAACCGTGGTCACCGGGCTCACTGCTTACGCCCGGCACGAGCATCTGCGCCGCCGTTCCAGGTCCGTGGAGAACCGCGAGAGCCACGACAGGGCTGCCACACAACACTCGAAGATCGCCACCAGGGTCGCGGATCACGTCGAGGAACTGGGAGATCGGACGCGCGAAGGATGGTGCTCGAGCTGCTTCCGGCTGAGCGAGCATCGCAAGGTCGACGACCGGACGCTGGTTCCTCCCGTGTTCTTGTGCGGTCTCTGTGGAGGGCCGACGACCCCATGTTTCGCACCTCGGTGCCCGCACATGGCCAACCGGCGGACAGGAACCGCGCGCCTGCCGCGCTACTGCGCGGAGCACCGTCACGACATCCCCGCGTTCGACAAGCTCGCGAGCCGCCTCACCGATCTCGAGGAGCTGCCGGATTGGTTGGCGTTCGAGCGCCGCAACCTGGCTGCAGCCACGAAGGTGACGGCCGCCGCAGGGGTTGCCGCTGTGGTTCTGGCCCCCGCAGCGCTGCTCGCTGCGCCGGCCATCGGCGGCGCCCTCGGCGGAAGCATGCTGGGCGGCAGCCTCAGCGGCGCAGCAGCGACGAGCCATGGGCTCGCCATGCTCGGAGGCGGAGCGCTGGGCTCGGGGCCTCTCGCGTTCGGCATGCTCGGCGGCACCGTCGTCGTCACCGCCGCCGGTGCGGCTCTCGGGGGGAGCCTGGGTGCCGCCGCGACAAGCGCCTACGTCCGCGACGACTCGTCGTTCAAGATCGTCAAGCTTCGGGACGGCGATGGTCCCGCCGTCCTTCTGGCCAGCGGCTTCCTGACCGAGAAGGACGATGGCTGGGGATCCTGGCGCCGCATCATCGATGACAGGTACCTCCATGCGCCCGTCTACCGAGTGTTCTGGGGCAGCAAGGAGCTCGGGGATGTCTGGGCACTGCTAGGGAGCACCGGCTCGAAGGCAGCCATTGCACGCGCCACCGCCCAGGCCGCGATGAGAGGGAGCCGGAAGGCAGCAGCCAAGGTTCCCTGGCTCATGGCCCCGTTCCTCGCACACGATCTGGCGGCGAATCCTTGGATGGTCGCCAAGAACCGGGCGGAGATGACAGGTGCGGCGCTCGCCGACATCCTCGCGCGGACAGATCAGGCGCCCTACGTACTCGTCGGGCACAGCCTCGGCGCGCGCGTGATGGCGACGGCGGCCGCGGCGATGTCGACCATGCCGGGTACCGCGCGGTTGGAGTCCGTCCACCTCCTCGGCGCCGCCATCGCAGCGGAAAGCGACCACCGCGCCCTCGGCGAATCGGTGACGGGGATCGTCTGGAACTACTTCTCGAGCCGGGACAAGGTGCTGGCGGCGGCCTACCGGGCTGCGCAGCTCCGGCAGCAGGCCGCCGGGTCGGTGGGCCTTCGCACGAAGCAGCCGCGCATCAAGAACGTCGATCTCAGCCGCCAGGTCACTGGGCACAGCGACTACTTCGAGAAGGCCGCGCTGCGGTAGCCGCTCCGCGCCGATTGCCGTGCGTCAGCTGCACGGTGATGTGATCGACGGCTCGCCGAGTCCTAGGCGGCGAGCGGGTCGCCCTTGAAGACCTGGGTGCGGTGCCACTCGACATGAGCCGGCGCCGGCAGCACGGCTCCCGGGCGCGGCTGGAGCTCGCGGCCGTGCAGCTCGTAGACCTGCTTGCCCACGCCTGACGCGCGGAAGTGCTCCGACACCTGCACCTTGGCGTCGGGCGAGAGCCCCAGCGCTCCCCGGTCGAAGAGCTTGTGGTGCAGTGAGCAGAGGGCGAGCCCGTTGTCGAGCTCGTCCGGTCCCCCGAGCTTGAACCAGCGCACGTGCGCGGCCTCGATCCCGACCGGCGCTCCGCCGAGCGAGCCGTCGTACCCGCAGAAGGCGCAGGCGCCGTCCCACGCGCGCACGATCGCCTCGCGCCACTGGACGCTCCGCTTGCGCTCCTCCGGCGTGACGGTCACGACGCCCGACGCGAGCAGCTCCGGATCGAAGCCGACGGCGAGGAGGACGTCGGGAGCGATCGTGCTGGGGAACTGCGCGTCGACGAGGTGCCGCACGGTCGCATCGAGCTTGGTGCGGTCGGACAGGAGCGCCGCCTCGATCGCCCCGTCGAGCCGACCGTGCACGTCGCCCTGGCGGAGCGGCGTCACGAGGTCGTCCGGCACCTCGGCCGACAGATGCCAGACCCCGTCGGTGCGCAGGCGGGTGAACGGGTACGCGGCGCTCTGCGGTCTGCTGGTCCTCGACGACGGCCCGAACTCCGCGATCAGGTCGGCGAGGCGATCCTCGGCCTCGCTCCACGAGAGGTCGCTCGACCCCGTGGCGGCGAGCTTCTGCAGCGCCAGGAGGACGAGCAGCGGCTTGTGCGGCACCCGCGCGCCGTTGTGCCGGTACTGCTGCAGCGCCAGCAGCCGCTCGACCGGATCGACCCCCACGAGCCCACTGTGCCAGAAGCGCTGTCGGTGGTACGGCGTACTCTGGTCACCAGATCCAGAAGCGCGACCACAAGCCCTCCGGCTGGTCGCCTGGCAACCGCGCGGCTCGTCGCACGGTGCCCCCGGAGGAAGATCCGCCACCCTCGACCGAGGGCGGAAGAGACGAGGAGGACACCATGATCGACCCCGAGATCCAGCGCGCGCACGACGCGCGAGTGCCGTACGTCGAGCCCGCAGGCCTCGGCCGTCCCGACGAACGCACCACCCGGCAGCGGCCCAACGCGGGGCTCATCGAGTCGTACCTGACGCAGCAGCACACGTGGCGCTCGCCGGAGGGCAACGTGTTCACCCGCCCGTCGACGGACCGGCTGCCCTCGCCCGCCGAGCTCGACGCAGCTGCCCCGGCGGACCACTGGCTGATGACCGCCTGGAACCCGCTCGGCAACCGCCGCTCGCTGTCGGAGAACGAGGCGGCCAACGACCGGCTGCGGGCCGACATCGCCGCACGTGGCGGTCGAGTCGTCGACGTCGTGGCCACGACGCCGCCCGACCGTTCGTGGATCGAGGACACGCTCGTGATCGCCGACGTCGACGAGGCCGTGCTCGTGGAGCTCGCCCTGGACTACTGGCAGCCCGCACTCACCGCCCTGTCCCCCACCACATTCACCATCGTGGCAACGGGGCTCGTGCCCGGCTTCAAGACGGCGACCGCGTTGCGGGACGACGTGGTCGCTCCGCCGACCTGCCCCATGCGGGTGGACGATGAGCCCGACGCGCTGTGCACGATGCGCGGCGGGCCGTGGATCTCCGCCTCCATCCACGCGGCGCTGCTGTGGAAGGTGCATCGGAGCCTGCTCCTGAGCCGGCTCGGCTGCGTGCCGTGCGCCGACGGCGACCTGCCCACCCTCGGTCCGCTCGCCCGCACCGGCGGACCCATCGCGCTGCGGCCCGACGACCTCGATCTCGCCAGCCGCTACGGCGGGTACGTGTGGCGATGAACGCCGTACATTGCATGGCTTTTCGGCTTCGCGGTGTGACCGGTCGGACGCGCAGCGCAAGCCTGGGCAAGCGCCCTCCCGCTGTCGGCGCCGAGCCATAGCCTGACGCGCAAGATCCGCTACAGGGGGAACCATGCGCCCACGCCTCATCGTCACCACCGTCGGCCTTTCGCTGGTGGGAGCACTGCTCGTCGCTCCACCGGTGTCGGCCGGAACGTTCGACAACAACGTCCAGGGCAGCGTCAACGGGCCGATCGGTGCGGTCGACCAGGGCGTTATGGGCGGCGCGGGCACCGAGCCTGGGGCCCCGGGACCCATCGTCTGCTGCAGCTACGACGGCAACCCGCCGATGTGGCCCGAGGAGATGCAGTGGGCTCCTGACGGCCGCACGCTCGCCCTCTACCAGGAGAAGGCGAGCGACCCGAGCGTCCTCGAAGTCTGGATCTACGACCAGGTCGACAACACGCTGCGCAACCTGCACGTGCTCGCCGACGGGCTGTCGCGACCCTCCTTCAGCCCCAACTCCAAGCAGATGGCGCTCGCGCAGAACGGCGACATCGGCGTCTTCGACGTCGGCACCGGGCAGCTCGTCCGCTGGGTGGCCACCGGGGTGGCGGCGCAGACGCATCCCTCCTGGAGCCCCGACGGAAACTACATCGCGTACGAGGCACCCGACGGCGTCCGGGAAGTGCCGGCGACAGGAGGTACGTCGGTGCTGCGCATCGCGGGGGCGGCCAGGCCCTACTACGCGCCCAACGGCCGGGAGATCGCCTACACGCGCGACGGCAAACTGTGGATCGCCAACACCTCATGGCCGCTCAACGGCGAGCGCGCCACGAATCTCAGCGCGACCGACTACGTGTGGTCGCCCGACAGCCAGTTCTTCCTCGGAACGTTCGCCGAGGGCACGTATGAGGAGGGCTGGACGGCCGACCTCATGCAGGTGACCACCGACGGCCAGCCGGTGGACGGCGTGTGGAGCACCCCGACCACGTGGTCCTGGCGTCCGATCCCGCCGCCCAAGGCGGTCATGGTCAAGCCGACCGCGGCGTGGGCGACCACCACGCGCATCGCGGCGTCGTGGCGGGCGTTCGACGAGGTGTCGAACGTGACCACGAAAGATGTGCGCTACCGCCGAATCTCCGTGGTGTCGAACGTGTCCTCCGGCTACACGATCTGGCGCACCGCGACGACGACGAGTACGGGATCGGTGGTTGCCGCACCCGGCAGCACGTACTGCTTCTCGACCCGAGCACGCAATGAGTACGAGGCCGTCAGCCGCTGGTCGAAGGAGCACTGCGTCAGCGTCCCGACCGATGACCGGAGCCTTGCAGCGACCGGGCCGTGGCTCCGAGGCGCGGCGTCTAGCTACCTCGCCAGCACCTACTCGTCGACGACCAAGCAGGGTGCGACGCTCATCTCGTCCTCACGAGCGGTGTCGAGGGTCGGCGTGCTGGCACTCACGTGCCCGTCGTGCGGTCGAGTGAGAGTCTCCATCGGCGGCAAGGTCGTCGGCACGATCTCGCTCGCCTCGGCTACGAGCTCACGTCGGCTGGTGTTCCTGCCGCGGCTGACCAACCAGCTCCAGGGCAAGGTGACCCTGACCGTCGTGAGCTCCGGCAAGCTGGTGAAGATCGACGGGCTCGCGACGTCGCGCAGCTGAAGTCCTCGATCACGCGTTACGCCCATACCCGAAGACGTGCACGCTCACGACGTCCACTTCTCGACGCGGGTCGCCGAAGAAGGCGCCGAGACGTGAGACGACCCGAGGGAACGGCCGCTCGCGGGCGATTCCCGCTCCGTTCCAGTTCGCGTTGGGAACGACGAGGAACAGGTGCTGGGCGTCCGGGCTCACGTGCGCCTTCCAGATGTCCTTCAGGTCGTGGTTGTTGAGCGTGGTGCCGCCGCGCTCCACCTCGGCCAGCAGGCCCCGATCCGGCGCCAGCCTGAAGAAGAAGTCCGGTCGCGCGTGGGTGACGAGCCCCTCCTGGGGCGTGAGCAAAACTTCCTCGCCGAACTCAAGCTCCTGTTTCAGCAGGAGGGAGACGATCTCCTGGATCCGCCCGCTGGAAGCCCCATGCACGTGCGCGGCGTCGATCTCCTCGGCCTTCGCGCGGAGGTGTTCGAGCAGGTGCTCTGCCAGCGCGTTGACGCGGGCCAACTCAGGGTCGTCCGGGCGGACGTCGGAGCGCACCAGACGCGCATACCCGACCTCCCCCGCTTGAGACCGCCAAGGATTGCGCGCGGGCACACGACGACGAATTGCGCCCACGACCATTCCGTGTCTTTCCTGGGTCATGGAGAGTGCGAGCAGATGGTCCGGGACTGCTGCAAGATCGGTTGACGGCGGTTGTGACTGATCATGCTGTTTGAACGGTGTCGTCGGGGGCGAACGCGAGCTCGAACTCGACGGGGGTGAGCTTGCCGAGCCCGCGCTGGCGGCGGCGTCGGTTGTAGGTGTGCTCGATCCAGAACACGATCGCGTGGTGCAGGTCCTCGCGGGTCCGCCACTGCTGGGAGTCGAGCACGTTCTTCTGCAGCAGCGCCCAGAACGACTCCATCGCGGCGTTGTCACCGGCCGAGGCCACTCGACCCATCGACCCCTGCAGGCCTGCGGCGGCCAGGACCGCGCGGAAGCTCCTGGCTCGGAACTGCGGGCCGCGGTCCGCGTGGACGATCACGACACTGTCGGGCTCGCGGCGGGCGATCGCCGCGCGAAGCGCGGTGACGGCGAGGTCGGCGGTCATCCGGTCGCTGATCGCGTAGCCGACGATGCGGTTGCCGAACAGGTCCTTGATCGCGCAGCAGTAGATCTTGCCCTCGGCCGTGGGGTGCTCGGTGATGTCGGTGACCAACTTGCGGTTCGGGGCGGTCGCGGTGAAGTCGCGCTGGATGTGGGCGTCGTGGACCGCAGGGCCGGGATGCTTTCCCTTGCCGCGGCGGCCCTTGCGGACCGTCGTGGACCACAGCTTCTGCTGCGAGCACAGCCGCCAGACCCGCCGCTCCCCGACGACGATGCCGGCCCGTTCGAGCTCGTCGGACAGGAACCGGTAGCCGAACGCGGGATCATCGGCGTGGGCGTCGAGCAGCGCGTTGGTCAGGTAGGCGTCCTCGAGATCGCGGTCGCTGATCGGCTTGGCGAGCCAGGAGTAGTAGGCCTGGGTGGAGAAGTCGAGAACCCCGCATGTCAACCGCACCGGGAACCCCTCGGCGGCCAGGTCACGGACCAGCGGGTAGGTCATTTTGGGAGCGAGGAGGAGGCGAAGTGGGCCGCCGCGCGGCGCAGGATCTCGTTCTCCATCTCCAGCCGGCGCTTCTCACGGCGCAGCTGGACCAGCTCGGACTGCTCGGCGCTGGTCTGACCGTCGCGGACGCCGTCGTCGATGTCGGCCTGGCGCACCCAGCGCCGCACGGACTCCTCCGACACCCCGAAATCGTGAGCGACCTCAGGCACGGTCAGGTCACCGCGGCGAGCGACCCGCACGACATCCCGCTTGAACTCCACGGGGAACTTCTTCGGCATAGCGACATCCTTCCCGAGGGACCCCGTCCCTCGTAAGAGATGTCAACCGACCCTGCAGCAGTCCCAATCGTCCGCGATTGAAAGGCCTTGGTCGCTCAAGTCCGGCTTCTCGGGATTCGGGGACCCCCGTCTAGACCTGTCGGTAGGCGTACCTTGCCTCGCAAGCGCTAATCCGCCGGCCGCTAAACGTTGTCTCTATCGTCGCCTCCACGAGTTGCTCCGTACCCGACGACGCGGAGACATCAGTCGCGCTCATCCTCGTCCTGAGAGCGGGCGTATGCCAGGATCCTGATCGACAGGACTTGGTCGCAGGCTACCGGGGGGGGACGTCGTGTCGTTAGAAGATCGCCGTCGAATCGTTTGGGCAATCGACTCGGCGCTTCTCATGGCCACCCGAGAGCTTCGGATCAACATCTCGGTATCGGCAACCCCTCCGACCCCAGCCGAAGCTGTCGACGTCGAACGTAGAGTCGTTCTGATGGTCCCCGAGCACCGTTTGTCGATGACGCAAATGAAGCCACACACGCCGATACTGGAAGACCGAGACCTGCTTCCGTACTTCCAATCGGCGTGGCAGGAACTCCGGTCACCACACGACCGTCTACTTCGTTTGATGTTGACCGGCGAGAACCTCGAGCTCGACCAAGCGCTAACAGATGCGGGGCTTACCGACGCGTCCCTGGCGCTGAAGGAAGCGGGCCTCGAACGCGCGCTAGACGAGTACGAATCCGCGCGCACCTGGCTTTCTCGCCGGCGCTGGTTCCGCGGTGCTCTGCGCTGGGCCGACGTCATCCTGGGAAGTCTGGCATCGATACCTGCCATAGGCGCGGTAGTAGAGCCCATCAAGGAGTGGAAGGAGTCAGTCGAGGTTCAGGTAGACAATGAGGCGAGTTCTGGAAGACGCCCTCACCGCTGAGACCCGCTTCTTGGGTGTTAGCTGAGTTGCCGACCCCTACTGGGAGCTTCCGTCTCCAGTAGGGATGGGGGGGACCAACCCTGTCCGTCTACTGTGATGTTCATGGATCCGCGACATCTGCTGGACCAGCTGAGCGAGATGCAAGTACCAAGCGCGATTCTGGCCGATGTTCCTTCCATGCCGATCGGCGTTCAAAGCTTGCTCGCGTATGGGAGCAGGGCCCGTGGCGACGCGGTCGACTCCTCGGACCTTGACCTCCTGGCGATTGTGCCGTTTGCACGCCCCAGCCTCCTAGGAGGGCTGGTTAGCGTGAGCTTCTACACACGCGAGCAGCTTGCCACCGCGAAAGGCACGCTGTTCGGCGCGCACCTGAGCCGGGATGCGAAGGTGCTCTGGGACCCCGATGGAAGTCTTGCAGAAGCAGTCAGCTCCATGGGTGACGTCGACGTCGATCGACTGTTCTCGCGCGTTCGCGCCATGTCGGAGGTGTTCACGAATCCGGAACGGGACCTACCCAAGTACCTCCCGGGTCTGCTGCGCGAAGCTCGGTACCTTCTTCGCAGTTGCCTGTACGCGGATGCCATCCGGAGTGGGCGCCCGTGCTTCTCAGTTCGCGAGCTCGCGACTCGGTATGGCGACCCTGCGCTGGCGGACCTGCTCGCGTCCCGGCAGGACGGCGCACCATCTCAACGAGCGCACGAGGAGTGCTTGGGTCGGCTTCGCCGCCTGATTGGTCCCTTTCCTCAAAGCCGGCATGGGTCGCTCGAGGCAGTGATCGTGAATGAGTGGGAGAATCCCAGCGACGTCCTGTCGATCTCCTTCATGGCACTCGGGATCACCGGTGCGGGCGGAGACTATGCCGAAGTAGAGAAGATCCTTCTGTGACACGGGAGTTGGCCTTCGTCGGCGATGTGCATGGGAATCTGGCGGCGCTAACGACGGTCCTGACCGAACTGAAGCGTCGCAAAGTCGCGCACTACGTCTTCCTGGGCGACTACATCAACAAGGGTCCTAGTTCTGCTCAGGTCATGTCGCAGCTCCTGACCCTCCAGTCACTGGGCGTTGCGACATTGCTCGCGGGCAACCATGAACTCGCCCTGCTATCGGCGCTGGAGGACAAAGATCTTCGTACGTTCCTCAAGCTCGGAGGAGCCAGGACCATACGGTCGTACGTCGGTCACGACGTGGGCCCCGACGTCATGCAGGACTTCGTGGCTAGCCTGCCGCCTACCCACGTTGAAGCGCTCCGCCGGTTGCCCTTGGTGTTCGAGGCTCCCGGGATTCTTGCTCAGCATGAGGCTCCCACCTCAGCTTTCGATGGATACGTCATCAGTGCTCACTCGCCGGTGGGCGACCTTCCCCGAATCAGACGACGTTCTTCCAGCATCGACACCGGATGCGGGTCACAGTCGGGGCGACTCACAGCCTTGCTTTGGCCGTCCCTCGGCTTCGTGCAGGCGAGCGCGCAAGGCGAACTCCTTGTCCAAGACGACTTGCCCTAAGAGTCGGGCAAGTGGTCCAAGACCCACTGCGCTTTGCCCTTCCCGACTTCGTTTCCCATTAGCTCGTTCAAGCTCAGGCAGGATTGGGCATATTCCCGGGCCTGTGCAAGCTGCCCGGCCTCACGGCTGCACTGTGCAAGAACGAGCAGGGCGATTGCCTCGCCGTGACGATTCCCGATCTGCCGGTTCACGATCAAGGCACGCTCGGCGTGGGCGCTGCCCTCATCCGGCCTTCCCTGCCGTAGTCGCAGCTGGCCGATCAGCGTCTCAGCGTTGGCCAGAAGGCTTGAGGGTGGATTTCTATGGAGGGCAGCGCTGGCCTCCTCAGCCTGCTCGATGGCCGATTCCAGGTCATCTTCCGCAACCGTCAAGCGAGCGATGTTGATCAACGACTGAGCGATGTCCCCGTCTCTTCCCAGGGCGCGCCTCGTCTCCAGCGATTCCGCAAAGCGCCTTCGCGCCTTTGCGAGGTCACCAACTCGCTGATACGCAAGCCCGAGGTCGTCGAGAATCCGGCATCGGACCGACTGAACGGCGCGGTCCTCGGGCCGCAGCAGAGTCAACGCCTGCTCGAGCCGGCCGATTGCTTCTTCATCTCGCCCCGCAGCGCGAAGGACTCGGGCTTGAGCGGAGAACGCATCTGCGGCCTCGGGCGTGTAGAGAGCGCCATGAGCTACGAAGTAGTCGATTGCACTTTGTGTCGCGCTGTACGCCGCCTCCAGATCTCCCTGCCTCCGTAGCAGCCTCGCGTAGGCCAGGCACTCCAGCGGGCCACCGATCTCGGCAGCCTGCTTCAAAGCGGTTTGACCGGCTTCCAGCTGTCCCAGTTCAACGAGCTTCTCGCCCTTCAAGCGCAAGTTGGCCGCACGCAGTACGTCAAGGTTAGACGAAGGCGTTAGGTTGACATGATTGGGGATCTTGTGGTCCGCGAGTTCCTCCCAGGATCGGAGACGATCGCCGACCTTCTGTCTCAGGTCATCCAGGTCCCCGATCGTCTCGAACAGAAGTGAATGCTGTCCGACAATGCGGCTGCGGAGATCGACAACGCCCGGTTCGGGCTCGTCGTCGTTTATGAAAGCAACCCACACGTCTCTCATCGGCTGATCCGGCTGCCCGAGCTCAAGGAGGGCTGTGAAGAGCTCCTCCTCGGTCCCCGACGTGAAGCCCCACGGACTGCCTGGTTCGCTGCCCCAGGACCTCTTGAAGAGGACCATCATGAAATGGCACTCGGCGATCAACTCATCGATGGCTTCTTGGGCACGCCGAGCCGTGCCGCGAACGCGATCCCACTCGATGATTTCGTACGAGACGCCCGTCGCCTCGTGCCGAGCGATTCTGTGTTCCTCGACGCAGGCGCGCACGACGGCGCGCTCCACGTCAACGTCACCTGGAGAAGCGAGGAAGATGCGTAGAGGAAGTGCTGTTGCCATCAGCCGACCATACCGACCACAGACCTCCCGACAGCGTCGGCAAGGCCTGCCGTGCTCTCGAACGCGTGCGTGACACGGAGAGTCCGCTCACGAAGGCCGGCCGGCCTCGGCTCAAGGGCAGCGGACACGACGATCAGCCAAGGCCTCAGCACTCGACACAACACCGAGCGCTGCATTCTGCGGCGCTGGGGTGATCCCATCGAGCCCATTCGGCACCCACCCTTCCCGGAAGACGGACCGAAGAGCGGCCCGCAGCAATGGCTCAGACCGAGCGTCCAAGGCGAGCCCGTTGCGAACCGCCCAATCGACATTTCCAGCCTCTTGCCCGCCGCACTCGGCCGTCAGGAGTAGCGGTACGCCTAGTGTCGCTGCCTCGAGGATGGTTGAGGGGCCGGCCTTGCTCACAACCGCGGAGCTTGACGACATGGCCATGGCCATCTCGAGGCCATCGCGCGGTCGCAGCTCGGACGTGCCATCCAAACGCCGAAGGGAAATGTCTAGGTCGAGGGCAGCGAGTTGAAGGCGGACGCGGTGCTCCAGCGAGGCGGAGGAACGTCCGAGGACAAGGATCGGCTCTTTCGTCGTCCGCCTGCGGCGCGTTTCCGGGAGTTGAAGGAAAGCAGAACGAACGGGCAATCCGGTCACCTGGAGGGGCCCGCGTAGGCCACGTGTGGCAAGGTGCGCAACGGCCTGGTGCGAAGGGAGACAGGTTAGATCAACGCCTCCCTGGACCCAGCTTGCGTGGGGTGAGACAGGATCGTTAACCACCACAACCACCGGCGGCCTACTAATCAAGCGCGAGGTTGCCGCAACGGCTACAGCGCCTAGGAACAGCGGGTGCGTTACCACGATCAGCGACGGGTCAGTTGAGGACAACGCGCTGGCCGCACGTCGCGCCAACAGTGTCCTCGCAAGCTTGGAGATGATCCGTGTTGCTGGCTCGGAGTCAGTCATTCTGTACGCGAGGTCATACAGCCAGGTGCACTTAGCCATGACATGGTCATAAACCCAGGGCAGATGCCGCAACAAGGGCATCGCGAAGAGTTGCTCTGGGTAGAGAATCACGACTTCACTGGGCTCCCAGGCCTCGGCTAGCGCCTCATCGACGCTTTGGTGACCCCACCCCGTGCGCGCGCTCAGGATGGCGACTCGACCGCGGGTCACGGCTTCTCTGCGCGAGCAGGGAGACGCAGGTACTGAGCTGATAGGTACATTGCAGCGATCAGCACAACGAGCAGGCCGAGTAGCGCGACGGCATACCCGGTCCATGCCATCCAGCCGACGTCGGTTTCCTCCGCGAGAATCGGAAACGAAACAAGCGCGGCGATGTTTGGAATGATCGTGAGCGCGTACTTTGAGCTAGCAATCGCCGAAGCGATGACGCCTCGGCGTCCTGAGTGCTGCTGCCAGATCGCCCTTTGCTGCTCCCATCCGAGGCTCGTACCTTTGCCCTCAACGGAAGACAGCCTGGCGCGCAAAGTGCCATCGATGTACCGCGAGATATGAGCGATATTCATGTCATGGTCCATCGCCATGAGGCAGAGCGCAGAGAGCAAGATCGAGAGCAGAGGTAGGAAGGCCACTAGCGGCATCCCTCCATCGTCCACACGCAGCAGCGTGGCCAAGGCCACAAAGCCACCGATGGTCGCGATCGCGTAGTTGGTGACTTCCTGCTGCTTTTCGATCCGGCTCGTCACCTCGTCACGGAGCGCTTGGTACTCCGCGAGCAACGCGGTGACAGTCAAACCGCCTTCAAGCGGATTCGCCACGCCTACCTCCTCAACCCTGCCACTTCGAGCGTAGTGCTCATGCTCCACGATGCTGGCACGCACACTCGGAACATCGCCTCGACCATCGCCTTCCTATACAGCGGGTCGCCTCGCCGACCGGCCAGCACCACCCCTCTCGGGTAGACCTCTGCCCAAGGATCGCTCGGGTGGGGCCAGCTGACCTCGGGCAAGCGAGTGGCGGCGTGAAACCGTCCCGCGCGGCCTCAATCGCGTCGACTACGCTTAGACCGCGACGGGTTGCAGAGCCATGGCGCGAACCTGCCCGGCGAGTTCATCCATCGCTACGTGAATCTGCTCCAGGGGTGCGGCGATGTCGACGTGGCGTACGAGGATATGCGGCCCCCCGTGCGCGACCTGGAAGCTGTTCGGTGACCTCTCGGTTCGGGGGTAGATGAGCAGGCCTGCGGGAAGTTGGAGCGCGGTCAGGTAGGCATGAAGCTGGTAGACATCAGCATTCGGGATGCTGGAGTCCGGCCTCTTGTACTTGCAGTCGCCGACGAACACACATGTGGAGCGCTGTGCGTTCCACCAGGACAGGTCAGGTTTGAGCGGGACCCAGCGGGCGCTCTGATCTAGAAACAGCCGCGGGACGTGGTTGCCGTCTGGGAACGTCCGGGGCGTGAGGCGGAGCCGCTCGCGAAGGCCCACCCGGATGAAGTCCTCGAAGACCTGGTTCATGTCCACGAGGAACGCGAGCGCTCTGTGGCCACCGAGTCCTGATTCGAGGGACGTGCCGGCCAGGATCAGGCGAGCGAGCGTGACCGCTGGTCGGTAGCGCTCGTTCAGCCGCGTCCACACAGGTTCCGGAACGTGCACGGGTGGCACAAGGATGTCGCTGACGCCGTCGAGCTGGTGGCGCAGCCACATGAGGTCTTCGCGGGCTTTCGCCGATCGAAGCGGCATCTGGCTCAGCCGCCGTGCGGCGGCGAGGAGCAGCTGGTGTTCAAGGGTGTCGTGGGTGTAGTCGTCGTAGGTGACCGCGACTGGTAGGGGCATGCCGCGCCTCTGTTGCACTTGGTCGGCGAAGCGGACTCTGCCGCGTACGGTGGGCAGGACCTCCAGTGTGGTGCGGTACCCCTGAAGCAGGCCGGAACGCAGGGCTCGTCGAGTCAGCTCCGTGAGGGCTCGGCACATGGCTTCGGTGAGCCCGTCATTGGTCGACAGGGCGGTGCTGGGTTCGCGCCAGGAGCTTGGGTTGAAGGCCATCGAGGCGAGCGCGATGACCTTCGCCGGCCCGATCTTCGGCTCGATCTCGATCGTAACTTCGCCGACTTGGATCGTTCCGACGGTGCTTCCGGGGGTGAGGTCGTAGTGGTCGCTGGAGCGTCGGGACGGCGAGATGCGCAGCGATGGGACGAGCGTGCTCAGGGCGTCTCGTTCGTCCACCGTCAGGGGGACCGATTCGGTCGTTCTCCATTCGTGGCAGCGAACGAGGGCTCGAGTCACGCCAGGTCCTGCTGGGATGCGCCTTGGGTGTCCTCCCCTGGTTCGTGTGCCGGTCCGCTCTCGAGGGTTGGCAGAGTCGCCACGTGTCGCAGCCGGTCGAGGGTGAAGTCCTTGAGCTGATCTGGGTCTGAGAAGAACTGCTCCTCCAGGTAGGGGAGGACCGAGTGCTCCCACACCAGGGTGAGCTCTTCATCATCGAGGCTCGGTCGCAGGAAGTGGCTGGGTCCGATGGCAAGGTTTCGGTCGATCAGCATGCTGTTGGCGCGGGCGACGATGTCTGCGACGTGCCGCATGTCCGGTCGGTTCCTGGTCAGCCAGTCGGCGAGCAGGCGGTCAAAGGGGGGCTGGTCGGGGAAGAACGGGATGAAGTGGAACCGGCGGCGTAGAGCGGCGTCGAGCAGCGCGATGGACCGGTCGGCGGTGTTCATCGTGGCGATGATCTTCAGGTTCTTGGGCAGAGAGAACGGCGTCGAGGAGTACTGCAGGCGGATGCTCTCGTCGCGGTACTCGAGGAGGAAATAGAGCTCGCCGAGGACCTTGGATGTGTTGGCACGGTTGATCTCGTCGATCAGCAGGACGTGCTCGACATCGGGACGGGACTCGGCGGCATCTGCGAGGCGCTTGAGCGGGCCGTCGACGATGGCGTAGGTGATCTGCTCGTTGTCGGTGAGCTGCGGCCGGTAGCCCTCGATGAAGTCCTCGTAGGCGTAGCTGGGGTGGAACTGCACCTTCTCGACGGTGCCGCCGCCGACCGCGACCAGCTCGGCCAGCTCACGAGCGATGAAGGTCTTCCCGGTTCCGGGTGGGCCGTAGAAGACGACCTGCCCCTTGTCGTGCAGGAGGCGCAGAGCGCGTCGGATCCAATCCGCAGGAAGCAGCAGCTCGTTGGCCAGTGCTTCGATCCGGTCGGGTGCGGCGGGTTCGGGATTGGTGCGCTTGAGCGCCCACCAGGTGAACTCCTGCATCCCCCAGGCGTCGTTGCCGAAGTAGGGCTCGAGAGCACGGTAGAGGGTGTCGTTTGTCCAGATGGCCGCATCTGCCTGGCTCAGGTCGTCCGGCAGTGGGGGCAGGTGCAGCACCCGCAGAACGTCGGTCTTGCCGACTTCGTTGCGGGATCTCGTGACGTAGTTGGGCAGCCAGTGGTCGGAATCTGTCACCGCCAGAGCCTTTGTGAGCAGCGCCTCCCCCAAACCGGTAACCCGTCGCTCACCGCGGAGCATCGAGTCCAGCCGATCTCGCAGCTCGCCTTCTCCACGAAGGAGGAACTCGAGCCCGTCGGTGACGTGCCGGACACCGGAGGCCGTTTGCAGCTGGGTGTTGAAGTGCGACTGCGGTCCGGGAGATCCGTACGCGCTGCTCGCGAAGCGACGCAACAGGTCCACGTCGGGCTCGAGCAGCGCCTCTTGGGTGAGGGCCGCGGCCAGGTCGGCTCGTTGCTGGTTGCGTTCCGGTCGGCCTTCTTCGGGGTACCCGGCTTCCTCGCGGAACTGCTCGACGAGGGCCGCGAGGTCGGTCACGGTCTTCTCCTCACGGAACATGAGCAATGCGTCCTTGTCTGCGCGTGACCATTTCTCCGGAGGCGATGCCTTGAGGACCGTCCACAGCAGCCCCTGGGCGTCGAGTCGGTCTCGGAGCGGTAGGTCGCGTGCGCGGAGTCGTTCGAGGTACTGATCGAGGAAGCTGGCGCCGGCCTCGTAGGCGCCTTCTGGGCGGTCGCGGCCGGGTGCCTTCACCCCGACGAGGCGGTAGGCCAGTTCGAAGGCCGAGGGTCGGTAGATCGCGGTGGCGGTCGGGTCCACGCCGAGCAGGAGGTAGGATGCCAGATTGGCTCGTGTCCCGGAGCCCGCGATCGACGGAGGAAGCTGGTCGGCGAATGCAGCGACGGCGTCCGGCGTGTCTCGGGTGTCGTCCCAGAGCGCCTCGAACGCCCGTGATGCTGCGTTGGGATCGTCGGCCGCCCACCGTCGCAAGGAGTCGCAGACACGGAAGTCGACGAGGTTGTTGGGGTGGCCTAGCGCTCGCTTGAGGAGGTCCTGCCAGTCCTGGCCCGACTCCACGGCCAGCCGCAGATCGCGCACACGCTGCGCCAGCTGCAATTTGAAATCGCGCTCGTTCGCGTCGAGGTCCACGCTCGCTGCGATCCGGAGGCTCCAGCTGAGCAGCTCGTCCCAGTGCGCGACTTCGCTGGCGGCCATGCAGCGCGCCAGCAGGTTCCACCACTGGTCGCGCGTCATCCTCTGGTTCGTGCCCGCCCAAGGGCGCCGCAGGACGTCGAGATCGGCGAGTCCCGCGGTGCCACGCGCTTGGTTGCGTGTGAGCGGAGGGTCGAGGTGCCGCACGATGCGGAGCGTGACACCCCAGTCGGTCTTCTTATTGCCCGGGCGGAAGTCCGGTTGGGGACGCTCGAACGGTTCGCCGACGATGACGGCGAGCGCGTAGAAGCCGGCTTGATCTCCGCCCTCCCACAGCGCGACGGCGTCGCCGGGGCGCATCTGGTCGCGGTATCTACTGACGACCCAAGGCTCGTCGTGCCCGACGGGCATGCGCGCGAGATTGTCCACCAGGCTCCACTGCTTGGGGTTGGCCTGGAACGACCAGAAGGACCGATCCGGCGTCTGCCACGGGCTGCCCAGCGGCCAGTCACGTGAGTCGCACAGCGTCGTGGCCCAGTCGGAACGGATCGGGTAGGCGTAGCCCTGCTTGGGAGACCCAGGGACCGTGAAAGGGCCCTCGCTGCCATCTCGAGCTGGAAGCTCGGTCAGAGGGATCGGCGAATCGAGCGGGAAGTACTCGACAGCGACGAGGTGGCCTTCGTCTCGCGTCTCCGGTTCGCCGTAGGGGCGGGTTGCCGAGATGGCGGAGGCCACGACCTGGCCGATCGCCAGCAGACGGCCGCCACCGGAATGCAGCGTGACGTCGCCGGGCTGCATCCGGCGCAGGTTCTGATGGTGGATCAGCCGCCGGCCACCTTCGACCTGGCCCCCGGCGAACACCAGGCCCAGGCGGGACTCCTCGGGAAAGGACAATCGTTGGTTGATCCACCACGCACCCGTCCGGGCACCGGAGGGCGCTCGGTTCAGTGCTGGCTGCAGCTGGTCGATTAGGCGGGCCTTGAGCTCCTGGTTGTCGGCGGTGACCGACCAGCGCATCTGCTGCTGTGCGAGGTAGTCGGTGATCTCAGCCTCGGTGACTTCGCGGCCAAGCTGGGTCGCGAGGAGGTCGCCGACGTTGTTGCGTAGTGCAGAACTCTGTCGATCGCCGCCGACATGCTGGCTGGCACGTTCGCGTAGATCCCCGGTCAACCCTACGTAAAGAGCGCGCTCCTCATCGTCGACCACCACGAGGACCCCGGTGTCGCGGGGCAGCGTCCTGATGCCGTCGGGCGTCAGCGGGACAGGCCCTGCGAAGCCCGCTAGAACGTCGTCGGGCACACCGCACCCCCTTGTCGTCGAATCCAGGCTATCGGCCAGGTAGGAAACGCGTAGTGCCGACGCCCCTCCTGTCTTTCTGGTACAGGCCCCGCGTGGTCGAGTCCGAGGAGTAGATCGAACCGTCCGCCCGAAAGCGGGCCGTCGTCACGGCCTGCACTGTGTCGTATGGGTCGGCCAGAGACGGGAGCTGCACGCTCCGGCTCGATGGCCTCAGGACTGTTGGTTCGGCCCGATCTCACGCGTACCTCGCGGGCTCGAGATCGATGGCAACCAAGGCGCGGCGACGCTGCAGACTTCATCGGCGGCGGCCAGGCGCCACCATCCTCCGTCGAGCTCTACTGCCCAGTGCTCCCGAGACAGAGCGGGTACCACTCGAACGCTGACAACCTCCCCCGGCTCCGGTACCGCGCAACCCAACGCCCTAGCTACATCGGTATGAGCCATGTAGTCGCCACCGATCACCAGGTAGCCCTCTCGCCGCAATCTAGTTCTCGCCCCGTTACCGTTGTCCCGAATGCGGGCCATGTAGTCGACTTGCTGCCCTACAGTCGCAATCGTATTTCGTCCGATCCTTCGGTTAGTAACACGCCGCAGCAGCTCAACGATTCGAGCCTGACCGCTTCGCGGCTGGACGATCGCGGCAACGGTGTCCAGATCCAGGCTGAGCAGGACGTTGGGTGGCAGAGCTGCTTCGAATCGGATCCACTCTACCTGCGAGCGTCCGCGTCGATTGAGCGATGTTTTCCCGTCTCGATTGACGGCCTCACGCCGATTCGAGAGCGAAGCGCGGACGACTCCTAAGCTCCACACCCCGGCTGCGTCGTTGGCATGCGCCACCAACAGCAGTCGGCCGAAGCATTCCGGGGGGAGCATCCACGAACCCGATGACTGCGAGTACTTGCAGTCCACCTCGACCCCGCTGATTAGGTAGTCGAGGACTTCGCCATCGCCAATGACCCCATCGAACTCGCGACGGAGGTTGATCTCTAGCAGAGTTCCGAAGTGCGTCTTCTCCGTCTTGTACAACTGGTCCCATCGATACCGACCAGTTCGCTGCCCGTCGTACAGCTGGTCAAACGTGTCTCTGAAGACCCGCGCTGATCTCTTTCCGTGGGGGTCGGCAAGCACCAGTTCCTCGACCACCCGGCTTCTCTCGTCGTCAGGGTCGAGGACGCCAAACAGGCCCTCGGGGAACGCACTCGCGGCCACGCGATAACCCTATCCTCCGCCCGGTGCCTCAAGCGGGAACTCGGACTCGAGCCACGCCTTAGTCGATTGGGCGGAGCCAATACCTCGATCCCGCAACACCTTCACGATGTCTCCGCCCGCCATCACTACGACGGGGTGTTGATCACTGCGGAGCTCCCGATACGCCTGACGATCCAGGAATGACGTCGTCACTAGGACACCGAATTCGCGGTGACGGATCCTAGAGATGAGTCGAGCCAAGTCGCGTGTTCCCACCGCGTTGTCCGGGCTGTAGCACTTCGCCTCAAGACTGAACGACAGGTGCACCGGATCGCCATCCGGACCCAACGAGTAGTACCCGATTGCATCACGCCCGCCGTCGACCACGGGCCTAGTGAGTTCCGTGATCGTTGCCGCAGGCGCCATCATCTGCCAAAGAGCCGCAGCGCAACGCTCGAAGGCAGTGGGGTCAGCCTTGAAGTGCTCGTAGACCGTGTTGATCATCGCCCGAGTTTCAGGCTGCGAAGGGCTCTGCTGCTCCCGCGTCCGGTAGGCCAACGGACTCGGTGCGGTGAGGGCTCGATAGGCACCATGGTCGCGCCAGGCCAACCAGGCCGCCGGGGCCACGGAATCCTCAGGCTCACCGCCGAGGACGGAGTCGATCCAGGGCCGCAGGATCACCTGTGCGTCAAGCACAGTGAAGAGCGCTCGGTAGTTCTGGAATCGGCCGTCACGGCCAGATCGCCAAAGGGCTACCAGTTGCTCGTCAACCCGGACAGAGGGGGCGCCGGGTACCAGAAGGCCCTTGAAGATCACATCCGCGCCCCTGCCAGCCTTTTGAAACAGGAACAAGGGAGGTACACGAAGCCGTCCCCCGTCCGAGTTAAGAGCCTCCGCGAAGATCCACCTCAGGAAGTAGTTGCCCTTGCGAGGTGTGTCGTGGAGTTCGCGGCCGGGCGTCTTCTGGTCCCCGTGATACGTGAAGACACCGGTTCTCTCATCGATGTAGTCCGGCCAGAAAGGATCTTGGCCCGACGTGTAGAGGACAGCCAGGGTGACCGAATGCTTGGATGGACTTCCCCGGTAACGAAAGCCGCCGGCATTCCCTACGGACAGCAGCGGGTGAAGCGGGTCGTCACCTCGGTGTCCCTTCGCGTCGCCCTCGTAAACCGCATCAACTATGAGGTCAGTTCGCTTCAAGTCTTTGAATCGCACCAGCGACGTTGCCATGAGAATCCCCTACCGATCGCTTCCGGCTAGCGTCCCGAAACCGGCGAGATAGCGGTTGTCGCCGTCGCGGGCGCGCACACCCGCCACCTTGGCTTCCTCACCAATCGTGAGAGCGCCGATGACGGTCGCACGCTCAATACCTCTGATCAACACATCTGTGCCGTCGACCTTGAGTACCCAAGTACGGGGCCCTAGCGCGCTCTCCTCGTCCACCTCTAGAGTCCCTGAAAGGGCTATCTCGCCTCGTTGATCAACTGTCGCTTCCCAGTAGGCGCGACATACAAGGCGACGTTGGCACACGAAGCAGGCGTCTGGGGTCGGGCTTTCACTTGCGTTCGTCATCGCCTCTTCTCGGAGTTGCAGAAGGTTGTCCACAAGCGCCACACCCTCCGCCTCGTCGAGAAGCAGCCGATGCGCACCCTTCCCGAGGCTAAAGACGGTGGTCTCGGGCCACGGCCTGCCGCTCGTCGAAACCAACCACGCGTACACCGCCATCTGCGTTCGGATGCCCGCAGCCTCCCGCACGACATTTCCCGTCTTGAGGTCAACGACAAGGTCTTGAGGATCGCCACTCATGACGAGGTCAGCGCGGCCCCTCACACGGTGGGCCTCGCTCACGAAGTCGACCTCGGTACGGGGCGAGCCCGCGTTCGCCAACATCACTTCACGGAGACCCTGAGCCCTCAGCGCCAGCCGAGCACCGGCACGCACCGCGTCGGCTGCAGCGATGGACTCCTGAGCGGCGAGGTCGACAACTCGCTGCTGCAACGCCTGGTCCCCTGCCGGCTCCCGCCATGATCCTGTTTGGATCCAGTGCTCGACAACTGCGTGTATGACCGTTCCGAGGTTCCTCGAATGGTCGGGCTGGGCGAAACGGTCCCGGCTTGAAGACTCATGCAGCCAGCGGGCGGCGCATGCTTGCAGCAGCGCCGCCCGGCTGGCGGTAAGCCACGGTGTCACCACACCTCGTCGCTCTCGGCCAATGCATCATCGAGCAGGCTCAGCGCATCACGCGGAGTGCGTTCGAGGGTGAACGTGTCCACGACCACAACAGCGTCAGCGTTCGATGCGACCTCCGCACTTGCGACGGCTTCGGCAACACGGGGCGTAACCACGGCACCAACGCCTGTCTCGTACCCCTCAAGGACGTGCCGCGGCACGACTACTCCGCGCTTTCCCTGACGCACCACCTCGACCCAGGGAACCGCCGCCGAGGTGGTCACGTGTCCCCCATAAGCGCTAGCCCATCCGTTGATGATGGAGCGCGTGGTGGCGTTGGCAATGTCCGGCCTGCTCCCCTCGACCGCGTCGAGAAGATCGACAGCGAGCCGCCAATCGAGCAGCGCATGATAAGTCATGTTTGAGTAGTCGCGTAGACAGGAGTAGCAGGAGCCTGAGCAGGCTTCCGCGTGCTCGGGCTTCCTCAACGTCTCGATGTGCCTACGAAGCCGCGCTAGGAACTGCGGGAACTCGTCGGCAGCCCCAAGGTGAGTCGAGAAGCCAGCACCGTTTTCGAGCGTGTCTGCAAGAAAGGCCCAGACGGTGCTGGTACCGCCGCGAACGCCAACATGAATGCCAGCGGAGAACTCAGACGGTTGCACGTCCAGATGCATCGCGGCCACGCGACGCAGCAGAAACGCAAGAGAGAACCATGCCGCTCGACGTCCGTGCCACGGCTCCGGAACACCGGCTGGCTGGAGACGATGTTCGAAGTTGAGTCGAAGTCCACGATCGTGAAGCACAGGCGCGTCGCCTCCGACGAACAGCAAGTCTGTTCGCTGACTTGCGCCCAGTGCGACCTGAAGCGCGGACGGGTCAAGGTTCTCCGCTCTCACTGCGTGAGCGTCACTCGCCTCGTCCGCGTAGTACGCGCCCTCGCCCCACCTCGATGTTGCAAGCCCACGACGGAACGTGAACATGCGGCCTCGCCGGTCATTGATTACCAGCCGCTCTCCGGGTCCGGAGAGCGCCACAAGGCCATCTCGGGAGGTGCTACGCAATGTGCTCAGGTCGGCTGTCGCCTTGACCGCACCCGCACCGCTGGACCAGGAGAATGAACCGTCAAAGTCGCGGCCTGGTGTGCTGAAGAAGCCTGCAGGCTCACGCATGTCTATGCGTGTGAACTCGTCGGATCCGCAGCGGGGGCAGGTGACCGTAGTTGGGTCGTCAGCCTCGCGATCCTCGATGAATCCGCACGATCGGCACATATCCAGAAGCCGCGGATCGCCAAGAGCGTTTGGGTTCGCCTTTGGTTGCTGCGACGCGCTGCTCGGTTGATACGCCGCGACACCAATGGCGGTGAAGATGCGCCCGTCCATAACGGTTTCGGCGCCCGGCGCGAAACTTGAGACAGCGAGGGAGATGTCGCGATCTACGATCCAACGTGGCGGCCACGGATAACTCTTGGCGGGCGGAAATCCAAGATGCAGCCATCGGACGCGGCTTGGGAAGCCGAACATCGGCAGCAAGCCGGCGTGGGCAAGCCGTTCCGAGAGGTCGTCGGTCCCCCGGGCCACTCCGGCCTCGCGATCAATGTCTTGGATCAGTTGATCCGCGAAGTTCGAGGGAACCCGGTGGCTATGTCCGGACTGCTGACTCAGCTTGAGCGCAATGTCGGCGATCTCCGGAGCGTGGTTCTTCAGCCATGCTTCGACCGTGCCCTTGTTGCTCGACCACTCAGAGGCCTTTCCGAAGTCCCCATGAGGGTTCAGCGACTCTACCCAGCCATGGTCGTCGGTCGACAGCGCAAGGAAAGCCCTTCGGAGCACTTCCGACCGCAGGACGCGCTCGAAGATCTCGGGCCTGCCGAGCGTCAGGTACGGCTTCGGAGTCTCCTCGTTGGCGATGATCTCTGGTTGCATGAAGTAGGTCTCATCGTGAGACCTGCCTCGGCAGACCGTGAGAGACGCGGCCGTGGGGCTGAAGCGTCGTCCCGCTCGTCCGACGCGCTGCTGGTAGTTGAACCTCGACGGAGGCATGTTCGCTAGAACCACTGTCTCCAAGGAACCGATGTCGACTCCCGCCTCCATCGTCGTGGTGACCGACAACAGGTCGAGACCATCCGCCTTGGGTGAGACTTCCCCGCTGATGAAGACGTTCTGGAAGCGCAGTTGCCGCGACTGGGCATCTACGCGATCCGTCTGGCCAGTCAGTTCTGCCGTGGCAACTCTGAACCGCCCGTTCTTAGTCAGGGCCTTCCATGCGTAGTAGTCGTCATCGGGATTGCTCAAGGGCCGCGCGGCTTCCGGAAGCCGATAACCGCACCTTGTACACAATCCGCCGCCGCGCACAAGGTGGCGTCGGCGACACCGTTCGCAGCGCCACTCCCACGTGCTTCCGCGTACGACGAGACGATCGGGGTCTACTGCGTAGTCGATGACGGCCTTACCCCATACCTGCCGACACCGAGCACCCACGGCCTCCCAGTCACCGTCAGGACCGGCGACCTGTTCCCAGAATCGGCGTAGGAAGGCTGGCGGGTTGTTGCTTCCCTCGCGCAGTCCGATGATGCGCTTGCGGAGGATCAGCAGGCGGAGACTGGCTCGTGCGTTTCCCCGCTCGTCGGCCAGATCTTCTGGGCCGTCGTCGTCGTCAACCGCAAACCAGCCGAGACCTATGGACTCGATGTCTCTTCCGGCGCTACCGGCCAGAGCACCGTAGAACTCCTGGCTGGCCTTGAAACCGATGTGCTCCAGAAGTCGCTCTTGCGCCTCATCGAGGTTGTCGAGGCGGCGTGGCTCCTCACCTGCCCAGTCGAACAGCCCGGTCCACGGTCGCGGTCGTGCCCTCTTCTCGCGAGTCTCCAAACAAGACGGATAGGGGCCGCCGGGGTTGATCCCCATGGAGACAAGCGTGTCGGAAACCCGTTTACGCATCTGCTTGAGGCTCACCGGACGGGTCGCGATCGAGATGAGTCTGCGCTCCTCGGACTCATCGATCTCCTCCTTAGACCAGATCCTGTCCAGTTCCTTGTACGTCTCGGGAAGCGCGTCAAGAAGCCGTCGGTTGGCAGCCCGGCTCTCAGGCGTCCGCAGTCCATCAACCACGTACGCCCGGGCATCCAGAACTGTCGTGAGGGTGATCCGGTCGTCGGACTCAAGTTCCTCGACAAACAGAGTCCGGACGAGGTCCTGGTAATGACGAATCCCGATTCCGGCCGACAGTTTGGCGGCGTCTTGCCGCGAGTCTGAGAAGACGATGAGACGACGCTTCTCTGCAGGAAGCGTGTTCAGCATCTCGCCGACGAGGACTTGGTTGATCTTCTCGAAACCCGTGCGCAGGCCTCGAACTGGTGAGCGCAGCCTGTCGTGGCTTTGCTCCGGCAGCGGTCCCTCATGCGTGTACTTGATCTCCCAGTCCACGCCGCAGGCGGCGCAGCGTGTCGGGGATGCCGGCAGCGCCTCGGAGTCGAATGCCTTTGGGTCGACGACAAACTGCCATGCGTTGGCCGCGGCTTCGCTCTCGGCACGACGGACGTCACCGGTGCCTGCTTCGAGAACGCATGGAACATACTGAAAAGCGATTGTGGTGGCCTTCCACGACCTCTCCACGGGCGCGGATGCACGCGGCCAGAGCACCACGTAGTTGGCAGCGGTTCTTTCGCTACCGGCCTGGTCGGGCAGACGGGCGAGATCGCTGATGTCAGGTAGCAGCGAAAGGTAGTTCGATCGTGTCGGATCGCCAGAGGCAAAGCCGCCCAGGTAGGACTCGCCACAGTCCTGGCAGTAGAGAAGTTCCAGAACCCTTGACCCGCACTTCTCTCCACAGCGCGCCGTGGGTTGTGCGTACAACTTGCCAACGACGCGGTCGGGATGTGAGTACTGCTCATCCATCTCCGGGCAAGCTGGATTGGTGCATGCCCAGATCCCAGCCACGTTGCGGAAGAACAAGTGGTAGCGCAGCCGAACGGCCTCGGGTGAGGCGTCCTCCCCACGTACGTCCAATGCCTTGAGCACGTTCGTGGTGAGCCGCTCTGCGTCGTCACGAAGTGGAAACAGCCGGTGGGCAAGAACTGGCAGCGCCGTGGCCTTAGAAACGGGGTCACCCTGATGCAATGCCGAGAGCAGGGCGCGCTCCGCAAATGTCTGCTCGATGAGATGCGCCGCCGCTTCGGCGTCAGTTGGCGCCGATTCGTAACGGTCAGCCGCCGAAGAAAGGTCGACGCCCTCGGGGGGAACGTCTTGCAGAGACCCGGAGATGAAGGTGAAGTCCTTGCCGCGCGCGAAGAACGCCTTGAGGAAACCCTCGTCGCGATCTGCTTGCAAGGATGCGGAGCCCACCAAGATTTGCAGTCGTTCGGGCTCACGCAAGACGCCGAGCCTTTCGGCAAGCAGCCTCAGAACGTAACTGACCTCGGTGCCGGCAGTACCGCGATAGGTGTGCGCCTCGTCAATGATCAGGGTCACGCGCGCGTCGGCGTCCTTGCTGAGCCACTCCTTTGTTGACTCGAAGAAGATCGCATCCCGACTTCGCATAAGCATGATGTTGAGCATGGAGAAGTTCGTAATGAGAATGTCTGGCGGGAAGGCCCGCATGTCCCATCGCGAACGCATTTCGGCCCCGACGGGCCGAGGGATGTAGAACTGGGAACCGGCCGGCCCTGTTGCCTTCGCCGCCTCGTACTGGCTCTCGGTTTCGGCCAGGTACTTGGCGAGTTGTCGCACCGCATCCTTGTTGTCACGGCTGCCGAGGACCGGCGTGTTCCCCGTGTACCGGCCGAAGTACAGCCGGTTGCCTGCTCGATTCTTGTCCAGCCAGTCGTGCGCCTCATCGCTATCCAGAGCGCGACGGAGCCTGACGAGTTGATCGTCTGCCAGCGCGTTCATTGGGTACACAACGATGGCTCTGACGGCTGCCTCACGCTTCTCCCCGTGACGTTGCTCTACGAACGGGGCCTTCTCGGTTTTCCACCAACGCACCTGAGGGGCATCCGAGTGCGGCCACTTCTTGGACTCGGCCAGAAGTCCGTTGATGACAGGCATGAAGAGTGTTTCCGTCTTGCCGCTTCCCGTGCCGGCAACGGCAGCTATATCCTCCCCCGCGAGGGCGCTCTTGAGTGCCTGTTCCTGGTGTGCATACAAGTTCGAGAAGCCACGCAGCATGCCCAGATGCAGGAACTGCGCCATGTCAGGATGAGCACCACACCTCGCCAGCGTCGCAGCAAGGTTCTCTTGGGCGAGTTGGTACCGAGGCCGAGGCTCAACTAGAGGCGGTTGCCACACTCCTCGGGCTCGATTCAGCAGCGCCTCACGTTCGTCATTCAGCACCTCGGGTGCAAGCCTGAAGGGCGTTCCGTAGTACTTGAAGTAGGCGCTTCGCAGTTGCTCAAACAGGTCGGTGGGGTGCAGTTGCGCTGACACCTAGTCCTCCATGAGATTCTGTCCGAGGCTCTGCGCGATGTGGACTGCCACGTAGTGTGGCACCCCGTCGTATAGGCGGTTTGCCTTGCCCGTGCGGCAGGGTAATCCCGTCGCGAGGCTCGCTGCTCGCTTGTGCAGCATGGGTAGGTCGATGTGCTTGTCCACCGACAGGGTGCCTAATGGAACGCCAGCAGAGTCGTATGGCAACCACGAGAGGGTCGACTTTCCCGCGTCAGAAATCGCACGGTGGATCACCTCTGAGCGCGACCCCTTGAGCCAGTTCTCCCCCGTCCACAACGCGTGCACGAGTTGGCCCTGCCTTCTCCAGCGGTACACGCCGGGAGCCGGATCGACGGGAGAAACGAACGACCACAAGCGAGGTGCGTCCGCGACCTCAGTCCGAACTGCGTCAAGGTCCAGGCGTTCGATAGGTGCGCCGGGGTCCGCGACCGGACCGGCCGTCAACTTCAGCGCCTCCCTGATCGGACGCAGGATTGCAGCCACTTCCGCAGAGGCGCAGTTGCTGAACCTGACCTCCGGCTCGGCCCTCTGCAGCAGGCGAAGGACCGCGTCTACGGTCGCGCTGTGTGCGAACTGGATCAGCACCGTCTGTGGCAACGGTATGGCCGCCGCTTGATCCGATTGGACCCTGAAGGCGTACGCGTCGTCGCCTAGGTCATCCAGAGCGGCGTCGAGTGCCTGGTGACGGACCCCGAGCAGTCCAAGGACGCCATCCAGTCCAGGCATTCGCGTCAATACTGGCGGAGTCGTGGTCCAGCGCCCGCTCTCGAAGTCAATCTCCAGATAGCCAAGAGCCGACATCTCTCGAAGCCAATCGAACTCGGCATATCGCGCGAGGGTCTCGCCAGGCCCGCACAGTGCACTGCCATACCAGGTTAGGCGTTGACGGAGCGTGGCCCATGTTCCACTTCCCTCGGCATAGAGCCAGCCCAGCAGGGTGTCACCCGCCAAAAGGGCACTCACGTGCTCACCCCCGCAGATCGCAGCAGGTTGAGCCACTCTGGCGTGTCGCATTGCGCGGCTGCCTCCCCGAGGACGGCACGCCACAGCGCCCAGTCGATGTTGGCTGGCGGTGTGGCCGGGGCGTCTGCCGGAACGGGCGAGCACTGGGTGACGGAGTAGACGCCATCGCGGACCTGCACCAACCACCCCTCGGTTCGCCGCCTTGCGACGTTGAACGCGGTCGGGGACACGACTTCCCGCAACCGGATCCACGCCGGTGACGCCGCCGGCTCGACGATCCGTCGCACTTGACCGTTGGTACCGATCACGTACGTATCAGGCCCGCGTGGCACCGTCAGCAGACGCAAAGACCACGGATTCTTGTCACCGTGAACAAGCCCACCACGGGCGTACGTCCCATCCTCGGTGGCGAGAGCCGTCGCCGAATCCATGCTGAGTGACGGCCGCATCACGACCGCCGGGCTGCGGAACCCCGCCACGCCAGCCGCCTGGCCGGGCTCTATCGTTTCGAAGACGACAGAGCCGTCGATCGATTCAAGGCGATGCTCGCCCGCGGGGATGCCCATCTTCACTAGCGGAATCGCTTGCCCGCGACGGAAGCCGGTGGCGGGACTGCCATCCAGCGCAACGGGCAAGATGCTGTTGTGCCCCTCTGGGGTGATCAGATCCGGCTCACCCCCACGCATGTAGATGTGGGAGTCGACCGCACTCGTGACTCGCAGGCCGTCACGAACTCCGAGTCTCGGCGACATCTCGCCACGAAGGTGCCGGCCCTTAAGCCCTAGAACAACGAGCGCCTCGGCGAGATGCTCCGCCGAGTCGAACTCCAGACCCTCGACGAAACCCGAAGCAGCGCCGTGGATTACGCGCGGCTTGAGCGACCCCGCACGGTCCGAGCGCTGGGCGAAGACTTTCGCGGACTGCTTTGCAGACTCATGGAAGACGAGAGCGTGTTCGATGCCGGGCAGGATCCCGTCAACCGACAGCCAGCGACCGCCAAAGGCGTCCCACCGAAGAGCGACGACAGGGACGGCTGGTGCGCGCCACTGTGCTGACCCTTCTTGATGTAGCAAGCGGCTGCCATAAAGGTCACGGTCCTCAAACGCCTTGGTTGCGACCTGACTCGCACCGGGAAAGGTCCACTCGGCTTGAAGTTCTCCCCCCTGCCCAACAAACACGTTGAGGGTCGGTCGGCTTTGCCTACGGCCCTCGTCAATGAGTTGTCCATCCCAGTGAAGGGCCGCCGAGCGGAGCGCGCTTGCGAATGCGACTTCCGTGTCCCCATCAAGGTGCTGGACGGTCTCCTTGAACCTTTGCGATAGACCGCGTTCCGTCCGCATCCAGCGCCGGAGTTCCTGCATCAGGGCCTTCTCGGTTAGTTCGGCGCCCTGATGTACCCCGAGCTGGCTCCACAGCCCAGTGAGGACTCCGAGATCCGCTCGCCGCAACAGTGCTTGAGACAGTGGGTATCCGATGCGGCTGTAGTGCTTGTTGTGGAGACGGATCGTGGATCGTCCGTAGGCTCTGCCGCCGCCCGTCGACATCCAGGCGTGGAGATCGCGCCACATCTGCGCGACCGTGCCGAAGTGGTGCTCCAGACGACCCTTGTACGTCTCCGAGGTAACGCCTAGGACTTGTGCGAGCCGGTCGTAGTAGTTCCAGGACGCCAACCCCTGCGAGGTTTCCATTCGCGTGGCGGCGTACACCGTCATGGCCAGTAGCGGGAGCGTCGGCGGCGGATCCTCCGACGACACGCGCCAAAGCGCCCACTGCCGAATCCAGACGTTCGAGTACGGGTCGGAGTAGCCGCTAAGGCTCTCTCGCACAACACGTGCCAAGTCAGCAGCATCAGAGCCGAGGGCTTGGAGTTCCTCGTCGTCGATGTAGAAGAAAACGGGCTGGTTCGGACCTGCCTTGAAGGCGTCCGCCAGCGCCGTCTGCCAGCCATCCCAGTCCACGTTCGTCCCCCGCTGATCACCATCGAGTCGCTGGAAACGACATTAGTGAGCGGGTCCGACAGGCGGGTGGTTCTTCGGGAGGGAATCAGTTGAACGGGCGACCGGATCGACCGCAAACTAACTGATCTTGGCCTTCCGGGACAGGTCAACGAAGGCTTCCTGGCGCATGTGGTCCTCCTGGCCGAGGAACGCCTTGAAGCCGGCGAGCCGGTACGAGAGCCGGCCACCTCGTGCTTTGCGCTCGATGACGAAGTCCTGATCGAGGTGCTCGATCCTGGCCTCGACATCCTCGGCTGTGAATCCGCCGCCGAGCACTCGAACCAGTCCGCCGGCGGTGAGCCATCGATCGGAGTCTCGGAGCGCGCGATAGACCTCGTCGTGGACCTGGCCCTGTCGCAGGTCGACGGTGATCTCGCCTTCGCCTCGCAGGGCACGTGCGATTGACTCCCCCACCGCGCGGGCAACGGGCGGCGGAAAGGCGTTTCCGATCTGGCGGTACTTCGACGTCTTGCGCCCCTCGAAATGCCACTCGTACTCGGGGCCATTCCAACCCTGAAGCCGAGCGACCATCTCGCACGTCAGCTTTGGAGAGAAGATCTCCGGTGCGTCAGCCGAGGGAGCGGCATCCGCGAGGCCGAGGCCGTCGACGCTAAGCGCCGCCCAGGCACGCTTTGCCCTCGTGGGGCCCAGGTCGGCACCGCCGTGCTTCTTGCTGCCGCCCACGATCGTGGGGGCGATGCCGCTGGCGCGCTCCGCCCATCGGCGCGCGCCCCGCCAGCCGTTCTCGGCCATCAAGTCGAGCAGCGTCGTGCCGACTGTCTCGCCCGTGGGCCTCTCTTCCGGCCACGAGAAGTAAGGCGCGATGGCCTCTTCCATCGCGACGAGCACGAACCGGGGCCGCAACTGCGGCACACCGAAGTCGCGCGCTTCCAAGAGTCGCCAGTCGGCCCAGTAGCCCAGTTCTTCGAGGCGGTCCAGGACAGCCTGCCGGTAGCCCGCGAAGCGGGAGGCGGACAGTCCCCGCACGTTCTCCAGAAGCACCGCACGAGGCTTGATCCGGGCGACCAGTTCGATGGCGTACGCGAGGAGATCCCGCTCGTCGTTGGCGCCCAGTTGCCTGCCTGCGACGGAGAAGGGTGGGCACGGCACTCCGCCAGCGAGCAGGTCGACTCCGACATAGTCCTCGGGGTTCCAGACACTGCCGTCCGCCACGTCGCCGATCCGCACGATGTCGACGGGGTCGCATGACGGGTGAAGGCGGCGCAGGTTGTGCCGAAGCGTGGCGGCTGCGGTCGGGTCCAGTTCCACGGCGACTCTGTGCTCGAACCCGGCGAGGTGCAGCCCGAGCGTCTGGCCGCCGGCACCGGCGCAGATCTCGACGACCGTCAACACGCGATTGGCTCCCTGGATCGCACTCTCATCGAATCGAATGACGCGAACATATTAAATCGAACGTTAGTGCTGTTTAACTGCGACACGCCGAAGACCCAAGAACGGCATTTGAGTCGGGGCGGGTTGTCGCTTCCCCACGACAACCCGCCCCGATTCTGGCCGTTCTCACAGTGTGAGAACGGGGTCTTCGATCAGCTGCAGCCGCTGGTCGAGCCGCAGCCCTCGCAGACGTAGCAGCTGCCGGCCGGGCGCATCTTGATGCCGCAGGTCATGCACAGCGGCGCGTCCGAGGCCTTGCCGGTGATGACCTCGAGCAGCTCGGCCGAGGAGTGGGCCTCCTTCGGCGCCGCGATGGCGCCGACGGGAGCCTCGTCCGCCGCCGGGGCCGAGGTCACCGGCGCCGACTGGGCGAGGGTCTCGAGCTCCTCGGTCACCGCGGCGGCGATCTCCGCAGCGGGGGCCGGGGTCGAGTTGTACGAGCCGGCGACCTGCTCGGCGCGCTCGTCGGCGGTGAAGATGCCGAGGGCCGAGCGCTTCTCGTAGGGCAGGTAGTCCAGCGCGAGGCGGCGGAAGATGTAGTCCATCATTGACTGCGCCATGCGGATGTCCGGGTCGTCGGTGAGGCCGGCCGGCTCGAAGCGCATGTTGACGAACTTCGAGACGTAGGCCTCGAGGGGAACGCCGTACTGCAGCGCGATCGAGATCGCGATGGAGAAGGCGTCCATCACGCCGGCGAGCGTCGAGCCCTGCTTGCCGAGCTTGAGGAAGACCTCGCCGAGGCCGTCGTCGGGGTAGGAGCCGGCGGTCATGTAGCCCTCCGCGCCGCCGACCGAGAACGACACCGTCGACGACGGGCGCTTCTTGGGCAGGCGCTTGCGGACCGGGCGGTACTCCACGACCGTCGCCGGAGCGGCCTCGGCGGTGGTGTCACTCTTGGCGGCCTTGCCGTCCGAGAGCGGCTGGCCGACCTTGCAGTTGTCGCGGTAGATCGCCAGGGCCTTGATGCCCATCTTCCAGCTCTGGAAGTAGATCTCCTCGACCTCTTCGACCGTCGCGTCCTCGGGCATGTTGACGGTCTTGGAGATCGCGCCCGACAGGAACGGCTGGCAGGCGGCCATCATCCGCACGTGGCCCATCGGCGAGATGGAGCGCTCGCCCATGGCGGTGTCGAACACCGGGTAGTGCTCGGGCTTGAGGCCCGGAGCGTCGACCACGTGGCCCTTGTCGGCGATGTACTCGACGATCGCCTCGACGGTCTCCTCGGTGTAGCCGAGCTTGCGCAGCGCCCGCGGGATCGTCTGGTTGACGATCTGCATCGAGCCGCCGCCGACGAGCTTCTTGAACTTCACCAGCGAGAAGTCGGGCTCGATGCCGGTGGTGTCGCAGTCCATCATGAAGCCGATGGTGCCGGTGGGCGCGAGCACCGAGGCCTGCGCGTTGCGCCAGCCGTTCTTCTCGCCGATCTTGATGCCGTCCTCCCACGCCTTCTGCGCGAGCTTGAGGACGTCGGAGTCGAGGCTGGTGACCGTGCGCACCGAGTCGGTGGCCGCGGCGTGCTTGCGCATGACGCGCTTGTGGGCGTCGGCGTTGCGGGCGTAGCCCTCGTACGCGCCGACGATGCCCGCGAGCTCGGCGGAGCGCTTGTAGGCGCGGCCCGTCATGAGGCTCGTGATCGCGCCGGCGAGCGCGCGGCCGCCGTCGCTGTCGTAGGGCAGGCCGGTCGCCATGAGCAGCGCGCCGAGGTTGGCGAAGCCGATGCCGAGCTGGCGGTACTTGCGGGTGGTGTCGCCGATCGGCTCGGTCGGGAAGTCCGCGAAGCAGATCGAGATGTCCATCGCCGTGATGATGAGGTCGACGGCCTTGCCGAAGGTGACGGCGTCGAACGTGTCGTCTTCCTTGAGGAACTTCAGCAGGTTGAGGCTCGCGAGGTTGCACGAGCTGTTGTCGAGGCTCATGTACTCCGAGCACGGGTTGCTCGCGGTGATGCGGCCCGTCTCGGGGTTGGTGTGCCAGTCGTTGATGGTGTCGTCGTACTGGATGCCCGGGTCGGCGCACTCCCACGCGGCCTGGCAGATCTTCTCGAACAGCGTCTTGGCGTCGACGGTGTCGATGACCTCGCCGGTGGAGCGGGCGCGCAAGCCGAACTCCTTGCCCTCCTCGACCGCGCGCATGAACTCGTCGCTCACGCGGACCGAGTTGTTGGCGTTCTGGTACTGGACGGAGGTGATGTCCTTGCCGCCGAGGTCCATGTCGAAGCCGGCGTCGCGGAGCACGCGGATCTTGCGCTCCTCGCTCGCCTTGGTCTCGATGAACTCCTCGATGTCGGGGTGGTCGACGTCGAGCACGACCATCTTGGCCGCGCGGCGGGTCGCGCCGCCGCTCTTGATCGTGCCGGCGCTCGCGTCGGCGCCGCGCATGAACGACACCGGGCCGCTCGCGGTGCCGCCCGAGTGCAGGAGCTCCTTGGACGAGCGGATGCGCGAGAGGTTGAGGCCGGCGCCGGAGCCGCCCTTGAAGATCAGGCCCTCCTCGCGGTACCAGTTCAGGATCGAGTCCATGGTGTCGTCGACGCTGAGGATGAAGCAGGCGCTGACCTGCTGCGGGCTGCTGGTGCCGACGTTGAACCAGACCGGGCTGTTGAAGCTGAAGATCTGGTGCAGCAGCATCCAGGTGAGCTCGTGCTCGAAGACGGTGGCGTCCTCCTCGGTGAGGAAGTAGCCGTGGTCCTTGCCCGCCTTGGTGTAGGTGAGCACGACGCGGTCGATGAGCTGGCGCAGGCTGCGCTCGCGGGCGTCGGTGCCGACCGCGCCGCGGAAGTACTTCGTGGTGACGATCGTGGAGGCGTTGACCGACCAGAAGTCGGGGAACTCCACGCCGCGCTGCTCGAAGACGGTCTCGCCGGTCTTCCAGTTGGTCTGCACCACGTCGCGGTGCTCCCAGGTGACCTCGTCGTACGGGTGCGTGCCCGGCGTCGTGTAGATGCGCTCGATGCTCAGCCCCGCCACGCGCGGCGCTGCAGCCTTCTTCGACGCCTTGGCGCCCGTCGTCTCCGTCATCCGTTCCTCCACTGACCGGCTCGATCCCCTGTGGGGTGTCCCTCGAGTCCTGCTTGTTCAACGTCTGGGTGCAGTTCCGTTATTGCCTGGAACTGCTGGGTTCTCGCGGCCTTGCTGTTCGCTTTCCGGTGGTGCGGGTCGTGCTGGGTCGTACCGGCAGGGGAAGGGCCGTGGTGCGGGGTTGGGGGCCTTGAAAAGCGGATTTCAGGGCGAGGTGGTGCTGAGCTCGTCAGCACGGTCGTGCTCGCCTCCGGCGGCCTCTCGGCGGCCGGTGCGAAGATCGGGCCCGAGCTCGCGCTCGGCGCGCAGGAGGGCGATCTCGGCCTCGAAGTCCTCGAGGCCCTCGAATGCCCGGTAGACGCTCGCGAACCGCAGGTAGGCGATCTCGTCGAGGTCGCGCAGCGGCCCGAGGATCGCCAGGCCCACGTCGTGGCTCGCGATCTCGGCGCAGCCGCTCGCACGCACCGACTCCTCGACCGCCTGGGCCAGGAGCGCGAGGTCGTCCTCGCTCACCGGGCGGCCCTGGCACGCCTTGCGGACGCCGCTGGCGACCTTGGCCCGGCTGAACGGCTCGGTCACGCCGTTGCGCTTGACCACCGTGAGCGTGACCGTCTCGGCCGTCGTGAAGCGCTTGCCGCACTCCGGGCACTGCCGGCGGCGGCGGATCGTGGTGCCGTCCTCGGCCGCGCGGGAGTCCACGACGCGGGAGTCGGTGTGGCGGCAGAACGGGCAGTGCATGTCGGCCGGCCTCCCTTCCCGTGGTCGTGCGGCTGTCTCGTGCGGCTGGTGTGTCCGGTTTGACCCGGTTTGCTGGCGGTCTGTGCACCGATCTGTGGAGATCCTGGGGACCGGTTGTTCGCAACCTGTGGGCCCAGAGACCACTACCTGTGGACGACTTACAGCGGTGTAACTACTAGATGTGGGGAACCGTAGACCCCACCTCCGACAGTCCGCAAGGCTCGCCGGACGCCGTTTCCGGCCGTGATCTTGGACGGCGTTTCGTGATGCGCGACACGCCTGGAATCAGTGGGTTTTCGGCCACCTGCCGTTCACCGATCCGGTCGCGCGCGGCGTCCGGCACGGCGTGTCGTCGGCGTGTCGCGACCCCTATCCGTGGTGCCCGCGGGTACGTCGTACCCCCAGATCCGGTGGTCACGCCGTCCCTGCGCCGGCGGCGCCACCACCCTGCGGGAACGCTGATCGGCCGGTCTCCGCACTCACCGTGCGGACACCGGCCGATCACCCTGACGAGGTACGTCGATCACGCCGAGCGGAGGTCGTACGTCTCCTCGGCGGTGCGATCGGCGTCGGCGTCGACCAGCTCGAGGCTGAACGAGCCGTCGGGCCACTCGTGCAGGTCGAACACGCGGTTGGCGTGCCCGGGGAGCACGAAGGCCACGACGCCGAGGTCGTCGGTCGCGATGCGTCGCACGGTCATGGGACCACCCTCAACGTCGTGGGCGTGGCGGCTGCCCGCTCGCCGCGCTCGTAGGCGCGCGCGGCCTCGCGCGCCTTGCTCCGGGAGATCTTCTGGTCGAGGCCGTCGCAGTCGGACGGCGGCCCGTAGAGGCGGGTCTCCTCCGCCCGGATCGCGGCCGCCTGCTCGGCGGTCAGCGGCGTCAGGGTGAAGTAGACCTCGGTGCGCCCGTCCTCGGTGACCCGAGTGTGGCGCTGGTAGTCGAACGCTGTGCTCCGGAAGTCCCACGTGGGCACGGCGATCCAGCCGCCGGAGTCGGTCGCCAGGATCATGGCGGTCAGCCGTTCGCGGGGACGACGAGCTTCTGGCCGGGGACGACCGTCGTGCTCTCGAGGTTGTTGAGCGAGACCAGGCGGTCGATCGTGGCGCGGACGTCGTCGTTCGGCGCGACGCTGCGGGCGATGCCCCAGAGCGACTGGCCGGGCTGCACGATCACGGTGGTCGTGGCCGAGACGGGCGCGGCGTCGCCGGCGCTCGCGGGCATGCGGCCGGCGAGGCCGAGGGCCAGGACCGTCAGCACCGCGAGCAGGACCACGACGGTGCGGGCGAGCCGGCGGCCGCGCGGCGTGAGGCGGACAGGGGTCGACGTACGGGATGCCGGGCGGCTCATCGCCGGGGCCGGGATCGAGATCGTGGCCATGTCGTCCTCCTGCGTGCGATCGAACGGGTGTTCGGAACGTCTGTATGATTTCTAGCAGCCGAGACACGCCGTGTCGAGTATTTCCGTACAGATGTTTGATACGCGTGTTCGAACCGTCTAGCGTGTGCCTCGGTCGCCCTGCCGGGCTTCGGAAGCGGTTCCCCGTGCTTCCGCAGTCTGGTCAGGGGGTCCGACAGTCCGGCCGATCGGCGCTGGTGGGCGCCGTGCGGCCTCGGCCCAGAGAAGGGGAAGACCCATGGCAACGAGCGACACCCCGGCACCCCGGCGCAAGGCAGGGCGGCCCAAGGTGGTCGAGATCCCCGTGCCCGAGGGCCTGCCCGACGCCGACGGACTCACCGTCCGGCAGCGCATCGTGCTCGACATGATCCGTACGTCGATCGAGTCGCGCGGCTACCCGCCGTCGATGCGCGAGATCGGCGAGGCGGTCGGCCTCACCTCCCCCTCGTCGGTGGCGCACCAGCTCGCCGCGCTGGAGAAGAAGGGCTACATCCGCCGCGACCCGCGCCTGCCGCGCGCGATGGAGGTCGTCGACCCCAGCGACTCGCACGACGTCACCGGCATCGGCGACTCCATGCCCGAGGCGTCGTACGTCCCCGTCATCGGCCGCATCGCGGCGGGCGGCCCGATCCTCGCCGAGCAGGCGATCGAGGAGGTCTTCCCGCTGCCGAAGTCGCTCGTGGGCGACGGCGAGCTCTTCCTGCTCAAGGTCGTCGGCGAGTCGATGATCGAGGCAGCGATCTGCGACGGCGACTGGGTCGTCGTGCGCTCGCAGCAGGACGCCGTGAACGGCGACATCGTGGCCGCGATGCTCGACGACGAGGCCACCGTGAAGACGTTCCAGAAGAAGAACGGCCACGTGAAGCTGCTGCCGGCCAACAAGGACTTCTCCCCCATCGACGGCGACCACGCCCGCATCGTCGGCAAGGTCGTCGCGGTCCTCCGCCGCCTCTGACTTCCCGCTTTGGATGCCTGAGAGTCCCCTATAGGTGACTCTCAGGCATCCATATCGACCCACCAGCCACGAAGCCTCCCGCTTCGTACGACGAGGGCCGTGAACCGCACGTGGTTCACGGCCCTCGTCACGTGCCGGGCCGCGATGCCGGCTCGATCTGCGAATCCGTCGTTTCCGGCGTTTCCAGGATCCGGGAAACGCCGGATGCGCAGACGCGGAAGCGCGTGGTGGCCGTCGTCGCAGAACTGCGGAGACATGCTGCGCTGCACGGGATCGCGGGCGTCGTACGCCTTGGCACTCTCCTGGGTCGAGTGCTAATCTCGGATCCGCACGGAGCCGCCTCACCGCGGTGGTGGGGTGGCACGACGAGCGCCCGAGGAGGACACCATGGCCGTGCTTCGCTTCGACCCCTTCCGCGACCTGGACCGCCTGACCGAGCAGATGCTCGGGGTCCCCGCCGGCAGCCCGCGCGCCCCGCGGTTCATGCCGATGGACCTCTACAAGTCCGGCGACCACTACGTGCTGCACGCCGACCTGCCCGGCGTCGACCCCGGGTCCGTCGACGTCCACGTCGACAACGGCACCCTCACCATCCGCGCCGAGCGCAGCGGCCGCACCGAGGAGTCGGTCGAGTGGCTCGCGAGCGAGCGCTTCACCGGCTCGTACATGCGCCAGCTCTCCCTCGGCGAGGGCATCGACACCGACGGCATCTCGGCGACGTACGAGAACGGCGTCCTCACCGTGACGATCCCGGTGGCGGAGAAGGCCAAGCCGCGCCGCATCGAGATCGGCGTGAAGGACGACGCCAAGGTGGTCGCCGGCAACGTCGAGACCCCGCAGGTCACCGCCACCTGAGGCGTACGCCGCGGGCCGTGGGCGCACGGGGCCCACGGCCCGCTCGCTGGCGCATCGTCTGCGAATCCGTCGTTTCCCGTGCGCTCCGGACCTCGGAAGCGACGGATTCGCAGATCCGGACGCCGGCGGGCCGCGGTTGACACTGTCCAAAATCTTTGACAGTCTCGGGTGTCAAAGATTTTGGACAGGAGAGTCAGATGTCGTTCCGAGAGAAGAGCATCCTCATCACGATCGGCGCGCTGGTCGTGGCATCGATCGCGTACGTCGCGCTGCTGATCCCCACGGCCGCAGGAACGGCCGTGGACGCGATCCCCTACCAGCCGCTCATGATCGGCATGGTCGTGGTCCTCGCGATCCTCACGGCCGCAGGGCACATCGTGGCTGCGATCGCGCAGCCGAAGGACGCGCAGCGCGCGCCCGACGAGCGGGAGAAGCTCATCGAGTGGCGCGGCCAGACGGCGGGCGGCTATGTGCTCGCCGTCGGCGTCTTCGTCGCCATCGTGCTCGCGATGGCGGAGGTGCCGTGGTTCTGGATCGCGAACATCCTGCTGGGCATGTGGGTGCTGGCCGAGGTGTTCGCCGGCGTCTGGAAGCTCGCGCTGCTCCGACGCGGAGCCTGAGATGGGCAAGCCGACCGTCGTCACCAACTCGATCCGCGAGCACCGCGCGGAGGTCGGGATGAGCCAGGGCGAGCTCGCCGAGCTGGTCGGCGTCACGCGTCAGACCATCAACGCGACCGAGGCCGGCAAGTACTCCCCCTCGCTCGAGGTCGCGTTCCGCATCTCGCGCGTGTTCGGCGTGACGCTCGAGGACATCTTCTTCTTCGACGAGTAGGTACGCCGTACCCGCTTCGGTCGCGTCCGCGGAAGCGGGCGCGGGATCGCGCTCCCCACGACGCGCATCCGCAGCCACTTCCAGCGCGTCCCGGAAGCGGACGCGGGATCGCGCTCTCCACGACGCGTAGCCACGCCCGCTTCCAGCGCGTCCGCGGAAGCGGGCGGGGGATCGCGCTCCCCACGACGCGCATCCGCAGCCACTTCCGGCGCGTCCCCGGAAGCGGGCGCGGGATCGCGCTCTCCACGACGCGTAGCCGCATCCGCTTCGGGCATCGGCGAGTTCCGTGGTGTCCGGGCTGGTCGACAGCGGTCGACAGGCATCACCGGCGTACGGCGGATAGCGTGCAGGACGACGACGAGGCCCGTGAACCGATCACGTTCACGGGCCTCGCCGTTTCCTCGGCCTGGCGGAGCAATCCACGTCCGCGGTGGAGAGAGGGGGGACCTTGCCGCAGGGCGGACGCCAGGCCGACCGGCTCGCGAGGAGCCAGCCGCTGTCAGGGGGTCAGCGCACGACCCCGTCGACCACCGGGTCGAACGCCGCGGCGTCGAGGCGTCGGTGGTAGTTCATGCCGGCCATCCCGCCGAGGATCGCGCCGACCAGGCTCACGATCACGGCGAGCACCAGGGAGATGAGGCCCATCGTCGACAGCGTCGCGGCGTCGACCGGCACGCGCGGGAAGGTGTTCAGCTGCCCGAGCACGTCGTACTGGCTGCCGACCACGACCGCGATCAGGCCGAGCACCGCGGCGATCGCGACCGACCACAGCCACACCGCGAAGCCCTGCCGGGCGCCGTCGAGGCGGGCCATGCGGGCAGCGACGTACCCGCCGGCGAAGTACGACACGAGCATGATCAGCAGCACCGCGATCGCGCCGGCGGTGCCGATGGTGGCGGCGCTGTCGGACGCGGCCTCGGTGGTGGTCACGTCGTTGGCGAGGCCGAGCGCCGTGCCGGCTGCCGCCACGAGCGCGGTCAGCACCACGGCGAGTCCCATCGCGGTGAGCCAGCCGAAGAACGCCGAGCCCCACTTGATGCCGCCGTACGCCGCACGCTCGCGCGCCACGGCCGCCGACGGCTCCATCGGCGCGGCGGCGACGGTGTCGACCCGGCGTCCGCGCACCACGCGCGGGTCGTCGGCGACCACGGGATGCGCGTCCTCGGCGTCGAGGCTGCGGGCGTGCCGGCCCTCGATGATCGCGTTGTCGCGCGCGATCCGGGCGTCCTGCGTCGTGCGCGGCTCCACCGGCGTACCCATGCCGTCGACCCGCGGGTCGTCGCGCAGGTCCCGGCGCATCGCTGCTCCGCTCATGTCGTCCGCCGTACGCCGCGTGCCGTCGTCCTCGATCACGACGGGCCGGTCGTCCTCGGTCGCGGCAGCGCGGTCGCTCGAGACCCCGTAGCCGTCTCGCTCGGGCTGGTACGTCATGGCTGCTCCTGCATGTGTGGGTGCGGCGTACGCCGCCTGCAGTCGCGCGTCCTTTCCGGCCACGCTGCGTGCAAACCACATCCGTGCAACCGGCCGATCATCGGACGGCGCAGGGACCAGGCTGACGGCCGCCTGTGGACAGCACGTGACGCGGAATCTCTGCCTATGGCAGTGAAAGCCACATTGACCGGAAAGTGTGGACGGCGGTCAGGGGGTGGCGAGGGCGTCGAGGCGGGTGAGGCTCTGGCGGACGAGGTCGCCGTCGGTGGTGAACCAGAACGGGGGGAGGGATTTGCGCAGGAAGGGGCCGTAGCCGGCGGTGGCGAGGCGGGGGTCGAGGACGGCGACCACGCCGCGGTCGGACGACGTGCGGATCAGGCGCCCGACGCCCTGGGCGAGCAGCAGCGCCGCGCGCGGCACGGACACGGCCGTGAAGCCGTTGCCGCCGTGCTCCTCGGCGAACTTCGACCGCGCGGAGATGAGCGGGTCGTCCGGGCGCGGGAACGGGATGCGGTCGATCACCACGAGGTGGCACGCCTCCCCCGGTACGTCGACCCCCTGCCACAACGACAGCGTGCCGAGCAGCACCGAGCGCGGGTGCGCGGCGAACCGCGACACCAGGTCGGCCACGGAGTCGCCGCGCTTCTGCACGAGGACGGGTACGTCGAGCGGCACGATCTTGCGGTCGAGCAGCCGGTCGGGCAGCAGGTCGGCGAGCCGCTCCTCGGCCTTCTCGACGCCGCGCCACGACGAGAACAGCGCCAGCGTGCGGCCGCCCGCCGCGCCGATCAGGTCGGCGAGCTCCTCCATCGCGGCGTCGTCGGTGCCGCCACGGCCAGGCGGGGGCACGCGGGTCGCGACGTACAGGATCCCTTGGCGCGCATGGTCGAACGGCGACCCGACGTCGAGCCCCGTCCAGGCGCCCTCGGCGGACGCGGAACCATCCAGAGGAAGCCCGAACGACCGCGCGACCGGCTCGAACGAGCCGCCGAGCTGCAGCGTGGCCGAGGTGACCACCACCCGCGACGTGTCGAACAGCTGCGTGCGCAGCAGCCCCGCGACCGACAGCGGGGCGAGCTTGAGCACGGGCGCGCGGCGGTCGCCGGTGTCGATCCAGACGACGTCCTCGTCGTCCATCGACAGCACCTCGCCGGCGACGTCGTGGATCTCGGTCAGCAGCCCCCGCGCGCGCGTCATCGTCGCGAGCGCCTCGGGGTCGTCCTTGGTCGAGTTCATCGTCGAGTTCAGCGCGGTGATCGCGGCGTGCGTGGTGTCGCGCACCGACGCCAGCGCCAGCAGCAGCGACCCGGTGACCTCCTCGAGGCGGATCGAGCCCGTGGCGCCCTCGGCGCGCACGGCGAGCTCGATGCCCAGCGCCTCCGCGGCGGAGTCGAGCCGGTCGGCGAGGTCGGCCTCGATCAGCCGCCGCGAGCGCTGCACCGCGCGCTCGACCAGCGGCCCCGACAGCTCCGACGACACCGCCGCGGTCGCGCGGTCGACGAGCTCGTGCCCCTCGTCGATGACGACCGCGTCGTGCTCGGGCAGCACCGGCACGTTGTCGAGCGTGTGGATCGCCAGCATCGCGTGGTTGGTGATCACGACCTGCGATGCGACCGCCTTGGCGCGGGCGGCCTCGGCGAAGCACTCCTCGCCGTACGCGCACTTCGCCGCACCCACGCACTCGCGGCCGTTGACCGACAGCGAGCGCCACACGCGGCCGTCGACAGCGAACGGAAGGTCGTCGCGGTCGCCGGTCTCGGTGTCGTCGGCCCACTCGCGCAGGGCCTTGGCCTGCTTGCCGAGGGTCGTGGTCGGCGCGGCGAACAGCGCGTCGTCGTCGGAGTCGTCCGGCACGCCGCGGTGCAGCCGGTCGAGGCACAGGTAGTTGTGCCGCCCCTTGAGCACGGCGTACGTCGGACGCCTCCCGAGCACGGGCTCGAGGGCGTCGGCCACGCGTGGCAGGTCGCGGCTCACGAGCTGGTGCTGCAGGGCGAGCGTGGCGGTCGCGACGACCACGCGCCGCTCGGGAGACGTCGCGTGCAGGATCGAGGGCACTAGGTAGGCCAGCGACTTTCCGGTGCCGGTGCCGGCCTGCACGAGCAGGTGGCCCGAGCCGCCGAGGGCCGACGCCACAGCCTCGGCCATCTGGAGCTGCCCCGGACGGTCCTCGCCCTCGCTGCCGAGGCCGCCGACCGCGGCGGCCAGCGCGTCCTTCACCGACAGCTCGGGGCCGGCGGGCTTCTTCGCCTTCTTCGGCCGCGTCACCGTGGCCCCGCGCTCGACCTCGCGCTCGGCGGCGTCGGGGGTCGGGTCGTCGGGGCCGGTGCTCACCCCCTGATCCAACCAGCCCGGAGGCGGGCGGTGTTCGTCGTGTCCCCACCCCGGGCGGCCAGTGTTCGCTAGCCTCCGGGCTGCGCCGCACGGGCGCCAGGAGAGGAGGCCCGATGGGCTTCGGACAGGCGGTATCCACCGTCTTCAGCAAGTACGCCACCTTCAGCGGCCGCGCGCGCCGCAGCGAGTACTGGTGGTGGATCCTGTTCTCGGTGCTGGTGGCCGTCGTCGCAAGCATCGCCGACGTCGTGCTCAAGACGAACACCCTCGAGGGCAGCGGCGGGGTCAAGCTCGGCTGGATCTACGTCATCGCCTCGCTGGCCCTGGTGATCCCGACCATCGCCGTCACGTTCCGGCGCCTGCACGACACCGGACGCTCCGGCTGGTGGTGGCTGCTGTCGCTCGTGTGCGGGATCGGCGCCATCATCGTGCTGATCTTCTGCCTCTCGGACAGCAAGCCCGGGGCCAACGAGTACGGCCCCAACCCCAAGGGCGCCTAGCGCCGCACGCACCGCGCGTACGACGGCCCGCCGGCATCCGGCGGGCCGTCCTGGCGTCCGGGGCCGGGCGCACCTGTCGGCGGGACTCACGACGTGCCGACCCGGTACCGTCGGAGGCATGTCGGACTGGGGCGACGGCCCCGGCCGTGCGCCAGCAGCGGAGGGGTCACCGGCTGGCTCGAGCAGCGAGCAGCTGGCGCCCTACCGCGTCTTCGCGCTCATCTGGGTGCTGGGCGGCCTGGCCTCGATCCTGTTCGTCTTCGTGCCGGGCAACGACGCCCAGCAGTCGGCGTACGAGCTCGTGAACGGCACCGTGGTCATCGCCGGCGGCATCGCCACCCGCTACCTCGCTCCGCGCCTCCCCGACGGCCAGGGGCTCGGCTGGAGCATCGCCGCTGCCACCGTGGTCTGCTCCTACGGCTGCTTCCGAGTGGAGAGCGGCCAGGCCCAGCTGCTGCTCGGGCTGGGCCTCATGCTGCTCGGAGTCTTCGCCGCGGCGTACCGGCCGCCCCGCAAGCTCTACGGCCACCTGGCCCTCATCGTCCTGCTCTTCGGCATCGCGCAGGCGCTCAACCCGCACTTCGACACCAGCATCCACTTCGTCGCGACCGTGGTGGTCATCGTGGGGATGTCGCTCATGGTGTCGCGGTTGACGCAGCGGCTGCGCGACCAGGCGCTGCACGACCCGCTCACCGGCGCCTACAACCGCCGTGGGCTCGAGCTCATGGCCGGCCCGGTGAGCGCGCCGGTCCGACGTACCGGTGGTGACGTCACCGTGGCCCTGCTCGACCTCGACGACTTCAAGGGGTTCAACGACCGCCACGGCCACCTCGCCGGCGACCAGGAGCTCGCGTGCGTGGCGCGGTGCTGGACCGCTGAGCTCCGGCACGGCGACGTGCTCTCGCGCTTCGGCGGCGACGAGTTCGCCGTCGTCCTGCCGGGCACCACGCCGGCCCAGGCCGTCGAGCTGGTCGGGAGGGTCCGGGCGCGCTGCAGCTCGGCGTGGACCATCGGCCTGGCGCCCTGGGAGGCGGACGAGGACCTGTACGCCGCCCTCGCCCGGGCCGACGACGATCTGATGCGCATCAAGCGGTCGCGGACCGCGCCGGAGCAGCCCGCCTCTTGATCACCTGAACCATCGCTCAGGGCCGGCCTGCTCAGGGCGACTCGGACGGCCGGCCTCCCCTACGGTCTGCCCGTGGAACGTGCTGACCGAACTGCGGCCCGCGCCACGTTCCCCGCGGCGCGGGTGCCCGTAGCGTCGGACGAGCACGGCAGGGCGCCGTACGCGATCCTCACGGCCATCCAGGGCATGGCCGCGCTCTTCGCCGCCCTGTACGCCGGCATCACCCCGCCGGGCACCCTGCGCACGGCCGACATCGTGGCGGCCTCGGCGCTCGCCGCGATGGCGGTGTTCACCTGGTTCGTGGCGCCCCGCATGCGGGACGGCTGGGGGCTCGGGTTCTCCCTCTGGGTGATCGAGATGGTGACGCTGCTCGGCATGCTCGCCATCCACAGCGCCGAGGGCCAGATGACCGTGGGCCTCGGGCTCGTGCTGCTCGGGGTGTTCGCCGGCTACTTCCGGCCGATGCCGCGGCTGCTCGTGCACCTCGGGATCCTGGGCGTGGGCTTCGTGGTGACGGCGGCGCTCAACCCGCACCTCACGTCGGCCATCACCTACGCGGTGATCCTCAGCATCCTCGTCGGCGTCACGCTCATGGTGTCCTCGCTCGCTCAGCGCCAGCGGGAGCTCGCGATGCGCGATGCGCTCACCGGCGCGTTCAACCGGCGCGGCCTCGACGTGCTGGCGCCGCCGCTGCTCGCGGCCGCCGCACGGTCCAAGGCGCCCGTGACCGTCGGCATCCTCGACCTCGACGACTTCAAGGGCTTCAACGACCGGCACGGCCACCTGGCCGCCGACGTCATGCTCGTGACGGTCGCGGCCGCGTGGATGGACGAGGTGCGCGCGAGCGACCTCGTGGCACGGTTCGGCGGCGACGAGTTCGCGATCGTGCTGCCCGGCTCGACCCCGCAGGACGCCGAGGCGGCGGTCCGACGGGTGCGCGCCCGCTCCGCAGCCGAGTTCTGCATCGGTCTCGCCACGTGGATCCCCGGCGAGGACGTGTACGACACCCTCGCCCGCGCCGACGAGGCCCTCTTCGACGCCAAGCGCCGCCGCGCATCGGGTCCCGCCTCGTGAAGCTGTTCCGCCGACGCGTCCCGCAGCATGTCGACCCGTTGACTGGCACCTGGAACCAGCGCGTGCTGGCGCAACCCACCAACGAACTCCTGCAGGCCCGCGCCGTCGAGCCCTGCACCGTGGCCTTCGTGAATCTGCTCGGATTCATCCGGTACAACGACCAACACGGACACGACGCAGGTGACGCGTTGCTCCGCGAGATCGCCCAGATCTGGCTCTCCTCGCTCCCCGAGCACGGGGCCGTCATCCGCCTCGGCAGCAACTTCGCGATGGTGCTTCCAGGCTTCGACAGGGATGCCGCGGAGGCGCTGTCCCAAACACTGCTCGCACGGTCACCGCACCGCTGGTCGTGCGGCTTCGCCGCGTGGGCCGGCGAGACGTCGCTGCACGACGTCGTGACCGCAGCCGATGACGATGCGCTCCGCCGCAAGATTGAGGGGAAGCACTGACGCTGCGTGGTCGCGCCGCTGGGCTGCGTGACAACGCGGGGCTCGTGTTTCGCTCACGTTCACCGGGCGTGCGGGGACTGTGCTCCGGTGCCGCGCCAGGCTGTCACTCGTACGAGGGACGAGGCCGCGCAGCCGCCCGCCCTAGGCTCGAACGGTGGAGGAGCGCGTGCTGGAGCTGGACCCGGTCACGGGCGTGTGGACGGGCCGCACCCTGCGCCTGGAGGGCCGCGGCGTCGCCGAGACCGCCTGGGTCCGCGAGCTGCCGTGCACGGTCGTGTTCTTCGAAGTGCGCCCCGTCAAGCACCTGCGCGCCGAGGAGGAGCTCCGGGCGGGCGAGGACGCGATCTACGACGCCGTGACCGCCTGGCAGTCGGCCATGCCGTTCGGTTCGGTGCTCGCACGCTCCGGGCGCGAGGAGTTCATCGCGGTGCTGCCCGGCCTCGGGCTCGACGGCGCGCTCGAGCTCAACGAGCACGTCCGCACCCTGACCTCGAGCGGCTGGTCGCCCGGCTTCGCCGCCTGGACCGAGGACATGAGCGTGCTCGCCGCCGTGAGCGCCGCCCACGACGACCACCTCGCCGGCAGCCGCCCGGTGTAGCAAGGACCGTTCCGCCTGCGGGGCGTGAGGATCGGCACAGCCCCGACTGGTGGAGCGGGGCTGCGCGGCGCGACTCCGCAGCCCGCCGTCCGTACGTTGGAGAGGTGGATACCGACGGGGTGGGTCTGACCCGCGCCGCGCGGGAGCCGGACCGCCGAGGGCTCGAGCACGTGGGTCGGCGGCGCACGCCGTACGCGATCCTCGCCGTCGTCCAGGTGTTCGCCGCGCTGCTGTGCCTGGTGTTCGCGATCCCGGGCGTCACGACGCACCAGTCGTCGGTGAGCTACCTCGCGATCGGCGCCGCGCTGCTTGCCCTCGCGGCGTCGACCTGGTGGGCGCTCCCCCACCTCCCGAACGGCTTGGGCGTCGACGTGGCTCTCGTGCTCGGATACCTGATGGCGGGTGCGACGACCTTCATGTCGCCGACCGACGAGGGCCAGGTGCTCATCGGCCTCGGCCTGACGATGTACGCCGTCTCCGCCGCGTACTTCCTGCCCCGCGCGCGGGTGCGCGTCTCGCTGGTCCTGCTGACGCTGATCTTCGGCGCCGCGGCCCTGCTGAACCCGTTGATGTCGTCGCCCGCGGTGTTCGGCATGGTCATCGCCGTCAACGTCGCGCTCGCGACCCTCGTCGGCCGGCTGGTGCAGCGGCTGCGCGACCTCGCGCTGCACGACGCGCTGACCCAGCTGCTCAACCGGCACGGCCTCGACCTGCTCGCTCCCCCGCTGCTCGCGGCGTGCGCGCGCTCGAACTTGCCGGTCACCGTGGGGCTGGTCGACCTGGACCACTTCAAGCAGTACAACGACGCGCACGGCCACCTGGCCGGCGACCACCTGCTGCAGCACGTGGCGGACGGGTGGCGGCACGAGCTGCGCGAGAGCGACCTCGCGGCACGGTTCGGCGGCGACGAGTTCGCGATCGTGCTCGTCGACACCGACCTCTCCTCGGCGGCGGCGCTGCAGGCGCGGGTGCGGGCGCTGTGCCCTGCGACCGAGGGTGGCTCCGGCTGGACCGTCGGGTGGGCGCTCGTCGCACCGGGCGAGCCGCTGTACGCCGCCCTCGCCCGCGCCGACGTCGAGCTCCTCGCCGCCAAGGCCGCCCGCGGCTCCGGCCGGGCGTAGCCGTACGTACGACGGCGCCCGCGCGATCGCTGCGATCGCGCGGGCACCGGAACGTGCTGCCGCCGGCGGGGCCGGCGTACGGGATCAGGCCTCGTCGGCGGCCTCGACCTCGACCACCTCGGCGACCTCGACGATCTCGCCGTTCTCGTCGAGCGTCGCGACCGCGTCGATGGTGCCGTCGCCGTCGATGTCGACGAGCAGGACGTCGGGGGTGCCGTCGCCGTCCTCGTCGATCGCCACGACCGTCTGGCCGTCGGCGGTGGTGGTGATGACGGCGTCGACGGTGCCGTCGCCGTCGATGTCGACGGCCGAGACGGCCGAGCCGTCGGTCTGGACCGCGACGACCGCGTCGATGGTGCCGTCGCCGTCGATGTCGACCAGCGCGACCGACTCGACCTCGGCCTCGGCGGTGGTGTTCTCGTCGCTCATGTGTGCGCCCCTCTCGCGTGGACCCCGCGCTGCGCGAGGTGGAGCGACCGTAGGCCACCAGCCTCGGCGGCCGCTGCGCGGGGTCGGTCCTGCGCGGGCGGTCGTGCGCGGGGCCGTCGTGCGCGGGGCCGTCGTGCGCGGGGTCGGCCGCGCCTGGGCCGTCGTGCGCGGGCCGTCGTGCGCGGCGTTGCGTCGTGCGCGGGGTCGGCGGTGCGCAGGGCCCGTCGTAGGTGGGTCAGTCGTGAGCGGCGGCCGACTCGAGCTCGGTGGCGAGGCTCTGCGGCACGCGGGCCTTGAGGCGCGTGCCGGTCTCGATGTGGTCAAGGCCGAGCACCTCGCCGTCCTTGTGCGCGCGGGCCACGAGGTCGCCCCGGTCGTACGGCACGACGACGTCGACCTCCACCGCGCTACGCGGCAGGTCGTGCTCGATCATGCCGAGCAGCTTCTCGACGCCCTCGCCCGTGCGGGCGCTGACGACGATGGAGTGCGGCTCGCGGCGCTGCAGCCGGGCGAGCACCTCGGGGTCGGCGGCGTCGGCCTTGTTGATGACGACGATCTCCGGCACATGCTGCGCGCCGATGTCGGCGAGCACCTCGCGCACCGCCGTGAGCTGGCCCTCGGGGTCGTCGTCGCTGCCGTCGACCACGTGCAGGATGAGGTCGGACTCCGACACCTCCTCCAGCGTCGAGCGGAAGGCCTCGACGAGCTGGTGCGGCAGGTGGCGCACGAACCCGACCGTGTCGGTCACGGTGTACTCGCGGCCGCTCGGCGTGGCGGTACGGCGTACCGTCGGGTCGAGCGTGGCGAACAGAGCGTCCTCGACGAGCACGCCCGCGCCCGTCACGCGGTTGAGCAGGCTCGACTTGCCGGCGTTGGTGTAGCCGGCGATCGCGACGCTCGGCACGCCGTGACGGCGGCGGTCGGCGCGCTGGGTGTCGCGGGCGGTCTTCATCTCCTTGATCTCGCGGCGCAGCTTGGCCATCGAGGAGTTGATGCGCCGGCGGTCGGTCTCGATCTTCGTCTCACCAGGGCCGCGCGTGCCCACGCCGCCGCTGCCGCTGCCGCCGGCGCCGCCGCCCTGGCGCGACAGCGACTCGCCCCAGCCGCGCAGGCGCGGGAGGAGGTACTGCATCTGCGCCAGGCTGACCTGGGCCTTGCCCTCCCGGCTGCGCGCGTGCTGGGCGAAGATGTCGAGGATCAGCCAGGTGCGGTCGACGACCTTCACCTTCACGACGTCCTCGAGCTGGCGCAGCTGTCCGGGCGTGAGCTCGCCGTCGGCGATCACGGTGTCGGCGCCGTGCTCGACCACGACGCTGCGCAGCTCCTGGGCCTTGCCCGAGCCGATGTACGTCGCGGGGTCCGGGCGGTCGCGCCGCTGGATCAGGCCGTCGACGACGACCGAGCCGGCGGTCTCCGCGAGCCGCGCGAGCTCGGCGAGGCTGCGCTCGGCGTCCCGGACGGTCCCCTCGGTCCAGACGCCGACGAGCACCACCCGCTCGAGGCGGATCTGGCGGTACTCGACCTCGGTGACGTCCGTGAGCTCGGTCGACAGGCCGTTGACGCGGCGCAGCGCTGCACGGTCGGACAGCTCGAACTCGCCGGTGGTGAGCTCGTCGTCCTCGATGAAGGCATCAGTCATATCGCTCCCAGGGTCGCACGGGCCGCTGGCGTACGCCCAACGGTTTCGCGCCCGGCGCACGTCCTGCCCCGGCGTACCGGCGTACCGGCGTACCGGCGTACCGGCGTACCCCTCCCGCCACGCACCGTGCCCACCACGCCGTCCCTGTTCCGGTCAATGTGGCTTTCACTGCCGTATGTGGAGATAACGACACACATCGAGTGCGCGGAGCGTGACGGTGGCGGACGACGGTTGCGCGCGAGGGGACGCGACCTCCGCAGAACGGCGACGGCGTCATGGCCCGACCAACCGCAGGTTTCGATGTGTCGTTATCTCTGCCGAAGGCAGTGAAAGCCACATTGACCAGGAAATGTGAGGGGTCAGGACGTCGGTGGCGCGGGGGGCTGCGGGGCGGGGTCCGGGGCGGGGGCGGGCTCGAGGGGGACGAGGGCGCGGCCGAGGCCGGTGGCGATCTCGTGGACGAGCGCCTCGAGCGGGCCCTTGCTGAAGAACCAGAGCCAGAGCGGCGCGACGATCAGCGCCACGGCGACGTGGGTGAGGTAGTAGCCGCGCGTGCCGAGGTGCCCGACGTCGAACGAGAGCACGACCACGTGCACGGAGTAGAGCGTGAGCGTCATCGCGCCGACGGCGGCGAGCGGGTACAGCAGCCGGCGCAGCAGGTCGGGGCGGGTCAGCAGCAGGCACAGGCCGAGCACCGCGAGCGCGGAGCCGGTGACCGTGACGAGGTCGAACGTCGTACCCGCATGCGGGCCCGCGACCAGCAGCCAGACGGGGTCGTCCGTCGGCGTCGTGCCGTACCACCCGATGTTGTTCAGCTCCCAGCCGCGGAAGACCGTCTGCCCCTCCTCGGTCGGCCACACCGCGCTCACGCCGAACACCTCGAGCAGCAGTCCGGACGCGACCCACGCCCCGACGGCGAGCACGGCGCCGGCCACCACGAGCCGCACCGCCGTGGCGCGCGCCCGCAGGTCGCTGCGGCCCACCGCGAGCCCCACCAGGATGAACGTCATCCAGGTGAAGGCCGGGTAGTAGCCCGTGAACAGCAGCGTCGGCAGGGCCGTCACCGGGTCGGTGAGGATCATGACGACGTCGACCTGCTGGTACGGCGGATCCGGCAGGTAGCCGCGGATCAGGAAGCTGAGCTGCGGGCTGACCAGCGCCCACGCCGCCGCGATCAGCAGCAGCGTGCGCGGACGCAGACGCAGGAACGGGATCGCGAGCAGGAAGTACACGGCGTAGTACGCCAGGATCACCGCCACGATCGTGTCGGTCATCGCGAGCAGCAGTCCGATGAGGCCGATGACCACCGCACGGATCGCGATCACGACGCGACCGCGCGTCAGGTCGCGCCCCGTCTTGGGGTTCGAGCCGCCGGTGACGATCGCGAGGCTCACGCCCGCGAGCATCGCGAACAGCGCCGAGGCCCGGCCGCCGAACAGGAACCCGACGTGGGTGAGGTGCCCGGACGGCGAATGCACGGGGAGCATGTGCGTGGCCGCCATCGTGAGCAGCGCGATCCCGCGCGCGACGTCGACGCCGACGATGCGGCCGGCCTTGCCGCGGATGCCGCGCCTGGCAGCGACGTCCGTCGCACTCATGCGGCGTCGGGTCCGAACGCCGAGCGCGTGGCCGCCTGCAGCAGCGCGAGCAGCTCGACGCGCTCGTCGTGGCCGAGCACGTCAAGGGTCGGCGTGAGCAGCTTGTCGGTGAGCACCTCGGCCTCAGACCGGGCGAGCACGTGGCCGCTGACGTCCTCGAACGGCTCTTCCCAGCCGAAGAAGCTCGCGTTGCCCGGGCCACCGGGGCCGGCCAGCACCGCCTGCAGCGGCGTGAGGCCGCTCGCCACGACGGCCACGAGGTGCATGCCGCCGCGCAGCTCGCGCAGCACGTGCAGCAGCTGGCTGAGGCGGCCCGCGTCGTCGCTCGGCAGCTCGACCGCGCGCCAGCCGGCGTACAGCGGGAGGGCGGCGACGTCGGTGCCGTCGACAACCCACGACAACAGCTCGGCGAGGCGTCCGGCGTCGTCGAACCCGGCGTACCGCGTGCGGCCCCAGTCGCGGCAGGCCTCGGCGTACTTGGGGAGCGCCTCGGCCGGCGTCATGACCCCGCGGCCGGCGTCCCACGCCTCGCGGACGACGTCGGCGGGCCAGAATCCGAAGGCCGCGGTGACGACGTCGGCGTCGACCTCGCCGAGCACGCTGCCGCGCCCGAGCACGTAGGCCGCGCGTCCGCGCAGGTTGTTGTCCTTGCTGAACGCCTTGGCCTGGCTGGAGATCATGAAGCCGCCGCCGAGGCTGGAGATGTACGGCGCGACGACGGCGGTGAACGACGCGTCGTCGACGTCGACCTCGACGGCGCTCACAGGACGTTCGTGATGGTCGCGCGGGCCACGATCTGCGCGGGGCCGCGCAGCTCGATGTGCTCGTCGGCTCGGCGGGTGACGACCACGGTGCCTCCCGGCACGTCGACGGTGTACGAGGTCTCGGTCGGCGCCTGGTCGCGGCCCGCGGCGGCCACCATCACCGCGCATGCGCCGGTACCGCAGCTGAGGGTCTCGCCCACGCCGCGCTCGTGCACGCGCATCCGCACGTGCCGGTCGCCGGGCGCGCCGATGCGTACGACGAACTCCACGTTGACGCCGTCGGGGAACATCGCGAGCGGGCCGGCGAGCGGCGCGACGCCGAGGTCGAGGCCGGCGAGCTCGTCGAGCTCGTCGAGGAAGACGACGGCGTGCGGGTTGGGCATGTTGACGGCCGTGGCGTTCCACGACTGCGGGCCGACGCTGACGACCGGCATCGCGCGCAGCATCGGGCCGGTGGCCACGCCCATGTCGATCGTGACGTCGCCGTCGTCCTCGATCCGCACCGGGCACAGGCCGCCGCGCGTGGCGATCGCGAACTCGGTGCTGGCGACGAGCCCGGCGTCGACGAGGTAGCGGGCGAACACGCGCGCGCCGTTGCCGCACATCTCGGCGGTGGTGCCGTCGCCGTTGCGGTAGTCCATGAACCACTCGGCGCCGGCGGCCTGGTCGGCGACCTCGGGGCTGTCGGCCGTACGGACGACGCGGAGCACGCCGTCGGCCCCGATCCCGAACCTGCGGTCCGCCAGTGCGCGGACCTGCTCGGGGGTGAGGGGGTTCGTGTTGTCGACGTCCGGCACGAGCACGAAGTCGTTGCCGGTGCCATGGCCCTTGTGCACCGCGAGCCCCTCGAGCTCCGCGAGCGCAGCCGCATGCTGCGCCGCCGTCGCCCCTGCACCCGTCACGCAGCGCAGCCTAGTCGAGCACCGTCGAACCGCCACGCCGCCGACCGTGTGCGAGTTACTGCCCAAATGCTCGCTGAACAGGCGCGCTCAACGAGCATTTGGGCAGTAACTCGCGTACGTCGGGGCTACGGGCGGGCGGTCTGGAGCGCTGCTTCGGCGTACGCCGCCTCGGCTACCTGCAGCACGTGCGGCCAGGACTGCTCGGGCTCGGTGCTGCGGTTGTGCGCCGCGATCGCCTCGCGCAGCGCGGTGTCGGACGCGATGCGGCAGATGTTGTCGACCATCTGCCGGTCGTCGCGCGCGAGGAGCCCCTCGACCTCGTGGTGCACGAACGTGCGGATCCCGGTCGAGGAGTACGCCAGCACAGGCAGCCCGGCCGTCCGCGCCTCGAGCGCCGCGATCCCGAACGACTCCAGCTTCGCCGGCGCGACGAACGCGTCGGACGCCGCGAGCGCCGCCTTCACCTGGTCGGGCGCGAGGCGCCCGGGCAGGTCGACGACGAACCGACCGGTGGTGAGCCCGTTCTTGGCGACGTACCTCTGCACCTGCGCGGTCACCGGCCCGTTGCCGACGATCGTGAGGCGCAGCCGCCTGCCGCTCGGCAGCATCCGGCTCGCGCCGTGCGCCATCTGCACCAGGGCCATCGCGCGCTTGCGCGGCGCGAGGCGCATGACGGCGACGAGGCGGCACTCGTCCGGGTCGCCGGCGACGGGCTGCACGCGCCAGTGCTCCACGTCGATGCCGTTGGGCATGATGCTGACCGGCGTGCTCATGCCGACGACGCTGCGGATCGGGTCGGCCGCGGCGTCCGACACCGCGGTGAGCACGACCCCCCACTGCGCCCACTTCAGCAGCGCCTGCGTGAGCTTCGCGGTCGGCGCGAAGACGCCTCCCCACACGCCGTGGATGGTCAGGACGGTCGGGAGGCCGAGGGTGCGCGCGACGCGCATGCCGGGGTACGCGAACGGCGAGACCACGCCGCCGTGCACGTGCACGGCGTCGGCGTGCTCGGCCGCTCCCCCGGGCTGCAGCAGGTCGCGGATCACGCCGTTGACGCGCGGGTGCACCGGCAGGTCTGCCGGGAGCTTCACGGTGGTGCGGTGCACGCTCACGCCGTCGAGCACCTCGGTGCCGTTGCGGATCGTCTCGCCGGGCGTCGCGGTGATGACGTGGACGTCGTGCCCTGCAGCCGCCTGCCGCACGGCCAGGGCGCGGACCTGGGTCTCGATGCCGCCCAGCCGTGGCGGGTAGCAGTCGGAGATGTGGACGATCCGCACGCCGCGACCCTACCCGCGCCGCCCACTCACCCCCTCCACGCCGCGTGTTTCCGGATGAGGGTGCCCCAGGCCGCGATAGAGGCACCGGACGTTCCCCAACGATCGGTGTGCGCGGCCGCGAACCGGCGTACGGTCGAGTCATCGGAGAGGAGGCCGCATGATCCGCGTCATCGAGGACATGCCCGCCGGCACGATCGGCTTCGAGGCCGAGGGCGAAGTGACCGCCGACGACTACCGCGACGTGCTCGCGCCCGCGCTGGCCGAGCACATCGAGCGCGGCGGCGTGAGGCTGCTGTGCCTGCTGGACGACCGGTTCACCGGCTACAGCGGCGGCGCGTTCGTGCAGGACGCCCGGATGTGGCTCGGCCACCTCGGCAGCTGGGAGAAGGTCGCGCTGGTGACCGACCACTCCGGGATCGCGACGGCGCTCGACGCGTTCGCGTGGCTCATGCCGGGCGAGGCGCGCAGCTTCGGCGTCGGCGAGCTCGAGGCCGCGAAGGGCTGGGTCGCCGCCTGATCGGGCGGGGTCGGCGTACGCCGGATCTGGAAGGATCGCGGGCGTGACGACGCTGGTGTTCCTGCACGCCCACCCCGACGACGAGGCGCTGCTGACCGCGGGCACGATGGCGCGCGCGGCGGCCGAGGGCCAGCGCGTCGTGCTGGTGGTCGCGACCGACGGCGCCGAGGGGCTGGCGTCGTCCGACATGTCGGCCGGCGGCCTGGCGGCACGGCGTGCGGCCGAGCTCGACGCGTCGGCCGCGGCGCTCGGCGTGCACCGCGTGGTGCGGCTGCCGTACGCCGACTCCGGGCTGCACGGCGACGCGGTGCAGGCTCCGGGCGGGCCCATGCCGTGGTGCGCCGTGCCGCTGATGGAGGGTGTGGAGTCGGTCGCCGAGGTGCTGCGCGAGGAGGCTGCCGACGTACTCGTGTCGTACGACGCGAACGGCGGCTACGGGCACCCCGACCACGTGCGGGTGCACTCCGTGGGCGCCGCGGCTGCTGCGGCTGCCGGGACGCCCGTGCTCTTCGAGGCCACCGCGCCGCGCGACCTCATGGTCAAGGCCATCAAGGCGGTGGGGCTGGTGTACCGCTTCCCGCCGGAGTTCGACCCGACGACGTTCGAGCGCGCGTTCTCGGCGTCCGCCGACATCACGCACCGCGTCGACGTACGCCGCTACATCGAGGCCAAGCGCGCCTCGATGGCCGCGCACGCCTCCCAGGCCACGGCCGACGACGGCGACCGCACGCTGGCGGCGTTCCTGCGCATCCCGAAGCCGATCTACCGCGAGGTCTTCGGCACCGAGTACTTCATCCGCCGCAGGTGAGGTTCGTCCGCTAAGGACACATTCCGCCCTTGTAGGGCGCGATCTGTCCTCTTCTCGTCGCGTGCAACGCTCGCCCGTACGACGCGACCACGCGGCGACACCGCGGCAGAAAAGGACAGAAAGTGCCCGTGAAGGGAGCTATCTGTCCTTAGCGGACGAACTCGGCCGTTCCAGGTGGAGCGTCCAAGATCGCGAGTACGGGTCAGAACGTGCACTTGAACTGCCGTGATCGACCCTCAGGGGTGGAGTGCAGCGGCGGCCAGGGCTTGCTGCACGAGGTCATCGGCGTCGTACGGGAGCCACACGACGCGGGGGTCGCGGCGGAACCAGGTGTCCTGGCGGCGGGCGAAGCGGCGGGTGGCGCGCTGGGTCTGCTCGAGCGCCTCCTCCTCGCTGATTGCGCCGTCGAGGTACGCGATCACCTGCGCGTAGCCCAGCGCGCGCGAGGCCGTGCGCCCGTGGCGCAGCCCGGCGTCGAGCAGCCGACGTACCTCGTCGACCAGTCCTGCCTCCCACATCCGCTCGACCCGCTGGTCGATGCGTACGTCGAGCTCCGCGCGCGGCACGTCGAGCCCGATCTGCACGTTCGGGTAGACGTCGACGTTGGCCGGGAGCGTGGCCGTGAACGGCCGGCCCGTGATCTGGACGACCTCGAGGGCCCGCACGATCCGCCGGCCGTTCGACGGCAGGATCGACGCCGCGGCCGCCGGGTCGACCAGCGCGAGCCGCCGGTGCATTTCCTCGGCGCCGAACGCCTCGAGCTCGTCCTCGAGCCGCGAGCGCACCGCAGGCTCCGTGCCGGGGAAGTCCAGCGCGTCGAGCACCGCCCGCACATACAGCCCCGAGCCGCCGACGAGCACCGGCGTGACGCCGCGGGAACGCAGGTCGTCGACGACGGCCCGCGCGAGCGCCTGGTACTCCGCGACCGAGACCGTCACCGACACGTCCCAGACGTCGAGCAGGTGGTGCGGCACGCCGCCGCGCTCGGACGGCGCGAGCTTCGCGGTGCCGACGTCCATCCCCCGGTAGACCTGCATCGAATCGGCGTTCACCACCTCGCCGCCGAGGCCCTGCGCGAGGGCGATCCCGAGGTCGGACTTGCCGGACGCCGTGGGCCCCACCACCGCCACGACGCGGGGGGCGTCGAGGTTCTTCCCAGATCCGGAGGCCATGCCGCCGATCCTCCCTTACGGTCGGGTCAGGTCGACCGACCTCCCCCGCGTAGGGAGCACTGGAGGAACGACATGGGACTGATGGACAACCTCAAGGGCATGTTCGGCAAGGCCAAGGACCAGGCCGCCGGCGTGGCCGGTCAGGCCGCCGCGGCGGCCGCCCCCGTGGTGGAGAAGGCGACCGCCGCAGCCGCCCCCGTGGTCGAGAAGGCCACGGCCGCCGCTGCGCCTGTGGTCGAGAAGGCGGCGCCGCTCGCGGAGCAGGCCAAGGCCGCCGCCGGCCCGGCCGCGGAGCAGGCCAAGGCCGCCGCGGGCACCGCTGCGGTGAAGGCCGGCGAGCTCGCCGGCCAGGCGAAGGAGGCCGTCACGGGCCTCGCCGACCAGCACGGCGACAAGGTGACCGGGGCGGTGTCGTCGGCGACGGCGTTCGTAAGCGACAAGACCGGCGGCAAGCTCGACTCGGT
>JBFWNE010000009.1:0-119201 GCA_050251215.1 Candidatus Nanopelagicales bacterium
GAAGAGGACAACGAAGTGCGCGTCGGCTACCGGATCACGTATGACGGACTGAGCCTCTCCGGCCTCCACGCCGACGCCCTGTGCTGGGCCGCCGAGGCGAAGAAAATGGGCCAGGCGCGAACCGCGACCAAGGGTGGCCCCTTGGTCGCAAGTTCACACCTGACCCGTTTGGGGTGAGTGACGGGACTCGAACCCGCGGCCACCTGGACCACAACCAGGTGCTCTACCAGCTGAGCTACACCCACCATCGGCGCTCTCGACCGGACGAACCGGGCGGGAAGGCCGACCGGAAGCATACCGGCCCCGGAGCCGTGCTCCGAACGGGCGGGTACGGCGACCCAGCGTGAGGTGCGCCGCGCTCAGGCCCCGGCGTCGTCCGGGGCGGCGTACGGCTCGAGCAGGTGGCGGCTCGCGGCCTCCCGGGCGCCGTTCGTGTCGGGGCCCGGCTGGGGGACGAGCACGGTGTCGCGGTAGTAGCGCAGCTCGGCGATCGACTCGCGGGCGTCGGCCAGGGCGCGGTGGTTGCCGCGCTTGGCCGGGGCGTTGAAGTAGACCCGCGGGTACCAGCGGCGGACGAGCTCCTTGAGGGAAGAGACGTCGACGAGCCGGTAGTGCAGGTAGGCGTCGAGCTCGGGCATGTCGCGGGCGAGGAACCCGCGGTCGACGTACACGCTCGACCCGGCCAGCGGCGCCTTGCGCGGCTCGGGAACGTGGCTCTTGATGTAGTCGAGCACGAGCGCCTGCGCGGCCTCGAGCGTGGTGCCCTCGGGGATCTCGGTGATGAGGCCGGACGCCGTGTGCATCTCGCGCACGACGTCGGGCATGTTCGCGAACGGCTCGTCCGGCGGACGGATGACCACGGTGACGCCGGCGTCGAGCTCGACCAGGTCGCCGTCGGTGACGACGCAGGCCAGTTCGACGAGGGCGTCCGAGCCCAGGTCGAGACCGGTCATCTCGCAGTCGACCCACACGATGCGGTCGATGCCGCGGCCGTTCTCGGAGCTCACCATGGCGCCAACCCTATGACTCCGTCCGGGCGATCACCCGATCGGCGCAACGAGGTCGGGCCGAAGTCGGGCGAAGACATCTGTATGACGTGGCGCACCCGGTCGACGGCGGCTCGTGGACGCCGCATGCCCCGGAGCCTGCGGCTCGCCGCATCGGCGGCCGCGCTCGCCGCGGCCGCGGTGTCGATCGGCCTCCCGCCAGCCGAGGCCGCCTCGCCCACCGAGCTGGTCGTCACCGGAACCGTCGAGCGGTTCGAGGTCGACGACTTCGCCGCGGGGGGCGCCCACGCCGACCCGCTGACCTTCGTCAACACCACGGACGGCGCGGTTCAGGTGCCGACCGACGCGCTCGACCATGTCGAGGACGGCGCGACGGTGCGCGTCGGGCTCGCCGACTCCGCGACCGCCCGTGTGACGCCCGAGGGGGTCGACCCGCTGCTGCCCGACGACCTGCCGGTCAGCGCCGAGACGGCCGACGCCCAGGCGGGCGCGACCGTCACGGGCGTGCAGGTGCTCGCGGAGCCTGGCGCCGGCGTCACCGACACCGGTGCCGGTGTCGCCGTGGCCGGTGCCGCCGCCACCTCCGCGGCCTCCTCGCCCCATCAGGTCCTCGTCGTCGTGGCCACTCCGGCGGGCGGCGCGGCATCGACGGTCACCGCCGCCGACGTCGCAGCCACCGTCAACGGCTCGGTCGACGCGTACTGGTCCGACGTCACGGACGGCGCCGTGGGCTTCGTGGCCACGGCGTACCCCTCGGTCGTCAGCACCTCGACCACGCCGTGCTCGAGCGGCAGCGTGGGCACGTCCTTCGACTTCTGGAACGAGGTGAAGGCCAAGACCGGCTTCACCGAGGGCGCCGGCAAGCACCTGGTGGTGTACTTCCGCACCCTCGCGGCCTGTGGCGGGATCGCGGGCCTCGGAACGATCGGCGGCAGCAGCGCCAGCGGCGGCCTCGTGTGGACCAACGGCTACAACACGACGGGCGTCATCGGCCACGAGCTCGGCCACAACCTGAGCCTCGGCCACTCGCAGACCCTCGATTGCACGACCGGGGGAGTACGGGTGCTCGACGCGCCGGCGACATCCTGCAGCGAGCGGTCCTACACCGACACCAACGACATCATGGCCGTGTCGTGGCAGAACCAGGGCCACCTCAACGCCTCGCACCTGCGCGACCTCGGCATGCTCGACGCCACATCCGACCCGCAGCCGACCGACGACGGCCAGCTCACGCTGTCGCCGCTCGCGGTCGGCACCGGCGTACGCGCCCTCACGCTCTCGCACGGCTCGGAGACGTACGTGCTCGAGTACCGCGCGGCCGTCGCCCGCGACTCGTGGATGTCGTCGTTCCCCGGCTGGGGCTCGCTCGGCGTCACGGTGCGCAAGAAGTTCGACCCTGCGTCGCTGCCTGCGGGCTCGTCGTTCAGCGATCGCGAGTCGTTCCTCCTCGACGGGAGGCCCGCGACCCCCGACTCGTCCTTCGGCCAGCTCGACGCGGCCCTGCCCGTCGGCGTATGGATCGACCTGGCCGACGGCAACCTCGGCGTCCGCGTCGTCTCGCAGAGCGACGCCGGCGCGGTGATCGAGTACCGCAACGGCCTCGCCGCTGACGACCCGCGGTACGTCGCACCTCCGCGGCCCGTGCTGAGCCAGCCGCGGCCGTGGCTGCGGACCGGGGGCCTCTCGACCTCGACGTACGGCCCGATCGTGCCCATGCTGTGGAGCTGGAAGGTCACCACGCCCTCGACCGACCCGGCTGCCGCTGCGAGCGTCGCATTGAAGCGATCCCTGAAGACCGGTCTCGCCAGCCGCACAGGCTCCGTCCGCGTGTTCACGGCGACCGCGACGGCCTCCGACGGCACGATCGTGAGCGCGCGCGGCGCGACGACGGCGACGTACCGCAGCGACGCCTCGAGCCCCGTGATGAGGTACGGCGGCTCCTGGCAGATGTCGTTCCCCAGCAGCTCGCTGGGCAAGGCCATCCACCGCACCGCGCGCAAGGGCGCGTTCGCCACGGCGCTCGTGCGCGGCAGCAGCGCCGGCATCCTCCTGCAGCGCAGTGCGCGCAACGGCTGGGTGGCGATCTACCTCGACGGCAAGAAGATCGGTGCCGTCAGCATGCGCGGCACCGGGACGGCCACCCGCCTCGCGTACGTCGTGAACCTCCCGGACTCCGCCGTCCACCGCATCACCGTGATGAACGCCTCGGGGGGCACGTACGGCCGGATGGCCTTCGACGGCGTCATCACCCTCTCGTAGCGGACCGCGGACCGCGACCCGCGCTCGCAGCCGGCACCGCCCCGCGGGAGGATGTGCCGGACCACGAGGAGGACCATGACCGGCGCGAGCTTCGGCAGCGACAACCACGCGGGGGTGCACCCGGAGGTGCTGGCGGCGATCGCCGAGGCCAACGCCGGCTGGGCACCCGGGTACGGCGACGACCCCGTCACGCACGAGGCGGAGCGGCTGTTCCGCCAGCACTTCGGCGAGCAGGCGCGCATGTTCCCGGTGTTCAACGGCACCGGCGCGAACGTCGTGAGCCTGGCCGCGATGATCCGCTCCTTCGAGGCCGTCGTCTGCGCGGAGGGCGCGCACATCAACGTGGACGAGTGCGGGGCGCCGGAGAAGCTGTTGGGCGCGAAGCTCATCGACGTACCGGCGGTTCAGGGCAAGCTCACGGTCGACGCGGTCGACCGCGCGGTGTGGGGGATCGGCGACCAGCACCATGTGCAGGCGAAGGTGGTCTCGCTCACCGAATCGACCGAGCTGGGCACGGTCTACACGGTGGCCGAGCTCCGCGAGCTGGCCGACTGGGCGCACGGCCGCGGCCTGCTCGTGCACGTGGACGGTGCCCGCTTCGCCAACGCTGCGGCGTCGCTCGGCGTCTCCCTCGGCGACCTCGCGACGGGGGCGGACGTCGACGTCCTGTCGTTCGGCGCGACGAAGAACGGCGCCCTCGGCGCAGAGGCAGTCGTGGTGCTGAAGCCAGGCCTCGCCGACGTGCTGCCCTTCCTGCGCAAGCAGTCGATGCAGCTCGCGTCGAAGATGCGGTTCGTCTCGGCCCAGCTCGTGGCCCTGCTCGAGGGTGATCTCTGGCTGCGCAACGCGACCCACGCCAACGCCATGGCCGCGCGCCTCGCCGCCGCGCTCGACGGCGTGGACGGCGTGCGCATCAGCCATCCCGTGCAGGTCAACGCCGTCTTCGCGGTCCTGGATCGCGCGCACATCGACGCGCTCCAGTCCCGCCACACGTTCTACGTGTGGGACGAGAACGCCGACCAGGTGCGCTGGATGACGGCGTGGTCGACCACCGAGGACGACGTCGACGCCTTCGCAGCCGACGTGCGCGCCACCGTCGCCGGGTGACGGACAGGCCCTCGGTACGATCGCCCGCGTGAGCACCGCGACGTCGACCGGCAGCACCGCGCTGCGCGCTGTCGCCGTCGCGGGCGTCTCGACCCTCGTCGCGGGCTTCGGCCACGCGGCCGGGCACGGCGCGGTCCCGGATGCCGCAGCAGTCCTGCTCACCGTGGTGGCTGCCACCGGGCTCGGCCTGGTGCTCGCCCGCGCGGGGTGGACGCCCGTCCGGCTGCTCGCGGTCCTCGTGGCCGTGCAGCTCGTGGTCCACGGCGCAGCCTGGATCGGCGGCGGCGCGGGCACCGGTCTCGACGCGCGCCTCGCCGCTGCGGGGCCGGCCGCACCTGCCCATCACGCGGCACCGCTGACCCTGCGCATGCTCCTCGCCCACGCGGCCGCGGTGGCCGTCGCCGCAGCTCTCCTGCTCGTGCTCGACCGTGCCGCGCGCTTCCTCGCCCACGTCGGGCGGCGCGTGCTCGCGCCCGTACGCCGAGTCCTCGTGCCCACGCCGCTGCGCGCGGCTGCGACGTACGCGGACCAGGCGCCGGTCCTCCCCGCCGCGCCGCACCTCGCGGTCGTCCGGGGCAACGCGCCTCCGGTGCTCCTCGGCATCGGATGACCTCACGGGCCTCAGCCCGTCCTCTCTGCTTCCCGGTACGTCGTTCCCGACGTGCCGGTCGTCGTCCGCTGCCGTCCGCGCGCACCCGCCCTCCGACACCGTCGTGACGGGCTCCCCACGGACGAACGGAAAACCCCATGAAGATCAGCATGTTCGCGCGCGCGGCCGTCGCCGCCGCGCTCGCGCTCACCCTCGCCGCCTGCGGCAGCAGCGGTTCGGGCGGCTCCACCACCCCGGCGCCCGGCGTCACGGCGTCCGACGCCTGGGTCAAGGCGGTCGACAGCGGTATGACCGCAGCGTTCCTCACCCTCACCAACAGCACCGGCACGGACGTCACGCTCGTGCAGGCCTCGACACCTGCCGCCGGCATGGTCGAGCTGCACGAGATGGCGATGGTCGACGGCCAGATGGTCATGCAGCCCAAGAAGGGCGGGATCCTCGTCAAGGCCGGCGGCACCGCGGTGCTCGAGCCCGGCGGCGACCACATCATGCTCATGGAGCTCGCCGGCCCGGTGAAGGTGGGCGACGACGTCGCGCTGACGCTCACGTTCGACGACGGCAGCACCCTCGCGGTGACCGCCCCGGCGAAGGAGTTCGACGGCGGCAACGAGTCGTACCAGCCGTCGCCGTCCGAGTCGATGTCGATGTGACGGAGGCACGGCATGTCTGACGCGCGCATCCCGCGCCGTCGGGTGCTCCAGGGTGGTGCCGTCCTCGCGGGCGGCGCCACCCTCGGGGCGGCCGCGGCGCTGGCCGCGACCTCGCAGGAGCCCGCGGCCGCAGCCCCCGTCACCGGCGGCGACACCGTGCCGTTCCGCGGCGTGCACCAGGCCGGCGTCACGACGCCGCAGCAGGCGCACACCTGGTTCGTCGCCCTCGACCTGAAGGACGACGCCGGCCGCGACGGCCTTGCCCGGCTGCTGCGGATCTGGACCGACGACATCGAGCGGCTGACGTCCGGCCGCGCTCCGCTCGGCGACCAGGAGCGCGAGCTCGCGACCGTGCCCGCGCGGCTCACCGTCACGGTCGGCATCGGCGCGACCGGTCTCGCCCGTGCCGGCTTTCAGGACCGGCGTCCCGCCTCCCTCGGGCCGCTGCCGGCGTTCCCCGTCGACCGGTTCGAGCCCGGCTGGGGCGAGGCCGACCTGCTGCTGCAGGTCGGGGCCGACGACGTGCTCACCGTGTCGCATGCCGTACGCACCCTCACCCGCGACGCCCGGCCGTTCGCCACGACGACGTGGGTCCAGCGCGGCTTCGTGCGCTCCCGCGGCGCCGTGCCCGAGGGGCAGACGCCGCGCAACCTGCTGGGCCAGATCGACGGCAGCATCCAGCCCGCGGCGGACAAGGTCGCGGCCACGGTCTGGGTCGGCGAGGGGCCGGAGTGGTTCCACGGCGGGACGATGCTCGTGCTGCGCCGCATCCGCCTCGACCTCGACCGGTGGGAGGCGCTCGGCCGCGTGGACCGCGATCTCGTGCTGGGCCGCCGGCTCTCCGACGGCGCGCCGCTGACCGGCGGCGGCGAGAAGACGCCGGCCGACCTCGACGCCACCGACCAGTGGGGTCTGCCGGTCGTGCCCGACTTCGCGCATATCCGCCAGGCGCGCGCCCGGTCCGACGACGAGCTCATGCTGCGCCGCGGGTACTCGTACGACGACACCTCGGGCGACCGGCAGGACGCCGGCCTGGTCTTCGCGGCGTACGTCGCCGACGTGGACCGGCAGTTCGTGCCGGTGCAGCGCCGGCTCGCGGAGAACGACCTCATGAACCGGTGGACGACGCCGGTCGGGTCGGCGGTCTTCGCGATCCTGCCGGGCACCGGCGACGGGCCGGACGGCTGGCTCGGCCAGTCCCTGCTCGCCTGACCCCGATGGTGGCCCAGATTGTTCGGTTCTATTGGATGAAGGTCGCCTTCACCCAATAGAACCGAACAATTGCGGCCATGACGGTTAGGAGCCGTTCATGGTGCCGCTGACGAGGCGGCCGGTGGGGAAGCGGTCGACGCCGGGGGTGGGGGAGCTCGCCGGCGCGGGGTCTGCGGGTACGTCGTCGGCCACCGGCAGCGGCCGCACCTGGTGCACGCGCCGACCGTCGACCGCGGCGTCGCGGATCGCGGTGAGCACGTCCTCGAGGGCGCGCAGCGAGTGGCCGGACACGAAGGTGTCGACGTACGGCAGGGCCGCCGCCATGCCGCCGACGAGCGGCTTGTAGCCCGTCGCGGCCTTGCGCGGGTTGACCCAGATGATGTGGAACGCGAGGCGCGAGAGCTGCTCCATCATGCGGCCGACGAGATCGGGGTCGCCCAGCTCCCAGCCGTCGGACACGATCACCACGACCGAGCCGCGCGCGAGGCCCCGCCTCCCGTGCTCGTCGAGGAAGGCCTTGAGCGCGTTGCCGATCCGGGTGCCGCCAGACCAGTCGGGCGCCGCTGCAGCCGCGCGCCGGTACGCGATGTCGGGGTTGGTGTGGTGCAGGGCCCGGGTGAGCCGGGTGAGGCGGGTCGCGAAGACGAAGGCCTCCGACCCGAGGGCCTGCACAGCGCCGCGCATGAGGTGCAGGTAGACGCGGGCGTACGGCTCCATCGAGCCCGACACGTCCGCGATGAGCACCACCCGGCGCGGCCTCCTCGTGACTCGGCGCCGGACCTGGTGCACGGGGTCGCCGGAGGTGCGGTGCGAGGCGCGCAGCGTGGCACGTACGTCGAGCCGGTCGCCCGCGGCGTGCCGCCGCATCCGGCGCGCGCGGCGCATCGGCGGCAGGAACGGGAGCTGGGCCACCAGCGCCTGCAGGAGCGCGAGCTCGTCGTCGGTGCACTCGGCGAAGTTCTTGCTGCCGAGGCGCTCCTCGTCGCTGACCGCCGCCAGCAGCGTCGGCTCCTCGTCCTCCGCCTGCAGCTCGCCCTCGCCCGGCAGTCCCTGGGACCCGCTGGGGCTGCCCTCGCCCTCCCCCTCGCGCTCGGAGTCGGACTTCGTGCTGTCGTCCTTGGGCAGCGTGGAGACGGGGGTCGGGGGAGCGGAGTCGCCGCGGAACTCCGCGAAGTCGACGAGGCCGCGGAACACCTGGCCGAAGACGCGGTCGAAGACCTCCTCCTGGTCGTGGTGCGAGAGCAGCGTCGTCTTCCCGAGCGCCGACAGCTCCTGGATCGTCGCCGGATCGGCCAGCAGCACCGCGCGGGTGAACCGGGCGCTGCGCTCGGGCGTCACGGGGACGCCTGCCTGGTGCAGCACGTGGCCGAAGGCGGCGATCACGGCCGGGAGGTCGGCCCGCCCGGCGCCGGTCATCTCACGCCTCGGCGGCGGCGCGCAGGTCGTCGACGGACTGCTTCGCCGCGCGCACCGGGTCGGCGATCCAGCGCAGCCCGGCGGCGCGCGCCACGTCGTGGTCCTCGCGGTACTTGAGCACCGACCCGAGGGTGAGCTCCACCGACTCCTCGTCCAGCTCGTCGATGCCGAGCAGCTGCGCGGCGTGCACCCAGTCGATGGCCTCGGCGACCCCCGGCGGCTTCTGGACGTCGAGGCTGCGCAGCCGCTGCACCGCGCCGGCCACCTGGGTTGCGAGGCCCTCGCCCGCCTCGGGCACGCGGGCGCGGACGATCGCGATCGCCTGGGCGAGGGGCGGGTACTCGATCCAGTGGTAGAGGCAGCGGCGCTTGAGGGCGTCGTGCAGGTCGCGGGTGCGGTTCGAGGTGAGGATGACGATCGGCGGGTGCGTCGCCCGGATCGTGCCGAGCTCGGGGATGGTCACGGTCGACTCGGCGAGGAGCTCGAAGAGGAACGCCTCGAACTCCTCGTCGGCGCGGTCCACCTCGTCGATGAGCAGCACCGCCGGGCGCGGGCCGGGGTGCTCGAGCGCCTGCATGAGGGGACGGCGTACGAGGTACTCCTCGGCGAACAGCGACTCCTCCGCGAGATCGCCGCCCTGCGCCTCGGCGAGGCGGATGCCGAGGAGCTGGCGCGGGTAGTTCCACTCGTAGAGCGCCTCGGCGGCGTCGATCCCCTCGAAGCACTGCAGGCGCAGCAGCGGAGTGTCGAGCACCTCGGCCAGCGACTTGGCCGCCTGGGTCTTGCCCACGCCCGCCTCGCCCTCGAGCAGCAGGGGCTGCGGCAGGCGCACGGCGCAGAACAGCGCGGCGGCGAGGCTCGGGTCGGCGAGGTAGCCGGCGTCGCCGAGGCGCGCGGTGAGGGAGCCGATGTCGGGGACGAGGTCGTCGACGGTCACGATCGAGGGTACTTCTCGGGGTGCTTCAGGAACTCGCGGCGGCAGCCCGGGCAGCAGAACCACACGCGCTCGCCGTCCGGCAGGTCGGCGTACAGGGCGTCGGGGGAGATCGTGACGGTCATGTCGCAGACCGGGTCGATCGCCGTCTCCGGCTCGATCGAGATGACGCCGAGGCGGGTGACCGGAGGCTCGGTCACCGGCGGGTGCGTGCCGGCATGCGCGGTGCGCGGCACGCGCGGACGCTCGGCCACCATCTGCGCGAACACCGACAGCGCGATCTCCTGCGGGGTGCGCGCGCCGATGTCGAGGCCGGCGGGGTAGCGGATGCGGGCCCGCTGCTCGTCGTCGAGCTCCAGCGACTCGACCACGGCTCGGCCGCGCTTCGGGCTCGCGATGAGCCCGACGTACGGCACTCCGGCGCGCACGGCCGCCTCCAGCGACTGCTCCTCGCGCTTGCCGTGGGTGGCGACCACGACGGCGTCGGTCGCCGAGAGGTCGGCGTCGTCGTACGTCGCGACCTCGTAGCCCAGCGCCTCGGCGACGCCGGTCATCGCGCGGGCGATCGGGCTGTCGCCGAGCACCGCCACGAGCGGCAGGGGCAGCACGGGCTCGAGGAAGATCTCGAGCGTGCCGCCCGACAGGCACGCGTTGTGCACCACGGTCTTGCCCGGCTGCTCGCCCTCGGGGTTCGGCGAGATGCGCAGCAGCATCGAGTCGCCGGACGTGAGCAGCGAGAGGGCCTGCGTGCGCACGGTGCCCTCCGCGCACTGGCCGCCGACGAACCCCTCGATCACGCCATCGGGGGTGATGACGGCCTCGTCGCCGGGCTTGGCCGAGGTCGGCCGCTCGGCGAGGACCACGCGGGCGTGGACGAACGGCACCCTGTGGGCGCGCAGCGACTCCGCCCGTTCGTCCAGCGCCCGCGTGGTCATCATGTGCTGCTCCTACTCGACGGCCAGGTCCGTGCGGACCGGGCTGCCCTGGATGGCGCGCCACACGTTCGCGGGCGTCAGCGGCATGTCCGCGTGGCGCACGCCGAACGGCGAGATCGCGTCGATGACGGCGTTGACGACCGCCGCCGGCGAGCCGACGGTGGCGGACTCGCCGACGCCCTTGGCGCCGATCGGGTGGTGCGGCGACGGCGTGACCGTCTCGCCGAGCTCCCAGTCGGGGCACTCCATCGCCGTCGGCAGCAGGTAGTCCATGAACGAACCGCCGAGGTTGTTGCCCTCCGGGTCGAACGCGATGAGCTCCATGAGGGCCATGCCCACGCCGTCCGCGAGGCCGCCGTGCACCTGGCCCTCGACGATCATCGGGTTGATGCGCGGGCCGCAGTCGTCGACCGCGATGAACCGGCGCACCTTGACCTGGCCGGTGCCCGGGTCCACGTCGACGACGCAGATGTAGCAGCCGTACGGGTAGGTGAGGTTCGGCGGGTTGTAGACGACCTGCGCGTCGAGGTGGCCCTCGACGCCCTCGGGCAGCTCGAGCGGCCCGTGCGCGTCCATCGCGATCTCCTGGATCGTGCGGCCGCGCTCGGGGTCGCCCTTGACGTACCAGCGGCCGAGCTCCCACTCGAGGTCGTCGGGCGCGCACTCGAGGGCCGCGGCCGCGATGAGCCGGGCCTTGTCGCGCACCTTGCGGGCCACGAGCGCCGCCGCGGCGCCGGAGACCGGCGTCGAGCGCGAGCCGTACGTGCCCAGGCCGAACGGCGTGTTGTCGGTGTCGCCGTGGATGACCTCGATGTCCTCGGGCGGGATGCCGAGCTCGTGGGCGACGATCTGCGCGAACGTCGTCTCGTGCCCCTGGCCCTGGGTCTGCACCGAGAGCCGCACCTGCGCCTTGCCCGTGGGGTGCACGCGCAGGTCGCAGCCGTCAGCCATGCCGAGACCGAGGATGTCCATGTGCTTGCGCGGGCCGGCGCCGACGCCCTCGGTGAAGAACGAGATGCCGATGCCCATGTACTCGCCGCGGGCGCGCTTCTCGGCCTGCTCCTTGCGCAGCTCCTCGTAGCCCGCCATGTCCATCGCGACGCGCATGGTCTTCTCGTAGTCGCCAGAGTCGTACTCCCAGCCGGTGGGCGTGGTGTACGGGAACTGCTCGGGCTTCAGGAGGTTCTTCAACCGCAGCTCGGCCGGGTCCATCTTCAGCTCGGCCGCGAGGCAGTCCACGATGCGCTCGATGACGTACGCCGCCTCCGTGATGCGGAAGGAGCAGGCGTACGCGACGCCTCCCGGCGCCTTGTTGGTGTAGACCGCCTTCACGTTGCAGTAGGCAGCCGGGTAGTCGTACGAGCCGGTGAAGATGTGGAAGAAGCCGGCCGGGTACTTCGTCGGCTGCGCGGTGCCGTTGAAGGCGCCGTGGTCGGCGAGGACGTCGACCTTGACGGCGAGGATCTTGCCGTCCTTGGTCGAGGCGATGGACGCCTTCATGTGGTAGTCGCGGGCGAAGCCCGTCGACATGAGGTTCTCGCTACGGTCCTCCATCCACTTCACCGGCTTACCGGTGACGATGGAGCCGACGATCGAGCAGACGTAGCCCGGGTAGATCGGCACCTTGTTGCCGAAGCCGCCGCCGATGTCGGGGCTGATCACCTGGATGTTCTGCTCGGGCAGGCCGGCGACGAGCGCGTACACCGTGCGGTGCGCGTGCGGCGCCTGCGTCGTCGTCCAGAGCTTGAGCTTGCCGGTGACCGGATCCATGTGCGCGACCGAGCCGCACGTCTCCATCGGGGCCGGGTGCACGCGCGGGTAGAGGATGTCCTCGGTCACCACGACGTCGGCCGAGGCGAAGGCGGCCTCGGTGGCCTCCTTGTTGCCGGCCTCCCAGTCGTAGATGTGGTTGTCGGTCTTGCCCTCCTTGTCGTCCCGGATCACCGGGGCGTCGGGGTCGAGGGCCTTCTTCGCGTCGACGACCGCGGGCAGCGGCTCGTAGTCGACGTCGATGAGCTCGAGCGCGTCGCGCGCGATGTACTTCGACTCCGCGACGACGAACGCGACCTCCTGGCCCTGGAAGCGGACCTTGTCGGTGGCGAGCACCGCCTGGGTGTCGTACGACAGCGTCGGCATCCACGCGAGGCCGAGGGTCTCGAGCACCGCTCCGGTGATGACGGCCTTCACGCCGGGCAGCGCCTCGGCGGCGGAGGTGTCGATGCTGTTGATCTTCGCGTGCGCGAACGGGCTGCGCAGGATCGCGCCGTACAGCATGCCGGGCAGCTGCACGTCGTCGACGTAGTTGCCCTCGCCGCGGAGGAACCGGACGTCCTCCTTGCGGTGCATGCGGCCGAAGCCGATGGGGTTGCCCGCGGCCGACAGCGGGACGGGGGTCTCCTCGACGGCGGTCATGCGGTCACCTCCGCGTCAGCAGCAGCAGGGTTCTCGGCCGCCCACTGGATCGCGGCGACGATGTTCTTGTAGCCGGTGCAGCGGCAGATGTTGCCGCTGATGCCCTCGCGGATCTCCGCCTCGGTCGGGTGCGGGTTCTCGTCGAGCAGCGCGCGTCCGACCATCATCATGCCGGGCGTGCAGTAGCCGCACTGGAGGCCGTGGCACTCCATGAAGCCCTTCTGGATCGGGTCGAGCTCGCCGCCCTTGGCCAGGCCCTCGACGGTGGTGACCGACTTGCCGTCGGCCATGACCGCGAGCTGCGTGCAGCTCTTCACGGGCTCGCCGTCGACCCAGAGGGTGCACGCGCCGCAGTTGGAGGTGTCGCACCCCCAGTGCGTGCCGCGCATCTGGAGCTCGTCGCGGATGAAGTGGACGAGCAGCATGCGCGGCTCGATGTCGCGGGTCTGCTCGACCCCGTTGACGGTGATCGTCACCTGCATGGTCAGGCTCCCTGGGAGGCTCGGGCGGCGCGTCGCAGCGCGCGGAGGGTCAGCTCGGTGGCGAGGTGGCGCTTGTAGTCGACCGGGCCGCGCTGGTCGGCGAACGGCTCGCAGGTCTCGCCGACGACCTTGGCGGCGGCGGTGAAGCTCTCCTCGGTCGCGGGCTGGCCGATGAGGGCCTGCTCCGCGGCGGGCGAGCAGTAGTGCTCGGCGCCGACGGCCGCGTTGCCGATGCCGCAGTCGGCCACGACGCCGTCGCGGACGACGACGAAGACGCCGGCCGTGGCCACGCCCCAGTCGCCTGCGCGGCGCTCGACCTTCTCGTACGCGCTGCCCGCGCCCGGGCGGATCGGGTAGCGCAGCTCGACGAGCACCTCCGACGGCCCGATGACCGTCTCGTACGGGCCCTCGTGGAACTCACGCAGCGGGACGGTACGGCGTCCGCCCGGCCCCTGGATCACCGCGGTGCCGCGCAGCGCGGAGCCGACGGCGGAGAGGTCGGCGGCCGGGTCGGCCTGGCACGCGGAGCCGCCGATGGTGCCGCGGTTGCGGACGATCGGGTCGGCGATGACGTGCTCGGCCTCGCGGAAGATCGGGTAGTGCTCGGCGAGGATCGCCGAGGACAGGATGTCGCGGTGGCGGGTCATGGCCCCCACGACGATCTCGTCGCCCTCGATCTTGATGCCCTGCAGCTCGGCGATGTCGTTGAGGTCGACGAGCGCCTCGGGTGCTGCGAGCCGCAGCTTCATCATCGGCAGGAGGCTATGGCCCCCTGCGATGGGCCGGGCGTCCTCGCCGAGCTGGCCGAGCAGCTCGATCGCGTGGGCCACCGAGGTGGCCTTCGCGTAGTCGACGGGGGCTGGGGTCTGCATTCCGCCACCTCACTGGGGGTCGTGCCGGATGGATCCTGGTGGTGTTCCTTCGCTGTTGCCGGACGTGCTGGTGGTGCGCCGCCTACTTGCGGCGGGCGATCCAGACGATGATGCCGATGACGACGGCCGCGCCGATCGCGAGAGGGATCGCGCGCTTGAGCACCGGGGCGCCGGCGGTGCCGAGCAGGTCGATGGCCTCGTCGGCGGCGGGCGGCGGCGTCACGACGCGCGGCGCGGCGGCGGGGGCCGACCCGTCGGCGGCCGCGGCGGGGGCCTCCTCGGCCGGGGCGGCCGCCGCGGTCATCTGCGCGGCGAGGTTGGCCGAGAACTGGTCGATGATGCGGCCCGCGACGTCCTGCATCACGCCGCGGCCGAACTGCGCGGCCTTGCCGGTGATCGTGAGCTCGCTGACGACGTCGCAGCGGGTGCGGTCGGGCGCCTCGGCGACGAGGACCGCGGTCACGAGGCCCTTCGCCGTACCGGTGCCCTTGGTCTCCTTGCCCGAGCCCTCGATCACGGCGGTGTGGGTCGCCTCGTCGCGGCTGACGAACCGCGCCGTGCCGGCGAAGGTCATCGCGACCGGGCCGAGCTTGACCTTGACGTTGCCCTCGAAGTTCTCGCCGTCGCTCTTGGTGAGCGTCGCGCCGGGCACGCACGGGGCGAGGAACTCGACGTCCTGGAGCGTCTTCCACGCGGTGTCGATGTCGGCCGGGACGACGAACGAGTTCTGCAGATCCACGAAGGCTCCTGGTGCGCGGGTGCTGTGACTGGGGTCACGTGATGCGCAGACACTAGGACCGGTGCGGCGTACGCGCATGCGGACGTCGGCAAGCGGGAGGAACTCCGGAGGAACCGTTCGCAGAAGCGACTCAGACCGTGTGATCGGGCCGCATCTGCGGGACCGGCGTCAGGCGGATGCGGGACGCCCCGGGATGAGGTCGGGACGCACGGCGAAGATGCGCGCGAGGGCCTCCTCGGCCTCGTGCCGGCCGGCCTCGATGAGGTCGTGGGTGTGGTCGAAGTCGAGCACGCTCCGCAGCTTCTCGGCCGGGCGCATCCGGAGGCTGATGGTGCTGACGCGGGGGTCGTGGTGCGCGTCGCCGAGCCCCACCTGGCGGCCGAGCGCGAGGGCGAAACCAGTGGAGACCAGGTCGAGCGACCCCGGGTGGTACGCCGCCGTGGCACGTACGGCGCCCGACACGTCGAGCACCCACACGTGCCCGGGGTCGAGCTCGAGGGCGTACGTGACCGGCACCATCGCGGTGACCGCGCCGTCGACGTGCAGGCCGGCGTGCGTGCCGGCGGGGTCGTCGAGGTGCACGGCGGGGAAGAGCCCGGGCAGCGCCGACGATGCGAGCAGCACGTCGACCAGGGGGCCGCGGTCGTGGAACACCGGGTCGCCGGTGGCGAGGTGGGTCGTGCCGATGTGCAGCTCGACCGGCGCATCCGCGATGTCGGTGCGGTCGCCGACCGCGTCCTCGAGCGCGGCCCGCAGACCCTCGGCAGGGAACGCGCCCGACTTGCCGCGCACGACGTTCCACGCCCAGCTGCGCCGGCCGCCGATGACGCCGGTGGTGGACAGCGCACGCCACAGGTCCTCGAGCTGCTCGCCCGACTCGCTGTGCGGCCGCTGGGCCACGTGCGCGCCGTTGATCGCGCCCGCCGAGACCCCGACGACGGCGTCGGGCACGACTCCGGCGTCGAGCAGCACGCGCAGCATGCCGGCCTGGGCGGCTCCGAGGGCCGCGCCCCCGGAGAGCACGAACACGGTCGCGGGGCGGGTGGGGGCAGGGTGCGGCGCCTCGTGCCGCGCCAGCGTCGCGCGCGCCGACGCGGCCAGCGAGCCCAGCGGCCCGAGCACCATCGCTCCCACCTCCACCACGACGGTAGGTCGCGGTGGCCCCGCGTTGCATCACTCGGACGGCTACTCGTTCGGTACCTGACGAAACCCGCGGCCCCGTCATCTGCCGATACGTGACGAAGGACCCCGTCGTTGCGAAGAGCGCAGCACAGTCGGCCTTCAGGGGAGGCGGCGTCGGCCCGGCCGGGCGAAGGAAGGGCCAGAGCATTCGCCCGCCCCGGCCGCCGCCGCCTCCTGCTGCCTGACATCGGGCTGCCTGAGAAGGCCGGAGCATCCGCCCGACCGGACGTCGCCGCCCCCGAAGTCGCGCTCAGGCGCAGTTGACCCATTCGTCGGTGCCGTCGGCGAAGACCTGGTGCTTCCAGACGGGGAGGCGGTCCTTGATGACGTCGACGAGCTCGGCGCAGGCGGCGAACGCCTCGGCCCGATGCGCGCTCGAGACGGCCGCGACGAGGGCGGCGTCGCCGATGGCGAGCGGCCCGACGCGGTGCAGGGCGGCGACGGCGACCACGGGGTGCTTGGCAGCGATCTCCGCGGCGCACTCGGCCAGCACGGCCGCCGCGGTCGGGTGGCCCTCGTACTCCAGGTGCGCGACGTGCCGGCCGTGGTCGTGGTCGCGCACGTCGCCGGAGAACGTGACGACCGCGCCCGCCTCCGGGCCGGCGACGAGCGCGGCGACGTCGCGCGCGCTGATGGGGTCGGTCACGACGTCCGCGAGCAGAACTCTTGCCATGCGGGTCATCATGGACGACGACGGCCGCGCGCGCTGCGTCTGGCGCGCGTCCGTCGGCTCACCCCAGGAGCACGAAGGAGACACCGTGCGCGAGGTACTGCCCGCACTGCTGGCCGCGCTCGACCGGCACGAGCCCGTGGCTATGGCCACCGTCGTGCGCACGTGGCGGTCGGCGCCGCGTCCGGCCGGCGCCTCGATGCTCGTCACTGCGAGCGGCGAGGCCGTGGGCTCGGTGAGCGGCGGTTGCGTGGAGGGCGCGCTGTACGACCTCGGGACCGAGGTGCTCGGCGACGGCGTCGCGAGGTTCGAGACGTACGGCATCAGCGACGGCGACGCGTTCGCCGTCGGCCTCACCTGCGGCGGCATCCTCGAGGTGTTCGTGGAGAAGGTCGACGAGGAGACCTGGCCCGAGCTGCGCGGCATCGCCGCCTCGATCGACGCCGGCGAGCTCGTCGCGGTGGCCACGGTGGTGTCGGACGGGGAGCACCGGGGGCGCCACATCGTCGTGCGGGACAACGGGATCGAGGGATCGCTCGGTACGCCGCGCCTCGACGACACCGTCGGCGCCGACGTCCTCGGCATGCTGGAGTCGGGGAGCACGGGCTTCCTGCGCTACGGGCCGGACGGCGAGCGGCTCGGCGAGGGGCTCGAGGTGTTCGTCGCCTCGTTCGCGCCAGCGCCGCGCATGGCGATCTTCGGCGCGGTCGACTTCTCCGCGGCGCTGAGCCGCGCGGGCAAGCTGCTCGGCTTCCACGTCACCGTCGTTGACGCGCGCGAGGTGTTCGCGACGAAGAAGCGCTTCCCCGACGCCGACGAGGTAGTCGTCGACTGGCCGCACCGCTGGCTCGACTCGCAGCAGATCGATTCGCGCACCGTCATCTGCGTGCTGACCCACGACCCGAAGTTCGACGTGCCGGCGCTCAAGGCCGCGGTCGCGACGCGGGCGGCGTACATCGGGGCGATGGGCTCGCGCCGCACCCACGAGGACCGGCTCGTGCGGCTGAAGGAGGCAGGGCTCACCGACGAGGAGATCGCGCGCATCCACTCGCCGATCGGCCTCGACCTCGGCGCGCGCACGCCCGAGGAGACCGCGATCTCGATCGCGGCCGAGATCGTGCAGCAGCGCTGGGGAGGCACCGGACGCAGGCTCGCCGACGCCGACGGCCCGATCCACGCGGGCGCGCCTCGTTGACCCAGCGCACGGCGGGCCTCGTGCTCGCGGCGGGCGCTGGACGCCGGTTCGGCGGGCCGAAGGCGCCGTACGTGCTGGACGGGGAGCGGCTCGTCGACCGTGCGGTGCGCGTGCTGTCGGAGGGTGGCTGCGGCCCGGTCCTGGTCGTGCTCGGGGCCTGGGTCGGCGACGTTCCGGGCGCGCGCGTGGTGGTCAACGCTGAGTGGTCGACCGGCATGGGGTCGTCCCTGCGCACGGGGCTCGGGGCGGTCGATGGGCTCGACGTCGAGCGCGTCCTCGTCACCCTCGTCGACCTTCCCGGCCTCACGCCCGACGCGGTACGCCGCATCCTTCAGAGCACGTCCGGCCTGGCGCAGGCGGCGTACGACGGGGAGCGCGGCCACCCCGTGCTGCTCGGCCGCGACCACTGGGCGGGAGTCGCGGCGACGGCGGAGGGCGACCGCGGGGCGCGTGCGTATCTCGCCCAGCACGAGGTCGCTCGCATCGAGGTGGGCGACGTCGCGGGAGGCGACGATCTCGATCTGCGTCCGGAGTGAGCTGCGGGCCGTTCGGCTCACGATCTCCGCACGTGCGGGCTGAAACTGGCTGCGCAATCCGCACCTGAGACGTACTCTCGCCGCCATGACGCAGCTGAGGATCAGCGAGGTCGCCCATCTCCTGCAGGTGAGCGACGACACCGTGCGGCGCTGGGCCGACTCCGGCCGGCTCGCCACCGCCACCGACGACGCCGGCCGCGCCGTGGTCGAGGGCACCGAGGTCGCCCGGTTCATGGCCGAGCGCGCACCGGACGATCCGGCGCTCGAGAGCCCGGTGGTCGGGGCGTCCGCCCGCAACCGCCTCACCGGGATCGTCACCCGCGTCGTGCGCGACACCGTGATGGCCCAGGTCGAGCTGCAGGTCGGCCCGCACCGGATGGTGTCGCTCATGAGCCGCGAGGCGGCCGACGAGCTCGGCCTCGAGCCGGGTGTGCTCGCCGTCGCCACCGTGAAGTCGACCAACGTCGGCATCGAGATCCCCGACCACCGATGACCCGCAGAACAGCGGCGGCCGTCGCGCTCGCGCTCTCGGCTGTCGCGCTCGCGGGGTGCACCTCCACGGACGCGCCCACGACGGGGTCGTCCAGCTCCGCCGTCTCCGGCAGCATCACCGTCTTTGCCGCCGCGTCGCTCAAGGAGGCGTTCACGACCATCGGCGACCAGTTCGAGGCGGCGAATCCCGGCACCTCGATCACGTTCTCCTTCGGTCCGAGCAGCGGCCTCGCGACCCAGATCACCGAGAAGGCGCCGGCGGACGTGTTCGCGAGCGCGAGCCAGAAGACGATGGACACCGTCGTGGACGCCGGCCTCGCGAGCGGCTCGTCGGTCTTCGCGGTCAACACCCTGGCGATCGCCACGCCGACCGACCCGTCGAGGCCCGTGGGCTCCCTCGCCGATCTGGCCAACCCCGCGGTGAAGGTGGCCGTCTGCGCGGCCGACGTCCCCTGCGGCACGGCCGCCGACAAGCTCTTCGCGCAGAACAACCTGACGGTCGCACCTGTGACGCGCGAGGTCGACGTGAAGGCGGTGCTGTCCAAGGTGCAGCTCGGCGAGGTCGACGCAGGCATCGTGTACGTCACCGACGTCAAGGCGGCGGGCAGCGCCGTCGTCGGGATCGACATCCCGAGGGATCAGAACGTGACGACGAACTACCCGATCGCCGCGCTGTCCGGGAGCTCGAACCCTGCCACGGCGCGGGCGTTTGCCGCGTACGTGCTCGGGCCAGAGGCGCAGACGGTGCTCGCCGACGCCGGGTTCAGCGCCCCGTGACCGCGCGTCGCGGGCGGTCGGCGACGGCGCCCCCCTGGCCCGTCCTGCTGCCCGCGGCGCTGGCCGTGCTCTTCCTGGCGCTCCCGCTCACGGGGCTCCTGATCCGTGCGCCGTGGTCGCGGTTCTGGGAGGTGCTGACCTCGCCGACGTCGCTGTCGGCGCTGCGCCTGTCGCTCCTGACCGGGCTCGCCTCGACCGTGGTCGCGGTCGTCCTCGGCGTACCGCTGGCCTGGCTGCTCGCGCGGTCCACCGTGCCCGGGCGCCGGTTCCTGCGCGCCCTCGTCACCGTGCCGCTCGTGCTGCCGCCGGTCGTCGGCGGCATCGCGCTGCTGCTGGCGTTCGGACGCCGCGGCATCGTCGGTCAGCCGCTCGAGGCGCTGACCGGCATCACGCTGCCGTTCACGACCCCGGGCGTGGTCGTGGCCCAGGTGTTCGTCGCGATGCCGTTCCTCATCATCACGGTGGAGGGGGCTCTGCGCGGGCTCGACGGGCGGCTGGAGGAGGCCGCGGTGACCCTCGGGGCCGGGAGGTTAGAGGTCTTCCGCCGCGTGACGGTGCCGCTGGTCGCTCCGTCGCTCGTGGCCGGCGCGGTGCTGACCTTCGCCCGGGCGCTGGGGGAGTTCGGCGCCACCATCACCTTCGCCGGGAACCTCGAGGGCGTAACGCAGACGCTGCCGCTCGCGGTCTACACCGGGCTCGAGGGCGACCCCGCGGAGGCGGTGGTGCTCAGCCTGGTGCTCCTCGCGGTCTCGGTGCTGGTGCTCGTCGGCCTGCGCGACCGCTGGCTGCGCACGGGTGCGGCGGCATGAACGATCTCGCGGGTCGCGTCGTCGTCGAGCAGGGCGCGTTCCGCCTCGACCTCGACCTGTCCGTGGCGGCGGGGGAGGTGGTCGCCGTGCTCGGGCCGAACGGCGCGGGCAAGTCGACGCTGCTGCGGGCGGTCGCCGGGCTCACCCCGATGACCGACGGGCGGCTCACCATCGGCGGCACGGTCGTCGACGACCCGGCCGCGGACGTGCTCGTACCGCCGGCGGAGCGCCGGATCGGCCTGGTGTTCCAGGACTACCGGCTGTTCCCGCATCTGTCGGTGCTCGACAACCTCGCGTTCGGGTTGCGCGCAACGGGCAGCGGCAAGGCCGAGTCGCGCCGCATTGCGGGGGAGTGGGCGCGGCGCCTCGGGCTCGACGGGCTCGTGCAGCGCAAGCCCGGCACGCTCTCGGGAGGCCAGGCGCAGCGGGTGGCCCTCGGCCGCGCGCTCGCCGCGTCCCCCGTCGCACTTCTGCTCGACGAGCCGCTCGCGGCCCTCGACGCAGGCACCCGGCTCGACGTCCGCTCGTGGCTGCGCGAGCACCTCGTCGACGTCGACGGACCGACGCTGCTCGTCACGCACGACCCGCTCGACGCGCTCGTGCTCGCCGACCGCATCGTCGTGCTCGAGGACGGCGCGGTGACGCAGCAGGGCCCGCCGTCCGAGGTCACCCGCCGTCCGGCCACGCGGTACGTCGCCCGCCTCCTCGGCATCAACCTGCTGCCGGGCCTCGCTCAGGGGGGCGAGGTGGCGCTCGACGGCGGCGGGGTGCTGCACGTGGCCGACGACGCGCAGCACGCCGGGCACGTGCTCGTCGCCGTACGCCCGAGCGCGGTCAGCCTGCACGCCGCGCAGCCCGAAGGCAGCGCCCGCAACGTGTGGCAGGGCACCGTCGACGGTGTGGAGCCGATCGGCGACCGCGTGCGCGTGAGCGTCGGCGGCGCGCCGTCGGTGATCGTCGACGTCACCCCCGCCGCGGTCGCCGACCTGCACCTCGCCCGCGGCACCGAGGTCTGGCTGTCCGCCAAAGCCACCGAGCTCGACGTCTACCCCGCCTGACGCACGCGAGTTACTGCCCACATCGACGTAATCCACGCCGCCATCGCGTCGATTCGGGCAGTAACTCGAAGAATTCCGGACGCAGGACGGCCCCCGCCGGGAGGGCGGGGGCCGTCTGCCGTACGTCGTGCTGGCGCTACAGGCCGGCGGCCTTGGCCACCGCGCGGCCGGTGAGCACCTTCGCGAGGTGCGTGCGGAAGTCCGCGGCGGCGTGGGTGTCGCTGGTGGGCGACGTGCCGTCCGCGGCGTTCTGCGCAGCAGCCTCGATGGCCTCGAGGGTGGCGGGGCCGCCGACGAGCGCGGCCTCGACCGACGAGGCGCGGACCGGGGTCGGGCCGACGTTGGTGAGGGCGATGCGGGCGCCGGCGATGCTGCCGCCCTCCACCTTCACCGCTGCCGCCACGCCCACGATCGCCCAGGCCTGGGCGGTGCGGTGGAACTTCTCGTAGTGGCTGCCCCACCCGTCGAGCTTCGGCACCCGGATCGCGACGAGGACCTCGTCGTGGCCGACGGCCGTGGTGAAGTAGTCGACGAAGAAGTCCGACGCCGGGACCGTGCGCCGGCCGCCCGGGCCCGCGATCACGAACTCGGCGTCGAGCGCCCGCGCCACCGTCGGCAGGTCGCCGGCGGGGTCGGCGTGGGTGCACGACCCGCCGAACGTCCCGCGGTGCCGGATCGCCGGATCGGCCACGAGCCCCGCGGTCTGCGCGAGCAGCGGCACCGACGCGTTGATGCCCGCGTGGTGCAGGACCTCGTACGTCGTCACCGCCGCGCCGATGAGCAGCGAGCCGCCCTCGTCCGACACCGAGCGCATCTCGTCGACGCCGCTGACGTCGACGAGCACCGTCGGCGCGTTGAGCCGCAGCCGGAGCACCGGCAGCAGGGACTGCCCGCCGCCGAGCACCTTGCCGTCGTCGCCGGCTCCGGCGAGCGCGGCGACTGCCTCGTCGACCGATCCGGCCTTCACGTAGTCGAACGCCGAGGGGATCATGCGGCACCTCCGTTCTGCGCCGCCTGGATGGCGCGCCACACGTTCTGCGGGCTCGCGGGCATGAACACGTCGTTCACGCCGAGCGGGCGCAGTGCGTCGACCACGCCGTTGATGATCGCCGGGGTCGACGCGATCGCGCCGGCCTCGCCGATCCCCTTGGTGCCCAGGGGATGGGTCGTGGACGGTGTGACCGTCCGGTCGGTGATGAACGACGGGAGGTCCGCCGCGCTGGGCAGCAGGTAGTCGCCCATCGACCCGGTCAGCAGGTTGCCGTCCGCGTCGTACAGCGCGCCCTCGTAGAGCGCCTGGCCGATGCCCTGGGCGAGGCCTCCGTGCACCTGGCCCTCGACGATGAGCGGGTTGATCTGCACGCCGCAGTCGTCGACCGCGACGTACTTTCGCAGCGTCGCCATGCCCGTCTCGGTGTCGACCTCCATGGCCGCGAGGTGCGTGCCGTGGGGGTACGAGAAGTCCTGCGGGTCGACTGTCGACTCGCCGGACAGCATCGGCTCCATGTCGTCGGGGATGTTGTGGGCCGTGAACGCCGCCCACGCGACCGCCTGGATCGTGGTGCTCTTCTCCGGGTCGCCCTTCACCGAGAACGTGCCGTGGTTGAACTCGATGTCGTCCGGGCTCACCTCGAGCTGGTGCGCGGCCATGAGCCGTGCCTTCTCGACCACCCGCTCGCCCGCGGCCTTGATGGCCTGGCCGCCGACGGCCAGCGAGCGCGAGCCGTAGGTGTCCATGCCGTACGGCGCGCGGCCGGTGTCGCCGTGCACGACCTCGATGTCCTCGACAGGGATGCCGATGATGTCGCTGGCGATCTGGCTCCACGCTGTCTCGTGGCCCTGGCCGTGCGGGGACGTGCCCGTGATGAGCTCGACCTTGCCGGTGGGCGTCACGCGGATCGTGCAGTGCTCCCAGCCCCCTGCGGCGTACTTGAGCGCACCGAGGGTCCGCGAGGGGGCGAGGCCGCACATCTCGGTGAACGTCGAGATGCCGATGCCGAGCTGCACCTTGTCGCCGCGGGCGCGGCGCTCGGCCTGCTCGGCGCGGAGCTCGTCGTACCCGAACAGCTCGACGGCGCGCGCGGTGGCGGCCTCGTAGTTGCCCGTGTCGTACGTGAGGCCCGCGATCTGCGTGTACGGGAACTCCTCGTGCTTGATCCAGTTCTTCTTGCGCAGCTCCAGCGGCTCCATGCCGAGCTCGTGCGCGAGCTCGTCGACGATGCGCTCGATGGCGTACGTCGCCTCGGGGCGTCCGGCGCCGCGGTAGGCGTCGGTCGGCGTCTTGTTGGTGTAGACGCCGGTGCACGTGAAGTCGAGCGCGTCCATCTTGTAGATGCCGGAGTACATGAACATCCCGAGGAGCGGCGTGCCCGGCGTGATGATCTGCAGGTAGGCGCCCATGTCGGCCTTGAGGTCGACCTTGAGGCCGAGGATCGTGCCGTCGGACGTTGCGGCGATCTCGATGTCCTGGATCTGGTCGCGCCCGTGGTGGGTGGAGACCATGTGCTCGCTGCGGGCCTCGGTCCACTTGATCGGGCGCCCCAGCTTCTTGGCCAGGACGACCGCGAGCACCTCCTCGCGGTTGATCTGGAGCTTGGCGCCGAAGCCGCCGCCGACGTCCGGTGCGACCACGCGGATGTTGTTCTCCGAGATGCCCGTGAGCAGGGCGAGGAGGACGCGTAGCACGTGCGGGATCTGGGTCGAGGTCCAGATGGTGATCTCGTCGCTCATGCCCATGGGAGCAGCGACGACCGAGCGGGGCTCCATCGGGTTGGGGATGAGCCGCTGGTTGATGAAGCGGCGGCTCACCACGACGTCGGCCTTGGCCTTGGCCGCGGCGTAGTCGCCCCACGGCACGTTCATCGTGAAGCACTGGTTGGTGCCGAAGTCGTCGTGCACGTTCGGCGAGCCGGGGGCCAGCGCGGCCTCCATGTCGACGACGGCCGGGAGGGGCTCGTAGTCGACGTCGATCAGGTCGAGCGCGTCGACCGCGAGGTACTTCTCGGTGGCGATGACGACGGCGACGACGTCTCCGGCGAAGTTCACGACGTCCTTGCAGATCGCCGGCATCGTCGCGGTCTTGATGTCGTCGGTCACCGGCCACACGCAGGTGGTGCCGAGGAGATCGGGGAAGTCGGCGCCGGTGTAGACGGCGAAGACGCCCTCCGCCGCGGCTGCGGCGGTCGTGTCGATGCGGGTGATGCGGGCGTGCGCGACGGAGCTGCGCAGCGTCGCCATGTACAAGGTTCCCGGGAGCTGGATGTTGTCGGTCCAGTTCGTGCGGCCGGTCAGCAGGCGGCCGTCCTCCTTGCGCCGGTCGGAACGACCGATCGCGGGGCCGTCCAGGCGCTCGACGGTCTCGGTCATGCCGACGCCCCCTTCATCTCCGAGGCCGCGGTCGCGACCGCCTTCACGATGTTGTGGTAGCCGGTGCAGCGGCAGAGGTTGCCCTCGAGGCCGGCGCGGATCTCCTCCTCGCTCGGGTCCGGGTTCTCCGAGAGCAGGTCGACCGAGGCCATCACCATGCCGGGGGTGCAGAAGCCGCACTGGAGGCCGTGGCACTCCTTGAAGGCCTTCTGGACCGGGTGCCACGCGTCGCCGTCGGCGAGCCCCTGGATGGTCGTGACGCTCTTGCCGTCGACCTGCACCGCGAGGACGCTGCACGACTTCGCGCTGCGCCCGTCGATGAGCACGGTGCACGCGCCGCAGTTCGAGGTGTCGCAGCCGACCGGCGTGCCCACCAGGCCGAGGTCCTCGCGCAGCCAGTGGACGAGGAGCCGCCGTGGCTCCACATCCGCGTGCCGCAGGATCCCGTCCACGGTGACTCCGATATGGGTCATCGATGTTCTCCCTGGGGTTGGAGGAAGCGGCGGCGGCCTCCCGGATCGCCGACGCCCGTGCGGCGGAAAGTACCCCCGGAGCCGCGCGCCGTGGGTGCGTTCGGGAAAGCGTTGACACTGCCCTGAACCGACGTCCGCGGCTGCGGCGCCGACGGCTGGTCCCGCCCGCATCTGCGACAGCCTCAGCGGGACGCCGCACGCGGGCGCTGATCGGCCGAACCGCCGTGCGGGACGCCGGAGGTCACGGCCCGTGCACGGCGTACGACGGTGCGTCGCGGGCCGGACCCGATCGGGCGACCCGGGTAACGGCAGGTCCTATGCCGCCGTTCAGCGCGTGACCCGCGGTCCGCGGGTCGCTCACCCGTGCCCGTCGACGAGGAGACCTCGATGCTCCGTACGACCCTCACAGCACGACGAGCCGCAGCCGCTGCCACCGCAGCGGCCGGGCTCGTCGTCGCCCTCACCGTGGCACCGCTGTCCGGCCCTGCCGGCGCGACGCCGGTCAACGACGCCACCGCGTCGAAGGCGACGGTGGACACCTCGCGCGCCCTCGTGCAGCTGAGGATGGCGCCCCTCGCGACGGCGGAGAAGACCAAGCCGGCCAAGGGCAAGAAGATCGACTTCAACAACTCGGCGACCAAGTCGTACCGCGCGCTGCTGTCCAAGGCGCGCAACGACTACAAGGCCTGGCTGCGCACGCACGTGCCGGGCGCATCCATCACCGGCGAGTTCGACATCGCGCTCAACGCGGTCGCGGTGAAGCTCAACGGCGCCACGCTCGCCCAGGTCGCGGCCACCCCGATGGTCGCCCAGGCGCAGTACGAGGGCATCTACACCCCGACCGGTGCAGCGGCGGTCGACCCCGACCTCGCCCTCATCAACGCGACCCAGGGCTGGGGCGACGGCGGCGCTGCCGGGGCGGGCAGCGGCGTCAAGGTCGCCATCGTCGACTCCGGCATCGACGAGACCCACCCCTGCTTCGACGACGCCGGCTACCCGGCGCAGACGCAGCTCGGCGACAAGAAGTACACGAACAACAAGGTGATCGTCGCCCGCGTGTTCAACAACAAGCTCAACCAGAGCGGCTACGACGCCAAGGGCGTCGGCGACCACGGCACCCACGTCGCGGGCACGGTCGCGTGCAACTACCAGACCCCGGTCACCGTCGACGGTGTCGCCGTCCCGTACAAGATGTCGGGGGTCGCGCCCGCCGCACTCCTCGGCAACTACAACGTCTTCCCCGGCGACGTCGAGAACGCCCGGTCCGAGGACATCCTCAACGCGCTCGAGGCGGCGTACGCCGACGGCATGGACGTCGCAAACATGAGCCTCGGCGGCGACGCCCACGGCATCCAGGACCTGCTGACCATCGCCGTCGACAACCTCGACCGCGCCAACATGGTGGTCGCGGTCTCCGCGGGCAACGAGGGCCCGGGGCCGTTCACCCTCGGCTCGCCCGGCTCGGCCGAGCGCGCCCTGACCGCCGGCGCCAGCGCAGTCCCGCACTTCGTGGGCGCCTCGCTCACCGTGGCAACCGCGCCGTCGCCGTTCCTCGTCGCGGCGGGCGACTTCGCGACCGTCACCAGCGACCTCACCGCGCCGCTCGGCGTGGTGACCGGCGCCGTCAACGGACTCAGCGACGCCTGCACCGCCCTCCCTGCGGGCAGCCTCGCCGGGAAGATCGCCGTCGTCTCGCGCGGCTCGTGCACATTCACCACGAAGGTGCGCACCGTGCAGAACGCGGGGGCGGTCGCGGCCATCGTCGTGAACAACGTGGCCGGCGACCCGACCGCCATGGCGTCGGACGGCACCACGCCGGAGCCGACCATCCCCGCGTACATGGTGGGCGGCTCGTACGGCGCCGACCTCATCCCGCTGTCCGGCAAGTCCGCCACGATCGGCGCGACCCTCGCCTACCAGCTCACCGCGAACGCGAACGTCATGGCCGGCTTCTCCAGCCAGGGCCCGGTCGACGTGAGCCTGCGCGCCAAGCCCGACGTCGTCGCCCCCGGCGTCAACGTGCTCTCGTCCATCCCGACGGCCGACTGCACCGCGCCCATGGGTGCCTGCTTCGCGTTCTTCAGCGGTACGTCGATGGCCTCCCCGCATCTCGCGGGCTCCGCGGCCGTCGTGCGCGGCCAGCACCCCGGCTGGACCGCCGAGCAGGTGCGCTCCGCGATCGTGAACACAGCGACGCAGGGCGTGCTCAAGGACTACAAGACCGCGCAGCCGACCAACGACGTGATCGTGGTCGGGTCGGGCCTGGAGAACCTCGAGGCCGCCGTCTCGGCCCCGGTCGCGCTCGGCCCGGTGAGCCTGGCGTTCGGCGGCATCCCCGCCGGCAGCGGCCAGGCCCGCTCGGCCACCATCACGGTGACCAACCTGAGCGGCGCGGCGAAGACCCTCGCGCTGGCGATCAGCGACCAGCCCGCTGGCGTGACGTACTCCGTGAGCACCTCGTCGGTCACGCTGGCCGCGGGTGCGTCTACGACGGTCACCGTCACGGCCACCGCGGCCAAGGCGGCTCCCGCCGGCTTCAAGCAGGGCTTCCTGCGGGTGAAGTCCGGCGGCGTCGAGGTGGCGCACGCGGTGCTGCTGACCGTCACGAAGTAGTCGCCCGAATGGAGCAGGCCCGGCACCCGCGAAGCGCGGTGCCGGGCCTGCTCACGCGTGGGGAGCTGAACGGTCGTTCTATACCGAACGCATGCCCGGCGGCCTCAAGACCCGGGATCGCGGCCGCCGATAGGAATGTCGAGGCCGCCGACCGGCGCCCGCAACGGGGGTTGCTATGAACGTCGATCGCGATCTGGTGCGCACCGTCGCACCGCCGATCCTGGCCGCGTGCGTGGTCGCGCTGCTGCTCGAGGTGCCGGGCCCGGCGTACGAGCCTCCGGCGCCGCACCCGCCGCCCGCCGCACCCGCCGGCCGCTGACCGCCCCGTCTACGAGCGGCGCCGGGCGCGCAGGACTGCCGCCGCGCTCTGGGCCCCGGTCTGCAGCACCCTCAGCTCGGCCGCGGCCGTCCAGCCCCAGCCCAGCAGCCGTCGCTGGCCCAGCACGACGCGGCCCATCGTGCGCGTCTCGTCGAGCGCGTCCCGCCAGGACCGGTCCACCACGTGGCCCATGCGGGCCACGGTCAGCCAGCGCTCGGGGTCTACCTCCTCTGCAGGTGCCGCCGGACCTGCCCCGAGCATCTCCAGGTAGCTGTCGAGCACCGGGACGCCGAGCAGGTCGAGGCTTGCCCACACACCGAACGCGCGGGTGTTGACGTCGATGAGCAGCGGGTGGCCCTCGGCGTCCGGGACGAAGTTGAGGCAGAACATCCCCGTGTATCCGATCGCCGCCATCAGCCGCTCGGTCTCGGCCTCCGCCTCGGACGAGTGGTACGCGCGGATCGCGATCGACGGCGCGAGGGGGCGCTCCGGGTCATGCATCCGCTCGTACGTCGCAAGCGAGAGCACGCGGCCGTCCTTGCAGACCCCGCCCGTGCCGATGCCCGTGACATGCGGGTAGCGGCGCTCGAGGAACGGCTCGACGCCCTCGGCCCGGTACGACGCGACGACCCGCTCCAGCTCGGCCTCGTCGTGCGCCACCCGCACGAACATGCCGCCGACGCCGAGCCGGCCCTTGACCATGACGGGGTACTCGTCGCTCACGAGCTCGGTCCACGCCTCGGGCACGCGCACGCCGGCGTCATGGGCCAGGCGCGAGACCTCCCATTTGTCGAGCACGCGCAGCAGGTCGAGCGCGGGGCGCACCTTGCGCAGAGCAGGGTTCGCCGACCACTCGGGCGTGCGGCAGAGCCTGGCGAGAACTGGCTCGGTCGCGTGGACGTCGACCGTCGGGCTGGCGAGCACCTGCCGGCGCAGCGCGGCCGCGGCGGGACTGTCGCCCGCGAGGTCCAGCTCCAGCGGCACCACGGGGCCCGCCCAGGAATCGACGCGCTGCTTGAGAGCGCTGCCCCGCCCGGTGTACGGCGGACGCAGGTGGACGACGTCGACACCGCGGCGGCGCAGCGCCGAGGCGAACTCGCGCAGGGAGTCCGACGCGTGGACATCGACCACCACCACGCGCGGTGCGCTGCCTCCCGAGTCTGTCGCATGCCATCTGGGCGAGGCGTCGGCCTGCGCATCCCGGTCGGCGGCGGAGCTGCTGGGGGAGTACGTCGGGGTACGGAGCACACGGCGCCCTACCCGAGATCGCGGTCGCCTAATCACGCGAACGGGGGCGGATCGCCCCTCGCGCACCTTGCTCGAGCACGCGCAGCTCGGTGCCTGCCACCCAGCCCCAGCCCAGCGTCCGGCGGCGGCTCACCACCAGGCGGGAGGTCGCGAGGGTGACCTCCGCCGCGCGTCGACGCGAGCGGTCCGCACCCTCCCCGATGCGGGCGACGTCGCGCCAGCGGCTCGGATCGACCGCGCAGCGAGGCGCTGCGGGGCCGGCGCCGAGGAGCTCGAGATAGGCGGCGAGGATCGGCACGCCGAGCTCGTCGAGCGTCACCCACGCGCCGAACACCCTCAGGTTGACGTCGATCAGGAGCGGACGGCCGTCGTCGTCGGGCACGAAGTTGAGGCAGATGATGCCGGTGTAGCCGAGCGACTCGGCCAGCCGCGCGGTGGCCTGCTCCGCCTCCTCGTGGTGGAAGGCCCGGATGGCCACGGCCGGCTGCAGGGGATGGTCCGGGCTCGTGAGGCGTTCGAACGACCCGCAGGTGATGAGCCTCCCGTCGCGCGAGACTCCGGCCGTCCCGAGGCCGTTGCCGTGCGCGTGGTAGGTCTCGAGGAAGGGCTCGACGCCCTCGGCCCGGAAGCTCGCCACCGCAGCCTCGAGCGACGCCTCATCCTCGACGATCCGCACGAACATGCCGCCGGCCCCGAGCCTGCCTTTGACGACGACCGGGAAGCTGGCGGCGTGCAGGTCGAGCGTGGCATCCGGCACACGCACGCCCGCGGACCGCGCCAGGTGCCCGACGTCCCACTTGTCCATCGCCTCGGCCAGGCGCAGGCCTGGCCGCACCTTCGCCAGGTGCGGGTTGGCGGCCCACTCCGGCGTCGTGCTCAAGGCGGCGAGGACCGGCTCGGTGGCGTGGACGTCGACCGTGGGCGGCGCCAGCAGGCGGCGGCGCTGGTCGACCGCCCGCGGATCGTCGGAATCGAGAGGGGCGGCCAGCTCCACCACTGGTCCGGCGAGCTCGTCGATCGCGCGCTTGAGCCCGCGACCGCGCCCCGAGTACGCCGGCCGCAGGTGCACGACGTCGACGCCGCTGCGGCGCAGCGCCGCCGCGAACTCCCGGAACGAGTCCGAGGCATGGACGTCGACGATCACGACGCGCGGACCGGCCGGAGTTCCGAGCTGGTGAGCCATCGTGCGAGCAGCGTCCTTCGAGTCGGCGGACGGGCTCCGGTGCGTGACCGATCGATGACGGTCCGCGAGGCCGGGGCTCCGAACGGGCGCCCCCACCATCCCACGCCCGGATGAACGGCGGGTGTCAGGACCGCCGGCGGCCCGGTGCGCTGCCATCATCGCCTCCGTGGACACCGCCCACGAGCACGGACTGTTCGCGCACATACGACGGGCCCTGCCGTGGCGCGCCCGGAGGGAATCGAACCCCCAACCAGCCGGGTAGAAACCGGATGCTCTGTCCGTTGAGCTACGGGCGCCTGGGTCCGACGACCCGTGGCCATTGTGCCGTGCGCCGCATCGTCGCCGTCGTCCCCAGGGGGCGCCGTACGGCGCGTCGTCCACAGAGCGCGCCGCGAGGGCCGCGAGGCCGGTCGCCGGCGGCACCGAGGCTCGGCCGCGAACGGGCCGCGGCGGGCGGCCCTGGCCCCCCGGAGGACGACGTGCGCCCCACCATCACCCTGGCAGGCAACCTCGCGAACGACGTGACCCTGCGCTCGACCGCGGGCGGCAGTGTCGCGAACTTCCGGCTCGCGGTGAACGACGACTGGCTCGACAAGAAGACCGGGCAGTGGCGCAGCCGCACGGTCTACCTGCAGGTCTCTGCCTGGCGGCAGCTCGGGGAGCACGTCGCGGCCTCGCTCGTGAAGGGCACGCCGGTCGTCGTGGTCGGGAAGCTCACTCAGCGCCAGTACGACAAGGACGGGCAGACGCACACCGCGACCGACCTCGAGGCGGAGACCGTGGCGATCGACCTCGCCCGCGGCATCGCCCGCTACGTCGCCTCGCCGCGCGGCCCGCAGACGGCCGACCTCGCAGCACTCGGCGTCGGCAGCGGGCAGGCCGACGTCGTCATCGAGCACACGGGCGTCGCCGCCTGAGCCCAGGCGCCAGATCTGGCAGCGGACGCCGTCCGGTCGCGGCTCCGCCGGCCCGGTGGCACCCTTCCCGCATGACGGGCGCGCCGCAGGAGGCTGGTCCGGCGCTGGGCGACGTGCTCGGCGTCGACGAGGCCGTGCTCGTCGGCGCCATCGGCGAGTTCCGGCCCAGCGGCACGGAGTGGGACGACGAGGTCCTCGTCTACACCGGCCGGTCGAACCCCCGCGCCCCCGAGCGACCCGTGGTGGTGCTGCGCGTGCACGTCGTGGACGCCGAGGTCGAGGTGGGCCGCGCAGTCGGTGTGCCGCTGCCGGACGGGCGCATGCGCTGGACGATGGGCGGTCCGCGCACGACGGTGGCTCTCGACGACCCCCGCGGGATGCTCGGCGAGCTCGGCGACGCCGTCGTGCGGGTCCTGGACGCCGACATGCTCCGCGGGGTCGCCTGGTAGGCGGCCGCGGAACCCGCGACGTCAGGTCGTGGTGCCGGACTCCTGGAGCGACCGGCTGAAGAACGACATGAGGGTGTCGACGCGGGCATGGTGCCCGGCGAGCGAGACCTCGAGGTCGCTGGTCGGCACGGCGCGGCAGGTGAGGCAGGTGCCGCGCTGGACCTCCTCCTCGCTCAGCACCTTGTCGGCGATCGGGCGGGTGTACTCGAACGTGCCCTCCACGACCTCCACCTTGCAGATGGCGCAGCCGCCGCGCCGGCAGCCGACCCGGATCGCGTTGCCGGTGCGCTTCAAGGCGTCGAGGACGGTCTCGCCGGGGTAGGAGGTGATGTCGACCTCGGTGCCCTGGACGTGGATGCGCGACATCTCGGTCACCTCTTGATCAGCGGGGAACGGACCTGGGTGGCGGCGGCGCTCATGTCGAGGAACTCCTCCTTGAAGATGTCCCGCGGGAAAAGCCGCTTGAGCATGAGCGTCTTGAGCGCGGCCTCGACCATCGCCGGCGGTCCGCAGACGTAGCCGACATGGCCCTTGAGGGTCTCGTGGTCGGCCGACAGGACGTCGGTCACCATGCCCGTGGCGAAGCCCTCGGCCTCCTCCTCCGACAGGCAGGGCCGGTACACGAAGCGACCAGGGAAGTCGGCCTCGAGCTGGCGGAAGTGCTCGACGTCGTACATCCACTCGCGCGTCCGTGCGCCCTGGTAGAGGTGCAGCGTGCCGACGCCGTCGACGTCGTCGAGGAGCGCGTGCCGGATCATCGCTGCGATCGGAGCCAGACCGGTGCCGCCGGCGATCATGATCGCCGGCTCGGAGCGGTCCTCCCGCAGGACGAACCGGCCGTACGGGCCCGCGAGCCTGATGGCGTCGCCGACCGCGAGGTCTTTGAAGATCCATCCGTCGGTCGCGAGGCCGCCGGCTGTGCGCCGGATCTGGAACTCGAGGCGCCGGGTCTCGGACGGCGGGTTGGCCATCGAGTATGTGCGGGTCACCCCATCGTGGCCGGGGACAGTCAGCGCCATGTACTGGCCGGCGTTGAACGCGAGGTCGCGGTCGATCTCGATGACGACTCGCTTGGTGTCGAGGGCGATGTCCTCGAGCACCACCACGGCGCCCGTGTAGTCCTCGACGGGGTGCACGGGGATGTCCTCGTCCACGTCGACGTCCGCCTCGAACACGAGGTCCTCGCGCGGCCGCGCGACGCACGGGAGGAACTTGCCCTCGTCGCGCTCGAAGTCCATGAGCGCGAACGACGATGCCTCGCCGTGGTCGACCTCGCCCTCGAGCACCTCGGCCTTGCACGTGGCGCACGTGCCGTGCGTGCAGGAGTGGGGGATCCAGACGCCTGCGCGCAGGCACGCGTCGAGGATCGTCTGGTCCTCGCGGCAGGTGACCTCGCGCCCCAGGGGCTCGATGGTGACCTGGTACTCCGCCGTCATGAGGTGCTCCTCGCCGTTGGTCCGTGCTGGTCCTGGGACCGCCGCCGCTCCCGGCCATGGGCCGGGAGCGGCGGCGCCTGTCGCGCTGCCGTCGTCAGAGCGTGAACTCGACGAGGCTCTTGTGCCCGACGCCGTTCTCCTCGAGCGACGTGCCGAGATCGGGCGTGATCGGCTGGCCGTCGACCTTCCAGCTCGCGGAGTCCATCGCGTCCGGCACGAAGTCCGGATCGGCGGCGAAGAACCCCTTGCACAGGCCGACCAGCTCGCCGAAGGGCATCGCCTTCGGGAACCGGAAGGTCTGCGCGGAGACGAAGAAGACGTTCCCGCGGAACCACACGTGCACGAGCTGGTCGTCGCCGTACAGCTCGGCGGCCGAGCGGGACGGCCAGTCGTAGTCGTACATCGCCTTGACTGCCATGGATCAGCCCTCCTGCGGGGCCTGGCCGTGCCAGGCCAGCCAGTTCTGGTGGTCGGGGGAGCCGAGGTACTCGGCGCCGTCACCGGGCTGGAGGCCGTACCAGGCCGCCACGTCCGGCAGCGTCGGTCCGCCGCAGTTGCCCTGGAAGATCTGGTGCACGGGCAGCCACGACTGGCGGTACTTGACCGGCTCGCGGTCGAAGATCCACTGGCAGCCGTCGGAGCAGAAGTCGTACCGCTCGCCCTCGTACACCGACTGGCGCTGGCACTGGGTCAGCGGGTCGCCGGGCTCGGTGAAGCCCATGGGGATCTGGCACACGGTGCACAGCTGGGGCAGGCCCGGGTTGAAGTACCTGCCACCGCTGTCCATGACGCGCTGCGCCTTGTCCCAGACGGTGTCGCGGTAGACGGGCCAGGTCTCCGGGTAGGCCTGCTCGAGCCAGGCCTGGTCCTCGGCGTCCGGGATGGTCGTGGTGAACGCCGCGGCGTGGCTGTACTGGTAGAGGATCCAGTACACCTGGTGCGACAGGATCTCCTTCTCGCCGATCGCCCAGTCGACGTGGCGCGGAGGCTTGATCCCGTAGTACTCGAGGTCCTTGAACAGGCCGCCGAGCATCTGCTCCTCGAAGTAGAGCTCGAAGGCCTCCTTCCAGCTCATCACCCTCTTGGGGAGCATGTAGTCCATCATCCCGGCGACCAGGGAGATGAGCCGGTAACCGCGCCAGAACCACTTGTCGAGCCAGTCCTGCACGATCGGCAGGTTGTCCTCGTCCTGCTCGAGCATGAACTTGATCGCCTCGAGGCCGAGGGTCATGTGGCGCGACTCGTCGGACTGCGCCGAGAAGCCGAAGGTCATGGTGGGCAGGTCGCCGTTGAACGCCGCGCCCGACATGAACGGCACGAACAGCAAGTTGGTCAGCAGGTACTCGAACGAGAACCCGATGGCGATGAGCCATTCGAACGGGCCGGCGGTGAGGGCGTCCTCGAAGAACGACTTCGGCACCGAGAGGTACCAGACGCGGTCGCTCCACTTGTGCCAGTCGTGCATGCCGTCGAAGTGCTTGTTGTAGTGCGACAGCGTGTGGATCTCGGTCTGCGCGTGGCGCAGCTCGTCCAGCGACTGGCAGAGCGCCGCGAAACGGGCGCCCGGGCCGTTGGCGTAGCGGGCGAGGTACGCGAAGTTGCGGTGGGCGTCGTACTCGTGGATCGGGATGCCCTGCAGGAAGATCTTCATCGCGTTCATGTACCGCGCGTCGGTCAGGCCGAGCTGGCCCTGGCTCTGCGCGAAGCCGTCGAGCACCGCGTAGAGGCGGCGGTCCTTCTCGGCCTGGTACTTGTTGTACGCCTCGACGGTCAGGCGGAACGGGTCGTCCCACTTGGACCAGTCGTGGACCTTGATGCCCTCGAACGTCGTGTGGGGGAAGACCTGCTCCTCCGTCACGTACGTGGGCGTCCAGTCGAGGTCATGGGTCAGCGCCGAGTAGCGCTGCTTCATGGAGAGCTTGCGGACGGGCTTCTGGGCGGGAACGGTCATGTCCTGCTCTCCTCAGTGGTTCCAGGCGATGACGATCTGGTCGTCATCCCACTCAACGAACTCGCCGAAGTACGAGATGATCGCCAGCTGGAACTCGTGGGTCTCCCACGGACGCCCGAGCCGGGCCTCGACGCTGGCCTGGTTGATGACCAGCCGGCCGGTCTTGGTGAGGCGGATCATCCCCGGCATGTGCCGGATGTTGAGGTCCTCGTTGTCGGCCTCGATGGCCTCGACGAGGGCTCGGTTCTCCTCGTTCTCCTGCAGATCGACGCCCACGGGGCGCGGCTCGGCGGACACGGACATCAGTTGCCTCCAGGGACGGTCAGGCCGGATGCGGCCAGGTCTGCGGCGAGGGCCTGGGCGTTGGCGGCCACGCTGTCGGCCGCGCCGCAGCGCACCCGGGCGTCGACCGCGGCCGCGAGGTCGGTCACGGCCTCGACGATCTGGTTCCACCGCTCGTCCAGGACCCCCTGGAACGCGGCCTTGTTGGTCTCGCCGTACGTCTCGTCGGCGAGCCACACCTTGACGAGCTGGTCGACCCAGCGGCGGTGGTCGGCGAACCAGGACGAGAAGTGCTGCGCCACCAGGCTGTACGCGCCGGCGCCGCCGGTGAGCGCGGCCTCGTCGACGTGGCCGTACATCAGCGGGTAGAGCAGCCGGTCGGCGAGATCGACCGCAACGACCTTCTTGGCCCAGTCGTCGCCGGCGAGCAGCTCCTCGATCAGCCTGCGCAGGCCCTGCAGCGCCGGGCCGGACAGCCACGTGTCCTTGGCGGTCGCGAGAGCGCCGTCGTGGCCGTCGCCGAACACGATCCCGATGCGGGACAGGTTCTGCGCGTTGCCGATGCGGTCGAACGCCGCGTACGTGCAGCACTGGTCGATCGTGGTGCCCCACGCCCAGCGCGCGCCCTCGATGAAGACGAGCTCGGTGCCGGCCTCCCAGTGGCGGAGAGGGACGAGGACCTCGCCGACGAGCGCCTCCCAGCCGGCGGGCATCTTGGTGAACAACGCCCGCGACTCGACGTAGTCGATCGTCTTCACGAACGCCTCGTTCATCGCGGCTCGCGACTGGACGTACGGCGCGTAGTAGTACTGCCGCGGGTCCGTGAACGAGTACGGATCCGTCAGCTTGAACGCCGACCAGTCGGGGTCGTAGTGCTCCTTGTCGGCCGAGTAGAGCGGCCGGTAGTGCAGGTTCTCGACGGGCTGGATGTCGATCGAGCCCTCCTCGTAGCGCGAGGCAGGGCGGTCGCCGTAGCGCTCCACGAGGTTCGTGAAGGTCTTGCGCTTCGGCTCGATCACCTGCGTACGCAGTTCGAACTGCATGCTTCCCTCCTGGCCGGATGTCCGGTGTGTGCTGGGGTGGCGATCAGTGGGACGGGTGACGCGGTGCGTCCGACTCCATGAGGAGGAGAAGGAGCAGGTCCTCGACGGACTCCGGGCCGGCCAGCTCGTGGGGCTCGGTGTTGTCGAGGCCGTCGGCCACGACGCGGCCGTAGGCCTTGCCGTCGCCGAAGGTGGTGGAGACCACGGCGGCGCGGCCGCGGTACAGGACGCTGTAGAGCATCTCGTCGCCGACGATCTCGTCGACGAGCGTCATGTGGTCGTCCTCGGGAGCGAGCATCGCGTTGGCCTCGCAGACGAGCTGCTCGGTCAGGCCGCGGTAGGCGACATGGATGTCGTTGCCCTTCCCGACAGGGCGGAGCACCGATCGGCGCAGCGCGGGCTGGGGGAGCTCGAGCTCCTCCGGCTCCGAGCCGAGGATGTCGGCGACACGGAGCATGAACGGCGTCATGGACCGCCTCCTGGGCTGGGGGTGAGGTGCGCGTGGTGGCCGGCGCGGCCCTTGTCTACGGGTCGATGTGGCGCGCGTCTCCACCCCGTTCCCGATGCTGGAACGCTCCGCCGATGTAGGTAAGGATTGCCAAACCTCTTGTCCCCGTTCCGTTTTCGGGAACGGTCGCTTCCTGCGCTCGGCGGTCGGGCCTACGGTCCACGCAACCGAGGACGCAGGTGCCCCACTGGACCGGCCGATCCCCGTACACCCAGCCGAACGTGAAGAAGGGACGGAGCGCCATGGCGGTCATGCGCATGGGCTACATGCACGTCAAGGTCACGGATCTCGCCGAGGCCAAGCAGCACTACGGCAACACCGTCGGCCTCTACCAGACCCTCGAGCAGGACGGGAAGGTCTACTACAAGGGCTGGGACGAGTGGGACCACCACTCGGTCGTCATCGAGGAGGGCGGCGTCGGCTACGTCAAGTGCGGCTTCAAGTGCGAGAAGCCCGAGGACGTCGCGGACATCGAGACCAAGGCCGTCGCGTACGACTACCCCGTCGAGCGCATGGTCGCCGGCGAGAACCCCGAGGTCGGCGACGGCATCCGCGTGACGCTGCCGAGCGGCCACAAGATCGAGTTCTACTCGCAGATGACCTCGTGGGGCCTCGAGGTCGGCACCCACAACCCCGACTCGTTCCCGCGCCACCTCGTCGGCATCGGGGCCCCCCGCCTCGACCACGCGCTGCTGTGGGTCGACGACGTCGCGGGCATCGAGAAGTTCTTCGTCGACTGCGTCGGCATGTGGGCGACCGAGCGCGTGCGCACCAGCCTCGACGACGACGCGCACACCATCGCGACGTGGCTGACCATCGGCGAGTCGAACCACGACATCGCTCTGCTCGAGGCGCCGGAGAACAAGATCCACCACTTCGCCTTCGAGATGCGCGGGTGGAGCGACATCCTGCATGCGGCCGACATCTTCGCGATGGACGACACCCCCATCGACATCGGCCCGACCCGTCACGGCATCACCCGCGGCACCACGATCTACTTCTTCGACCCGTCGGGGAACCGCAACGAGACCTTCTCGGGCGGCTACCGCTGCTTCCGCGACCGTCCCACCGTCACGTGGACGCCGGACCAGCTGGGGAAGGCGATCTTCTACCACTCCCGCGAGCTCAACGAGCGCTTCCTCACGGTCGCGACCTGAGGCGCACGGCAAGGACATGGAGGGCGGCGGAGCGATCCGCCGCCCTCCTGGCTGTCCGGATCCGGTCCGGCGTGCGCGTTCCGTGCCACGGGTCGGTGGCTCCCCAGCGCGGCCGAGGAGTGACTACGGTGTCGGGATGAGCGACCACGAGGTGGAAGGTGGCCTGAAGTCGCTCGCGTCCGCCATGGAGCTGCTCGACTGCTTCGTCACCGACGAGGAGCTCGGCGTATCGGAGGCGGCGCGCCGGCTCGGCGTCGCCAAGAGCACCGCGCACCGCATCCTCACCACACTCGCCGCGGCGAAGCTCGTGGAGCAGAACCCCGCGACCGGCAAGTACCGGCTGGGCCTGCACCTCTTCGAGCTCGGCCATCTCGCGCTCCAGCGCACCGAGCTGCGCCGCCGCTCGGTCACGCTGCTCGAGGAGCTGCGCGAGCTCTCGGGCTGGACGGTCCACCTCTCCATCGCCCAGGGCGCGGACACGCTCTACCTCGAACGGCTCCCCACCCTCCGGGGGATGCAGGCGTTCGACGAGTACCGCCGCCGGTGGCCCCTGCACGCGACCTCCTCGGGGAAGGCGATCTGCGCGTTCGACCCCGTCGCCGCCTCGGCCCGCATCACGGCCGGGTTCCCCGTGTTCACCGAGGCGACCATCCGCGACGAGGAGCACTTCCTCGCCGAGCTGGCTCAGGTCCGCAAGCAGCGGTACGCCGTGGCGCACGAGGAGCTCATGCAGCGCCTGGCCTCGGTCGCGGCGCCGGTCCTCGCCCCGGACGGCCATGCGCTCGCCGCCGTCTCGGTCGCCGGGCCCACCCAGGAGCTGCAGGGCCGCGAGGACCGCCTGATCCGCCTGGTCCAGGCCGCGGCCGCGCGCCTGTCCAAGACCATGGCGCAGTCCCCGGCCCGCAAGGCCTAGCCCGCTGCAGCCGCCGGCGCCCCCGCATCGCCCGTCGTCCGGAATCGGGGGTATCGGCGGCGAGGGGCAGGCCCCGGCTCCCGTAGGCTGTCGGCTTATGGCTGAGTTCATCTACACCCTGCGCAAGGCTCGCAAGGCGCACGGCGACAAGGTCGTCCTCGACGACGTCACCCTCTCGTTCCTGCCCGGCGCCAAGATCGGCGTCGTCGGTCCGAACGGCGCCGGCAAGTCCTCGCTCCTCAAGATCATGGCCGGCGTCGACACCACCTCGAACGGCGATGCGATCCTCAGCCCCGGCTACACCGTCGGCATGCTCGCGCAGGAGCCTGGCCTCGACGAGACCAAGAACGTCTGGGACAACGTCATGGACGGCGTCGCGGAGACCAAGGCCAAGGTCGACCGGTTCAACGAGATCTCCGCCGAGCTCGCCAACCCGGACGCCGACTACGACACCCTCCTCGCGGAGATGGGCACGCTGCAGGAGGAGATCGACCACCTGAACGCCTGGGACCTCGACTCCCAGCTCGAGCAGGCGATGGATGCGCTGCGCTGCCCGCCTCCGGACGCCGACGTCTCGGTGCTCTCGGGAGGTGAGAAGCGCCGCGTCGCCCTCTGCAAGCTGCTCCTGCAGCAGCCCGACCTCCTGCTCCTCGACGAGCCCACCAACCACCTCGACGCCGAGTCGGTGCAGTGGCTCGAGCAGCACCTCGAGAAGTACCCCGGCACGATCGTCGCGATCACCCACGACCGCTACTTCCTCGACAACGTCGCGGAGTGGATCCTCGAGCTCGACCGGGGCCGCGCCTACCCGTACGAGGGCAACTACTCGACGTACCTCGAGAAGAAGCAGGAGCGCCTCAAGGTCGAGGGCGCCAAGGACGCCAAGCTCAAGAAGCGCCTCTCCGAGGAGCTCGAGTGGGTGCGCTCGAACGCCAAGGCCCGCCAGACCAAGAGCCGCAGCCGCCTCGAGCGCTACGAGGAGATGGCCGCGGAGGCGGAGAAGACCCGCAAGCTCGACTTCGAGGAGATCCAGATCCCGCCGGGCCCCCGCCTCGGCAGCGTCGTGGTCGAGGCCACGGGCCTCACCAAGGGTTTCGACGACAAGCTCCTCATGGACGACCTGTCGTTCACCCTGCCCCGCAACGGCATCGTCGGCGTCATCGGCCCGAACGGCGTCGGCAAGACCACGCTGTTCAAGATGATCGTGGCCGAGGCCGACGGCGGCAGCGACGACAAGGCCGTGCTGCCCGACTCCGGCTCGCTGCGCGTCGGCGAGACGGTCAAGCTCTCGTACGTCGACCAGAACCGCGGCGGCATCGACCCCAACAAGAACGTCTGGGAGGTCGTGTCCGACGGCCTCGACTGGATCAAGGTCGGCCAGGTCGAGATGCCCAGCCGCGCCTACATCTCCGCGTTCGGCTTCAAGGGGCAGGACCAGCAGAAGAAGGCCGGTGTGCTCTCCGGCGGCGAGCGCAACCGCCTCAACCTCGCGCTCACCCTGAAGATCGGCGGCAACGTCATCCTGCTCGACGAGCCGACCAACGACCTCGACGTCGAGACCCTCGGCTCCCTCGAGAACGCGCTGCTGGAGTTCCCCGGCTGCGCGGTGATCACCTCCCACGACCGCTGGTTCCTCGACCGCGTGGCGACGCACATCCTCGCCTACGAGGGCGACTCGCAGTGGTTCTGGTTCGAGGGCAACTTCGAGTCGTACGAGAAGAACAAGATCGACCGGCTCGGCGCCGAGGCGGCCCGTCCGCACCGCGCGACGTACCGCAAGCTCACCCGCGACTGACCGGTGCCGGCACACCGCTTCCTGTTCCAGACCCGCACCGCGGACCTGGACTGGCTCGGCCACGTCAACAACGTGGTGTACGGCGCCTACCTGCAGGAGGCGCGCATGCAGATCATCATGCGCTGGCGCGGCGGCCTGCGGCACCCGACGCAGGACACCGTCGTCGCCCGGGTGGAGCTCGACTACCGCGAGATCCTCAACCACCGGCCCGAGCCGGTGGCGGTCGACACCACGGTGGAGCGCATCGGCACGACGTCGTACACGTTCCTGCACGAGGTTCTCGATCCGGGGACCGGCACGGTGTACGCGCGCGGCCGTTCGGTGCTGGTGCAGGTCGACAACGCGACGATGAAGCCCACGCCGGTCGACGAGTCCCTGCGCGCGTACCTCGGACAGTTCGCGGACGCCCCCGCCACCTGACACAGTGGCCTCCGTGACGACGCTGCGGCTGGCCAGGGACGAGGTGGCGTACCTCGCCGCCTACCTCGGGCGCATCGTCTCGTGGGACGAGCGCTCGGCCGTGCGCGTGCAGGCCCGCGGGGGCGTGGCCGGCTTCTACGCGCCGAGCCCCATGGACGTGCTCGTGCTCGTCGCGCTCCCGCTGGCCGAGCCGGTCGAGGACCCGCTCGACACGACCGTGTCGGCGGGACGGCTGCGCGACGTGATCGGAGACGTCACGCGCCTCGCGCCGGAGAGCGACCTCGTCGTTCCCGACCCCGTCGCCGGATCGCCGTCGCTCGCCGTGCTGCCCCCGCGGACCCCGTGGAGCCCGGGCGAGCGCGGCATGGCGGGCGACGTCACGCCGAAAGTGGACGCCGCGGTCGCCGCGTTCCGGGCGCAGGTCCCGAGCACGGGCTCCATCCACGCCGAGCTCGTCGCCGAGGCGGCCTGGGACGCCTCGGGCTGGGGCGGTGTGCCGATGCGCGCGCTGCATGCGGCCCGGCTGCTCGGCTTCCTCTCCCACCCGGGCGCCCGGATCGAGACCGGCACGACCAGCGGCTGGAAGCGGCTCGTCACGCCTGCGGGCCAGGTCTTCGTGCGCAACAGCGCCGGCCCCGTGAGGCTCTCGGTCGTCCGCTGACGACCGACCTCTAGGACTGCGGGGGAGGCTCGGCGAGGAGCTCCAGGGCACCGAGCGCTGCGAGGAGCCTGCTGCGATGCGCCTCGTCGAGCTGCTCGAGGCGAGCGGCGAGCGCGCGGCCGCGCGCGGCGCGCACGTCGGCCACGATCCGGCTGCCCTGCGGGGTGATCTCGAGGAAGGACGACCGCCGGTCGGCATCGTCGGCCGTCCGCCGGGCGAGCCCTTCCTCCTCCAGCAGGGCGACGATGCGCGAGAGCGTCGCGGGAGCCACGCCCTCGTGGCGGGCGAGATCCCCGAGGCGCATCCGGCCCTGGTCGTGGAGCGCCGCGAGGGCCTGCAGCGTCGAGGCGCCGAGCGGCAGCTGCACCTCGCGCCGCAGCGAGCGGTTCACGCGGGACAGCGCGTCGGCGAGCCTGGCCGCGTCGGTGTGCGCTGCCGGGGCCGCGGCGGAGCGGGCGCTCATCGGGCTGCCTCGCCGTCCTCGACGAGGGCCCAGTCGCGCTCGTCCTCGCCGAGCCGCTCCCCGCCCGCTGCGTCGGACTGCTCCGCCGCGGGTCGGCCGGCGTACCACGACGCCAGCGCGGCGACGAGCATCATGAGCGCGGCGATCCCGAAGACCAGCACGAGGCCGGCGTGGAACGGCGAGGCGATGAGGTCGGGGAAGAACGTGTTGCCGGTGAGGGTCCCCACCGACGAGGACGGCAGCGTGTCGAGCAGCCCGGTCGGCGCGAGCAGTGCTCCGATCGGGTTGATGCCCAGGAACGCCCCGAACAGGATCCCGACCGGCGGGAGGGATCCGAGGGCCGACGCGGTGCCTGTCGGGACACCCTGCGCCACAAGGCCGTCGGTCAGCGTCGTGGGCAGTGTGGCCGCGAGGCCGACCACCATGAGGGAGAAGAAGACGCCGATCGACAACGCGCTGCCGGAGTTGAAGAAGGTCATGCGCATTCCCGACGCGGCACCGCGCGCGGCAGCCGGCACGGCGTTCATGACCATGGCGGCGTTGGGCGAGGAGAACATGCCCGAGCCCAGGCCGTTGAGGAGGATCAGCGCGGCGAAGGCGGTGTACGGGAAGTCGACGGGAAGGACCATGAGCCCGAGGAACGACGCCGCGGTGACCAGGGCACCGATCACGGCGAAGGGCCGGGTGCCGACCCTGTCGCTCGCCCAACCCGACAGCGGACCGGCGAGCAGGAAGCCGACGGTCAGGGGGAGCAGGAAGATCGCGGCCCACAGGGGTGTGCTCTCGTACGAGTAGCCGCGCAGCGGCAGCCAGATGCCTTGGAGCCAGATGATGAGCACGAGCTGGAGGCCGCCGCGCGAGACCGACGCGAGGAAGCCGGCGAGGTTGCCTAACGAGAACGCGCGGATGCGGAACAGCGCGATGTGGAACATCGGTTCGCGCGTTCGTCGCTCAACGGCGACGAATGCCGCGAGCAGGGCCACGCCGCCCCAGAGCGCCGCCTCCACCCACGGGTTGGTCCAGCCCATGGTGTGGCCGCCGTAGGGTTGGATGCCGTACGTGACGCCGGTGAGCAGGAGGCCCAGGCCGAGCGCGAACAGCACGTTGCCCGGGATGTCGAGCGAGCCCTTGTGACGCGCCCCCACCTCGTGCAGGGACAACGTCGACCACACGGCGCCCGCGATGCCGAACGGCACGCTGACCCAGAAGACGGCGCACCAGTGCCACTCGGACAGCACGCCCCCGACGACCAGGCCGACGAACGAGCCGGCGATGGCCGCGACCTGGTTGATGCCGAGGGCCATTCCGCGCTGATGGACGGGGAAGGCGTCGGTGAGGATGGCGGTCGAGTTGGCCATGAGCATGGCCGCGCCGACGGCCTGCACGACGCGCCACCCGATGAGCCACAGGGCGCCCGCGCTGCCGTCCCAGGGCACCAGCGAGAGCGCCACCGACGACGCGGCGAAGACGAAGAAGCCCAGGTTGTAGATCCGCACCCGGCCCTGCAGGTCGCCGAGGCGCCCGAACGTCACGACGAGGGCGGCGGTCACGAGCATGAACCCCATGAGCATCCAGAGCAGGTAGCTCACGTTGCCGCTGTCGAGCGGGTCGAGGCCGATGCCGCGGAAGATGGCCGGAAGCGAGATGAGCACGATTGAGGAGTTGATCGTGGCCATCGTCATGCCCAGCGTGGTGTTGGACAGCGCCACCCACCTGTAGCGGGGGTGGTCGGTGCCCACCCAGGCGCGGCGCGGGGCCGAGGGCTCCGATGCAGTCACCCGGCCATGCTGCGCCTCTTAGTTGCTATATGCAAACTAAATGTTTTCGTGGCTCAGCGGCGGGTGCGGGCCGGTGCGCCCGTGCTCGCGCGCACCAGAAGCTCGGGGCGCACCCGGCCGAGCGACGCCCGTCGGCCGTCGACGAGCGCGAGCACGGCCTCGGCGGCGCGCAGCCCCTGGCCCCGCAGGTCCTGCGCGACCGTGGTCAGCGGAGGGCGGCTGTGCGCGCCGTCGTCGATGCCGTCGAACCCGACGACCGACACGTCGCCCGGCACGTGCAGTCCGGCGTCGGCCGCTCCGGAGAGCACGCCGAGCGCGAGCGCGTCTGAGACGCAGAAGACACCGGTACGCCGGGGCCGCACGCCCAGCACCTCCGCGGCCGCGGCCGCGCCGGCGTCGATCGCGTTGGTGCGTGCGTCGACGACCTGGACGTCGTCCACGCCGAGCTCCGCAGCAGCCTCCACGAATCCGGACACGCGCGCCGCGAAGCCCGGGCGCGCGTCGACCACGCGGCCGTCCGGCTCCAGGGGCATCTCGGACGGAACTCCGACCACCGCGAGGCGCCGGTGCCCGAGCCCCACGAGGTGCTGCGCCGCCAGGGCCGCGCCGGCCTGGTTGTCGACGCCGGTCCACGGGACCCCGCGCAGCTTGGGCCGTCCCACGGTGACGAAGGGCAGGCCGCGCGAGCGCACCGCGGCCACCGCCGGGCCGTCCGCCGGGAGCGAGCACACGATGATCGCGTCGACGATCGCGTCGCGTACGAGGTCGTCGCGCGCGCCGTCGTGGGTCGGTACGAGCAGCAGCGCCTGGCCCGCCGCGGTCAGCCCGTCGGCGACGCCGCGCAGGAAGCTGACGAGCCCGGGGTCGGTGAAGGCGTACGACAGGCTCTCGGTGAGTACGACGCCGACCGCGCCCGCCCGGCCGCGTCGCAGCGACCGCCCGGCCGGATCGGGGCCGGCGTATCCCAGCTCGGCGGCCACCGCCAGCACACGCTCACGGGTCGCGGCCGAGAGCTGGTCGGGACGGTTGTAGGCGTTCGACACCGTCATGCGGGACACCCCGGCCGCCTGGGCGACGGTGTCCAGGGTCGGCCGGTCGGCTCCCACCTCACGTCCTCCTCACGACGGGGAATACGCGTCGACTGCCTCCGCGTTCGTGCTGTATCGTTCCAGACTGTATCGGTACAGAAGCAGGAAGCCAGCCCGTGAACCCGCACTCCCTCGGCACCGCCCTCGCCTACCTCGGCTCCGCCATCGGCGTGGCCATGGTGATCCCGCAGATCCTGCGGATCGTGCGCCATCCGCACATGGGCGGGGTCTCGCCCTGGACGTGGGCGATCACGGTCGTCTCGTGCACCACGTGGATCGCGTACGGCGTCCGCACCGGCTCGCTGCCGCAGATCCCGGGCAACGTCCTGCTGGTCAGCGGCGCGGTCGCGATCGTGTTGCTGGTGCCTGCGGCCTGGAGCCGCGCGGTCCGAGCCCTCGGGCTGCTCCTCGTCACCGCGCTGATGGTGGGGATCTCGACGTACCTCGAGCCCGAGGTGGTCGGCTTCTTCGCCCTCGCGATCGGCCTCACGGGCATGTGGCCGCAGGTGTTCGAGACGGTCTGGCTGCGCCGGGGCATGGGCCCCTCGGCCATCTCGTTGACCTCGCAGGGGCTCAAGGTCCTGTCGCAGCTGTGCTGGCTGACCTTCGCCCTGCTCACCACCGACGTGCCGGTGATCGCCGCCGCGCTGATGACCCTCAGCACCAACCTCGTGGTTACCGCCGTCGAGGTTGCCCGGCGCCGGTCCTGGGCGGCCGACCTCGGCGAGGTCGCCGAGCCCGAGCTCGTCGCCGCCTGAGCTCAGGCGGCGGGCTCGAGCTCGGGGTCGGGCGCGCCCTGCCTCGGCCCGAGCTGGTCGCCGCGGGGGACGGCGTACGACGCGACCGCGGCGAGCAGGCACAGCACGCCGGCCGACCACCACGCGAGGTCGTACGTGCCCGTGGTGTCGCGCACGACGCCGGCCACCCAGGCGGAGATGCCCGCGCCGACCATGTGCGAGGCGAACACCCAGCCGAACACCACGCCCGCGCGCGCGGCGCCGAAGCAGTCGCGGCAGAGCGCGACGGTCGGGGGCACGGTCGCGACCCAGTCGAGGCCGTAGAGCACGACGAAGAAGAACATGGGCGGCTGCACGGTCGGCGCCCAGAGCAGGTGCACGATCAGGAGCGAGAGGCCGCGGCCGGCGTAGTAGACGGCCAGCAGGATCCGCGGGTTGTAGCGGTCGGTGAGCCACCCCGAACCGATCGTCCCCACGAGGTCGAAGACGCCGATCAGGGCGAGCAACGAGGCGGCGGTCGTGGCCGGCATGCCGTGGTCGTGCGCGGCAGGGATGAAGTGCAGCCCGACCAGGCCGTTGGTCGACCAGCCGCAGACGAAGAACCCGAACATGAGCAGCCAGAAGGCCCGCGTGCGCGACGCCTCGCGCAGGCGCAGGAGCGCGATCGCCGCGGCGCCGCGGCCGCCGTTGTCGACGACCTCCTCGCGCCAGCCTGCCGGTGCGCCGTACGGGAGCGCGCCGACGTCGGACGGCCGGTCGCGCAGGAGAGTCAGGACCAGCGGCACCAGCACGAGGGCGAACCCGGACAGCAGCAGCGTGGCCGAGCGCGGGCCGCTGGACTCGACGAGGCGCGCCAGCGTGGGCAGGAAGACCAGCTGGCCGGTCGCCGACGCCGCGGAGAAGACGCCCATGACGAGGCCGCGGCGATCGACGAACCAGCGCTGTGCCACCACGGCGCCGAACACCAGCGCCATGCAGCCGGCGCCGAAGCCCATGAGGACGCCCCAGGCGAGCGCCAGCTGCCACGGCTGCGACACGAAGGTCGTGAGCGCCATGCCGATCGCGAGCATGCACAGCGCCGCGGCCACGACGCGGCGGATGCCCCACTTCTCCATGAGGGCTGCGGCGAAGGGCGCGACGAGGCCGTAGAGCACGAGGTTGACCGTGACCGCCGCCGACACGACCGAGCGCGACCAGTCGTTCGCCGACGACACCGGCTCGAGCAGCACGCCGGTGGAGGAGCGGAACGCCGCGGAGGAGACCAGGGCGACGAACGTGACGGCCGCGACCGCCCACGCCCGGTGCCGCCAGTCGATCCGCCCCCCGGCGCTCCCCGCCACCTCAGCCGAGCCAGACGGCGGACGACGGCGGCAGGTGCAGCATGCCGTCAGCCTGGCGCGTCGCGCCGCCCGTCTCCACCAGGATCTCGCCGTCGAGCGCAACGATCCGGTCGGTGTCGCCCATCGCGAGCGCGACGGTCACGGGGCGCTCGCCGGGGCGCTCGAACGCCACCACGTCGGAGTGGCCGGCGTCGATCCAGCGCATCTCGCCGTCGCCGAGGCTCTCGAGGCCCTTGCGGATGCCCAGCGCGCGCCGGAACAGCGAGAACGTCGAATCCGGATCCCCGGCCTGGGCCTCGGCGGTCAGGGAGGCCCAGGTCGTGGGCTGCGGCAGGTGCGGCGTACCGGTGGAGAAGCCGTACGGCGGCTCGTCGCCCGACCACGGCAGCGGCACGCGGCAGCCGTCGCGGCCCTTGACCTCGCCGTGGGTGCGGAAGAACGTCGGGTCCTGGCGGTCGGCGTCGGGGATGTCGAGCACCTCGGGCAATCCGAGCTCCTCGCCCTGGTAGAGGTACGCCGAGCCCGGCAGCGCGAGCGACACCAGGCTCAGCGCGAGCGCCCGGCGCCGGCCCTCGGCGAGGTCGATGGTCTCGGCGTCGAGCCAGGGGGCGAGGCGGGTGACCGGGCGCCACACGTCGTGGTTCGAGAGCACCCACGTGCAGGGCGCGCCGACCGCGGCCGACGAGAGCAGCGACAGCCCGATCACCTCGCGCAGCTTGTCCGCCGCCCACCACGTCTTCAGGAAGTGGAAGTTGAACGTCGTGTGCAGCTCGTCGGGCCGCGTGTACGCCGCCTGCGCCTCGGGCGTGGCGACCCACGCCTCGCCCACGAACGCCCGGTCGGGGGTGTACTCGTCGGAGATCCGGCGCCACTCGCGCCAGATCTCGTGCACGCCGGGCTGGTCCCAGTGCGGGGAGTCCTTGATCGCGCCGGCCAGCACCTGCGCGTGACCGTCCTCGTCCTTGTTCTCGTCGGGATATCCAGCAGCCTTCACGAGGCCGTGCGCGACGTCGATCCGGAAGCCGTCGACGCCCATGTCGAACCAGAAGCGCAGAGTCGCCTCGAAGTCGGCGTGCACCTCGGGGTTGTCCCAGTTCACGTCGGGCTGGGAGGAGTCGAACAGGTGGAGGTACCACCACCCGGAGTGGCCCTCGATTGGTGTCCACGCCGGACCGCCGAACGCGCTCTTCCAGTCGTTGGGCTCGAGCTCCCCGTGCTCGCCGCGGCCGCGCACGGCGTGGAAGCGCGCCCACTGGGGCGAGTCGATCGGGGCGCCCGCGGCCTCGCGGAACCACCGGTGCGCCCAGGAGAAGTGGTTGGGCACGACGTCGACGAAGATCTTGAGGCCGTTCGCGTGGCAGTCCTGCACGAGCCCGCGCACGTCCTCGACGGTGCCGAGCCGCGGGTCGACGTCGCGCGGGTCGGCGACGTCGTACCCGCCGTCGAGCAGCGGCGACGGGTAGAACGGCGACAGCCAGATGGCATCGACACCGAGATCGACCACGTGCTGCAGCCGCGCGCGGATGCCGGGGATGTCGCCGAGGCCGTCGCCGTCGCTGTCGGAGAACGAGCGCGGGTAGATCTGGTACACGACGGCGTCGCGCCACCACGGGCGCTCGAGCCGGGAGGGGAGTCCTGCGTTGCCCTCGCGCTCGGGCAGCTCGGTCGTGGTCATCGAGGGTTCTCCGGGAGGTCGGTGGCGACGGGGTGCTCGGGTGCGGTGTCGGGGACGTGGTTGACCATGGCGATCGCGGCGCCCACGAGGTAGCGCCACAGCTCCTGCTCCCACGACGGATCGAGGTGCTGCTCGGCGATGGTCGCGTCGAGGGCGGCGCGCATGTGCAGCAGCCACGCGTCGCGAGCATGGTCGTCGATCACGTAGGGCACGTGCCGCATGCGCAGGCGGGGGTGGCCGCGCTCCTCGGAGTACGTGCCCGGGCCGCCCCAGTACTGCTCCAGGAACATCCGCAGCCGGCGCTCGGCGGGGGCGAGGTCGCCCGGCGGGTACATCGGCCGCAGCAGCGGGTCGCCGGCCACGCCCTCGTAGAAGTGGTGGACGAGGGTGGTGAAGAACGCTTCGCCGCCCATCGCCTCGTACGGGGTGCCGGGAGGTCCTTGCGTCACGCGTCCATCATGCCTGCTGCCAGCCGGGCGACGACGACGGGTACGGCTCAGCCCCGGTCGATGCTGGGCAGGGTGCCCGTTCGCTCGAGGGTCTCGGCGTTCTCCCGGATGTTCTTCAGCATCGAGCCGAAGATGATGCCGTGGAACGGCAGCATCGCCTTCCAGTACGCCTCGCCCGGCATGCCCTTCGGGTGGAAGAGCGCCTTCTGCGTGTAGACGGTGATCGGGTGGCCGTCCGGGCCCGTGTCCTCCCGGATGCCCAGCTCGAGCCAGGCCAGGCCCGGCATCCGGAACTCCCCGCGCAGCCGCAGGAGCTTCAGCGGCAGGCGCTCCTCGACGCGCCAGAAGTCCAGCGGGTCGCCGACCCGCAGGGTCTCGGGATTGCGTCGTCCGCGCGCCAGCCCCACGCCGCCGACCGCGCGGTCCATCCAGCCGCGCACCTCCCACGCCAGCGGGAACGAGTAGTAGCCCCGGTCGCCGCCGAGGCCCTCGATCACGCGCCAGAGCGAGGCCGGCGTCGCGTCGACGACGGTCTCGCGCTCGTCGGTGTACAGCGCGCCGCCCGCCCAGTCCGGATCGCTGGGCAGCGGGTCGCTCGGCGCTCCGGGCAGGCTCGAGCTCGACCACGACGTGCGGACGTCGGCGTACTGGAGCTTGCGCAGCGCGAGCTCGACGGCGCGCTCGTACGACGTGAGCCCGTCGGCGGGGTCGGGGATGTAGTGCGCGATGTCGTGCTCGGAGCAGACCGAGGGCGCCGACAGGCTCTCGACCAGCGGCCGGGCCATCGAGCTCGGCACGGGGGTGACCAGGCCGACCCACCGGCTCGACAGGCGGGGCGTCAGGATCGGCGCGCCGACGACCGTGCGCCGGCGCAGGCCCGCGACCTTCGCGTAGCCGTGGATCATCCCCTCGTACGTCGTGACGTCGGGGCCGCCGATGTCGAACGACCGGTTCACCTCCGGCGGTAGCGAGGCGGCCTGCACGAGGTAGTAGAGGACGTCGCGCACGGCGATGGGCTGGGTCGGCATCCGCAGCCATCTCGGCGTGATCATGAACGGGAGGCGCTCGGTGAGGTAGCGGATCATCTCGAAGCTCGCGCTGCCGCTGCCGATGATCACCGCGGCCCGCAGCTCCGCCGTCGGTACGCCGGACCTCCGGAGGATCTCGCCGACCTCGCGCCGGCTGGCCATGTGATCCGACAGGCTGCCCGGCGCGTTCTCCGGGTGCAGTCCGCCGAGGTAGACGATGCGGCCGACCTTCTCGTCGCGCGCGGTCGTGCCGAAGATGCGGGCGAGGAGCACCTCGACGTCGTGGAACCCGTCGCCCGCCATGAGCGAGTGCATGAGGTAGTACGCCACGTCGACGCCCTTCAGCGCGGCGCGGACGGCGTCCGGATCGCCGGCGTCGCCGCTGACCACCTCGACGTCGTTGACCCACGTGCGGTCGACGAGGCGCTCGGGGTGCCGGGCGAGCACGCGCACCTCGTGGCCGGCGGCGAGGAGCTCGGGCACGAGCCGCCCGCCGATGTAGCCGGTGGCGCCGGTGACGAGGCACAGCATGCCCGCAGTCTGTCGGCCCTGCCGCCGCCCCGCATCGCGAGCCCGCGGAAGCGGGCGTGCTTGCGCGCGCTCTGCGACGCGTTCCCGCTGCCGCTTCGCGCCGGCCGCCGAAGCGGGCGTGGTTGCGCGCGCTCTGCGACGCGTTCCCGATGGCGCTTCGCGCCGGGCGGCGAGTAGGCCGGGATCAGGCGGGGGGTGCGGCCGGGGGAGGCGTGGTGCCGGGGAGGTTGCTGCGGACAAGCACCGGCACGCGGATGCCGGCCTCGTCGAAGCCGACCTTGAGCTTCTCGCGGATCGCGCGGGCCGCGGTCATCTGCTGGTCGGGTGCCGCCTTGGCTGTCACGCGCACGAAGACGGCGTCGCCGCTCACGCTCTCGACGCCGGCGTACGCGGGCGTGCCGAACAGGATCCCGTCGTACGCCGGATCGCCGTCCATCATCGTGCCGACCTTCTCGATGATGCGCCGCACGCGGTCGAGGTCCTCGTTGAAGGCGACCGGCACGTCCACGACGGCGGTGGTCCAGCCCTGCGAGCGGTTGCCGACGCGCAGGATCTCGCCGTTGCGGACGTACCAGACGACGCCGGACAGGTCGCGCACGCGCGTGATCCGCAGCGTGACCTCCTCGACCACCCCGATGGCAGGACCGAGGTCGACGACGTCGCCCACCCCGAACTGGTCCTCGAGCACGAGGAACACGCCGGACAGGAAGTCCTTCACGAGCGTCTGCGCGCCGAAGCCGAGGGCGACGCCGACCACGCCGGCCGAGGCAAGGATCGGCGTGAGGTTGACGCCGGACTGGGCCAGCACCAGCAGGATCGCGAGGCTTGCGATCGTGAAGGTGACGATGCTGCGCATGAGCTGGCCGAGGGCCTCGGCACGCTGCTCGCGCCGCGCGGTCATGAGCACCGCGGTGAGCTCCTGCGTGTGCTCCGCCGCGCGGGCCTGGCCGGGGCGGTCCTGCCGCAGGCGCTTCTTCGCCTGATCGGTGACGCGCCGGATGAGCCGGATGCAGATCCACCAGAACAGCAGCGAGAACGCGATCGTCAGCCCGATGGTCAGGGCGTACTCGAGGAACCAGTTCCACACGCTCGACAGGACGTCGCTGGCTGCGGTGCCCGCCTTGGTGTCCTTCGTGGCGCTCGCGAGCAGGGGACCGGTCACGCCCTGCAGCCTATCCGGCGGCGAGGCCCGTCCAGTGCGCCACGAACGCCATCCATTCGCCGATCTCGTCCACCGACTTGCTGACCGAGCGCGCGCCGTGGCCGACGTTCGCCTCCGTGCGCAGCAGGATCGGGCGCGCGCCGGCGGCCGCGTGCTGCGCGGCGGCGACGAACTTGCGGCCGTGCATCGGATCGGTGCGGCTGTCGTTGTCGAACACCATCATGAGCAGCGCCGGGAAGTCCGTGCCCTCGGGCACGTTGTGGTACGGCGAGTACGCCAGCAGCCAGTCGAGCTGCTCCGGCACTGCGGGGTCGCCGTACTCGACCGTCCACGTCGCCCCGAGCTGGGAGGTCGTGTAGCGGACCATGTCCAGCAGCGGCGCCTGGCACACGACCGTGCGCGCGAGCTCGGGCCGCTGGGTGACCTGCGCGCCCATGAGCAGGCCGCCGTTGCTGCCGCCGATGACCGCGAGCTGCTCGGAGGTGGTGCGCCCCGCCGCGATGAGGTGCTCCTGGGCGGCGAAGAAGTCGTCGAACACGTTCTGCTTGCTGCCGAGCATGCCGTCGCGGTGCCACTCCTCGCCCTCGTCGCCGCCGCCCCGGATGCAGGCCACGGCGTACACGCCGCCGGCCTCGACCCAGGCGAGTGCGGTCGCGGAGTACGCCGGCTGCATCGAGATGCCGAAGCCGCCGTACCCGGACAGCAGCGTCGGCCGCGGCCGGTCGGCGCCGTCGACCGGCGACAGCACGAACATCCGCACGGCCGTGCCGTCCTTCGACGTGAACGTCTCCTGCCGGCTGAACACCTGCGGCACGTCGACGTGCCCGGGCGGTGAGGCGTGCAGCGTCACCTCGCCGCTGCGACCGTCGTACAGGTAGACGTTCGACGGAGTCGTGTAGTCGGTGTAGACGAACCACACGAGCGGGCCGCCCTCGGGCCGCCCGACGAGGCCGCCGAGCGTGCCCACGCCCGGCAGGCCCACGTTGCCGAGCCGCTCGCCGGTGGCGAGGTCGTGCAGCGTCATCTCGCCCACGCCGTGCCGGGTCCACGTGGCGAGCAGTCGCGGCTCCGGCATCTCCGGGCCATCGAGGACGGCGAAGTCCTCGAGCACCGACTCGTCGTCCTCGGGCAGCAGGTCGACCCAGTGCTCGTACGTCGGAGTCGCGGGGTCCACGACGGCGAGGCGCCCGCGCGGCGCGTCGCGGTCGGTGTGCACGTAGAAGCGCCCGTCGCGGCCGAACCAGATGCCGGTCTGCGCGTCAACGTCGACCTGCACCGGCACCAGGGCGGGCTCCTCGAGCGCCGATGCCGCGAGGTCGGCGACCCAGAGGTCGTTGCGGGGCTCGGTGCCCTCCTGCGACGAGATCTGAAGCCAGCGGCCGTCGAGGCTGACCGAGACCCCGTAGTAGTTGGTGATCGTGCGCCCTGCGCCGAAGATCTCGACGTCCTCGGACGGGTCGGTACCGACTCGGTGGAGGTAGATGCGGCGGTGGAACTGCGCCTCGTCCTCGGGCACGAGCGACGGGTGTAGCCGGCGCACGTAGTAGTACGCCTCGCCGCCGGGCAGCCAGGCCACCGGCGTGAACCGCACCCGGTCGATCGGGCCTTCGATCTGCTCTCCCGTGGCGACGTCCAGCACGAAGAGGTCGGGCTCCTCGGTGCCGCCGACCGACAGCTGGTAGGCCAGGAGGTGGCCCTCCTTGCTGGGCTGGAACGCATCCAGCGTCGTGTGGCCGTCCGGGTCGAGGGCCATCGGGTCGATGAGCACCCGCTCGGTGCCGTCGGGGTCGATGGTCCAGAGCACCGCCATGTTGCCGTCCGGCTCGCGGCGCATGAAGAACACGCGGTCGCCGCGGTGCGCGGGCGGTCCCACGCCGCCCGAGCGCAGCAGGTCGCCGACCCGGGCGCGCCAGCGCTCGGTGGTCGTCCAGGTGGCGGCCTCGGCGTCGTACAGCGCCGCCTGCTCGGCGGACCACGCGGCGCGCAGGGCCTCGTCGCCGGCGTCGCCGCTCTCGAGCCAGCGGTACGGGTCGGGTACGCGCCGGCCGCGGAGGTCGTCGACGAGGTCCAGGCGCGGGGCATCGGGGTACTGCGGCACCCGCACACCCTAAGGACGCCTGTGCGCCGGCCGCGTCGCCGCGCCGCGCGGATACGCCGTTCGGCCCGCATCCGGGCCGGGGCAGGAGCACCATGGCACCGGCAGCATCGACCGGGGGAGGACCCATGAAGCCGTTGACCTGCATGATCGGGTTCCACGCGTGGCACCCGGTGGTGCTCGAGGACCAGGTGCACGCCATCGTCTGCCTGCGCTGCGGCAAGCAGGAGATCCCTGACGCGAACGTCGCGGCCCGGCTGGCCTGGAACCAGCACATGAACGGCTGATCCGCCCACGGCGCGTGGCGGTCCGATCACTGCGCGCTGAAAGCGGTCCCGGGGGTCTGTCGCCGCGGCCGTTCTGGCTGGCAGCATGCGCGCCGTGAACGCTCCCACCGCCGTCACGTGCGCCGAGTGCGGCGCGGGCGTGGCGTCCGGCGGCGTCCCCTTGGCCGCGCTGTACGTCGACCCCGACGGCCACGAGGTCGACGCCGACCTCGCGTTCTGCACGCCCGACCACCTCGACGACTGGGTGATGCGGGTGCGCCCGGTCGCCGTCGCGTCGTCGGAGGACGAGGCGCTCTGGCGCGGTGCTCCCCGGTCGGGCATCGGGGGCTACCTCGGATGCTTCCTGGCCGCCGCGACCGCGATCGCCGTCCTCGTGCTCGTGGCGTGGGTCGTCGGCCGACTGCTCCCCTGATCTGCGGGCGCCGGGCATGATCGGCCCATGGCCGAGCTGCATGACCTGACCGCCCTCGAGCAGGCGGCCGCGATCCGCCGCCGCGAGATCAGCTCGAGCGACCTCGTCGAGCACTACATCGCCCGCAGCGACCGCCTCGACGCCGAGGTCGGCGCGTTCATCACCCGCACCGACGACCTCGCGCGGGCCGCGTCGCGGACCGCGGACGAACGCGTCGCGGCGGCAGACGCCGACGAGCCGCTCGGCGCGCTGTTCGGCACCGTCGTGCCGGCGAAGGACCTCGTGTTCGTGGCCGGCGTGCGCTGCACCCTGGGCTCGGTGGCGTACGACATGACGCCGTACGGCGACGACCACGTCGTGACGCGCATGCGCCAGGGCGGCCTCGTCATCACCGGCAAGACGAACACGCCGGAGTTCGGCCTGCCCTGCTACACCGAGACAGCCGTCGCACCCCCGGCCCGTACGCCGTGGGACCTCGCGCGCTCGGCCGGCGGGTCGAGCGGGGGAGCGGCCGCCGCAGTGGCGGCCGGCCTCGCGAGCGCCGGCCACGGCTCCGACGGCGGCGGCTCGATCCGCATCCCCGCCAGCGTGACGGGTCTCGTCGGCATCAAGCCCGCCCGCGGCCGCATCTCCAACGGCCCCTTGCGCGACCCGGTCGGCGAGCTGCCGACCCAGGGCGTGCTCGCGCGCACGGTCGCCGACGCCGCGGCGCTGCTCGACGTGCTCGCGGGCCCGTTCCCCGACGACCCGTTCCCCGCACGGCCGATGCCCGAGGGCGCGACGTTCCTCGACGCCGTACGCCGTGAGCCGCGCGGCCTGCGGATCGGGAGGTACGCGACGCCGGTCATCGCCGAAGCCGAGGTCGACCCGCGCTGCCTGGCGGCGTGGGAGGAGGCCTCGCGGCTGCTCGAGTCGCTCGGCCACACCGTGGAGGACGTGCCGCCGCCGTTCGGCCCGGACGCCGTGCCCGCGTTCGAGTCGGTGTGGTCGGTGCTCGCGCTGCTGACGCCGGTCGCGCCCGACGACGAGGAACGGCTGCAGCCCCTGACGAGGTGGCTGCGCGATCGCGGTCGCCAGGTGACCGGGATCCAGCTCGCGGGGTCGGTATCGACGATGCGCCTGCTCACGCGCATGGTGGTGAACGCCACCGCGGCGTACGACGCCGTCCTCACGCCCACTCTCGCCCAGCTGCCCTCGCCGGTCGGGCCCGGCGGCCTGCGCGACGACGACGACCCGGCCGCGGACTTCGAGGCGCAGAAGCGGTTCACGCCGTTCACCGCGCCGTACAACATCACCGGGCAGCCGGCGGTGTCGGTGCCGATCGCGTGGCCGGAGGTCGACGGCGTCGTGCTCCCGGTGGGGGTCCAGCTGGTGGGGCGCCCGTACGACGAGGCCACCCTTCTCGCGCTGGCCGCCCAGCTCGAGCAGGCCGCCCCCTGGGCGCACCGCCGCCCGCCGGTCTGGTGACGGCCTGAGAACGATTACATCTGGTGGCCCCCCGGTCTGGAATACCGGCCGGGGAAGTGGGCAGGATGGGGGTGTGGACACCGATCTTGCCGCCCTCGCAGCGGCCTACGGCGTGGCGACCGAGTTCTGGGACCAGGCGGGCCAGCACCAGGCGGTGCCGGCCGAGACGGTGATCGCCGTGCTCGCCGCGCTCGGCGTGGACGCCACCACGCCCGCCGGCATCGCCGCCGCGCTGCACGAGCGGCGGATGCGCGACTGGCGCAAGGTGTTGCCGCCGGTGTTCGTGCTGCGCCAGGGCGACTCGGCGACCACGTGGGTCCACCTGCCGCACGGCGACAGCGCCCGGCTCTGGATCGAGCTCGAGGACGGCGGCAGCCGCAGCGACGTCGTGCAGGTGGACCGCTGGGTCGAGCCGATGGATGTCGACGGCGCGATCGTGGGCGAGGCGACGTTCGCCGTGCCCTCCGACCTCCCCACGGGCTGGCACCGGTTGCACGCCGAGCTCCGCGACGGCGGCGGCTCCACCCGCACGGCGAGCACCACGCTCGTCGTCACGCCGCGCCGGCTCGAGCTGCCCGAGGGCCTGCGCGGCCGCCGGGGCTGGGGTTTCGGCGCCCAGCTCTACTCCGTGCGCTCGCACCGCTCCTGGGGCCTCGGCGACCTCGGCGACCTCGCCGACCTCGTCGCCTGGAGCGGTCACGACCTCGGCGCCGACTTCGTGCTCATCAACCCGCTGCACGCGGCCTCTCCCGTGCCGCCGATGGCGCCCTCGCCGTACCTCCCCGTCACGCGCCGCTTCGCCAACCCGATCTACATCCGGGTCGAGGACGTGCCGGAGTACTCCTACCTGTCCGAGGCCGGGCACAAGGCGATGGGCATGCTGTCGGAGGCCGTGAAGGCCACCAACGCCACGCCCGACCTGCTCGAGCGGGACCCCGTGTGGGCCGCGAAGCGCTCGGCGCTGGAGTACGTCCACGCCGTGCCGCTCTCGCCCGGCCGCAAGGCGAGGTACGCCGCGTTCTGCGAGCGGGAGGGCGCCGGCCTCGACGACTTCGCGCTGTGGTGCGCCCTCGGCGACACCTACGGCCAGCCGGCCGACTGGCCCGAGGATCTCGCGGACCCGCACGGCCCCGCCACCGAGAAGGCGCGCGCCGAGCTGGCCGACCTCGTGGAGTTCCACCGCTGGCTGCAGTGGGTGCTCGACGAGCAGCTCGCCGCCGCGCAGGAGGCAGCGACCGACGCCGGGATGGCCATCGGCGTCATGCACGACCTCGCCGTCGGTGTGCACCCGGAGGGCGCCGATGCGTGGGCGCTGCGTGACGTGCTCGCCAAGGACGTCGCCGTGGGCGCGCCGCCGGACATGTACAACCAGATGGGCCAGGACTGGTCGCAGCCGCCGTGGCGGCCGGACGCCCTCGCCGAGGCCGCGTTCATCCCGTACCGCGACATGCTCCGCACCGTGCTCCGGCACGCGGGAGGCATCCGCATCGACCACGTGCTCGGGCTGTTCCGGCTGTGGTGGATCCCGCGCGGCATGCCGGCGAACCTCGGCACGTACGTGCGGTACGACCACGAGGCGCTCGTCGGCATCCTCGCCCTCGAGGCGCAGCGCGCCGGTGCCGTCGTCATCGGCGAGGACCTCGGCACGGTCGAGGCCTGGGTGCAGGACGTCCTGCGCGACCGCGGGATCCTCGGCACGTCGATCCTGTGGTTCGAGGCGGACGAGCACGGCGCTCCGCTGCACCCGGAGCACTGGCGCGAGCTCGCCCTCACCAGCGTGACCACCCACGACCTGCCGCCGACCTGGGCGTTCATCGAGGGCGAGCACGTGCGGCTCCGCCACGAGCTCGGGCTGCTCGCGAAGTCCTACGACGAGGAGCTCGCCGCCGCGCAGGCGGATCTCGCGAACTGGGTGGCGCTGCTGCAGAGCCGGGGCCTGCTGCGTCCGGGCGCGGGGGCGGACGACGTGGTCGAGGCGCTGCACCGCCTCATCGCGCAGACGCCCGCTCGGCTGCTGTGCGTGTCGCTCGCCGATGCCGTCGGCGACAAGCGGGCGCAGAACCAGCCGGGCACCGACCAGGAGTACCCGAACTGGCGGGTGCCCCTCACCGACGGAGCCGGCAACCCCGTGCTCATCGAGGACCTGCCGTCCGACGCGCTGCTGCGCCGGATCGTCGCGACCGTCACGGGCTGACGCGACCGTAGGCCGTCGGGGTGAGGCGACCCTCATCTCGGCGGCCTAGGATCGCGCCATGGCCATCACCTCCGGCGCCCGCACCCGGGCCGCAGCCGTCGTCCTCACGTCCGTCGCCGTCACCGCGATCGCGGCGGGCCCGGCGGCGGCGACGTCACGCGACATGACCTTCCACGACGGCGAGGACCGCGGCGTCACGATGTCGGCGGGCACTGCGTTCCTGCTCTTCGTCGGCGTGCCGCTGCTGGTCGCGGCGATCGTGTGGCTGCTGGTCAAGGCTCCGTCGTGGGCGAGCTCCGCCCGCGCCGACGGCCTCGGCGACGGCACCGCGCTCCCGACCACGTCCGCCGACCGCCCCGGCCTCGTGGCCAGCGGCCAGGCCCCCGCCGCCCCCGACGCCGAGGCCTCGTTCGTCCCGGACCCCGCCGACAAGAACATGGACGTCGACCCCCGCCCCCACTGACGGGCCGCATAACAGCGCAGAAAGGACAGAAACCGCCCGTGGAGGGCGGTTTCTGTCCTTAGCGGACGAAGTCAGGCGGAGTCGCGGGCCTGGCAGCGCAGGGAGCGCTCGATGCCGTCGCGGCCCTCGCGCACGAGGCGGCGCGCCCCGGCGGGGACGTCGTCCCGCGCGAGGAACGCGTCGGTGAGGTCGAGGGTCTGCTGCTCGACGATCTGCGCGGGGTAGAAGCCCATCACGATCGTCTGCGCGGTCTCGTTCGTGCGCGTCGCCCACACCTGCGGGATGGCGTCGAAGTAGCGGTGCAGGAACGCTCGGTGCAGCTCGCGGGCATCCGCGGACGCGAACCCCATCACCGTCGCGGCAAGCAGGGCGTTGGGGAGCTCGTCGCTCTCGACCGCGGCGGTGAACGCCGCCTCCTTCGCCTCGCGCGTGGGCACGAGCGCCCGGGCCGTGGCTGCCTGCCGGTGGCCGGTGGCGGTGCTGTCGCGCTCGAGCTCGGCGTCGATCTCGGCCGGGTCGGCCGCACCGAGCGCCAGGAGGCGCTGCAGCAGCGTCCAGCGCAGATCGGTGTCGACCGTCAGCCCCTCGGGCGCCCCGCCCGACAGCCACGACCGCAGGACGGCTGCGTGCTCGGCGGTGCGCGCGGTGGCGGCGTACGCGCGGGCGTACGCGAGCTGCAGGTCGCCGCCGGCGGGCGACTGCTCGAGCAGCCGCATGGTCAGCGCGGCCCAGCGGTCGCGGTACTCCTCACGGCGGGACGGCGTCGAGAACTGCTCGATGGCGGCCTTGGTCTGGCTCAGCAGCGTGTGCACGATCGACAGGTCGCGCTCGGTCGGCAGGCCGGTCTCCAGCAGCGACAGCCAGTCGCGCATGGGCATCTCGGCGTCGCGGAGCATGTCCCACGCCGCAGCCCACACGAGCGCGCGCGGCATCGGCTCGGACAGCGCGTCGAACGACTCGACCGCCGTGCGCAGCGAGCGCTCGTCGAGGCGGATCTTGGCGAACGTCAGGTCGTCGTCGTTGAGCAGCAGCAGGTCGGGCTGCTGCACGCCGCGCAGCTCCTCGATCTCGGTGCGCTCGCCGACCACGTCGATCTCGAGGCGCCGCACGCGCTCGAGGCCCTGCGGAGTCCGCTGGTACAGGCCGACGGCGATGCGGTGCGGACGCAGCACGGCCGGCAGGCCCGGAGGCGCGGACGGCGGCTCCTGCACCACGGCGACCGAGGAGTACGTGCCGTCCTCGGCCACGGCCACCTCGGGCTTGAGGAGGTTGACGCCGGCGGTCTCGAGCCACGCGGTCGTCCAGCCCGACAGGTCGCGGCCGCTCGAGGCCTCGAGCTCCACGAGCAGGTCGGCGAGGCGGGTGTTGCCCCACGCGTGCTTGGCGAAGTACGACGTGAGCCCCTCGAGGAACTCCTTCTCGCCGACCCACGCCACGAGCTGGCGCAGCGACGCCGCGCCCTGCGCGTACGTGATGCCGTCGAAGTTCACCTCGACGGCCTCGAGGTCGACCATGTCCGCCGCGATGGGGTGGGTCGAGGACAGCTGCGCCTGGCGGTAGGCCCAGCCCTTGCGCTGGATGAGGAACGTCGTCCACGCGTCGCGGTAGCGGGTGGCGCCGACGTTGGCCCAGTGCGCCGCCCACTCCGCGAACGACTCGTTGAGCCAGAGGTCGTCCCACCACGTCATGGTCACGAGGTCGCCGAACCACATGTGCGCGAGCTCGTGCAGGATCGTGTTGGCGCGCTGCTCGAAGTAGTAGTCGGTGACGCGCGAGCGGAAGACGTAGTCCTCGAGGATCGTGACGCAGCCGGCGTTCTCCATCGCACCGGCGTTGAACTCCGGCACGAAGAGCTGGTCGTACTTCTCGAACGGGTACGGCGTCTCGAACTGCGCCTCGAAGAACTCGAAGCCCTGCTTGGTCTCGAGGATCACGACGTCGGCGTCGAGGTGCTCCGCGAGGCTGGCGCGGCAGAACACGCCGAGCGGGTAGGTGCCGTGCGGCCCGACGTACTCGTCGCGCACCACGTGGTACGGCCCGGCCACCAGCGCGGTGATGTACGGCGAGATCCGCGGCGTCGCGCCGAACGCCCACCGGGCGAGGCCGTCGCCCGCGGGGACGGGCTCGGGCGTGGGGGAGTTCGACACGACCTGCCAGCCGTCGGGCGCGGTGACCGTGAGCGTGAAGGTGCCCTTGAGGTCGGGCTGGTCGAAGCAGGCGTACATCCGGCGGGCGTCGGCCACCTCGAACTGCGAGTAGAGGTAGACCGCGCCGTCGACGGGGTCGACGAACCGGTGCAGCCCCTCGCCAGAGCGCATGTACGCGCAGTCCGCCTCGACCACCAGCACGTTGCTCTCGGCCAGTCCGTCGAGCGGGAGGCGGGTGCCGGTGAACGCCGCGACGTCCAGCGGGACGCCGTTGAGCTCGGCGCCGCGCAGCGCGGGGGCCACGATGTCGATCCAGGTGCTCGCGCCGGGCCTGGCGGTGAAGCGGACCGTCGTGCGGCTCCCGAACGTGGCGCCCTCGGTCATCGCCGAGGAGAGGTCGACCTCGACCTCGTAGCCCTGCACCGCGACGAGCGCGGACCGCTCGGCCGCCTCGGCGCGCGTGATGTTGGTGGCCGTCACCGGACCGTCCTTCCGCACCTGCCCCAGCGCGACGGGAGCCCCCGTCGCAGACGGGAGGCCCCGGCACCCGGGGCAGCAGCACGGTGGCCTCGCCGTCGATCGGGACATCCTCGCACGGCCGGGGCGTCACGCCCGCGCACGTCCTGCCCGGAACCGCGTCCGCAGGACATCCGGCGGGCCAGCGGCGCCCGGTCGCGCAGGGTGGATCCGGACGTAGGATCGTTGAGTGGTCAACAACGATGCAGCGCAGCCGCCCGTGATCGCCGACTTCTGGTTCGACCCTGTCTGCCCCTGGGCGTGGATGACCTCCCGCTGGATGCTCGAGGTCGAGAAGGTTCGCCCGGTCACCACGCGCTGGCACGTGATGTCCCTCGCCGTCCTCAACTCCGGCCGCGACCTCCCGTCGGACTACGCCGACTTCCTCGCCACGGCGTGGGGCCCGGTGCGCGTCGTGACCGCAGCCCGGCTGGCGCACGGCGAGGACGTCGTCCTGCCGCTCTACACCGCGCTGGGCACCCGCATCCACCCCGGCGGCAGCCGCGACTACGACACCGTGATCGCTGAGGCGCTCGACGAGGTCGGCCTCCCGCCCGAGCTCGCCCAGGCCGCCGCGAGCGAGGAGTACGACGAGGAGCTCACGCGCAGCCACCACGAGGGCATGGACGCCGTCGGGATGGACGTCGGCACACCGGTGATCCACGTGCCGGGGGCCGACGGCGACGTCGTCGCCTTCTTCGGCCCGGTCGTCACCCCGGCCCCGAAGGGCGAGGCCGCCGGCCGCCTGTGGGACGGCACGCTGCTCGTCGCCGGCACCCCGGGCTTCTTCGAGATCAAGCGCACGCGCGACCAGGGCCCGGTCTTCGACTGACGGCTCCGGGCTGGCACGATCGGCCCATGCGCGTACACCTGGGCTCCGACCACGCCGGCTTCGAGCTGAAGGCGGTGCTCGCCGAGCACCTGCGAGCCTCCGGGCACGACGTCGTCGACCACGGCGCCGACACCTACGAGGCGCTCGACGACTACCCGCCGTTCTGCGTCGCGGCCGCCCAGGCCGTCGTCGACGACTCGGGCAGCCTCGGCATCGTGATCGGCGGCTCGGGCAACGGCGAGCAGATCGCGGCCAACAAGGTGCAGGGCGTGCGGGCGGCGCTCGTCTGGTCGGTGGAGATCGCCGAGCTCGCACGCCAGCACAACAACGCCAACGTCATGGGCATCGGCGCGCGCCAGCACGACGAGGAGACGGCCAAGCGGCTCGTCGACGCGTTCCTCGCCACGCCGTTCAGCGGCGACGAGCGGCACCAGCGCCGCATCGACCTGCTCGCGACGTACGAGGAGACCGGGGCCTTCTAGGCCACGGGAGGCCCGCTGCGCGGCTTCACCGTGCGCTGCGCCGCGGCGAGCTGGGCCCTGCTCGGGCGCGAGACGTCGCGGGCGCGCAGGGCGCCGTCCACCCCGACGCGCGACGGCCCGCGGTCGGCCAGGCGGTCGAGGGCACGGTCGTCGGGATGCTCCTCGCCCCTGCTCGGTGCACGCTTCTCCCTGGCCACGCACGCAACGTACAAGGAGAACCGGTGCCCGAGGGACACAGCCTGCACCGGCTCGCCCGGAGCCTGCACCGGACCTTCGCCGGCCACGCCGTCGCCTCCAGCAGCCCGCAGGGCCGCTTCGACTCCGGTGCGCAGATCCTGACCGGCCGCGTGCTCGAGCGGGCCGAGGCGTACGGCAAGCACCTGTTCGTCGCGTTCGAGGGCGACGACGTCGTGCACGTGCACCTCGGCCTCTACGGCACGATGCTGCGCGCGAAGGCACCCGCGCCCGAGCCCCGCGGCGCGGTCCGCTGGCGGCTCGAGAGCAGCACCTGGTACGCCGACCTCCGCGGACCCACCGCGTGCGACCTCGTCGGTCCGCACGGCCGCGACGCGATCGTGGCTCGGCTCGGCCCGGATCCGCTGCGCACCGACGCGGACCCCGAGCGCGCGAAGTCGCGGATCCTCGGCAGCCGCGCGCCGATGGGCACGCTGCTCATGGACCAGTCGGTGCTCGCCGGCGTCGGCAACATCTACCGGGCCGAGCTGCTCTACCGGCACGGCGTGTCGCCGTTCCTCGAGGGCCGTCTCCTGAAGCCCACGGTCTTCGACGCGATGTGGGCCGACCTCGTGCTGCTCATGAAGGACGGCGTCCGCCGCGGGCGGATCGTCACCGTGGACCCCGGCGACGTCGAGGCGCTGACGCTGCTGGACTCCGACCGGCCGGCGCCCGACGACCCCGAGCTCGACGGCGGCGAGGACACCCCTCAGATCCGTCGGCGTCGTCGGCAGACCGGCGTGTACGTGTACCGGCGCGAGGGCCGGGCGTGCCTGCGCTGCGGCGTCCCCGTCGCGGCGCAGGACGTCCAGGGCCGCCGCCTGTACTGGTGCCCGGGCTGCCAGCGGCTCCCGGGCCAGCGCCGGCCGCGGGTCCGCACGTCCACGACCTGAGACAAGCCGTCTCGCGCCGGGTCGTGCTCCCGTAGCGTGTGCACACGCACCGCGGGGCGGCGGTCAGGGAGCACGCGGGGAGGAGGGTTAGGTCGTGACCGACCTGCGACGCCACGTGCCCCGCATCGCCCTCGAGTGGGACGACGACGCCCCCGGCTCCTCCTGGCAGAGCGTCGATGCCACCCTCGTGTTCGCCGACATCTCCGGCTTCACCGCCCTCACCGAGCGCCTCGCCCGTCGTGGCCGCATCGGCGCCGAGGAGCTCATCGAGACCCTCAACCGGGTGTTCGGCGGCATGCTGGCCATGGCCGGCGCCCGCGGCGGAGAGCTGCTGAAGTTCGGCGGCGACGCGCTCCTGTTCACCTTCCGCGGCGACGACCACGCCGTCCGCGCCTGCGCCGCCGCCGTCGACATGCGCGCCGCGCTGCGCGAGGCGTCCGCGATCCCGACGTCGGTGGGGCGCCTCAAGCTGCGGATGTCGGTCGGCATCCACTCGGGGCCGGTCGACTTCTTCCTCGTCGGCGCGCCCACCCGGGAGCTGCTCATCCTCGGCCCGGCCGCCACGGCGACCGCGGACGCCGAGAAGCTCGCGAACGCTGGCGAGATCGTCGTCACGACCGACACCGCCGCGCGCCTTCCCCGCGGATCCGCGCGCCCGCGCGAGGACGGCGCGCTGCTGCTGCGCTGGCGGTCGGTCGCCCCGCCGCTGACCGAGCCGGCCCCCATGCCCGAGGTCGAGGAGCGCCGCCTGCGCGCGCTCTTCCCGCACGCCCTCGGCGACTACCTCGCCGACCGCGTGCCCGACCCGGAGCACAAGATCGCCACGATCGGCTTCGCCCGGTTCAGCGGCACCGACGCCCTGCTCTCCGGGCCCGGCCCCGAGGCGGTCGGCGAGGCGCTCGATGCCACGGTGTCGGTCTTCATGCGCGCGATGAACGACGAGGGCGTCACGCTGCTCGCGACCGACCTCGACAGCGACGGCGGCAAGCTCTTCATGGGCTCGGGCGTGCCGTACTCCAGCGAGGACGACGAGGGCCGCATGCTGCGCGCGATGCGCCGGGTGCTCGACGTCGGCACACCCCTCCCGCTGCAGATCGGGGTCAACCGCGGGCACGTGTTCGCCGCCGAGGTCGGCGCGGTCGACAGGGCGGCGTACTCCGCGATGGGTGACACGACCAACACCGCCGCGCGCATCATGGGCAAGGCGCCGCACGGCGTGCTCTTCGCCCACCCGACCGTCCTCGAGCGCTCGCGCACGCTGTTCTCCACCACGCCGGCCGGGCCGTTCCCGATGAAGGGCAAGACCGTCCCGGTGCCGGTGCACTCGGTGGGGGAGGAGACCGGCACGCGCGGGACGGGCGCCGGCACCGCGCTGCCGCTGCTCGGCCGCGACGTCGAGCTCGACGCCATCCGCTCCAACGTCGGACGGATGCTCATGGGCGACGGCGGCGTCGTCATCGTGAGCGGCGGCACCGGCACGGGCAAGAGCCGCGTCGTGGCCGAGGCGCTCGCCGGGTTCGACGTCCGCACCATCACGGTGCGCGCCGAGCCGTACGGCGCCACCGCGCCCTACCGCGTGCTGCGCGACCCGGTGCGCGCGCTGCTCGGCGTCGAGCGCGGCTCGCACGACGAGATGGCCGACGCCGTGCGCTCGGGCGTGCGACGCCTCGCCCCGGAGCTCCTGGCGTTCGCGCCGCTCCTCGGCGACGTGGTCACGGTGTCGATGCCCGAGACGCCCGAGGTCCGCGCGATCGAGCCGCGGTTCCGCCCCGACCGCATCGCCGACCTCATCCTGAGGCTCGTCGAGACGACGTTCCCCGGCCCGCTCCTCCTGCGCGTCGAGGAGGGCCACTGGGCCGACGCCGCGTCCGCGCACGTGCTCGCGCGATTCGCGGCGGAAGCCGTCCGGCGGCCGTGGGCGATGCTGGTGACGCGCCGCGACGAGGGCGGCTTCGACCCCGACGGCGAGCGCGTCGAGCTCGCCCCGCTCGACGACGACGTGATCCGCCGCCTCGTGATCGCGGCCACCGCCGCGACTCCGATGCGCCCGCACGAGATCGACGAGGTCGTGCGCCGGGCAGGCGGAAACCCGCTGTTCGTCGAGGAGATCACCCGCGTCTTCCAGGAGGTCGGGTCGCTCGACTCGGTGCCGGAGAACCTGCACGCCGCGCTCGACGCGCAGATCGACGCGCTCGACCCGCACTCGCGTCGGATCCTGCGCTACGCCTCGGTCCTCGGCCGTTCGTTCCGCACCGAGGTGCTGAACGAGACGATCCGCAACGACGAGCTCGTGGTCGACGCTGCGACCCTGTCGCGGCTCGAGAGCTTCCTCGAGCCGGACGGCAGCGGGCGGCTGCGCTTCCGCAACGGCATGATCCGCGACGCCGCGTACGAGGGCCTCGCCTATCGTCTGCGCGCCACGCTGCACGCCGCGGCGGGCCGCGCGGTGGAGAAGCTGTCGGAGGACCTCGAGGCCGACTCCGACACGTTGTCGCTTCACTTCTGGCGGGGTGGCGACGACGCCGCCACGTGGCGCTACTCGCGCCTCGCGGGCGACCGTGCCGCACGTGCGTACGCCAACGCCGACGCCGCGGTCCTCTACGAGCGCGCGCTCGAGGCCGGCCGCAAGGTGGCCGAGGTGCCCGACGTCGACAAGCGCGACCTCTACCGCCGGCTCGGCGAAGTGCGCGACCTCGCGGGCATGTACGAGCAGTCGCTCGACGCGTTCCGCCTGGCCCTGCGCCTGTCGCAGGAGGACCCGCTGATGAGTGCCGCGCTCCTGCGCCAGCGGGCGCAGGTGCGTCAGCGGTCGGGCGCCTTCGGCCCTGCGCTCGCCGAGCTGTCCAAGGCCGAGCGGATGCTGGACGGCGAGACGTCGGTGGAGGCCCGGCGCACGCGCGTGCGGCTGCGCTCGGTACGCGCCGGGATCCGGCTCGAGCAGGAGCGGCTGCAGGACGCGCTCGACATCGCCTCGACCCTGCTCGACGAGGCGCGCGAGACCGGCGAGTTCGAGGCGCTCGAGCAGGCGCTGCTCACGATGGACGTCGCCGGCTTCCAGCTCGGCGACACCTCGGTGGGCGAGCGCACCCGCGAGGCGCTCGCGGTCATGAACGCGCGCGGCAACAGCCTGCGTGCGTTCGCCGCGCACGGGAACCTCGGCGGGTTCGCCTACTACGCGGGGCGCTGGGACGAGGCGGTCGAGTCGTTCGCCGCGGGGCGCGCGGCTGCCCAGGAGGTCGGCGACGTCGTCGGCTCGGCGATCGTCGCGCTCAGCCTCGGCGAGGTGCTCGCGAGCCAGCGCCGATTCGACGAGGCCGACGCTGTGCTCGCCGACGCCGTACGCGTGCTGCGGGTATCCGGTGTTCCGGCGTTCGCGGCGTACGGCGAGGTGCACCGTGCACGCGTGCTGCTCGGCCGCGGCGACGTCGAGGCGGCCGAGCGGCACGCCCAGGACGCCGAGCTCGAGCTCGTGGCCCTCGGCCAGAAGGTCAGCGCGCTCGAGGCGGCACTGGTGCGCGTCGAGGCGCTGACCCGCCAGGGCCGCACCGAGGACGCGCTGACCCTTCTCGAGTCCAACGCGGGCTCGGCCACCGGCGAGGGAGTGGCGCTGCAGCCGCGCATCAACCTCGAGCGCGCCCGCGCCGCGAGCGCCGAGGGCCGGTACGACGAGGCCCTCGCCGAGACGGCGTCCGGCGTCGCGCTCGCGGACCAGTACTCGCTGCCGTTCGAGCGCGCCCAGCTGCTCCGGCTGCAGGCAGAGGTGCGCACGCGCGCCGGCGATCGCGAGGGCGCGCGCGCCGACGCGGACGAGGCGGCCGAGGTGCTCCGCGGTCTCGGCGTCCTCGACTCCTAGCGGCCCAGCACGCAGCAAGGCCCGGCAGCGATCGGCTGCCGGGCCCTGCCTGTGGGGGGACTAGCGGGTGGTGAACTTGATGTCGCCCGTGAAGTAGACCTGGTCTGCTGCGACCACGGAGCCGTCGTCCTGCAGGTTGTCCGATTGGGCGTAGATGCACGCGTGCTGGACGCCGGGCGTCGCCGGGGACTGGTCGTACCTGTTGTACGGCGATGCGTTCGGGTTGGACGGGTCCACCACGGCGGCGTTGTTCTTCAGGTAGGTCCAGTCGAACGACGGAGCCGCCGCCGAACCCGAGAACACCGCGGCGGAGCAGAACCCGAGGTTGTGCGCTCCGGTCCCGTCCTCCCAGTCGACGGCCAGCGCCGGCACTGGGTTGATCGCCGGGGAGAAGGTCCTCGTGATGGACGTGGTGAATTGCGCTGCCTGGCCGTCGTCCGGCTTGTGGAACGTGGCGGTCTTGAGCGTCGCATCGAGGTCGTACCCGATCGCCGTGCAGGGATCGGCCGCGCCGTCGCCGTCGGCGTCGCCGTTGGGCAGCCGCGTGATCGTGATCCCGGCCAGCTGCCCGCCGCCTGTCACCGACGCGACGTTGGCGCTGTCGCAGTCGAGCGTCCCGTCGGACTGGGCGGCCACGTCGATCGTCGTGTAGTGCTCTGTGGGCACGGCGTAGTCGCCGCCGCCCTTCAAGGCGAACTGGCCGGATACGGCGGTGAGGCGGATCCCGGTGAACGTGAGCCCGGCCGCGCTGATGGGCCACGTGCAGTTGTCGTTGGCCCCGGAGTCGGGCCCGGAGTCCGAGCGCAGCTGGCAGACGTACTCCGTCGGGCTCGTCGACCTGCCCGAGGCGTTGGAGCCGCTGTACAGCATGAAGGACGGGGTGCCGCTGGGTGCGCCGAGGAGGTCGGCACGGATGATGGCGTCGAACTTGACCTCGACGTCGAGACGGGCGGAGGTCCCGACGAGCGGTCCAAGGATCGAGGTGAGCGACGAGCCGTCGAGGTTGAGCGTCACGCTCTCCGAGGATGAGGCCTCGACCTGCGAGCAGGCGGTCCCGTTCTGCTTCGACCCGTTCGCGCCGATGGCCAGGTAGGCGAACCCGGGCGTTGCCGTGCTGGGGGAGGCGCTCCAGCTCGCGACCGCTCCCGATGCGGGGCTGAGCGTGCACTTGCCCGACGTCCCGATCGCCTGCGTCGCCGCTGTGGTCCCGTCCGGAGCCACCAGGGCGAGCTCGTTCACGGGGCCGGTCCGCACCTGGACCTGCCCGGCGGGCAGCAGCTGCGGCGGGCCGGCGGGTCCGTTCGCGGTCGCGGCCGGCAGCGATCCGAGCGTGACGATGCCGAGCGTCGCGATGAGGCTGGCGCCGGTGACGGCTGCGAGCCAGGAACGTGTCCTCATGCGGTGGTTCCCCTCTGTCCCCGTGCCCCGGCCCCCACTGAGCCGGCGCGGGCACGCCGTCACCGCTGTGCGCTGCCGCCCCTGCAGCGCACGCCGGGACGAGAGGCGCGCCGAGCGCACGCCCGCCCGCCAGTGGGACGGGCAGGTGTGCGGCTCGCGTGCCGAACGTCGTCCGCTGCGCATGTGTTACAGGTCACGTTCCGGACGCCGGGACGCCGAAGGGCCCGGCAGCCGTTTGCGGGTGCCGGGCCCTTCGGCTGGTCGGTGCTAGCGGGTCGTGAACTTGATGTCGCCGGTGAAGTACACCGAGTCGACGATGGTGAGGGTGGCGTCATCCTCGTTGAACGTCGGGTCGAGCCCGAACTGGCAGGCGTACTGGATGCCCGGCGTGATGCTCGAGGCGTCGTCGGCAGCGGTCAGCACCGAGTAGTTGAACGTCGAGCCCGTCTTGAGACCGGTCTTGCACCAGGGCAGGTCGTACACCGGGGTGCCGTCCTCCCAGTCCACCGTCAGGGGGTCGATCCCCGAGCTCGCCGGGACGGTACGGGTCAGCGACAGCGTGAACTGAGCACTGCCCTGGGTGTCGCCGGGCTTGTGGAAGGTGGCCGACCCGGCGTCGGTGCGCAGCGTGAACGGCAGCGGCGCGCATGCCGAGCCGTCGCCGTTGTCGAGCCGGTTCACCTGCACGCTCGACACGTCGCCGGTCGTGCTCGTGACCGGACCCGTCGAGGTGTTGCAGTCGATGGTGCCGTCGGCGAGGACCGCCATGGAGAACGTGGTGCGGTGCGCGCCCGCCTGAGCGCCGTAGTCGCCGCCGCCCTCCAGCGAGAACGAGCCGTGCTCCGAGCTGAGCCGCACGGTGTCGAACCGGACGTCGGAGATGGTCCAGTCGCAGTTGTCACGCGAGCCCGAGTCGGGCCCGGAGTCCGTTTCGCCGGCGTTGCACAGGGTCGTGTTGGGCCGGTCGTTGACCGACCGATCGTCCTCGTCGTCGTCGTTGCTCGTCAGGTAGAACGTGCCTGCAGATGCTCCGCCGAGGGTCAGGTCGGCGCGGACGACCGTGTCCTCGCCCTTCATCTCGATGTCGAGCGTCGCGCTGTTCGCGAACGCGACGCCGAAGAAGGTGTCGTAGGCGCCGCCGGTCGTGCGCGGGAGGGCGAGAGTCAGCGACTCGGAGCCGCTCACCCGCGAGCACGACGTGCCCGACGAGCCTGAGCCCGACTTCTGGGCCACGCCGATGGAGTCGTTGTAGAAGCCCACCACGTTGGAGGACCCGGCGGCTGACCAGTCGACAAGCGGCCCGCTCGCAGGGGACAGGGCGCACTTTCCGCTCTTGCCGACGTCCTGCGTGATGTCGTCCGCCGTCGAGGTCGTGCCCTTGTCGTAGACGAGGCTGTCGACCGAGCCGGTGCTCAGCGTGAGGGTGCCGACCGGCACCTCGACGGGTGGCGCGGCATCGGCGGCCGGAACGGCCACGGTGACGACGCTGAGGGCGGCCACGAGGGTGGCGCCGCTGAGAGAGGCGATCCAGGCACGTGCGTTCATAGAGCGGTTCCCCTTAACCACGGAGGCGGCCCCCACTGAGCCGCCCGTGCCGGAGCCCTGGGCGTTCGGGCCGTCCGGCTGCCGCCCCAGCGACCGGACGGCACGCGGCAGCGCACCGACAGGGGCGACTGTAACGATCTCCGCCTACGCAGCGTCAGGGTCCTGGCGGGGTTTCTTGCCCCGATGGGGTGAAAATCCCTCACGCTGCGTTAACACCGTGTGAACGGCGTAACGGATGAGTCTGTTGGGGCTGCTGGGGCTGCTCTCACGCCCCCGGAGGACCCGCCGAGCGACGATGGCCCTGTCCCTGCCGGCTACGCCGGCAGGGACAGGGCCATCGAGCGGAGCGGGTGACCGGGTCCGTCTCGGTGGTGCACGGGTGCGGCGGTCAGGGGGCGCCTGCGGCGCGGAGCTCCCACTGGGCGGTGCGGCGGTCCTCCCGATCCCGTCCACCCGCGGAGCGGCGATGGCCCCGTCCTGGCCGGCTTCGCCGGCGGGGACAGGGCCATCGGGGGAGCGGGTGACCGGGATCGAACCGGCATGGCCAGCTTGGAAGGCTGGGGCTCTGCCATTGAGCTACACCCGCGTGCGGCGGACCGCGGCGTCCATCTTTCCACAATCTGAGGGCTCGACCCGCACACCCGTCGTCCCCACTCCGGCCGCTCCGGCGCGTCGTCCACAGCCGACCACGGGCAGCCCCCTCCCCGATGTCGCTCGCGCCAGGTCGCCTGGGAACTCCGACCCCAGGAGGCCTCATGTGCGATCTGTGCGACGACCCGTCCCGGTCGTTCGATGACTACCTCGATCTCATGCGAGGCAAGGTCGAGCGCTACGGCTGGGCGCTGCAGTACGTCGAGGGCGACGCCCTGTGGTCGTCCTTCGCCTACACCATCGGGCTCACCCCGCACGGGCTGCCGGAGCTGCTCGTCACCGGCGTCCCCCGGGACCAGCTCGGCATGCGGCTCAACGGCCCGGCCGCGCTGTGCCTCCGCGACGGCGTGCCGCCCGAGCCCGGGAGCAGGCGGTCGTTCGCCGACGGCGTCCTCACCGAGGCGGTTCCGGTGGCCCAGCCCTGGTGGCACCTGCGGATCGCCACGATGTTCTACGGCACCGACGTCAGGGCGACCCAGCTCGTGTGGCAGGACGAGCGGGGGAGGTGGCCCTGGGACCCCGCGTTTCGCGAGGGGCGGGGCGGGCAGCCAGTGCTGGGCCCGCGGGCACGCCGCGTCGCTTGACCGGGAGGTCCGGGCGGTCGGAGGGGCCGGCGTCGTCCCGTAGGATCGAGGCCGCCACGCGGGGCGTAGCGTAGTGGCTAGCGCGCCTGCTTTGGGGGCAGGAGATCGGGAGTTCGAGTCTCCCCGCCCCGACCAGGACGGCCTCGGCCCCCGGGCCCGCACGACCCAGTACGAGACGTTCGCACGACCCCCTCGCGGACCGCAGCCTGCGGTCCCGCACGGACCGACCTTGGAGCACCGATCCACGTGAAGAGCGCTGTCGAGACCCTGTCGCCCACCCGGGTGAAGCTCACCGTCGAGGTGCCGTTCGAGGAGCTCAAGCCCTCGCTCGACGCCGCGTACAAGCGCATCGCCGCGCAGATCACGGTGCCTGGCTTCCGCAAGGGCAAGGTGCCCAACCGCGTGATCGACCAGCGCGTCGGCCGCGCCGCCGTGCTCGACGAGGCGATCAACGACGCCATCAACGACAGCCTCGACTCCGCTCTGCGCGAGAACGACATCAAGCTGCTCGGCCGCCCCGAGGTCGACGTGCAGACCTTCGAGGACGACGCGCCGCTGTCGTACACCGCCGAGATGGACGTCGTGCCCGAGTTCGAGCTCCCGGCGTACGACAGCATCGAGGTCGTCGTCGACCCGGCCGTCGTCTCCGACGCGGACATCGACGCCCAGCTCGACGGCCTGCGCAGCCGCTTCGGCTCGCTGAAGACCGTCGAGCGCGCCGCCACCTCCGGCGACGTCATCCTGTTCGACCTGTCGGGCGAGCTCGACGGCGAGTCGGTCGAGGACCTCGAGGCCAGCGCCATGTCGTACGAGGTCGGCACGGGCGGCATGCTCCCCGGCTTCGACGAGGCCGTCGAGGGCGCGTCCGCCGGCGACGAGCGCACCTTCACGTTCACGCCCGAGGGCGGCGAGTTCGCCGACAAGGAGATCAGCGTCACGGTGAAGCTGACGACCGTCCGCGAGCGCGAGCTGCCCGCGGCCGACGACGACTTCGCCCAGCTGGCCTCGGAGTTCGACACCATCGACGAGCTCAAGGACGACCTGCGCGAGCGCCTCGGCCGCGTGAAGCTGCTCGAGCAGGGTTACGCCGCGCGCGAGAAGGTCGCCGAGGCTCTCCTGGCCGCGACCGAGGTCCCGGTGCCCGAGGGCGCCGTGACCCAGCAGATCGAGGAGCACTTCGCCGACGGCCACGGCGACGACGACCACCGCGCGGAGTTCGAGACCCAGACCCGGGACGGACTCAAGAGCCAGCTCATCCTCGACAAGATCGCCGAGAACGAGGAGCTCGCCGTCTCCGAGTCCGAGCTCTCTTCGTGGCTCGTGCAGCAGGCGCCGCGCTACGGCATGACGCCGGACCAGTTCGCGCAGGAGCTCGTCAACGTGGGCCAGGTGCCTGCCGCGGTGGCCGAGGTGCGCCGCAGCAAGGCGCTCGCCCACGTGCTCGAGCACGCCCGCATCGTCGACACTGAGGGCACGGTCATCGACCTCTCGGCGCTCAACGACCTCGGCGGCTCCGCCGGTCACGAGGGCCACGACCACGACCACGACCACGACGACCACGAGGGTCACAACCACTGATCCGTCCGGGTCGCGCGAGCGGCCCGCGTCACGCCTACGGCGAACACCCCCGTGCCCGGGATGGCACGGGGGTGTTTGCTCGTTAGGGTCGAGCACGCGACGACGTACGACGAACCTGGGAGGACCACCGTGAGCGGTACCTGGACCGATCGAGGCCCTGGCGCTGGCGTGACCGGCTACGGCGACTCGATCAAGGAGCGCCTGCTCCGTGAGCGGATCCTGTTCCTCGAGGGCGAGGTCCGGGACGAGATGGCGAACGACATCGTGCGCCAGCTCCTCCTGCTCTCCGCGGAGGACCCGGAGAAGGACATCTACCTCTACGTCAACTCGCCCGGCGGCAGCGTCTCGGCCGGCATGGCGATCTACGACACGATGCAGTTCGTCAAGAACGACGTCGCGACCGTGGGCCTCGGCATGTGCGCGTCGATGGGCCAGTTCCTGCTGACCGCCGGCGCCCCCGGCAAGCGCTACGCCCTCAAGCACGCCCGCGTGATGATGCACCAGCCCCTCGGCGGCCTCGGCGGCGTCCAGTCGCTCGTGCAGAAGCAGGCCGAGCAGATGCTGCTCATCAAGCGCCAGATGGCCGAGCTGATCGCCCACCACTCGGGCCAGCCGGTCGAGCGCATCGTCGAGGACTCGGAGTGGGAGAAGTGGTTCTCCGCGGACGAGGCCAAGGAGTACGGCATCGTCGACCACGTCGTGACGTCCGCGCAGGACGTCTCCGGCGGCGGCGGCACGGCCTGACCAGCGACCGACGGATACGGAGACATACGACATGAACCAGCTGTTCACCCCGTCGGGCATCGCGGCCCCCGGTCCGCAGGCGCGCTACGTCCTGCCGCAGTTCGAGGAGCGCTCGCCCCAGGGCTACAAGCGCTACGACCCGTACTCCAAGCTCTTCGAGGAGCGCATCATCTTCCTCGGCGTCCAGATCGACGACGCGAGCGCGGACGACGTCATGGCCCAGCTGCTGTGCCTGGAGTCGATGGACCCCGACCGCGACATCAGCATCTACATCAACAGCCCCGGCGGCTCGTACACCGCCATGACGGCGATCTACGACACGATGCAGTTCGTCAAGCCGCAGATCACCACCGTCTGCCTCGGCCAGGCCGCCTCGGCCGCCGCGGTGCTGCTCGGCGCCGGCACGCCGGGCAAGCGCTACGCGCTGCCCAACTCGCGCGTGCTCATCCACCAGCCCTACACCGAGGGCGGCGGCCAGGGCACCGACATCGAGATCCAGGCGGCCGAGCTCCTGCGCATGCGCTCGGCGATGGAGTCGATCATCGCCAAGCACACCGGCCGCGACGTCGAGCAGGTCAAGAAGGACATCGAGCGCGACAAGATCCTCACGGCCGAGGACGCCGTCGAGTACGGCATCGTCGACTCGGTGATCCCGAGCCGCAAGGCCGTTCCGGTCTGACCGCACCCGCTCTGACCAGCGACGACGCCCGCCCGACCCCCCGTCGGGCGGGCGTTGCGCTGTCGGCATAAAGCCTGCGCCGCGCGTGTCTCCAGCCGCGTGTCGCGGGGCCGGACGGGGTACCGTCGTCAGCACGAGGGGCGCCCCCTGCGCCCCCGCTCTTCCTGCACGGGAACGAGGAGGACACGTGGCACGCGTCGGCGACGGTGGCGACCTGCTCAAGTGCTCCTTCTGCGGCAAGTCGCAGAAGCAGGTCAAGAAGCTCATCGCCGGCCCCGGCGTGTACATCTGCGACGAGTGCATCGACCTCTGCAACGAGATCATCGAGGAAGAGCTCAGCGAGTCCAGCGACCTGCAGTTCGACGAGCTGCCCAAGCCGCGCGAGATCTACGAGTTCCTCGACAAGTACGTCATCGGCCAGGACGACGCGAAGAAGACGCTGTCGGTCGCGGTCTACAACCACTACAAGCGCGTGCAGGCCGGCTCCGGCCCCGAGCGCCGCGGCGAGGACTCCGTCGAGCTCGCCAAGTCCAACATCCTGCTACTCGGCCCCACCGGCTCGGGCAAGACGCTGCTGGCACAGACGCTCGCGCGCATGCTCAACGTGCCGTTCGCCATCGCCGACGCCACCGCCCTCACCGAGGCCGGCTACGTCGGCGAGGACGTCGAGAACATCCTGCTCAAGCTCATCCAGGCCGCCGACTACGACGTCAAGAAGGCCGAGACGGGCATCATCTACATCGACGAGATCGACAAGGTCGCTCGCAAGAGCGAGAACCCGTCGATCACCCGCGATGTCTCCGGCGAGGGCGTGCAGCAGGCGCTGCTGAAGATCCTCGAGGGCACCACCGCGTCGGTGCCTCCGCAGGGCGGGCGCAAGCACCCGCACCAGGAATTCATCCAGATCGACACCACGAACGTCCTGTTCATCGTGGGCGGCGCGTTCGCGGGCCTGGACAAGATCATCGAGCAGCGCATCGGCCGCAAGGCCCTCGGCTTCACCGCCGCGCTCGACACTCCCACCGACACCAACCCGGGCAACGTGTTCGGCCGGGTCATGCCCGAGGACATGCTGAAGTTCGGCATGATCCCCGAGTTCATCGGCCGCCTGCCCGTCTTCACCTCCGTCGTCGCGCTCGACCGCGACGCGCTCGTGAAGGTGCTCACCGAGCCGCGCAACGCGCTCGTGCGTCAGTACCAGCGCCTGTTCGAGCTCGACAACGTCGAGCTCGAGTTCACCGTCGATGCGCTCGAGGCCGTCGCCGACCAGGCGATCCTGCGCGGCACCGGCGCCCGCGGTCTACGCGCGATCATGGAGGAGGTCCTCCTCTCGGTGATGTACGACGTGCCCAGCCGCGACGACGTCGCCCGGGTCGTGGTCAACCGCGAGGTCGTCCTCGACAACGTGCTGCCCACGCTGGTGCCGCGCGACGCGGCCCCGGGCCGTCGCGAGCGCCGCGACAAGTCGGCCTAGTCCACCACCCGGTCGTCCCAGGCCCGGCCTCAGCCGCCGGCTCGCGACCGCGGATACTCGCCCCGTCCGGAGCGCGGCGAGTGCAGTCTCCGCTGCCACGATGCGGTGTCGAGGGTAGATCCGTGTGGGCAAGAGGCCACCGAGGGTGTCTGACGGCGCAGTGGTGGTTCGGAAGCCGGGGCAGACAGACCGAGCAAGAACCGGCTACTTGCGCTCGGTATCTGTGGGGTGCGTGCTGTGTTCACCACGGCTGAGGCTCTGAGCCGTGATGGGCCCACCAGCGCCAACCTTCGGGGGTCCGATGCAGGACGCCGACCATGAGGTAGCGACCGGACCGAGCAGCGTCTCGCATGACCAACTCGAACTGACCGCTGGCCGTCACCAGGGCAGAGTCGCCTCGGACAGCGACCTCGTAGGGGTCCAACTCCAGATTCCACCGCACCGGGTCGGCACCGACGCGGGCGCGCAGGGTGGTGAGCACGTCGCCCAGCTCGGCTGGTCCGCGGGATTCCTCCCCCTCACCAGACCCGAGGAACACGAAGTCATCGAGGCACAGTCTGCCGGCCGCTTCGAAGTCGCCTCGCTCGAGAGCCTCGTCGAACTCGTGGACGACTGCGAGCACAGCGGCGGCATCGCCGAGGTCGGCCCCGGTGGTGTCTGCCATGCCCTGATGATCGCGAGACCGGTCACGGGATGTCCATCGAGCGGAGGCGGCGGCTTGGAGTACCGACGGCACACTGGGCCACCCTGGTGATCCTCGGGACAGCCGTCGCGTTGGCAGTCGTGCGATAGATGTGCCGCTATCGCTCGGCTCGGGTTTCCCACTCGGCGAGCACGTCATCAACGTTGGATGCCGAGTGCCTCGCCGCCTCTGCGCGTTGATCCGTTGCAGCCCAATGGATCAGAGCAATGTCGGAGCGCCCCTTGCGCTCGAACATACGTTCTATTATTATCGGCGCATGGACCTCGCCCACGTCGACGTGATCCCCGCTCCGGCGGGGGTCGCGGTGTCGTTCGTGGAGTCGCAGTGGCATCGGATCTCCGCCGAGCTGGAGTCCGAGCGGGCGATGGCGCGCCTGGCGGACATGCTCGACCGGGAGCCCGGCTGGTCGGACCTCTCCCTGCTGCGGGAGGTGCACGACGTCGAGCTCGACCAGACCGGCCGGCTGATGCGGCTGATGGCCACCCGCCGGGTGCTGTCGTTCCTGGAGGGGCAGACGGTCCGCGACGTCGTGGACATCGTCGGGGAGCAGGAGCCGGCGGAGGTGATGTCCGAGCGCACGAACCGGCACGAGGTCGGCCTGGCTCTGGGGCGCACGAAGGAGCAGGCGCAGTTCCAGATCGCGGTCTACCGCCGGCTCGTGGCGGACTTCCCGCACTTCGTCGAGGCGCTGACCGCCGGGCAGATCACGCTCGGGCATTGCCACGCGCTGCACGAGGAGACCCTCGTGGTGGCCGACCCGGAGGTGCTGGCGAGGATCGCGGGCAGGGCGCTGCCGTTCGCGCAGTCGCAGTCCGTGGGCCGGTTCCGCACGTCGCTGCGGCGCCTGATCGCCAAGCACGACCCGGACGCCGCCGAGCGCCGCCGCCAGGCCCGCCGCCAGCGCCGCGTCACGTTCTCCAACCTGGGCGACGGCATCTCCTCGATGACGGTGGTCGGGCGGACCGAGGACGTCGACGCGGTCCGGGACCTGGTCGAGGACGCCGCCGCCCAGCTGCTGGCCGCGGACAAGGACGCCTGCACCCGCGACCCGGGCCGCGAGCGGCTGACCGCGGGGCAGGCCCGCTCCGACGCCGTCGTCGCCGCCCTGCTCGGGAAGGTGGACGCGGACGGGACCGTGACCTACGAGCCCAGGGAGCACCGCACCACCCGCCTCGAGCTCGTGATCGACGCCGCGACCGCGGCCTCGCTGCGGGACGACCTGGCGCGCCTGGGGCCGGACCCGATCCCGGCAGGTATCGCCCGAGCCTTGATGGTCGACGCCGATGTGATCGCCCGGGCCCTGGTCGCCGAGGGCACCGGGCACCTTCTCGACCTCGGCCGCGACGTCTACCTCAACAACCGGCAGCGCCGGCACGTCAAGGCCCGCGACCGCGCCACCTGCCGCGCCTGCGGGCGCCGCGCGACCCGCGGGGAGATGGACCACCTCGTCCCGTTCCTGGCCGGCGGGCCGTCCGCGCCGTGGAACGAGTGGTGGCTGTGCCGGGACTGCCACCAGCGCAAGACCGCCGACCACCTCCGGGTCCAGGGCCGCGCGGACGGGCAGGTCGAGATCAGCACCCCCGCCGGGATCGTCTACACCTCCAGCCCGCCCCCGTACCTCGACGACCCCGACCGCGACTCCGACCTCGCCGCCGCGCAGCCGGCCGTCCGGTTCGCCCTGCCCCCGCGCCGACCAAGTCCGGGGCAGCGAGAACCCGCACGTGCGAACCCAACATCTCGAGGCGCGGCTGGGACGGACGGCGATCCGCCGCCGTTCTAGTGCCCGCTCCTACTCCGGCGCGTCCACCTGCTCCACCGCGGCCCTGATGGCCGCGGCTGTCGACGTCGCCTTCGCGCGGTCCGTCACCGACAGCACCGTGATCGAGCCGACCGACGCGTCGTCGGCCCAGAAGCACTGGAGCGTCTTGTTCTGCCTCAGGGTGGCCTGGCCGCACTCCATGTGGCCGCCGAGCCCGGCGGTCTCGACCTCGCGTACGGCCGTGACCTTCGCGCCGGTCGAGCCTTCGTAGCCGGTGAACGCCGCGGTCACCGTGTCGGCTGCCGGCGGCTGCACCGCCTTCCACGCGATCACCTGGGCCTTGGGCGTCGTGCCCGTGCCGTAGACGGCGCTGACCGGGTCGGAGAGGCCGTCGACGGAGGCCTTCGCGACGGACGCCGCGAGTGCCTTATCGGCGGCGCCGGTGAAGCGCCGCAACCCGGCCACCGAGCCGGGCGTGCCCAGGGTGACCGACAGCGTCGCCGACGCCGTGGGCTTCACGCTCGGAGCCGAGCCGTCATCGGCGTCGTCGCCCGTCTGGACCAGGAACCCGGGCCAGACGAACGCGGCAACAGCAACGAGCACCACGACGAGCCCGAGCGCGACGAGCAGCGTGAGCTGGCTGCGACGCGGTGCCGGGGCGGCGACCGCTGCGGGCGCGGCGTGCCGCCCGCGAGGCGGGGCAGGGGGATCGACCGGCGGAGGGGCGACGTCGTCCACGGCCTCGACCGGGGCCTCGGGCGCAGGCGGATCGTGCGGCGGCTCGGGCTGCACGGGCGCGTGCGGATGCGCGCTGGCAGGCAGCGGCATCCCCGGCAGCACGGTCGAGCCGTGCTGCCACGGCTCGTCGGGCTCGCGCGAGGTCACCGCGTCACGGTAACGCTGCGACGCGTCCGATGGTGGGGCTCGGGCGTCCTACTCGGCCACGGGGGCGAGCACGACCTCGACGGTGATCGGGCCGTCGGCCTCCACCACCTGGAAGTCGGCCACCCGGCCCGCCGCCGCGAGGTCGCCGGCCGCGAGGCGCAGGCGGTCGGCGGCAGCGGCGGGAGCAGAGACCGTCGCCCGCTCGACGTCGGCACGCATGGACGCCTTCGCCTCGCTCTTGGCCTTGCGGATGCCCGAGAGCGCGAGCGCGACGTCGGCCACCACCGCGGCATCGCCCGTGGCGCCGGCGAGCTCGTCGACCGAGGGCCACGCCGCGCGGTGCACGCTGCCCTCGAGCCACCACGACCAGACCTCCTCGGTCACGAACGGCAGCACGGGGGCGAACAGGCGCAGCTGCACCGAGAGCGCGAGCGCGAGCGCGGCCTTGGCAGATGCCGCGCCCTCCTCGCCGCGGCCGCCGTACGCGCGGTCCTTCACGAGCTCCACGTGGTCGTCGCAGAATGACCAGAAGAACTGCTCGGACACCTCGAGCGCGCGGGCGTAGTTGTAGTCGTCGTACGCCGCGGTCGCTTCCGCCACGACGCCCGCGAGCTCGGCGAGCATCGCGCGGTCGAGCGGGTCGGTGACGACCGCGAGGTCGGTTGGCAGCGCGGCGCCGAGGCCGAGCACGAACTTGCTGGCGTTGAGGAGCTTGATCGCGAGACGACGGCCGATCTTCATCTGGCCCTCGTCGAACGCGGTATCGGTGCCCGGCCGGCCGGAGGCCGCCCAGTAGCGCACCGCGTCGGCGCCGTGCTGGTCGAGCAGGCCCATGGGCGTGACCACGTTGCCCTTGGACTTGCTCATCTTCTTGCGGTCGGGGTCGAGGATCCAGCCGCTGATCGCGGCGTGCTTCCACGGCAGCACGTCGTCCTCGAGGTGCGCGCGCACGACCGAGGAGAACAGCCAGGTGCGGATGATCTCGTGCGCCTGCGGGCGCAGGTCGAACGGCCACAGGCGCGGCCACAGGTCCTCGTCGTACGCCCAGCCGCCGGCGATCTGCGGCGAGAGGGAGGAGGTGGCCCAGGTGTCCATGATGTCGGGGTCGCCGATGAAGCCGCCCGGCACGCCGCGCTGGCTCTCGTCGAAGCCGTCGGGGGCCTGGCTCGACGGGTCGATCGGCAGCTGGTCCTCGGTGGGCAGCAGCAGCTGGTCGTAGTCGGGCTGGCCGTGCTCGTCGAGGCGGTACCAGACCGGCACGGGCACGCCGAAGAAGCGCTGGCGCGAGATCAGCCAGTCGCCGTTGAGGCCCTCGACCCACGAGGTGTAGCGCGCCTGCATGTACGGCGGGTGCCACGCCAGCTCGGCGCCGCGCTCGACGAGGCGCTGGCGCAGGTCGGCCTCGCGGCCGCCGTTGCGGATGTACCACTGGCGGGTGGTGACGATCTCGAGCGGCTTGTCGCCCTTCTCGTAGAACTTCACCTGCTGCACCGTCGGGCGCGGCTCGCCCTCGGTGAACCCGGCCTCTGCGAGCGCCGCGGCCATCTTCTCCTTGGCGGTGAACGACGTGGTGCCCGCGAGCTCGGCGTACAGCGCGCGCCCGGCGTCGGTCGTGATCCACTCCGGCGTCTCGGGCAGGATCCGGCCGTCCCAGCCGATGATGGGGCGGGTCGGCAGTGCGAGCTCGCGCCACCACGTGACGTCGGTCGTGTCGCCGAAGGTGCAGATCATCGCGATGCCGGACCCCTTCTCGGGGTCGGCGAGGTGGTGGGCCACGACGGGCACCTCGACGCCGAAGATCGGCGTGGTGACGGTGCTGCCGAACAGCGGCTGGTAGCGCTCGTCGTCCGGGTGCGCCACGAGCGCCACGCACGCCGCCAGCAGCTCGGGGCGGGTGGTCTCGATGAACACGCGGCTGCCGTCGGGCGCGGGGAAGCCCACGCGGAAGTACCGGCCCTCGCGCTCGCGGTCCTCCAGCTCGGCCTGCGCGACCGCGGTGCGGAACGTGACGTCCCAGAGGGTCGGGGCCTCGGCCTGGTAGGCCTCGCCGCGGGCGAGGTTGCGCAGGAACGCGCGCTGGCTGGTGCCCTGCGCGTTGCGGTCGATGGTCTGGTACTTCTGCGTCCAGTCGACCGAGAGCCCGAGGCGGCGCCACAGCTGCTCGAAGACCTTTTCGTCCTCCTCCGTCAGCCGCTCGCACAGCTCGACGAAGTTGCGGCGCGAGATCGCCACCTGGTCCTTGCCGGGCTTCTCCGGCGGCTCGTAGCCCTCGACGTACGGCAGCGACGGGTCGCAGCGCACGCCGAAGTAGTTCTGCACGCGGCGCTCGGTCGGCAGGCCGTTGTCGTCCCAGCCCATCGGGTAGAAGACCTCGAGCCCGCGCATGCGCTGGTAGCGCGCGATGCAGTCGGTATGCGTGTACGAGAACACGTGCCCCACGTGCAGCGAGCCGCTCACGGTCGGCGGCGGGGTGTCGATCGAGTAGATCTGCTCGCGCACCTTGCTGCGGTCGAAGCGGTAGGTGCCCTGCTCCTCCCATACGCCCGCCCAGCGGTCCTCGAGGCCGTCGACGGTCGGCTTCTCCGGGACGCGCGTGTCGTGCGCAGGGGTGCTCATAGCGGCCAATCCTAGGGAACGGGGAGGGGTGTCTCCGACCGCGTTCCCGCCCGGCGGCCGGGGGCCTTCCCGGGCCGTAGGCTTGCCGACCGTGGCACCCCGTGACGAGCACGACGACGACCCCGGCCTCGACCCGTTCGAGGACCGCGACGTCGACGACCTGGACGACGACGCGGAGGAGTCCGAGGAGGACGTCGACCGCGAGCTGGTCCGCCTGCGCGACCAGCTCCGCGGGCCGATCGTGGTCGACGACGAGGACGACTCCGGCCTCGGCGCAGCCCTCGACGAGGACGAGCTCGACCTGTGGGGGAGCCGCGAGCCCGACGAGGACGCGCCGGTAGCCCCGCTCGGCGAGGAGGCGCACGCCAGCCTGCTCGCGCGGTACGTCGAGATCGAGGCCGAGCTCGCGACGCGCTGGCCGGAGTCCAAGCTCGAGCCGAGCCTGGACCGCGTCCGGGCCGTGGTCGACGTGCTGGGCGACCCGCAGGCGGCGTACCCCGTCATCCACGTCGCGGGGACCAACGGCAAGACCTCGACCGCGCGGATGATCGAGTCGCTGCTGCGGTCGTTCGGCCTGCGCACCGGCCTCACCACCAGCCCGCACCTGCACTCGGTCCGCGAGCGGATCCGGCTCGACGGCGAGCCCGTCGACCTCGAGCGCTTCGTGTCGGTGTACGACGACATCGCGCCGTACGTCGATGCCGTCGACCGGCGCACCGTCGAGCTCGGCGGCCCGCGGCTGTCCTACTTCGAGCTGCTCACCGTGATGGCGTTCGCGACGTTCGCCGACGCGCCCGTCGACGTCGCGGTCATCGAGACCGGCATGGGCGGCACCTGGGACGCCACCAACGTGGCCGACGGCTCGGTCGTGGTGATCCTGCCGGTCGACCTCGACCACCAGGAGTACCTCGGCCCCGACGTCGCGACGATCGCCGGCGAGAAGGCCGGGATCATCAAGGACGAGGCGGCCGTCGTGCTCGCGCACCAGTCGCTCGAGGCGGCCGAGGTGCTGCTGCGCCGCAGCGTCGAGGTCGGGGCGACCGTCGCGCGCGAGGGCGTGGAGTTCGGCGTCGTCAGCCGGGCCCCCGCGGTCGGTGGCCAGGTGCTGTCGCTGCAGGGCCCGGGCGCGCGGTACGACGACGTCTTCCTGCCGCTGTTCGGCGAGCACCAGGCGTCCAACGCGGCCGTGGCGCTCGCCGCGGTGGAGGCGTTCCTCGGCGGCGGCGCGCAGAGCCTCGACCCCGACCTCGTGCGCGCGGGCTTCGCCTCGGTCACCTCGCCGGGCCGGCTCGAGGTCGTGCGCCGCGGCCCGACCGTGGTGGTCGATGCCGCTCACAACCCGCACGGCGCAACGGCTCTCGCCGCCGCGATCGTCGACGGCTTCGAGTTCACGCGGCTCATCGGCGTGGTGGCGGTGCTGGGGGAGAAGGACGCGCGCGGCGTGCTCGCGGCGCTCGAGCCGATCCTCGCGGAGGTGGTCGTCACGCGGTCCACGTCGCCGCGCGCGGTCGACCCCGACGAGCTGGCGGCGCTCGCCGTCGAGGTGTTCGGGCAGGCGCGCGTGCACGTGGCCGCCCGCCTGTCCGAGGCGATCGACGTCGCCGTGGAGCTGGCCGACGAGGCCGCGGCCGAGCTCGGCGGGGGAGCGGGTGTGCTCGTGACGGGGTCAGTCGTGACCGCGGCCGAGGCGCGGGCGCTGCTGGGCCGGGCCGAGGCCTGATCGCATGAAGGTGGTCCTGCCCGCGATCCTGCTGCTCGAGGCGATCGTCGTCGCCCTCGCGATCCCCGTGGCCCTGGCGGTCGACGACCGCGGCGCGACCTCGGCCATCGTGCTGGGGGTGCTGGCGATCCTGCTGGCGCTCGGGTCGGGCGCCGTGCGCCGTCGCCGCGGGGTGGCGATCGGCTGGGTCCTCCAGGTGCTCGTGCTGCTGACCGGGTTCGTCGTACCCGCGATGGCGGTGCTCGGCCTGGTGTTCCTCGGCGTCTGGGTGCTGGGCGTCATCTACGGCGCCAAGGGCGACGCCCTGGCCGCCAAGAACCGCGCGACCGAGGCCGCCTGGCAGGCCGAGCAGGCCGCGAAGACGGCGGAGGCCGGTCCCTCGGACGACGGAGCACCCGGCGCGGCGGGCTAGGATCCCTGCGCCATCAGCAACCGCCGACCGTCCGGGCCGGCGCCCCCAGATCTGGAGTCACCCGTGTCCGAGCGCACCCTCGTCCTCGTCAAGCCCGACGGCGTCGCCCGCGGCCTGGTCGGCGAGGTGCTCTCGCGGATCGAGCGCAAGGGCTTCCGCCTGGTCGCCCTCGAGCTGCGCACGCTCGACCGCGCCACCGCCGAGGCGCACTACGGCGAGCACGCCGAGAAGCCGTTCTTCGGCGAGCTGGTCGACTTCATCACCTCCGGCCCGCTGCTGGCCGCCGTGATCGAGGGCCGCGAGGCCATCGCGTCGTGGCGCACGATGATGGGCGCCACCGACCCGGCCAAGGCCGCCCCCGGCACCATCCGCGGCGACCTCGCCACCGTGATGAGCGAGAACGTCTCGCACGGCTCGGACAGCCCCGAGTCCGCCGCCCGCGAGATCGCCCTCTTCTTCCCCAACCTCTGACCAGCCGCGTCCAGATCTCCCGCTCAGGACAGAAACCGCCCTCCACGGGCAGATTCGGTCCCGAGCGGGAGATCTGCGCCGTTCGGAGGGGCTCCGTGCGGCGGGCGGACGGGGTGGTGTCGGTCACGGGTACGGCGGCTCCCACGCACGAGGAGCGCCCGGGGCCCCGAGCGACATTTCCGGGCATCGTGTCCTTGCCGTTACCCTGAAGCCTCGATCGCGCTGCGCACCGACGCTCGGCACGCCCAGAACCACCCGGAAGGCTTCCCCGCCCTATGGCCAACAACCTGTCGTTCATCGGCCGTGACATGGCCGTCGACCTGGGTACGGCGAACACGCTCGTCTACGTGCGTGGTCGCGGCATCGTGCTCAACGAGCCCAGCGTCGTCGCGATCAACAACAACACCGGCGGCATCCTCGCCGTGGGCGCCGAGGCGAAGAAGATGATCGGCCGCACGCCGGGCAACATCGTCGCCATCCGCCCCCTGAAGGACGGCGTCATCGCCGACTTCGACACCACCGAGCGGATGCTGCGCTACTTCATCCAGAAGGTGCACAAGCGCCGCCACCTCGCCAAGCCGCGCCTCGTCGTCTGCGTGCCGTCGGGCATCACCGGCGTCGAGCAGCGCGCCGTGAAGGACGCCGGCTACGCCGCGGGCGCCCGCAAGGTCTACATCATCGAGGAGCCGATGGCGGCCGCGATCGGCGCGGGCCTCCCGGTCCACGAGCCGACCGGCAACATGGTGGTCGACATCGGCGGCGGCACGACCGAGGTCGCCGTGATCTCCCTCGGCGGCATCGTGACCAGCCTCTCCATCCGCGTGGGCGGTGACGAGCTCGACAGCTCGATCATCAACTACGTGAAGAAGGAGTACTCCCTCATGCTCGGCGAGCGCACCGCCGAGGAGATCAAGATGGCCATCGGCTCGGCGTTCCCGAGCCCGGACGAGCCGCACGCCGAGATCCGCGGCCGCGACCTCGTCACCGGCCTCCCGCGCACGGTCGTCGTCACGGCGGAGGAGATCCGCCGCGCCATCGACGAGCCGGTCAACGCGATCGTCGACGCCGTCAAGACCACGCTCGACCGCACGCCGCCGGAGCTGTCCGGCGACATCATGGACCGCGGCATCGTCCTCACCGGCGGCGGCGCGCTCCTCGCGGGCCTCGATGAGCGCCTCCGGCACGAGACCGGCATGCCGATCGTCATCGCCGAGGACCCCCTCGACTGCGTGGCCCTCGGGTCGGGCAAGTGCGTGGAGGAGTTCGAGGCCCTCCAGCAGGTGCTCATCTCCGAGCCGCGGAACTGACGCGCCGCGCGCTGCGACGCACGTCGCAGCGCCCGGCAGGAACCTAGGCTGGCGCCCGCGACGTCCCATACGTCGCGGGCGCACGCGCGATCGGCGACAGGAGCAGCACTCCCATGCGGGACAACAGAAGGACGCGGACCATCCTCGGTCTGCTCCTGCTGACGTCCCTGACGCTGGTGATCCTCAACCTCCGCGGGGGCGGCGACGGCGCCAGAGACACCGCAGGCGGCTTCTTCGGCCCGGTGCAGTCGGCCGTGTCGGCCGTGGTGAAGCCGGTCAGCGACTTCTTCGGCTCGATCGGCAGCCTGGGCTCCAAGGACCAGCAGATCGCCGACCTGCAGGCTCAGATCGACGAGCTGCAGCAGCAGCTCAACACCACGGACTTCGACCGCAACCGCGCCCGCGAGCTCGACGAGCTGCTCGGCCTGGCCGGCCGCGGCCAGTACGAGATCGTGCCGGCCCAGGTCGTCGCGACCGGCCCGGCCCAGGGTTTCGGGTGGACCGTCACGATCGACGCGGGCACGAAGGACGGCATCAAGGTCGACCAGAACGTCGTCAACGGCCAAGGCCTCGTCGGCCGCGTGATCCGTGTGAACGAGAGCACGGCGGTCGTGGCGCTGCTCGTCGACGCGACCTCCACCGTCGGCGCCCAGGTGGAGGCGTCCCTCGAGCAGGGCTTCCTCAACGGCACCGGCGACCCGCGCACGCTCGAGCTCCAGCTGCTCGACCCCTTCGCCCCCGTGCAGAAGGGCGACCGGCTGGTGTCCTTCGGATTCGTCGGCGGGGTGTACGTCGCGGGCATCCCGCTGGGCACGATCACCGAGGTCCGGGGCACGCCCGGCCAGCTCGCCCGCATCGCGACGGTCGTGCCGTTCGTCGACGTGACGCGCCTCGACCTCGTGGGCGTCATCGTGCAGCCGCCGCGCACCGACCCGCGCGACTCGGTCCTGCCGCCCAAGCCCTCAGCCTCGACCTCACCTCCAGCCTCGGGCTCCACGGGCACGTCGTCGAGCGCGTCGGCGTCGCCGAGCGCCTCGGCCTCCTGAGCGGCGTCCCGATGTCCTGGCTCCGCGCCGGCCTCATGGCCCTGCTCGTGCTGACCGCCGTGATCGTGCAGCTGACCGTGCTGCCGCTGCTCGGGCTGCCGGGGGCCACGCCCGACCTCGTCGCGGTCACCGTCGTCGGCCTGGGGCTGGTGGGCGGGCCGGTGCGGGGGACCATCGCGGGCTTCGGGGCCGGTCTCCTCCTCGACCTCCTGCCGCCGGCCGACGGGCTGCTCGGCCTCACGGCGGTGCTGCTCGTCACCATCGGCTACCTGGCCGGGCTCCTGGGCCAGAGCGAGCGCAGCCCGTTGTCGGCCGTGCTCCTCGCCGGGCTGCTCTCCGGCGGTGTCGTGCTGGGCTACGCCCTCGTCGGAGGGGTTGTGGCCGACCCCCGCGTGTCCTGGGAGCGGGTGCCGGGCCTGCTGTTCACCCAGGTCGCGTACGCCGTGGTCCTCGCACCCTTCGTCCTGGCGCTCATCACGTGGCTCTGGCGCAAGGTCGACCCCCCGCCACCGCGCTACGACGTCGGCCGCGCCTGAGAGCCCGCTGTACGACGCGTCCCCCGGCCCTTCCGCGCGGGCTTACCCTGGTGCCTGGCGGCCTGAGTCCTCCGTCACCCCCGGGAACCCGGGCTCCGCCACCGTCGTCGGACCTTCGGACTCGCGGCCCGGACCTGCCCGCACGCACACCACCTGGAGCACTGACTCGTGAGCGACCGGTCGTCGTTGCGCCTCGCGGTGCTCGGTGTCCTGCTGTTCTCGCTGCTGGTCACGCTCGTGAGCCGGCTCTTCTTCCTCCAGGTCGTGTCCGCCGACGTCTACACCGCGAAGGCCGACGCCAACGGCACGCGCGAGGTCGTCACCCCGGCCACGCGCGGCCTGATCCTCGACCAGCTCGGCCGCCCCTTGGTGTCCAACCGCACCTCGCTCGTCGTGAGCGTCGACCGCACGGCCCTCGCCAAGCAGAAGGACGACGGCAAGGCAGTGCTGACGCGCCTCGCCAAGGCGCTGGGCACGACGTACACGGCCCTGTCGTACAAGCTCGAGCTGTGCGGCCCGGACGCGCACGAGAAGCCGCCCATCTGCTGGAACGGCTCGCCCTTCCAGCCGATCCCGGTCGCCAAGGACATCACGCAGGAGCTCGCGCTCACGATCATGGAGAAGCGCTCCGACTACCCCGGCGTGACCGCCGGGCTCGAGGCCGTGCGCGAGTACCCCACGCCGGACAAGGCCAACGCGGCCCACATCCTCGGCTACCTCGGACCGGTGAGCGACACCGAGCTCGCCGCGCAGAAGGCCGCGCGCGATGCAGGCACCATCCCCGCGGACGAGTCGCTGCTGCGTCGCACGGACCTCGTCGGCCGCGCCGGGCTCGAGGCGGAGTACGACGCGCAGCTGCGCGGCGAGCCGGGCATCAAGAAGCTCGCCGTCGACCAGGCCGCGAACGTCGTGGGCACCGTGAGCGAGACCGACTCCGTGCCGGGCAACTACCTCGTGACCAACATCGACGCGCGGCTGCAGGCAGTCGTCGAGAAGGAGCTCAAGGCCGCGATCGACAAGGCGCGGAACACTCCTGACCGCACGGACCCCAGCCGCAACTACGTCGCCGACTCCGGCGCCGCCGTGGTCATGGACGTCACCAACGGGCACGTGCTCGCGATGGCCAGCTACCCGACGTACGACCCGACGGTATGGGTCGGCGGCATCTCGTCCAAGGAGTACAAGGCGCTCACGTCCGAGAAGTCGGACTACCCGCTGATCTCCCGCGCGACCCAGGGCCAGTTCGTGCCGGCGTCCACGTTCAAGATCGTGTCGGCTTCCGCCGCGCTGCAGAACGGCTACAGCCAGAGCACGATCTTCGACTGCCCGTCGCAGTACCAGGTCGGCAACCAGGTCTTCCGCAACTTCGAGGGCGAGCAGTTCGGCAAGCTCTCGCTCACCCGCGGCCTCGCCGTCTCGTGCGACACCATGTGGTACGAGGTCGCCTACCGCTGGTGGCTGCAGGATGGCGGCCTGTCGCCCAAGAAGAACCCCAAGGACCCGATCGAGACGATGGCCAAGGCCTTCGGCTACGGCAAGCGCACGGGCATCGACCTGCCGAGCGAGTCGCGCGGGCGCGTGGGCGGCCGCGAGTTCAAGAAGCTGCTCTACGACCAGCTCCACGACGCCTGGTGCAAGCGTGCGGTCACGGGCTACCCCGAGGTCGCCAAGACCGACGCGCCGCGCGCGATCTACCTCAAGCAGATCGCCAAGGAGAACTGCGCGGACGGCGACAAGTTCCGCGCCGGTGACGCGGTGAACCTCTCCATCGGCCAGGGCGACATGGCGGTCACGCCGCTGCAGGTGACCCAGGCGTACGCCGCGGTCGCCAACGGCGGCACGATTTGGCAGCCGCAGATCGCCAAGGGCTTCGTGTCCTCGAGCGGCAAGGTCGTCGAGAAGATCAAGCCCAAGAAGATGGGCACGCTGCCCGTGTCGCAGAGCAACCTCGCGTTCCTGCGCGCGGCGTTCACCGACGTCACCACCCAGCCGTACGGCACGGGCTACAACCCGTTCCGCGGCTTCCCGCTCGACAAGATCCCCGTGGCTGCCAAGACCGGCACCGGCCAGGCGGCGACAGCGGGCGACCAGTCGACGTCGTGGTTCGCGACGTTCGCGCCGTCCAACGCCCCGAAGTACGCCGTCGTCATGATGGTGTCGCAGGGCGGCACCGGTGCGAGCACCAGCGCCCCGAGCGTCCGGCGCATCTACGAGGCCATCTACGGCATCAAGGGCAGCACCGTCGACCCGAGCAAGTCCGTGCTCGTCGGCGGCGAGCCCTCGACCAAGCTCCCGAAGGTGAAGAGCGACGGCACGCCGATGTACCCGGGCATGCCGAAGTCGATCACCTCGGCCCAGCCCGACCCGTCGGCGTCGGCCGATCCCGGCGCGACGGCGGCCGCCACGGCCGGGGCGTCCGCGAGCCCTTCGGTCAACGACGCCGCGCAGCCCGACGGGGGCGCAGCGGCCGGCCTCGTCGCGCTCCCGCCCCTCGCGCTGGCCGGCCTGTTCAACCGGGCACGGCGCAGACGCCGGGCCGGAGCGGTGCTGCACGGGGTGAGGTCGCCATGACCCTGGCCTACCCCAGCGCCGCTATCCCGGCGCGCAAGAAGGATTCCGCGCTGCGCCGCGTCGACTGGACGCTGGTGCTCGCCGCGCTGGCGCTGTCGGTGCTCGGCGCGCTGCTCGTGTGGTCGGCGACGTCCGGCAAGCTCTCGACCTTCGACAACGACCCGCAGGCCTACCTGAAGAAGCACCTGATCAACCTCGTCATCGGCGTCGCGCTCGCGGTGCTGGTCTCGCGCTTCGACTACCGGCTGCTGCGTGCGTACACCCCGATCCTGTGGGTGCTCTCGGTCATCGGTCTGGTCGTGGTGCTCTCGCCGATCGGCACCGAGATCAACGGCGCCCAGGCGTGGATCGCGCTGCCCGCCGGCTTCACCATCCAGCCGTCGGAGTTCGCCAAGATCGCGATCATCCTCGGGATGTCGATGCTCCTGTCGGAGAAGCGCGACGCCGAGAACGAGCCACGCGACATCGACGTGCTCTACGCGCTGCTCGTGGCTGCGGTGCCCATCGGGCTGATCATGCTGCAGCCGGATCTCGGCACCGTCATGGTCACCGCGTGCGCGGTGTTCGGCATCATCGCCGTCTCCGGCGCCAAGACCCGCTGGCTCGTGGGCATCCTCGCCACAGCCGCCATCGGCTCGTTCGTGGCGCTGCAGGTGGGGATCCTCAAGCAGTACCAGGTCGACCGCCTCACCGCGTTCGCCGACCCGGCGAACGACCCGCGCGGCATCGGCTACAACACCCAGCAGGCGCGCATCGCGATCGGATCGGGCGGCTGGTTCGGTCAGGGACTGTTCGAAGGCCCGCAGACCCAGGGCCGGTTCGTGCCGTACAACCAGACCGACTTCGTCTACTCGGTCGCGGGGGAGGAGCTCGGCTTCGCCGGCGCCGCCGGGATCGTCCTGCTGCTCGGCGTGCTGCTGTGGCGCGCGATCCGCATCGCCGTCCGCGCGTCCGACCTGTTCGGGCGCCTCGTGGCCTCGGGCATCGCGGTCTGGATCGGCTTCCAGGCCTTCGAGAACATCGGCATGAACCTCGGCATCATGCCGGTCACCGGCGTACCGCTCCCGTTCGTCTCGTACGGCGGCACCTCCATGTTCGCCAGCTGGATAGCCATCGGCCTCCTGCTCAACGTCCACATGAAGACCCGGGAGAAGTAGATGAAGGCGACCTTCATCCAATAGAGCCGAACAATTCCGGCCATCATGGGCGGTTTTGGATGAGGGTCGCCTTCATGGCGAACGGCGTGGGGATGCCCCTGCGGCAGCGTTCGTTAGGATTCCCTTCGTCCCCCGGCTCCTCATGGAAGGCCCGTCCTGTGCCCGTCGAGTCCGTGTTCCCCAGGCTCGAGGCGCTGCTGCCCCTGGTCTCCAAGCCGGTGCAGTACGTCGGCGGCGAGCTCAACGCCGTGGCCAAGGAGTGGGACTCCGTCGCCGTCCGCTGGGCGCTCATGTACCCCGACGCGTACGAGGTCGGCGTCCCCAACCAGGGCGTCCAGATCCTGTACGAGGTCATCAACGAGCGCGACGACGCTCTCGCCGAACGCACGTACGCCGTGTGGCCCGACCTCGAGAAGCTCATGCGCGAGCACGGCGTGCCGCAGTTCACCGTCGACCAGCACCGCCCGGTCGGCGCGTTCGACCTCCTCGGCCTCAGCTTCTCCACCGAGCTCGGCTACACCAACATGCTCACCGCGATCGACCTCGCGGGCATCCCGCTGCACGCGAGTGACCGCGACGAGTCGCACCCCGTCGTCATCGCCGGCGGCCACGCGGCGTTCAACCCCGAGACGATCGCCGACTTCGTCGACGCCGCGGTGCTCGGCGACGGCGAGCAGGCCGTGCTCGCGATCACCGACATCGTGCGCGACTGGAAGGCCGAGGGCCGGCCCGGCGGCCGCGAGGAGCTGCTGCTCCGCCTCGCGCGCACCGGCGGCGTGTACGTGCCGGCGTTCTACGACGTCGACTACCTCCCCGACGGCCGCATCCAGCGCGTGGCACCGAACCGGCCGGGCGTGCCGTGGCGCGTCAGCAAGCACACGGTCATGGACCTCGACGAGTGGCCCTACCCGAAGGCGCCGCTCGTGCCGCTGGCCGAGAGCGTCCACGAGCGCATGAGCGTGGAGATCTTCCGCGGCTGCACGCGCGGCTGCCGCTTCTGCCAGGCAGGCATGATCACCCGCCCGGTGCGCGAGCGCAGTGCCCGCAGCATCGCGGAGATGGTCGACAACGGCCTCGAGAAGACCGGGTACGAGGAGGTCGGCCTCCTCAGCCTGTCCAGCGCCGACCACTCCGAGATCGCGCCGCTCGCCAAGGGCCTCGCCGACCGCTACGAGGGCACCGAGACGGGCCTCAGCCTCCCGAGCACGCGCGTCGACGCCTTCAACATCGACCTCGCCAACGAGTTGACCCGCAACGGCCGCCGCAGCGGTCTGACCTTCGCGCCCGAGGGCGGCAGCGAGCGGATGCGCCGCGTCATCAACAAGATGGTGACGGAGGAGGACCTCATCCGGACCGTCACGACGGCGTACGGCAACGGCTGGCGCAACGTGAAGCTCTACTTCATGTGCGGCCTGCCCACCGAGACCGACGACGACGTGCTGCAGATCGCGGAGGTCGCGCGCCGCGTGATCGAGGCCGGCCGCCAGGCCAGCGGCACCCGCGACATCCGCTGCACGGTGAGCATCGGCGGGTTCGTGCCCAAGCCGCACACGCCGTTCCAGTGGGCGGCCCAGCTCGACCACGAGACCACCGACGCCCGCCTGCACAAGCTGCGCGACGCGATCCGCGCGGACCGGCAGTACGGCAAGGCCATCGGCTTCCGCTACCACGACGGCCGCCCCGGCATCGTCGAAGGTCTGCTGAGCCGCGGCGACCGGCGCATCGGCGCCGTCATCGAGCAGGCCTGGCGCGACGGCGCCCGCTTCGACGGCTGGAGCGAGCACTTCTCGTTCGACCGTTGGATGGGCGCGGCCGACGCCGCTCTCGCCGACCTGCCCGTGGACGTCGCCTGGTACACCACCCGCGAGCGCGACTACACCGAGGTGCTCCCCTGGGACCACCTCGACAGCGGCCTGGACAAGGACTGGCTCTGGGAGGACTGGCAGGACGCCCTGGCCGAGGTGCCGGTCGAGGACTGCCGCTGGACGCCGTGCTTCGACTGCGGCGTGTGCGACCAGATGGGCACCGAGATCCAGGTCGGCCCGACCGGCGTCACGCTGCTCGGCATGCCCTCGCTGCCGGTGCGCGGCGAGGGGCTCACGCCCGAGCCGGCGGCCCTGTAGTGGCTCGCCAGGCCCCGGTCCGCGACGTCGCGCCGACCGTCCAGCGGCTGCGCCTGCGCTACGCCAAGCGCGGCCGGCTCCGGTTCACGAGCACCCGCGACTTCCAGCGCGCCTTCGAGCGGGCACTACGGCGCACCGGCGTCCCGATGGCCTACAGCCAGGGCTTCAACCCCCACCCCCGCATCTCATACGCCAACGCCGCGCCCACCGGCACCGCCAGCGAGGCGGAGTACGTCGAGATCGCCGTGACCGCGGTCCTCGACGCCGAGAAGGTGCGCGCCGCCCTTGACGAGGCGCTTCCGCCGGGCCTGGACGTGCTCGAGGTGGTCGAGGTGCGCACGCCCGACCTCGCCGACCGGCTCCAGGCCAGCGTCTGGACCCTCGAGCTCCCCGGGCTGCCCGTGGAGCAGGTGCAGGCGGCGGCTGAGGCGTTCCTGGCCGCCGAGCAGGTCGAGGTCCAGCGCCTGACGAAGTCCGGCATGCGGACGTTCGATGCGCGCGGACCCGTCGTGCGCCTCGAGGCCGGGCTCGCCGGCGACGCGCAGGCGGCCTCGGCCGGGGGAGAGGCGGGCACCCCCTGTGCGATACTCAGCCTGGTCGTCCGGCACGTAACCCCGTCCGTACGACCCGACGACGTCCTCGCCGCTCTGCGGCAGGTGGCCGACCTGGAGCCGCCGGTCCCCCCTCGGGTGACCCGGCTGGCGCAGGGGCCGCTCGCTGCGGACGCGAGCATCGGGCCCGTGCACCTCGCGGTGTCCGACCCGCTCGCGGCTGACCGCGCCTGAGGCCGGCGTCGGCACCGGAGCACGCCCCGATCGGGGCGCGCGAGGGTGCATCCCACCGGCTTTCGCCCGCCGCCTCGGCGTCGGGCGACGTGACCTCCGTGCGGTTTCTCGGAACCCGGAGGTCGGACAGGAGTAGTTCGCGTGAGCGACGAGACCCCCACCCCCTCCACCGACGCGCCCGAAGGCGCCGCCCGTCGCCCCCGCCGCCGCGCGGCCGGACGTCCGGCCGGGCCGCCGGCCGTCGCGCCCGCGGGCGCCGCCGTCGAGGCGGCGCCCGTCGAGGCGCCGGCGGCCGAGCAGGCCGAGGCCCCCGCCAAGAAGACGGCCGCGAAGAAGGCTGCCAAGAAGGCACCGGCGAAGAAGACGGCCAAGAAGGCCGCAGCCGAACAGGCTCCGGTCGAGGACGCCGCGCCCGAGGCGCCGGCCGACAAGCCCGCCAAGCGCACCCGCAGCCGCAAGGCCACCGAGGCGCCGGCGTTCTCCGCCGTCGTCGAGGAGACGCCCGCCGTCGAGCCGGCCGCCCCTGCCGCGGGCATGCTGATGTTCCAGGCCCCGAGCGTCGAGGCCGCCCCCGCCCCCGCCCGCAAGCGCGCCGCCAAGAAGGCTGCCGCGCCGGTCGTGGAGGAGCCCGTCGTCGAGGACGAGGAGCTCGCCGAGGACGCCGAGCCCGCGGCCGAGGGCGCCGAGAACGACGTCGAGGCCGACGACTCCGAGGGCGGTGCGGGCGGTGCCCGCCGCCGCCGTCGTCGCGGCGGCCGCGGCCGCCGTCGGCGCACGGGCGAGGACGGCGAGCAGGTCGAGGGCGACGAGCCCGACGCCGAGGCGTCGGACGAGCAGGGCGAAGTCTCCGAGGAGTCCGAGGACGGAGAGCGGGCCGAGGGCGGCAGCAGCCGTCGTCGCCGCCGTCGCCGCCGCGGCGGATCGAGCGACGGCGCCGACCAGGACGACCCGCCGAACACCGTCGTGCGCGTGCGCGAGCCGCGCCAGCGCTCGGCGTCGTCCGAGGTCACGTCGGTCAAGGGCTCGACCCGGCTCGAGGCCAAGAAGCAGCGCCGCCGCGAGGGCCGCGAGGCCGGCCGTCGCCGCCCGTCGATCCTGACCGAGGCCGAGTTCCTCGCCCGCCGCGAGGCGGTCGAGCGCGTGATGGTCGTGCGCCAGCGCGACGACCGCACCCAGATCGCGGTGCTCGAGGACGGCGTCCTGGTCGAGCACTACGTCAACCGCAACAACGGCGCGTCGATGATCGGCAACGTCTACCTGGGCAAGGTCCAGAACGTGCTGCCGAGCATGGAGGCGGCCTTCGTCGACATCGGCCGGGGCCGCAACGCCGTCCTGTACGCCGGCGAGGTCAACTGGGACGCCGCCGGCCTCGAGGGCCAGCCCAAGCGCATCGAGGCGGCGCTCAAGCCCGGCGACCCCGTGCTCGTGCAGGTCAGCAAGGACCCGCTCGGGCACAAGGGCGCGCGCCTCACCGCGCAGATCTCGCTGCCCGGCCGCTTCGTCGTCTACGTGCCCGAGGGCCAGATGACAGGCATCAGCCGCAAGCTGCCCGACGCCGAGCGCACCCGCCTGAAGTCGATCCTGCGCCAGGTCGTGCCCGAGGACGCCGGCGTCATCGTGCGCACGGCCGCCGAAGGCGCCGCCGAGGACGAGCTGCGTCGCGACGTCGAGCGCCTCGCGGAGCAGTGGGCCCAGATCCAGGAGAAGGTCGCCTCCGCCGGCGGCGGCCCCGCCCTGCTGCACGGCGAGCCCGACCTCGCGATCAAGGTCGTCCGCGACATCTTCAACGAGGACTTCACCCAGCTCCTCGTCGAGGGCTCGGAGATCGCCGAGACGCTGACCGAGTACGTCGCCGGCGTGGCGCCGGACCTCGCCGAGCGGGTGCGTCCGTGGGTCGGCCCCGGCGACCTGTTCCGGGAGATGCGGATCGACGAGCAGCTCGCCAAGGCGCTCGACCGCAAGGTGTGGCTGCCCTCGGGCGGCTCCCTCGTGATCGACCGCACCGAGGCGATGACCGTCGTCGACGTCAACACCGGCAAGTTCACCGGCCAGGGCGGCAACCTCGAGGAGACGGTCACCCGCAACAACCTCGAGGCGGCCGAGGAGATCGTCCGCCAGCTCCGGCTGCGCGACATCGGCGGCATCGTCGTCATCGACTTCATCGACATGGTGCTCGAGAGCAACCGCGACCTCGTGCTGCGCCGCCTGGTCGAGTGCCTCGGCCGTGACCGCACCAAGCACCAGGTCGCCGAGGTCACCTCGCTCGGCCTCGTGCAGATGACGCGCAAGCGCATCGGCCAGGGGCTGCTCGAGGTCTTCAGCGAGACCTGCGAGGCCTGCCAGGGCCGCGGCTACCACGTGCACAGCGAGCCGGTCGCCGCCAAGGCGCCGGCCGGCGAGGGCGACGCCGAGGCCGGCGGCGCGGGCAGCCGCAGCCGCAAGCGCAAGGGCGGCGGCGACTCCGAGGGCGGCAGCCGCAAGGGCCGCTCGTCCGCGGCGGCGGCTCCCGAGGTCGAGCCCCGCGCGATCGACCCGAAGGTCACCGAGGCGATGGAGAAGGTGCACGCCGCGGCCGCCAAGCGGGCTGCCGAGGCAGCGGCCGCAGCGGCCGAGGCCGCCGCTGAGGCGTCCGCCGCCGTAGCCGAGGGCCAGGCTCACCACGTCGACGAGGCAGCCCCGGAGGCCGCCGAGGCGCCCGAGGCGCCCGAGGCGCCCGCGAGCACCCCTGCCCCGCGCAAGCGGGGCCCGCGCAAGGCCACCCGCAAGGCAGGCCCGGCCGCGGCCGGGTGAGCCTGCTCACGCGGAGCACGCCGCGGCGGGTCGAACCGGGAGCCCGGTTTGACCCGCGCACGGCCCGGTTCGTACCCTTGACCCTCGGTGCCCAGGCACCCGTGACGCCTCCAGGCCTCTGGATCGGTTCTGCCTCCCCGTCGAGGTCGCTGCCGTGGGCGTCGTCCCGAGAACGTTTGTGAATGGAGATCCGCGGTGTACGCGATCGTGAAGGCCGGCGGCCGCCAGGAGAAGGTCGCCGTCGGCGACGTCATCGAGCTGGACCGCCAGGGCACCGACGCCGGGTCGACCCTGACCCTGCCCGCGCTGCTGCTCGTGGACGGCGAGACCGTCACGACCGACGCCAAGGCCCTCGCCGGCGTCACCGTGACCGCCGAGGTCGTCGAGCACACCAAGGGCCCGAAGATCCGGATCCAGCACTACAAGAACAAGACGGGCTACAAGCGCCGCCAGGGCTTCCGCGCGAAGCTCACCAAGGTGCGCGTGACCGGCATCGAGACCTCCTGACCAGGGACTGACGACACATGGCTCACAAGAAGGGTGCCTCGAGCACCAAGAACGGCCGCGACTCCAACGCCCAGCGCCTCGGCGTGAAGCGCTTCGGCGGCCAGCAGGTCAACGCCGGCGAGATCATCGTCCGCCAGCGCGGCACGCACTTCCACCCCGGTGAGAACGTCGGCCGCGGCAAGGACGACACCCTCTTCGCCCTCGCCCCCGGCGCGGTCGAGTTCGGCACCCGTCGCGGCCGCCGCGTCGTCAACGTCGTCGGTGAGTGACCGCACCACCCACGCATGACTCCGTGAGGGGGCGAGCCGATCGGCTCGCCCCCTCACGCATGTCCGCCCCGCACAACTCCGCACCACGCAACCGAGAGCAGACCCCATGACCACCTTCGTCGACCGCGTCGTCCTGCACGTCGCGGGCGGGGACGGCGGCCACGGCTGCGCCTCGGTCTACCGCGAGAAGTTCAAGCCGCTCGGCGGCCCGGACGGCGGCAACGGCGGCCACGGCGGCGACGTCCGGCTCGTCGTGGACACCAACGTCACCTCGCTCCTCGAGTTCCACCACGGCCCGCACCGCCGCGCCGGCAACGGCAAGCCCGGCGAGGGCGGCCACCGCAACGGGGCCCAGGGCGCCGACATGGTGCTGCGCGTCCCGCCGGGCACGGTCGTGCTCGACAGCCGTGGCAACGTCCTCGCCGACCTGGTGGCCAACGGCATGGAGGCCGTGATCGCCCAGGGCGGCCACGGCGGCCTCGGCAACGCCGCGCTCGCGAGCACGCGGCGCAAGGCTCCCGGCTTCGCGCTGCTCGGCGAGCCGGGCGAGGCGCTCGACGTCGTCCTCGAGCTGAAGTCGGTCGCCGACGTCGCGCTCGTCGGCTTCCCGAGCGCCGGAAAGTCCTCGCTCATCGCCGCGATGTCGGCCGCGCGCCCCAAGATCGCCGACTACCCGTTCACCACCCTCGTGCCCAACCTCGGCGTGGTGACGGCGGGCGACACGGTGTTCACAGTGGCCGACGTCCCGGGCCTCATCCCCGGTGCCAGCGAGGGCAAGGGCCTGGGCCTGGAGTTCCTGCGCCACGTCGAGCGCTGCCACGTGCTCGTGCACGTGCTCGACTGCGCGACGCTCGACCCCGGCCGCGACCCGATCAGCGACCTCGAGGTGATCGAGGCAGAGCTCGCGGCGTACGGCGGAACCGAGGGCGACCTCGCCGACCGGCCGCGCCTCGTCGCGCTCAACAAGGTCGACGTCCCGGAGGGCCGCGAGCTGGCCGACCTCGTCAAGCCCGACCTGCAGGCCCTGGGCTACACCGTGGTCGAGGTCAGCGCCGTGGCCCACGACGGTCTGCGCGAGCTCGGCTTCGCCATGGCCGCGCTGGTCAAGGAGCGCCGCGAGAGCACGATCGTCGAGGTCGCGCCGCGCGTCGTGCTCACGCCGCGCGCGGTCGACGACACCGGCTTCACCGTGACGCGGGAGGAGGACGCCGACGGCGTCCGCTACCGCGTGCGCGGCGAGCGCCCGCAGCGCTGGGTGCGTCAGACCGACTTCAGCAACGACGAGGCCGTCGGCTACCTCGCCGACCGCCTCGCGCGCCTCGGCGTCGAGGACAAGCTCCTCGAGCTCGGCGCTGTGCCGGGCGCCGAGGTCGTCATCGGCCCGGAGGACAACGCCGTGGTCTTCGACTTCGAGCCCACGATCGTCGCCGGCACGCCGCTCGGCGGCCCGCGCGGCACCGACGACCGCCTCCTGGGCCACTGATCGGGCGCCGCAGGGCAGTCGCGGAGATTTGCCCCCGAATCTGCTGCCTCTGAGGCGGTTGTGTCGTGAAGTCACGACACAACCGGGGGCAGATTCACGCGCTGACTGCCGTCAGACCTCCACGACGAGGCGCACGTCGATCTCGTCGCCGTCCTCGATCCGCTCGCGCCGGCGTACGGCGGCCTTCACCGGCAGCAGGTAGCGACCGCTCCTCGAATCCGGGAACACCGAGGTCGACCAGGTCGTGCCGCCCACGCTGGCCGTCACCTTCACCGATCCGAAGCCGGGGCCGGGCTCGACCCGCGAGGCGATGTCGTCGCTCACGGCCTCGGGCACGGTGAGGAAGTGCCAGGCGCTCTCGCCGCTCCAGCGCCACAGCGGTGCCGAGAACGTCGCCTCGATGCTCATGCGGCGTTGATACCACCCGGGGCCGACGGCGGCGGCCCTGGCAGGATGTGCGCTCGTGGGCAAGCGACCGGTCGTCACCAGGGCCTCGCGCGTCGTGGTGAAGGTCGGGTCGTCGTCCCTCACCGGCCGCGGCGGCGGGCTCGACGCCGTGCGGGTCGACGCGCTGGTCGACGCCATCGGCGCCCGTCTCGATGCTGGTGTCGAGGTGGTGCTGGTCAGCTCCGGCGCGATCGCCACGGGTCTCCCGACGCTGCGGCTCACCCGCAGGCCGCGCGATCTCGCGACGCAGCAGGCGGCGGCCAGCGTCGGCCAGGGCATCCTCCTCGCCCACTACACCGGCGCGTTCGCCCGGCACGGGCGCACGGTCGGCCAGGTGCTCCTGACAGCCGAGGACGTGATCCGGCGCAGCCACTACCGCAACGCCCAGCGCACGCTGTACAAGCTCCTCGAGCTCGGCGTGCTGCCCATCGTCAACGAGAACGACACGGTCGCCACGGACGAGATCCGGTTCGGCGACAACGACCGCCTGGCGGCCCTGGTCGCCCACCTCGTGCAGGCCGACCTGCTGGTGCTGCTCTCGGACGTCGACGGGCTGTACGACGGCCCGCCGAGCCGCGACGGCTCCGCGCTCATCACCGAGGTGCGCGGCGAGGACGACCTCGCCGGCGTCGTGGTGGGCGGCACGGGCTCGGGCGTCGGACTCGGCGGCATGCTCACCAAGGTCGAGGCCGCCCGCATCGCGACCTCGGCCGGCATCCCCGTGGTCCTCACCTCCGCCGCCCACGCCGCCGACGCCCTGGCCGGAGCGCAGGTGGGCACGCTGTTCCACGCGACGGGGGAGCGCAGCGGCACGCGGCTGCTGTGGCTGCGCCACGCCACCGCGGGCCGGGGCTCGCTCGCCCTCGACCCCGGCGCCGTCGACGCCGTCGTACGCCGACGCCTCTCGCTCCTGCCCGCCGGGATCACAGGAGTCACAGGAGTGTTCGTCGCCGGAGATCCGGTCGACCTGCTCGACGAAAACGGCAACACCGTGGCCCGCGGACTGGTCAACTTTGACTCGACAGAGCTTCCGGGCCTGCTCGGGCGATCCACCCGGGACCTGGCCCGCGAGCTGGGGCCGGCGTACGAGCGCGAGGTCGTGCACCGCGACGATCTGGTGGTGCTGCGCCACTAGCCGTCCATCGCGAGGGAGGTGCCGTGCTCCCGTTCTGGCACGTCACCCTCACTGTCGCCGGCGACCCGGTGCCCGAGGACGAGATCAGGGCCGCGCTCGAGCACCTCAGCCACGACCACCCCTTCCTGCTCTCGGGCCGGTACGGCGTCGACCGCGCCGAGGTCCGCTACTGGGAGGAGGCGGCCGACGCGCAGTCGGTCGTCGCCCTGGCGCTCAGCCTGTGGGCCGAGCACCAGCACACCTGCGGCCTGCCCGACTGGCAGGTGGTCGGCGTCGAGGTGGTCGACCGCGACATGTTCCATCGGCGCGGCCGGGCGCCCGCGATGCCGATGAGCCTCGTGGGCGTCGCGCCCTTCTGAAGTCGATCCGCGGTCTTCACCACGGACGCCGGGATCCGCTTAGCGTGGAACGGTGGTCGAGATCGCCGGGACGGGCGCGCTGTACGCCGCGGCGGGCCTCGCCACCCTGGCCGCCGCGCTGCTGCCCAAGTTCCTCGGTCGGCTCCCGGTCTCGATGCCGATGGTGTTCCTCGGGGCCGGCATGCTCGCCTTCGCCCTCTTCCCGGCGCTGCCCGACCCCGACCCGATGGCTGGCGGGGACCTCGCTCTGCACCTGACCGAGGTCTGCGTCCTCGTCTCGCTCATGGGTGCGGGGCTCGCGCTCAACCGCCCGGTCGGCTGGGCAGCGTGGTCGTCCACGTGGCGGCTGCTCGCCATCACGATGCCGCTCACGATCGCGGCGGTCGCTCTGCTCGGCTGGTGGGTGCTCGGGCTCGGCGTCGCGAGCGCCGTGCTGCTCGGCGCGGTCCTGGCTCCCACCGACCCCGTGCTCGCGACCGAGGTGCAGGTAAGCGAGCCCGTCACCGACGAGGACGCCGACGACGACGAGGCGCGGTTCGCCCTCACCTCCGAGGCCGGCCTCAACGACGGCCTGGCCTTCCCGTTCACCTACGCGGCGGTCGCGATCAGCGTGGTCGGCGCGGCCCCAGCGGCGTGGCTCGGTCACTGGTTGGCGGTCGACGTCCTGTGGCGGCTCGCCTCGGGCGTGGGGGTAGGCATCGGCGTCGGTTGGCTGCTCGGGCGCCTGTTCTTCTCCTCGTTCGCCGAGCGGTTCCACCTCGCCGAGAAGTCCGAGGGGTTCGTCGCGATCGCGGCGACCTTCCTCGCGTACGGCGCCGCCGAGCTCCTGCACGGCTACGGGTTCGTGGCGGTGTTCGTCTGCGCCTGCACCCTGCGCGCCGCCGAGCGCCAACACGGCTACCACGTCGTGCTGCACACGTTCGTCGAGCAGGTCGAGCGCATCCTGACCGTCGTCGTCATCGTGCTCCTCGGCGGCGCCCTCGGCCGCGGGCTGCTCGTCGGCATCGGGTGGGCCGAGGTGCTGACCGCGGCGGCCGTGCTCCTCGTGGTGCGCCCGGCCGCCGGCTGGATCGGCCTCACTCCCGGCAGGACGGGTCCGCGCGAGCGCGCGGTGATCTCGTTCTTCGGCGTGCGCGGCGTCGGTTCGCTGTTCTACGTCGCCTTCGCGCTGAGCGAGGGCGACTTCCCGGACGGCCCCTATCTCTGGTCGGTGACCGCGCTCGTCGTGGTTGGTTCGATCCTCGTGCACGGCATCACGGCGACGCCCGTGATGCAGGTGCTCGATGTGCGGCGCCGGCGCGAGGCGCGCCGCCGTGGCGTGCAGGTGGAGGACGCACCGGTGTGACGGGGCCGCCGTGCGCCGCCGGTACCCTCGTGCCGTGAGCGAGAGCATCAGCAGCGACCGCGACGCGGTGCACGAGGTCGCCCGCGCCGCGCGCGAGGCGTCCGTCGTCCTGCGCGGCCTGAACCGCAGCCAGAAGGACGCCGCCGTCCTCGCCATCGCCGACGCCCTCGACGCCGCGACCGACCGGGTGGTCGCCGCGAACGCCGGCGACGTCGCGCGGGCCGTCGAGAACGGCACCGACCCGGCCATCGTCGACCGGCTCACCCTCACGCCCGACCGCTTGCACGCGATCGCCGAGGCCGCCCGCGACGTCGCCGCGCTCCCGGACCCCGTCGGCGAGGTCGTCCGCGGCTACACGCTGCCCAACGGCCTCGACGTGCGCCAGATCCGTGTGCCGCTCGGCGTCGTCGGCATGATCTACGAGGCCCGCCCCAACGTCACGGTCGACGCCGCGGTCCTCTGCCTCAAGAGCGGCAACGCGGCGCTGCTGCGGGGCAGCTCGTCGGCGTACGACACCAACGTCGTGCTCGTCGAGGTGATGCGCGAGGCCCTGGCCGCCGCGGGTCTCCCGGTCGACGCGATCGCGCTCGTACCCGGCACCACGCACGAGTCGGTGAAGCACCTGATGACCGCGCGCGGCCTCGTCGACGTCCTCATCCCGCGCGGGGGAGCCGGCCTCATCCGCAGCGTGGTCGAGGAGTCGACCGTCCCCGTGATCGAGACCGGCGTCGGCAACTGCCATGTGTACGTCGACCGCGACGCCGACCTCGACAAGGCCCTGGCGATCCTCGTCAACGCCAAGACGCAGCGGGTGAGCGTCTGCAACACGGCGGAGACGTTCCTCGTGCACGCCGACGTGGCGGAGGAGTTCCTGCCGCGCGCGCTCGAGGCGCTGCGGGACAAGGGCGTCACCGTGCACGGCGACGAGCGCATGGCGGCGTACGCCGGGCCCGCGGGCATCGCGTTCGCGCCCGTGACCGACGACGACTGGGCGGCGGAGTACTACTCGCTCGACATCGCCGCCGGCGTGGTCGACGACCTCGACGCCGCGCTCGCGCACATCCGGCGCTGGTCCTCGGGCCACACCGAGGCGATCGTCAGCGACTCCGCCTCGGCGATCCAGCGCTTCATCACCGGGGTCGACTGCGCCGCGGTGATGGTCAACGCCTCGACCCGTTTCACCGACGGCGGCGAGTTCGGCTTCGGCGCCGAGATCGGGATCTCGACCCAGAAGCTGCACGCGCGCGGACCGATGGGCCTCGCCGAGCTCACCAGCACGACCTACGTCGTCACCGGCGACGGCCACGTGCGCGGCTGAGTCGCGCCGAGCGGCCCGCTGATCACGATCGGGACGCGCTGCGCGCCCGATCGCGGGTTCCCTCCCGGCCCGTTGCTATCCTCGGGGCGACCCGGAACGGGCATGTCCGTCGCGCCGTGCGACGAGGAGCGAGGGGTACGCGCGATGAACGCCGCAGCTTTCCTGGCCGAGGCCACGATGGTCGCCAACGAGCACTCCGACCTGCCTTCGAAGTGGGCCTTCGGCGCCTTCGCGCTCGTGGCGCTGCTCGGCCTCCTGTTCGTCGTCACCCGCATCAACCTCGACCGCTGACCGGCGCCGTCCGACCGTGCGGCGCGTGGGGGTGCTGGGGGGCACGTTCGACCCCGTGCATCACGGCCACCTGGTAGCGGCCAGCGAGGCGGCCTACCGCCTCGGGCTCGATCAGGTGCTGCTCGCGCCCGCCGGCCGGCAGTGGCAGAAAACCCGCCCGGACATCAGCCCAGCCGAGGACCGCTACGCCATGACCGTGATCGCGACCGACCCCGACCCGCGCCTCGCGGCGTCGCGCGTCGACGTCGACCGCGAGGGCCCGACGTACACCGTGGACACGCTCACCGACCTGCGCTCCGAGCTCGGGCCCGACGTCGAGCTGTTCTTCATCACCGGCGCCGACGCGCTGGCCGGTCTCGCGTCCTGGCATCGGGCCGAGGAGATCCCGGATCTCGCGCACCTCGTCGGCGTGACGCGCCCGGGCCACCCGCTGCAGGGCCCCGGCGACCTCGACCTGCCTGCCGGCTCGGTCACGCTGCTGCAGATCCCCGCCCTCGACGTGTCGTCGTCCGAGTGCCGTGCGCGGGTCGCGGCCGGAGCGCCGATCCGCTACCTCGTGCCCGACGGCGTCGCGCAGTACGTCGCCGACCACGGCCTCTACCGGGCGGCGTCGGCATGAGCGACGACCAGCACCCGGCGCCGGGCGACGCCGCACCCCCCGACCCGTTCGACCTGCCGGTCCCCGCGCTCGAGCCGTACCCGGGGGCTCCCGCCGAGCCGGCGCCCGAGCCCGTGCCCGAGCCGACCTCCGAGCCGGTGGGCACGCAGGAGGTTCCCGCCGTCGTCGAGGGGGGCCGGGCCGCGCGTCGCCGTGCCCTCGAGGCCGCTGCCGGCGAGGACGACGACGAAGACGACGAGGACGAGGACGACGACAAGGACGAGAACGCCGAGGAGGCGGCCGAGGCCGAGGACGCGGCCGCGTCGCCCGGTAGCGCGCCCGCGGATCCCGCACTCCCGCCGGGGTGGAGCGAGGCTCAGGGAGCAGGAGGACGCGCCGCCCGGCGCCGCGCCGCCGAGGAGGCTGCCCAGGCCCAGTCGCACCAGACCCACGGCCGGCTCGTGGCCTTCGGCGTCGGCGCGGTGGTGGTGCTGGCCCTGCTCGGCCTCTTCTGGACATGGCTGTCGCGCCAGACGCCGCCGCCCGACCCCCAGCCCACGGCGTCCCCCACCTCCACGGCCCCGACCCAGCCGACCCTGCTGCTGCAGGTCGTCGACGACGAGGGCGTGGCGGTCTCCGACGCACTGCTGTCGGTGGGCGGCCCGCTCGGCCGCGCGAACGTCATCTCCATCCCGCAGAACACGCTCATGGACGTCGCCACCGGCGGCACGCTGCCGTTCGGCCAGATCAACCGGCTGCCCGACCCGAACGGCTCGGCCGACGCGTTGTCCGACGCCATCGGCGTCAACGTCAACGGCACGCTGGCCCTCGACCCGGGCGCGCTGTCGGGTCTCGTGGATGCCGTCGGCGGCATCACGGCGGACGTCGACGTCGACGTGACCGAGGAGCGCGCCGACGGGACCCAGCTGATCATCGTGCCGGCCGGTCCCGACCAGGTGCTGCAGGGCAACCAGGCCGAGGCGTACGCCACCTTCCTCGCCGAGGGCGAGACGGAGGAGGCGCGGATGGCGCGCTTCGTCCAGGTGCTGCGGCTGACCGTGGCGAAGCTGCCGCCGGACGCCACGAAGATCGAGACGATCCTCACCCAGCTCGGCGCCTCGGCGCGGGCCACGGTGCCGTTCTCGGACCTCGCCGAGTTCTTCCTGCGGCTCAACGCCGACGTGACGGCCGACGACGTCGCCTACAAGAACCTGCCGGTGCTCGGCATCGACACCGGCGGCCCAGCGGCGTACCGCGTGGACGCCGAGGCCGCGGCGGCGATGGTCGACGAGCTGCTGCCCGAGGCGCGGCGCGTGCCCGGCCCCAACTCCAAAGTGCGCGTCCTGGTGCAGAACGGCGTCGGGTCGCCGGGTCTGAACGCCGCCGCCCGGACCCTGCTCGTCGAGGCGGGATTCACGTTCGTCAACGGCGGGAACGCGGCGTCGTTCGGCCAGGCGAAGACGAACGTCATCCTCCCGGACACGTCCAAGGATGCGCTGCAGTGGGGCGCCGAGGTGGCCGACGCCCTCGGCGTGCCCGCCTCGGCGATCAAGGTGGCCGAGGACGGCCAGAGCGTGGCCGACGTGATCGTGGTGCTCGGCGAGGACTTCACCCCCACCTCGTCCTGAGGCTCGCGCGGTCGGGCCCGGCGTCGATGCGTGAGAGAATCGGACGTTCCCCGTCGAAAGGACCGTCCGTGACCGCCTCCGCCCGTGCGCTGGAGCTCACCGCCATCGCTGCCGCAGCGGCGGCGGACAAGCTCGCGGAGGACATCGTCGCGCTCGACGTGTCCGAGACCCTCGTCATCACCGACGTGTTCCTGCTGTGCTCGGCGTCCAACGACCGCCAGGTCAAGGCGATCGTCGACGGCATCGAGGAGGCGCTCGACAAGATTGACGTCGACCCCGTGCGCCGCGAGGGCGAGCGCGACGGCCGCTGGGTGCTGCTGGACTACATCGACATCGTCGTGCACGTGCAGCACGACGAGGAGCGCCACTACTACGGCCTCGAGCGGCTCTGGAAGGACGGCACGCGCATCCCGCTGCCCGAGTCCGTCACCCGCCCCCGTGACGTCCACGCCGAGCGGGACGGCGCTGCAGCAGGCGACGCGTGAACGCGCGCCGCGTCGTCCTCTGGCGGCACGGCCGCACCGCCTGGAACGCGGAGTCGCGGTTCCAGGGCACGACCGACGTACCCCTCGACGAGGTCGGCCTCGCCCAGGCCGAGCGGGCTGCCCGCGACCTCGCGACCCTCGCGCCCGACCGCATCGTGTCCAGCGACCTCGAGCGCGCGCGCGTCACGGCCGAGGCGCTCGGCGCCCTCGTCGGGCTCGAGGTGGAGACCGACCCCGACCTGCGCGAGACGTACGCCGGCCGCTGGCAGGGCCTCGTGCGCGACGAGATCATCGCGACCGACGGCGTGCACTTCCGCCGGTGGCTCTCCGGCGACGACGTGCCCGCGGGCGACGGGGAGACGCGCACCGACGTGTCGGTCCGCGTCAGCGGCGCCATCCTGCGGCATGCCGGGCTGCTGCCCGAGGGCGGAACGCTCGTCGTCGCCTCGCACGGAGGCGCGATCCGCGCCGGCATCGGCACCCTGCTGCACCTGCCGCAGGAGCACTGGACCGCGCTCGGCGGTCTCGTGAACTGCGCCTGGTCGGTGCTCGAGGAGCTCGCCGACGGCCGGTGGCGCCTCACCGAGCACAACGCCCGATCGCTGCCCGAGGACGTCTTCGGCGACGAGTCCTAGCCCGATTTCCACCCTGGGCGGGCTCTCCCTTATGCTTTCCCGGCACGACTGCACGGGGCTGTGGCGCAGCTGGTAGCGCACCTGCATGGCATGCAGGGGGTCAGGGGTTCGAGTCCCCTCAGCTCCACGCAGGGGAAGGTCCGGGCCATCTGGCTCGGACCTTTCTCATTGCTCGACGTTTTCGGCCCGGGCCGCCCCCTGCTGGATCGGATGGGACGTGGGCCCCCGCTGCGGGCCCGGCCTGGGTGCACGTCGGGGTCGGGGGGCCTTGGTCACCCGTACGGCCGCATTTCGTCGCAGAAACGGTAAAGCCCGTAACAGGCCGTGCAGAGGGGCCGTTTCGCGAAGGACAGGCACGGCCCGCGGGCCGGCTGCCGATGCTCCCGGACGAAGGACCTGACGATGCTGCTCACCGCCCTGCTCACCTCCAAGGCCGCCGCGGCTGCCGTCGGCGCCGTCGTGGTCGCCGGCACCGCCGCTGCTGCGGTCACCGTTCCGGCCGCGCTCGGCCACGCCGGCGCCCGCCCGTCGGCCTCGGCCACCGATGACGGGTCCACCGCGTCGGGCGACGAGACCACCGCCACCGACGACTCGACCGACTCCATCGACTCCGCCGACGACAGCACGGACGACACCAGCACCGGGGCGGCGCCGAGCACCACCCCGTCGCCGAAGGGCGAGGGCCCGGACGCCACCGGGCCGGCTGCCTTCGGGCTGTGCACCGCGTGGTCCCACGGCGGTCTGACCTACGCCAAGGCCGAGAAGGGCAACCCGGCTGCGAAGGCCCTGGTGGACGCCGCCGGCGACGGCACCGTGGAGGACTACTGCGCGACGGTGCTGCTCGAGAAGAAGGGCACGCCCGAGCCGACCGATACTGCGACGGACGCGTCCCGCACCGCGCCGACCGAGCCCGGTGCGCACGGCCGCTCGACGGCCGCGTCGGCGAAGGCGGGGCACGGCAAGAACGGCGACAAGGGCAAGCCGTCCGCCCCCGGTCGCCCCTGACCCCCTCCGCTGCACGTCCCCTCACCCGACGGGCGGCTCCCGCGCACTGCGAACCAGTGCGGGGAGCCGCCCGTCGGCCGTCGTGCGCGCACACGCGGCTGTAACGCCGTCCTCACTAGGGTGATCGCAGGCGACGGCGGACGGAGGGCGCGTGAGCACGCACGACCTCTACCTGGTCCTGCTCGTCGGCACCGGCGTGCTGCTCCTCGCGGTCGTCTCGGTGCGCCTGTCGCGCTGGGCGGGGCTGCCGACCCTGCTGGTCTACCTCGGCTTCGGCCTCCTGCTCGGCGAGGCCGGCTTCGGCGTGCAGTACGAGGACGCCGCGCTCACGCGGGTGCTCGGCTTCGTCGCGCTCGCGATCATCCTGGCTGAGGGCGGCTTCACCACCCGCTGGGACTCGATCCGTCCGGTCCTCGGCAGGTCCCTCGCTCTCGCCACGGTCGGCGTGGCCATCAGCGTCGCGGTCACCGCCGGCTTCCTGCACTTCCTGCTCGACATCGACCTGCGTACGTCGCTGCTGTTCGGCGCCGTCGTGTCCTCGACCGACGCGGCCGCGGTGTTCTCCGTGCTGCGCCGGCTGCCGATCAAGCGCCGCGTGTCCTCGACGCTCGAGGCGGAGTCCGGGCTCAACGACCCGCTCGCGATCCTCCTGGTGACGCTGCTGGCCTCCGAGGGCTGGGACTCGCTCAACCCCTGGTCGACCCTCGGCCTCGTCACGTACGAGCTCGTCGGTGGTGTGCTCATCGGCCTGCTCGTCGCGCGGCTCGGGCAGGAGATGCTGCGCCGCATCGCCCTGCCGTCGTCCGGCCTCTACCCCGTGGCCACCGTGGGGATCGCGATGCTGTCGTTCGCCGGGGCGGGGGCGGTCGAGGCGTCGGGCTTCGCGGCGATCTACGTGTCGGCGCTGTGGCTCGGCAACGCCGACCTCCCGCACCGGGCGACGACGGTCGGATTCGTCGAGGCGCTCGGCTGGATCGCGCAGATCGGCCTGTTCGTGCTTCTCGGCCTGCTCGCGAGCCCGTCACGCCTGCTCGCAGCGCTGCCCACCGCCCTCGTGCTCGGCACGGTGCTGCTGGTGGTCGCCCGACCCGCCTCGGTGGTGCTGTCGACGTTCCTGTTCCGCGTCGGTGCTCGCGAGCAGGCGTTCCTGTCGTGGGCGGGCCTGCGCGGAGCCGTGCCGGTCGTGCTCGCCACCATCCCGCTCAGCCAGGGGCTGCCGGTGGCGCAGGAGATCTTCGACGTCGTGTTCCTCCTCGTGGTGGTCTTCACGCTGATCCAGGCGCCGCCGCTGCCGTACCTGGCCCGCAGGCTCGGGGTGGTCGACCGCGAGCACACCGCCGAGATCTCCGTCGAGGCGGCGCCGCTCGAGGACATCCACGCCGACGTGCTGCAGTTCGAGGTCCCCCAGGGCTCGCTCCTGCACGGCGTCACGATCGGCGAGCTGCGCCTGCCCAAGGGCGCGGTCGTCGGCCTGGTCGCCCGCGAGCACGAGGCCCTTGTGCCCGCGCGCGAGATGCGTCTGCGCGTGGGCGACCAGCTTCTCGTCGTGGTGCCGCGAGAGCTGCGCGAACCGGTCGAGCGCCGACTCCGGGCGGTCAGTCGCGCCGGCCGTCTCGCGGGGTGGAAAGGCGAGCTCGGCGACCCGGATCCGGAGGTCGTGCTGAGCGACCTCGAGGTGCTCCGCTCGCGCTTGCGCCGCCGCCCGGCCGAGGCCGACGGCGTCGGATAGCGTGCGGCGCGTGGAGGAGCTGCGCACCGACGACGCGATCACCGCGAGGTTCACTCCGCTCGACCTCGAGCGCGCCGCGGCCCTTGCGATCGAGCGCTACGGCCTGGCGCCCACGGAGGTCCGCCGGTTCGAGACCGAGCGCGACGACACGTTCCGCGTGGCCGTCGGCGCCGACAGGTACGTGCTCAAGGTGGCCAACCCCGCCGACGAGCACGACGTCGTCGCGATGCAGTGCGCCGTCCTCGAGCACCTCGCCGCGACCGACCCCGGGCTGCAGGTGCCGCGCGTCGTCCGCGACGTCGACGGGTCAGCCCTCGGCACCGTGCCCGGCGCCGAGGGCAAGCCGAGGCTCGTGCGGCTCTACACGTTCGTGCCGGGTCACGTGCTCGACTATGCGCGCACGACCGAGGCGCAGCGGCGCGGCGTCGGCGCCCTCCTCGCCCGGCTGTCCCTCGCCTTGCGCGGCTTCGAGCACCCGGGCGCCGACCGCGTGCTGGCCTGGGACCTTCAGCACCTCGGCGGGCTGCGGCCGCAGCTGACCGACATCGTCGATCCCTCCGCCCGCGCGGACGTGGCCGAGGAGCTCGACCGCTTCGACGCCGTCACCGCTCCCGGACTGGCCGCCGTACCGCACCAGGTCGTGCACAACGACGCCAACCCCGACAACGTCGTGGTCGACGACGTCGGCGACCCGTCGGGCGTCCTCGACTTCGGCGACATGACGCGCACCGCCGTGGTGGCCGACCTGGCCGTGGCGATGGCGTACGCCGTCGGCACGGACGAGGACCCGTGGGGCCCGGCGTACGACGTGGCCGACGGCTACCTCGGCGTGCGCGCGCTGTCCGCCGACGAGCTCGCCCTGCTGCCGCACCTCGTCCGTGCTCGCATGGCCCAGCGCATGCTCGTGAACTCCTGGCTCGATGCTGCCAACAGCAGCAACCCCCGGCACGCGCAGCGCGTGCAGGGCATCGCGGTCGAGTCGCTGCGGCGGCTCGTCGCGGTGCCGCCGCCCATCCGGAGGACCCCGTGAGCGCGCCCCGCACGATCGGCCCGTCGAGCTACTTCGACCCGAAGGACGTCGACCGCCTCGACCCCGCGACCGGCGACCTCGTGCGCCGGCGCATCGACGCGCTGGGCCCGGCGTACCGGCTGTTCTACCGCCAGCCCCTGCACATCGTGCGCGGCTCCGGCACGAAGCTCTACGACGTCGACGGCGTCGAGTACCTCGACACCTACAACAACGTGCCGTCGGTGGGGCACGCGCATCCGCGCGTCACGGCCGCGATCGCCGAGCAGGCCGCGGTCCTCGCCACCCACACGCGCTACCTGCACGAGGCGGTCGTGTCGTACGCCGAGGACCTGCTCTCCACGCTGCCCGACGCCCTGGGCCACGTGATGTTCACGTGCACGGGCTCGGAGGCCAACGACCTGGCGCTGCGGATCATCAAGAAGCACACCGGCGCCACGGGCATCATCGTGACGCGCAACGCGTACCACGGCGTGTCGACCGAGATCGCGTCGATCTCGCCGTCGCTCGTCGGTGTGGACGCACTGCCGGAGTGGGTGCGCTGGGTGCCGGCGCCCGACCCCCGGCGGGTCGACTGGTCGGGGTACGAGTCCCTGGGGGAGTGGTTCGCGGCGCAGGTGCAGGAGGCGATCGACGACCTCGCCGCCCACGGGATCCGGTTCGCGGCCTTCGTCGCCGACTCGATCCTCGCCTCCGACGGCGTGCTCGCCGACCCCGCCGGGTTCCTGGCCCCCATGCGCGAGGTCGTCGCGGCCGCCGGCGGCGTCTATCTCGCGGACGAGGTGCAGCCCGGCTTCGGGCGGACCGGTGATGCGATGTGGGGGTTCGAGCGCCACGGCACGCCCGAGTCGCCGGTCGTGCCCGACGTCATGACGATCGGCAAGCCGATGGGCAACGGGTTCCCGGTGGCTGCGACCGTGATGACGCCCGAGGTGGTGGCCGAGTTCGGCCGCGACATGCGCTACTTCAACACCTTCGGCGGCAACGCGGTCGCGATCGCGGCGGCGCAGGCAGTGCTCGACGTGGTGCGCGAGGAAGGGCTGCAGGACAACGCGCGGGTCGTCGGCGCCCACCTGCAGGAGTCGCTGCGCTCGCTCGCCTCGCGGCACCCCTCGATCAGCGACGTGCGCGGCGCCGGGCTCTTCGTCGCCTGCGAGTTCGGCGTGGGCACGTTCGAGGAGTCCGAGGACCTCACGCTCGCGGTCGTGAACGGGCTCAAGGAGCATCACGTGCTCGTGGGCACGGCCGGCATCTACAACGACGCGCTGAAGATCCGCCCGCCGCTGTGCTTCTCGCACGACGACGCCGACCGCTTCGTCACCGAGCTCGACGCCGTCCTGACCGAGCTCGGGCAGTGAGCCCGTGACGGTCCACGTCCTGGTGCTCGCCGACTCGCTGGCCTTCCACGGCCCCGACGAGGCGCACCCGCCGACCGACCCGCGCCTCTACCCGCAGGTGATGGCAGCGGCGCTGGGCGAGTCGCTCGGCGAGGAGGTGCAGGCCGATCTCGTCGCCCGCATCGGCTGGACCGCGCGCGACGCATGGTGGTCGCTGACCAAGGACCCCAACACCTGGGGCGTCCTCATGCCGCGCGCCGACGCCCTGGTGCTGGGCGTGGGGGGCATGGACCACCTGCCGGCGGCGCTGCCGACGTACCTGCGCGAGGGGATCCCGTTCGTGCGTCCCGGCTCGCTCCGCAGGCGCGTGCGCACGGCGTACAACGCCGCGGCGCCGCACGTGATCCGCGCGACCGACGGCCGGATGCGCCAGCTGCCTCAGGCCGCCACCGACCACTACCTCGGGCGTGTGCTCGAGGGGGTGCGGCACTACCGCGGCGACCTGCCGGCCGTGCTGCTCGGGCCGTCGCCGTACGCCGCGCCCTCGTACCCGGCCCAGCGCGGCCACGCACCCGCGGTCGAGGCCGCGCGCCGGTGGGCCGAAGCGCGCGGCACGGGCCTCGTCGAGCTCGACCCGATCGTGGGACCGTCGCTCGCCGACGGCAGCGGCAACCCCGACGGCATGCATTGGTCGTGGGCGGTCCACGAGCGCGTCGGCCGTGCCCTCGCCGCCGAGCTCGTCGCGCAGTGGGCCCGCCCGTAGTCTCGGCGCATGGCTGAGCCGACGCGCTGGGCGACCGAGACCCCGAGCGACCACTCCGAGAAGTACGTCGCGACCTTCCGCGGGTTCGCCGCCGAGGGCCGCGACATCAGCGGCGAGGCGCGCCTGCTCGACGCCCTCGTCCCCCCGGCCTCGCGGGTGCTCGACGCCGGGTGCGGCACCGGCCGCGTCGGCGCCGAGCTGCACCGTCGCGGGCATACGGTCGTGGGCGTCGATGCCGATCCGGTCCTCGTTGCGGCTGCGCGGGACGACCACGCCGGGCCGTCGTGGCACGTCGCCGACCTGACCGAGCTCGACCTCGCGGCCCTCGGGCACCCGGAGCCCGTCGACGGAGTCGTCATGGCGGGCAACGTCATGGTGTTCGTCGCGCCGGGCACCGAGGGCCTCGTGCTCGAGCGCCTCGCCGCCCACGTAGTGCCGGGCGGCGTGGTCGTGCTGGGGTTCGCCACCGACCGCGGCTACTCGGCGTACGACCTCGAGCGCGACGCCCTGGCCGCGGGCCTGGTGCACGAGCACCGGTTCGCCACCTGGGACCTCCGGCCCTGGCACGACGGGTCGGACTGGGTGACGGCCATCCTGCGCCGTCCCTGATCGATCTGGATGCCCGATGTCGTCGCCTACAGCGACATCGACCATCCAGATCGGGGGTACCAGCGGCGCTCGGCTATTCTGGGCGGGTGCGATACGGCCTCCTGCTTATGGGGCCGCACCGGAACGACAGCCGCTAGGCACCCCCGCCGGCGGCACCGGTGCGGCTGACCCCTCCTGTGCGAGGGGTTTCTCCTTGTCCGGGGCCCGAACGAGCTGACGAGAGACGCCGAGACACCATGACCCAGAGCGACACCACCGCCGAGTTCGACGGCCGCGAGGCCGGCTACGACGTCCACGCCGTGCAGGAGAAGTGGCTGCCGGTGTGGGACGCGATCGCGCCGTTCCGCAGCGGCCGGCCCGACGACCAGCGCCCGAAGAAGTACGTGCTCGACATGTTCCCGTACCCGTCGGGCGACCTGCACATGGGCCACGCCGAGGCCTACGCGCTCGGCGACGTCATCGCCCGCTACTGGGTGCAGCAGGGCTTCAACGTCATGCACCCCATCGGCTGGGACTCCTTCGGCCTCCCCGCGGAGAACGCGGCCATCAAGCGCGGTGCCGACCCCGTGAAGTGGACGGCGGAGAACATCGAGCAGCAGCGCTCGTCGATGCGCCGGTACGCCTGCTCGTTCGACTGGGACCGCGTGCTGCACACGAGCGACCCGGCGTACTACCGCTGGAACCAGTGGATCTTCCTGAAGATGTACGAGCGCGGCCTGGCCTACCGCAAGGACAGCGCCGTCAACTGGTGCCCCAACGACCAGACCGTGCTGGCCAACGAGCAGGTCGTGCAGGGCCGCTGCGAGCGGTGCGACGCCGTCGTCACCAAGAAGAAGCTCACGCAGTGGTACATGCGCATCACCGACTACGCCGACCGGCTGCTCGACGACATGGCCCAGCTCGAGGGCAGTTGGCCCGAGAAGGTGCTGCTCATGCAGCGCAACTGGATCGGGCGCTCGACGGGTGCGCACGTGCAGTTCGCCATCGAGGGCCGCGACGAGCCCGTCACCGTCTACACGACGCGCCCCGACACGCTGTTCGGCGCGACGTTCTTCGTCGTGGCCGCCGACTCCGACCTGGCAGCCGAGCTGGCCGCGGGCACCGACGCGCAGGCCGACTTCGAGGCCTACCTCGAGCAGGTCAAGCAGGTCAGCGAGATCGACCGCCTGTCGTCCGAGCGCGTGAAGACCGGCGTCTTCCTGCAGCGGTACGCCATCAACCCGGTCAACGGCGAGCGCATCCCCGTGTACGCCGCCGACTACGTGCTGGCCGACTACGGCACCGGCGCGATCATGGCCGTGCCCGCGCACGACCAGCGCGACTTCGACTTCGCGAAGGCGTACGGCCTGCCCATCGTCACCGTGGTGCAGCCGCCGGAGGACCACGACGCCTCGACGGCGTACGCCGGCGACGGTGTGGCCATCAACTCCGGCTTCCTCGACGGCCTGCGCAAGGCCGACGCGATCGAGCGCATGGTCGCCTGGCTGGAGGAGAAGGGCCTCGGCACCGGCGCGGTCAACTACCGCCTGCGCGACTGGCTGATCTCGCGCCAGCGCTACTGGGGCACGCCGATCCCGATCATCCACTGCCCGTCCTGCGGCGAGGTCCCCGTGCCCGAGGACCAGCTGCCGGTCGTGCTGCCGCCGACCGAGGGCCTGGACCTCGCGCCCAAGGGACAGTCGCCGCTGGCCGCGGCCGAGGACTGGGTCACCGTGCCGTGCCCGAGCTGCGGCGGCGCCGCCCGGCGCGACAGCGACACGATGGACACGTTCGTCGACTCGTCGTGGTACTTCCTGCGCTACCTCGACCCGTCGCGCACCGACGTCGCGTTCGATCCGCAGCAGGCCCGCGACTGGGCGCCCGTCGACCAGTACACGGGCGGGGTGACCCACGCGATCCTGCACCTGCTGTACGCGCGGTTCTTCACCAAGGTGCTGAACGACATGGGCCTGGTCGACTTCACCGAGCCCTTCACCCGCCTGCTCAACCAGGGCATGGTCGGGATGAACGGCGCGACGATGAGCAAGTCGCGCGGCAACCTGGTGCGGCTCTCGGACGAGCTCGAGCTGAACGGCGTCGACGCCGTGCGCCTCACGATGGTGTTCGCCGGCCCGCCGGAGGACGACATCGACTGGGCCGACGTCTCGCCGAGCGGATCGAAGAAGTTCCTGTCGCGCGCCTGGCGCCTCTCGGGCGACGTCACAAGCCCCGTGGGCGTCGACGTCACGACCGGCGACCTCGCGCTTCGCCGCGCCACGGCGAAGGCGGTCGACGAGGCGAGCAAGGCCGTGGAGTCGTTCCGCTTCAACGTCGCGGTCGCCAAGACGATGGAGCTCGTCAACGCCGCGCGCAAGGCGATCGACTCGGGCCCGGGCGGGGCGGACCCCGCGGTGCGCGAGGCGGCCGAGGCCGTCGCGATCCTGCTGTCGCTGGTCGCGCCGTACACCGCCGAGGAGATGTGGGAGCGGCTCGGCCACGAGCCCACCGTCGCGCTCGCGGGCTGGCCGTCGGTCGACCCGGCGCTGCTGGTCGAGGACACGGTCACCTGCGTCGTGCAGGTGGCCGGCAAGGTCCGCGACCGGCTCGAGGTGCCGCCGTCGATCGGCGAGGACGACCTGCGCGAGCAGGCGCTGGCCTCGCCGGCCGTCGTCGCGGCGCTCGGCGGCGCGGGCATCCGCACGGTGATCGTGCGAGCGCCCAAGCTCGTCAACATCGTCCCGGCGTAGGGTCGGCGCATGGGCAGGGTCGCGGTCGTCACCGACTCCACCGCCTACCTGCCCGCCGACCTCGTGACCTCGCACGGCATCGCCGTGGTGCCGGTCCAGGTGGTGGTCGATGGCACGGCGTACGACGAGGGCACCGAGATCACACCGACCGAGGTGGCCGCGGCGCTGCGCCGCTGGGGCGTCGTCACGACGTCGCGCCCGTCGCCCGAGCGGTTTGCCCGGGCGTACGCCGAGGCCGCAGCGGCCGGTGCCGACGCGGTCGTGTCGGTGCACCTCTCCGGCGACATGAGCGGCACGGTCGATTCCGCGACCCTCGCGGCGCGCGACGCTCCGATCCCTGTCGAGGTCGTCGACTCGCGCAGCGTTGCGATGGCCATGGGGTTCGCGGTGCTCGAGGGCTCGCGCGCGGCGGAGGCGGGGGGCTCGCTGCCCGAGGTGGCCGAGGCCGTCCGGGCCCGGCTCGGCGCGGGGTCGGCGGTGTTCTACGTCGACACCCTCGACTACCTGCGCCGCGGCGGCCGCATCGGCGCCGCCCAGGCGATGCTCGGGCAGGCGCTCGCAGTGAAGCCGATCCTCGAGCTCGTCGACGGCAGGGTGGCGCCGCTGGAGAAGGTGCGCACCTCCTCGCGCGCGCTGGCCAGGCTCGAGGAGATCGTCGTCGAGCGTGCCGCGGGCCGGCCGTGCGACATCGCCGTCCAGCACCTCGACGCCGCCGACCGGGCCAGCGGGCTCGCGGCGCGGATCCACGCGCGCCTCGACGACTCCGTCGTGCTCGTGAGCGAGGTCGGGGCAGTGGTCGGGGCGCACGTGGGCCCCGGCATGGTGGCCGTCGCGGTGTCGCCGCGGCCGCAGGCCTGAGGCTGCCGTGCTCGAGCAGGTCGCGCTCGCCGCGCTGGCCGCGGTCGTCGGGTACGCCGTCGGCATGCTCAACCCGGCGGCCACGATCGCGCGCATCCGCGGCACCGACCTGCGCTCGGTGGGTTCGGGCAACCCGGGAGCCACCAACGCCGGCCGGGCGTTCGGCTGGAAGGTCGGGGTGCTGGTCGGTGTGCTCGACATCCTCAAGGGCTACCTGCCGGTGATCGCGTTCGAGGCGCTCGGCCTGCATGTGCCGGCCCTGGTCGCGGGCCTTGCCGCGGTGGTCGGGCACATCACGTCGCCGCTGCTGCGCGGGCGCGGTGGCAAGGGCGTGGCCACGTCGTTCGGCGCGATCCTCGCGGTGCAGCCGGTCTGGGCGATCCCGGTGCTGGCGGTGTTCGCCCTCGTCTGGGCGATCACCCGCCGTGTCGGCCTCGCCTCGGTGGCGGGGTGCCTGGCGCTCGTCCCCGCCGCCGTCCTGTTCCACGACCCCACGAGCGACATCGTCTTCGCCGCACTCCTGGCGCTCCTCGTCCTCGTCCGCCACCGCCAGAACCTCCGCGCCGCCCTCACCCCCCGCTGACCTCTTTCCGGTCAATGTGGCTTTCACTGCCATCGGCAGAGATTCCGCGTCACGTGCTGTCCACACCTGCGGGTCGATCGCCGCGTCGTCCACAGCGGCGACGCGTCGAGCGGGCGCGCGGAGGGGCGGGGCGGCCGAGCATGCGGCGTGCTGCCCCGCCCGCGACCCCGCCCCGACCCGGACCTGGTCCGTGAGCGGCTCCGAGCGCTCGCCGCGGGCGGGGCAGCGCCGTCCGAGCCAGGGGACCAGCCCCCGCGCCTGACGCAGCCGCCCGCCGCGCGGCCCGTGCTCCACGCCGTCGGCGCCACCGCGCTCG
>JBFWNE010000010.1:0-114729 GCA_050251215.1 Candidatus Nanopelagicales bacterium
GTGTCTGACCTGCGAGAACGCCGTTTCGATCGGCGGTGGCGGTGGGATTTGAACCCACGGAGGCTTGCACCTCACACGCTTTCGAGGCGTGCTCCTTCGGCCGCTCGGACACGCCACCGCCGAGGAGAGTACAAGGTCGGGGCGGCCAGCCCGAAATCGGCCGCGGCGCCGTACGCGGGGAGGGTGACCGACGCCACCGGACCCCGCGGACCGGCGTACCGGTCTAGCGTGCGCAGCGACCCCACCACCGCGGAGGAGCCCCCGTGAGCAGCACGCCGCTCGGAGCAATCGTCACCGGAGCCGCCGGCGGCATCGGCCTGGCCATCGCCCGGCGCCTGGCTGCCGAGGGGCTGCGCGTCGCGGTCAACGACCTCGACCCGGCCGCCACGGAGGCCGCCGCGGCCGAGGTGGGCGGGTACGCCGTACCCGGGGACTGCGCGAGCACCGAGGGCGTCGCGTCGCTGATCGCCCGGGCGCGCGGGCACCTGGGGCGGATCGACGTGTACGTCGCGAACGCCGGGATCGGCGTGATGCACGGCCTCGACACGACGGACGAGGAGTGGGCGCGCGCCATCGACGTCAACGTGCTCGCGCACGTGCGCGCGGCACGGGAGCTGGTGCCGGGATGGATCGCGGACGGCGGGGGCGGCCGGTTCGTGGTGACGGCCTCGGCCGCCGGGCTGCTGACGATGATCGGCGACGCGTCGTACAGCGTCACGAAGCACGGGGCGGTGGCGTTCGCCGAGTGGCTGTCGGCGACGTACCGCGACCAGGGCGTGGTGGTGCAGGCGCTGTGCCCGCAGGGCGTGCGGACCTCGATGATCCAGGGCGTGGGCGCGGCGGCGCCGCTGCTCGACAACGAGAGCACGCTCGAGCCCGAGGACGTCGCCGAGGTGCTCTGGCAGGCGTTCGGCGACGACCGGTTCCTCGTGCTGCCGCATCCCGAGGTGGCGGCGTACTACGCGGGCCGGGCGTCGGACACCGACCGGTGGCTCGCGCAGATGAACGGCCTGCAGGTGAAGCTCGGCATCCCGCGGCTGGGCGCCTGACTCGAGCGTGTGGATAGCGGCGTCGTGATGGGAAGGATTGTTCGGCTCTATTGGATGATGGTCGCCTTCATACAGAACGGCGGGGCCGGCGGGGATAGCGTCGGGGGGTGAGCGGAACTCCGGGGCTGGACCTCGCGGCGGTGCAGGGGTGGCTCGACCGGACGGCGCCCGGGCTGCGCCAGGGCCCGCTCCAGGCCGAGGTGATCGTCGGCGGCCTGTCGAACCTCACGTACCGCGTCACCGACGGCACCACGACCTGGGCGCTGCGGCGCCCGCCGCTCGGGCATGTGCTGTCGACCGCGCACGACATGACGCGCGAGTTCCGCGTGCTGTCCGCTCTGCACGGCACCGCCGTCCCCGTGGCCGAGCCCGTGATCCTGTGCGAGGACGTCGAGGTCAACGGCGCGCCGTTCTACCTCATGGCGTACGTCGACGGCGTCGTGCTCGACAAGCCCGAGGTCCTCGCGCGCCTCGCGCCCAGCGACGCGGGGCGCGCGTGCGAGCTGCTCGTCGACACCCTCCTCGCGCTGCACGCGATCGATCCGGCGGACGTCGGGCTCGAGGAGTTCGGCAGGCCGCACGGGTTCCTCGAGCGGCAGGTGAAGCGCTGGCGCACGCAGTGGGAGGCGTCCGAGACCGAGCCGCGCGCAGGGCTCGAGGAGCTCGTGGCGGCCCTCGCCGACCGCATCCCGGAGCCGCAGCCCGCCGGCATCGTGCACGGCGACTACCGCCTCACCAACGTCATGTACTCGCCGGACGTCGAGCGCATCGCCGCCGTCGTCGACTGGGAGATGGCCACGCTCGGCGACCCGCTCACCGACGTCGGCCTCCTCGTCGTCTACCAGACGCTCGGCGAGCAGGGGATGTTCGGCGCCGCGCCGATGTCGACCGAGGCCGGCTTCCTCCCGGCCGACGCGCTGGTGGAGAGGTACGCCGCCGGCAGCACCCGCGACCTGTCGGCGCTCCCCTGGTACGTCGCGTTCGCGTGGTTCAAGCTCGCGGTCATCGCCGAGGGCATCCACGCGCGCTACCTGCAGGGCAAGACCGTGGGCGACGGCTTCGGCGGCGTGGGCGTGTTCGTGCCCCGCCTGCTCGACGCGTCGCGCCAGTGGCTCGACCGGCTCTGAACCCAGCACCGCAGCAGCACCACGAAGGGACGCACGATGGACTTCCGGCACAGCGACCGCTCGCTCGCGCTGCAGGAGCAGGTGCGCACGTTCCTCGACGAGCACGTGTATCCGGCGGAGCACACGTTCGAGGAGCAGGCCGCGGCGTACCGCGCTGCCGGCACGCCGCACCGCACGCCCGAGGTGCTCGCGGGGCTGAAGGCCGAGGCGCGCAGCCAGGGCCTGTGGAACCTGTTCCTCCCCGACGCCGAGCACGGCGCCGGCCTGTCCGTGCTGGAGTACGCGCCGATCGCCGAGCTGTCGGGACGGTCCGCGCACATCGCGCCGGAGGCGATGAACTGCAACGCGCCGGACACCGGCAACATGGAGCTGCTGCACATGTTCGCGACGCCGGAGCAGCGCGAAGAGTGGCTCGAGCCGCTCCTGGCTGGCGAGATCCGCTCGTGCTTCTCGATGACCGAGCCCGACGTCGCGTCGTCGGATGCCACCAACATCTCCGCGACGATCACCGAGGACGGCGACTCGTACGTCGTGCACGGCCGCAAGTGGTGGTCGACGGGCGCGATGCGGCCGGAGTGCAGGGTCGCGATCGTGATGGGCGTCAGCGATCCCGACAACGCCCGGCACGCGCGGCAGTCGATGATCCTGGTTCCGCTCGACACCCCGGGCGTCACGATCGAGCGGTCGACGACGGTGTTCGGGTACGACGACGGCTCGCACGGCGGCCACGGCGTCATCGACTTCGACCACGTGCGGGTGCCGAAGGCCAACCTGCTCGGGCCGCGCGGCGGCGGCTTCATGATGGCCCAGGCGCGGCTCGGCCCCGGACGCATCCACCACTGCATGCGCTCGCTGGGCATGGCCGAGCGGGCCCTGGAGCTCATGTGCGAGCGGGCGGTGTCGCGCACGGCGTTCGGCCGCCCGCTGTCGGACCAGGGCGTGGTGCGCGAGTGGATCGCGGAGTCGCGCATCCGGCTCGAGCAGGCGCGGCTGCTGACGATGAAGACCGCGTGGCTCATCGACACGGTCGGCGCGCGCGGCGCCGCGACGGAGATCGCGGCCATCAAGGTTGTCGCGCCGCGCGAGGCGCTGTGGGTGCTCGACAAGGCGATCCAGGTGCATGGCGCAGCCGGCGTCTCGGGCGACTTCCCGCTGGCGGAGATGTGGGCTGGCCTTCGCACCCTGCGCCTGGCCGACGGCCCCGACGAGGTGCACCTGCGCAGCATCGCCCGCGAGCAGCTGAAGCCCTACCTCCCGCCCCGCGACTAGAAGGTCCTCGAGTTACTGCCCAAATGCACGTTGAAGCGCTGCCTTCAGCGTGCTCTTGGGCAGTAACTCGCGTCAGTCAGGGGGTGGTGCGGCGGGCGGCGAAGAAGTCGGCCAGGAGCTCGGAGCACTCGTCGGCGAGGACTCCGGCGACGACTTCGGGGCGGTGGTTGAGGCGCCCATCGCGCAGCACGTCCCAGAGCGACCCGGCAGCGCCGTACTCCTCGTTCCAGGCACCGAACACCACGCGCTCCACGCGCGCGAGCCAGGCGGCGCCTGCACACATCGGGCATGGCTCGAGCGTCACGGCCAGCACGCAGCCGTCGAGCCGCCAGGTGCCGAGCCGGGACGCCGCCGCGCGCAGGGCCACGACCTCCGCGTGAGCAGTCGGGTCGTGGGTCGCCTCGCGCTCGTTGGCGCCGACGCCGAGCACCTCGCCGTCCGGCCCGATCACCACCGCGCCGATCGGCACCTCGCCGGCCTCGCCCGCGCGGCGTGCGGCGTCGAGGGCCCGGCGTACGGCGTCGACGTCGGACGGGCGCGGCTGCACGCCCCGATCATCCCGCACGCGGGCCAGGGCCACGAGTAACTCGAGTTACGGCCCCAACTGGACGCGAATCCACGCCCTAACTCGAGTTACTCGAGCACACCCGCGTCGTCAGTCGGGGAGCTGCTCGAGGGCGGCGTCGAAGAGCTCGCCGAACCCGATGCGGGCGGCGATGCTCGCGAGCACCTCGTCGGGGTAGAGCTCGGTGTCCTCGAGCAGGAGCTCGATCTCCTCCGGGCCCACGCCGAGGTCGTCGACGATGCGCAGGTCGCCCGCGGGCTCCGCGTCGTCGAGCTCGACGTCCTCGGGGATGCCGAGGCGGTCGAGGGCGTCCGCGCCGAGCGGCCAGTCGTCGGCGGCGATGACGTCGGATACGAGCAGCCGCACGTCCTCGCCGCGCACCCGCACGATGAGGAAAAGCTCCTCGGCGATCGACACGAGGCCGAGCGTGCCGGTCTCGCCGGGCTGCGCGCGCAGCGCGTCGATCATGAGGTCGAGGCTCTCGCTCGCGCGCGGCGGGAGCGTGACGAGCTGCCACAGGTTCTCCTCGCGCCAGGCGGCGACGGCGAAGTCGACTGCTGCGTCGTCCACGTCGTACCTCCTCGGGGCGTGCGGGCCGTGCGGGCGACACCCAGGGTGGCAGACACCGGCGTCCCACGGTGCTCCTTTGCCGCGCGGGCGACCGGCGCTCGCGTGACCTTGGACTCAGCCCACGCATGCCGGACGCCGGTCCCCTACCCTTCGGGCCATGCCCGACAGCCTGCGCATCCACGTCGCCGACCACCCGCTCGTCGCCCACAAGCTGACGACCCTGCGCGACGCCCGCACCGATTCGCCCACGTTCCGCCGGCTCGCGGACGAGCTCGTCACGCTGCTCGCGTACGAGGCCACCCGCAGCATCCGCGTCGAGCGCGTCGCGGTCAGCACGCCCGTCGCGCCGGCGATGGGCGTGAAGCTGGCCGACCCGAGGCCCCTCGTCGTACCGATCCTGCGCGCCGGCCTCGGCATGCTCGACGGCATGGTCCGGCTCCTGCCGACCGCCGAGGTCGGCTTCCTCGGGATGATCCGCGACGAGGAGTCGCTGACGGTCTCGACGTACGCCGACCGCGTGCCGCACGACCTCTCCGGCCGCCAGGTGTTCGTGCTCGACCCGATGCTCGCCACCGGCGGCACGCTGGTCGACGCGATCAACCTGCTGCTCGGCCGCGGCGCCACCGACGTCACCGCGCTCTGCCTGCTCGCCGCGCCCGAGGGCCTCGACCGGCTGCGCGCGGCGTTCGACAGCCGCGACGTCGACGTCACCGTCGTCACCGCCGGCCTCGACGAGCGGCTCAACGACAAGGGCTACATCGTCCCCGGCCTCGGCGACGCCGGCGACCGCCTGTACGGCGTGGTCGGCTAGCAGCACGTACGACGAAGGGCCGCACCCCAGCACGGGTGCGGCCCTTCGACGTAGCGGCTAGAGGGAGAACAGCTTCTGACCCGTGCCCCAGTAGGTGTCGGCCTTGGTGGTGGCCTTGTAGCTGCCGGAGGGGAGCTGGCGGAAGCCGAAGCTGAACCTGCCGGTGCTCGACACCGGGGCGGTCGTGACAACGGTCCACTTGCCGCTCACCAGGCGGTAGAGCACCGCGGTGCCGCCGGTGCGCGCGGCCTTGCCGTACACGCGCTTGAGGCTTCCGGAGCGCTGCACGCCGGTGGAGATGGTCGGGTTCACCGTGACCTTCTTGGTGACCGAGCAGTCGTCCATGACGAAGGCGTCGCCGGCGAAGCACCACTGGAACCACGTGTTGCGCGTGAGGCCCGCTGTGTAGCCGTTGCCGAACGGCGCACCGGTCGGCCAGGTGAGCAGCCTGGCTCCCGCGCCGGTGGTGACCGTCGTGGACCAGGACTTGCCACCGTCGATGGAGGACTTCAGCGTGCCGTAGCGGCTCTGCGCCTTCACGTCCGCGCCGCGGGTACCGGTGCTGTCCGTCAGGTACGCCGCGAGGCTCGCGAACATCACGCGCGCGTTCGTCGGCACCGCGCTCTTGGCCAGGAAGAGGTACGACGTCGCCTTCGCCCGGTTCGCCACGGCATCGATGCTCGCGGCGGCGACCGGCGGCGTGGCGGCCGACGGCAGGTAGCGCGTGGTGCCGGTGCCGAGCGGGAAGTCCTGCCACGTGCCGCTCGTGAACGGCTCAGCGCTCTTGGACGCCTGCGTCCCGATGCCGTCGACGTCCTGGAACGAGTACCAGCTCGTGCCGTCGGTGCCGAGGTCGTAGACCGCGCCGATGCCAGGAGCCTTGTCGACCACCGGCGTGGCGCCGATCGGCTCCACGGCCCACGTGCCCGTCGGCGCTCCGCTGCGCCACACGTTGAACGCCACCTGCGTGTTGGTGGTGAAGGCGAGGCTCGACCCCACCGGGTACGACGCCCCCGAGGCGACGGTGGCGGCGTACGACCACTCGGTGCCCACGCCGTCGAGGCGGCCGACCTTGATGCGGCTCGACACGAGCGCCCCGGTGGGCGAGGTCTTCGTGTAGATCACGGCCGCGGCGGTGCCCAGCGGCGAGATGGCCAGGCGGCCGATGCCCTCGCCAGCAGCGGGGGCGAATTGCGCGGAGACTGCGGTGGCCGTGGTCTTGGCGGCCACGTCGTACTTCCAGATCGTGCCCGAGTCCATCCAGTAGACGAACGCGCCGTCGGGCGACAGGACCGGGTTGGAGTCGAACACCGTCGCGATCGACGTGGTGGTCGTGGTGGCGCCGTCGCGCTCGACGAGGAGCATGCCGTACGTCGTGTTGAGGTCCGGCACGGTCAGCACGCGCGACTGGCCCGCGACCACGAGGGTGTCGCCGTCGTCGGAGACGTCGTACGAGTACGCGTACGTGTTGGGGGTGAGCAGCGTGCCGGCGCCGAACGAGCCCGGGGCCGTGGCCCACACCTTGTCGGTCGTGGCGGTGTGCGTGCCGCCGCCGTACGTCAGGTAGCCGAGCGAGGCGAAGCCGGTCGGGTCGGACGCGGCGTTCGCGACCGCCGGGAGCGTCCCCACGGCGAGGGCCGTCGCGGCCGCGATCAGGACTGTGCGCGGTGCGGTGCGGATCTTCATGGAGGTACGTCGCCCCTGTCCCCCGGCACGAAGCCGGGCCCTGACTCCCCGGACTCGGCCGGCTCACGGGTGCGGCCGACCAGCGACCGCCTCGGGGAGTATCACATGCACAACGGGCCGCCATCCTGCGGCGTTACCGCTCACCGGTCGGTTCCGCACCCGGCCCGTGAGATCAGCCACGCCTCCGTGCGAGGCCCCGGTAGCGTCCGGCTCATGGGCCTGGCGACCGGAGTTCTGCACCCCGAGGGGTTCCACGGCCAGCGCGTGCGCTCGTCGTACTTCGAGGGGTGGTACGTCAAGCTCGTGGCCGCGGACAGGGGTGCGCGGTTCGCCGTGATCCCCGGCGTCTTCCTCGCGCCCGACGGCACGGGCGAGGCGTTCGTGCAGGTGCTCGACGGCGCGACCGGCGAGAGCTGGTACCACCAGTACGACGTCGCGGAGTTCGGGGCGGAGTCCGACCGGTTCTCCGTGCGGGTGGGGCCGAACCGCTTCAGCGACCGCGGCGTGGTGCTCGACCTGCCGTCGCTGCGCGGCGAGGTGCGGTTCACGTCGCCGCTCGACCCGTGGCCGGTCTCGCTGCTCTCGCCCGGCGTGATGGGCTGGTACGCCTGGGTGCCGAAGATGGAGTGCAAGCACGGGGTCGTGTCGTTCGGCCACGGGCTCGCCGGCTCGCTGACGCATGCGGGCACGACGTCCAGCTTCGACGGCGGGCGCGGGTACCTCGAGAAGGACTGGGGCGCGGCGTTCCCTGCGGGGTACGTGTGGCTGCAGACCAACCACTTCAGCGACCCCGGCACCTGCCTCACAGGATCGATCGCCGTGATCCCGTGGCTGCGCTCGGAGTTCCCCGGCCACATCGTGGGGCTCAAGCACGACGGCGTGCTGCACCGGTTCACGACGTACACCGGTGCGAAGACCACTCGGATCGAGGTGGACGACGACGAGGTGCGCTGGACGCTGCGCTCGCGGCGCGGGGCGACGCTCGACATCACCGCCGACCGCCCGCGCGGCGGCCTGCTGCACGCCCCGGTGCGCACCGAGATGCACCGCAGGGTGGAGGAGACGCTCGACGCCACCGTGCAGGTGCGGCTCACCGACGCCGACGGCCGCGTGCTCCTCGACGACACCGGCGACTGCGCCGGCCTCGAGGTCCACGGCGACATCCACCGCCTCACCGCCTCCTAGCCCGACGGTTCTCGAGTTACTGCCCGAATCGACGTGATGGGCCCTCCCGTCGCGTCGATTCGGGCAGTAACTCGGATCGGTGGCGGCGACCGGTGGCGGAACAACGCCGTCCGGGGGAGGGTTGCAGGGACGAAACCCCGTCCCCCTGACCCTTGGGAGCCCCTGTGCCCGTTCGTGACGCATCCACCTCGTGGACCGGCGACCTGATGACCGGCAACGGCGTCGTCTCGCTCGACTCCAGCGAGGCCGGCCAGTTCCCCGTGACCTTCCCGCGCCGCGCCGGCGAGCCCGAGGGCCAGACGAGCCCCGAGGAGCTCGTAGCCGCCGCGCATTCCGCGTGCTTCGCGATGTCGCTGTCGAACGAGCTCTCCAAGGCCGGTACGCCGCCCACGTCCCTCGCCGCGAGCGCCGAGGTGACCCTCGACAAGAACGCCGCAGGCCAGCTCGCGATCGTGAAGATCGCGATCTCGGTCGACGGCGTCGTGCCCGGTGTCGACCAGGCCGCGTTCGAGGCCGCCGCCCAGACCGCCAAGGCCGGCTGCATCATCAGCCGCGCGCTCGCCGGCGTCGAGGAGATCACCCTCGAGGCCACGCTGCTCGACGCCTGATCGCGCGGGTACGCCGTACCCCTGCACCCGACGGCCGCCCCGGACCCCACGGTCCGCGGGCGGCCGTTGCATATGAAGGCGACCTTCATCCAATAGAGCCGAACAAAGCCGGCCATCATGCGATCGCCGGCAGCCCGAACCGGCGGCGATAAGCGACACGGCGTGGTCGACTTGCGCGATCGGGAACATCTGCTGATAGTTGAGCATTGAACTACCTGCGCGCCGACCGGTGCGCGACCCGCTGTCCTGGAGGTCCGCGATGCCCGCCGTCACCGTCGACGACATCACCGTCCTGCCGCGCGTACGGCGTCCCGATCCCGGCCTCGCGCCCGCACGCCCCGTCCGCAGCGTCACCACCGCTCCGACCGGGCTGGAGGGCGAGGGCTTCCCCGTACGCCGTGCCTTCGCCGGCGTCGCAGCCGAGCTCCTCGACCCGTTCATCATGATGGACCAGATGGGCGAGGTGGAGTACGCGCCGGGCGAGCCCAAGGGCACCCCGTGGCACCCGCACCGCGGCTTCGAGACCGTCACCTACATCATGGACGGCTCGTTCATCCACCAGGACTCGCACGGCGGCGGCGGCGTCATCACCGACGGCGACACGCAGTGGATGACGGCCGGCTCGGGCCTGCTGCACATCGAGACGCCGCCGGAGACGCTCGTCATGAGCGGCGGCATGTTCCACGGCCTGCAGCTCTGGGTGAACCTCCCGCGCGAGAACAAGATGGCCGCGCCGCGCTACCAGGACCTGCGCGCGAGCGAGGTCGCGCTGCTCTCGAGCGACGACGGCGGCGCGCTGCTGCGCGTCATCGCCGGCGAGCTCGGCGGCCACGCCGGCCCCGGCTCGACCCACACGCCGATGGCGATGGTGCACGCGTCGGTCTCGAGCGGCGCGGAGATGACCATCCCCTGGCGCCAGGACTTCAACGCCCTGGTGTACGTCCTGTCCGGCACCGGCACGGTCGGCGTCGAGAAGCGCCCGGTGAAGACCGGCCAGCTCGCCGTCTTCGGCCCCGGCGCGACCCTCACGGTCGCCGCCGACGCCTCGCAGGAGAGCCGCCTGTCGGGCCTCGACGTCGTGATCCTCGGCGGCGAGCCGATCCGCCAGCCGATCGCGTGGCACGGCCCGTTCGTCATGAACACCCAGCGCGAGCTGCTGCAGGCGTTCGAGGACTTCCAGGCCGGCCGCCTCGGCACGGTCCCCCCGGACGGCATCCAGCCGTTCCGCATGTAACCGCTGCGCATCGCGGCGTCGTCGTACGCCGATCCAGCGCCCCGGCGCCGCACCCGCGGCCGCCGGGGCGCTCGTGCGTCGGGGGGCGGCACGCCGTCGTACGAGCACCAAGATCACGACTAGGGGTCAGAACGTGCAGTTGAACTGCCGTGATCGACCCCTTGGGCAGATCAAGGAAGCGCGGTGCACGGGGTGGTGGGCGGCGAGGTGCACGTGCGAGAGGCCGTGCGCGTGCGGCAGGGTTGCGCCGTGACCACGCGCGTGCACGCCCTGCACTCCCCCACGTCGAGCGTCCTGCTGACCCACGACGACGACGTCCCCCGCGTCGTGCACTGGGGCCGCCGCATCGACGGCGACTCCCTCGACGACGCCTCGCTCGCCGCACTCCTCGACGCACCCGTGCCGCACGGCAGCCTCGACACCGTGCCCCCGGTCGCGCTGCTGCCCGAGCACATCCGGGGCTGGGCCGGCTTCGGCGGCATCGCAGGCCACCGCGCCGACGGCACGGCCTGGGTGCCCGTGCTCGCGCGGACCGCGTCGTACGGCGACGAGTCGTCGTTCACGTGGACCGGCACCGACGCGGCCGCGGGGATCACCGTCACGATCACCGTCGACCTCGACGAGCACGGCGTGCTCGCGATCGGCGCGAGCCTCACCAACGACGGCGCCGACGCGTACACGCTCGACTCGCTCGCCCCGGTCGTCCCGCTGCCCGCCCGCGCCGCCGAGGCGATGGTGCTCACCGGCCGCTGGGCGCACGAGCTTCAGGCCACACGGCACGAGCTCGGGCCGTTCGCCCTCGTGCGCGACAGCCGCAAGGGCCGCACGTCGCACGAGTCGTCGCCCACGATCGCCCTGGGCACACGGGGTTTCGGCGAGCAGGACGGCGAGGTGTGGCTCGCGCACCTCGCGTGGAGCGGCAACCACCACGTGTCCGTCGAGACGCTGCCCGACGGGCGCCGCGCGCTGTCGCTGTCCGACCTGCTGCTGCCGGGCGAGGGCGTGCTCGCGCCGGGGGCGACGTACGACGCGCCCGCCGTGCTCGGCACCTGGTCGGCCGACGGCCTCACCACCGCGAGTCGGCACTTCCACGCGCACGTGCGGGCCCGCACGTCGCACCCGCGCACGCCGCGGCCCGTGCTGCTCAACACGTGGGAGGCGGTGTACTTCGACCACGACGTCGCGGCGCTGCAGCGCCTCGCCGATGTCGCGGCCGAGGTCGGCGTCGAGCGGTTCGTGCTCGACGACGGCTGGTTCCGCGGCCGCGACGACGACACGTCGTCCCTGGGCGACTGGTACGTCGACGAGCGCAAGTACCCGAACGGCCTCGGCGAGCTCGCCGACCACGTCGTCGGTCTCGGCCTGGAGTTCGGCCTGTGGGTCGAGCCGGAGATGGTCAACCCGGACAGCGACCTGTACCGCGCGCACCCCGACTGGGTGCTGCACGTGGCGGGGCACGAGCCGGTGCTCGCCCGCAACCAGCTCGTGCTCGACCTCGGCCGCACCGAGGCGTTCGACCACATCCTCGAGCGCCTCGACGCACTGCTGACCGACCTGCCGGTGTCGTACCTCAAGTGGGACCACAACCGCGAGCTCGTGGCCGCGGCGTACCGAGGGGGCGCACCCGGCGTACGCCGCCAGACCCTCGCGCTCTACGCGCTGCTCGACGAGCTGAAGCGGCGGCACCCCGGCGTGGAGATCGAGTCGTGCTCGTCCGGCGGCGGGCGCATCGACCTCGGCATCGCCGCGCGCACCGACCGGTTCTGGACGTCGGACTGCAACGACGCCGTGGAGCGCCAGACGATCCAGCGCGGGTTCTCGTACCTCCTGCCGCCCGAGCTCATGGGCGCGCACGTGGGCGGCGCGTGGTCGCACACCACCGCGCGCACGCAGACGCTGCCGTTCCGCGCGGCGACGGCGCTGTTCGGCCACCTCGGGTTCGAGTGGAACCTGTCGACGGCGAGCGCCGAGGACCGCGCCGGCGTCGCCCAGGTGATCGAGGTGCACAAGCGGTTCCGGCCGCTGCTGCACGGAGGGGACGTCGTACGCGTCGAGCACGCCGACCCGAGCGCGCTGCTGCACGGCGTCGTGGCGACGGACCGGTCCGAGGCGGTGTACTGCTACGCGCAGCTCACGGCGTCCGACCTCACGGCTCCGCTGCCCGCGCGGCTCGTGGGGCTCGACCCGGCGCGGCGCTACCGCGTCGAGCGCGTGCTGCTGCCGGGCGCGAACTGGGACATGCAGCGCCGCCACCCCGCCTGGTACGACGCGCCCGTCGAGCTCCCCGGCGACGTGCTCGCCGAGGTCGGCCTCCCGCTCGGCGTCCACGTCCCCGAGCAGGCCACCCTCATCCACGTCACGGCGCTCTAGCCACCCGCGAAGGGTGTGCGGCGCGGCGGTTCGCGGTTGGATGACGCCATGACCGACACCATCCGTTGGGGAATCCTCGGCACCGGCGGGATCGCCGCGGCCTTCGTGCGCGACCTCGCGCTGCTCGACGACGCCGAGGCCGTCGCCGTCGGCTCGCGTAGCCAGTCCGGCGCCGACGCGTTCGGGGATGCGCACGGCATCGCGCGCAGGCATGCGTCGTACGCCGACCTCGTCGCCGACCCCGACGTCGACGCCGTGTACGTCGCCACCCCGCACCCGGGCCACCACGACGCCGCACTGCTGGCGATCGAGGCCGGCAAGGCCGTGCTGGTCGAGAAGCCGTTCACCATGGATGCCGCCCAGGCCCGTTCGCTGGTCGAGGCCGCACGCGCCCGCGGCACGTTCCTCATGGAGGCGATGTGGACGCGGCACCTGCCGCGCACCCTCGCCATCCGCGAGCTCATCGCGTCCGGCCGCATCGGCGACGTCGTGCTCGTGACCGCCGAGCACGGCCAGTGGTTCGCCGACGACCCGGAGTTCCGCCTGTTCGCCCCGGAGCTCGGCGGCGGCGCGCTGCTCGACCTCGGCATCTACCCGGTGTCGTGGGCGCACATGGTGCTCGGCACGCCGGACCGGATCGCGGCGCTGTCCGACCCGGCGTTCACCGGCGTCGACGCGCAGACCTCGATGATCCTGCAGTACGCCGGTGGCGCCCACGCCGTACTGACCACGACGCTGCGCGGCCAGAGCGAGTGCCACGCCGCGATCGTCGGGCGGGAGGGCCGGATCGAGCTCAACGGCGTCTTCTACCGGCCGGGGTCGTTCCGCCTCGTGCCGCGCGTGGGGCGCGAGGACGGCGAGCCCGAGGTGTTCACGTTCGACGAGCCCGGGCACGGGCTGCGCTACCAGGCCGCCGAGGTCGGCCGCTGCCTGCGCGCGGGGCTGACCGAGTCACCGCGGCTGCCGCTCGAGGAGACCGTCGCGATCATGGAGACCCTCGACGAGGTGCGCCGCCAGATCGGCCTCACCTACCCCGGCCTGTAGCCGCCCCCCTCGAGTTACTGCCCGAAGGCTCGTGGAACGGCGGTCGTCAGCGAGCATTCGGGCAGTAACTCGGGTCTCGGACGGGGCCCGGGTGTGTCGTCGGCGTACGGCGGCCACGCGCTCGTAGCCTTCTGCGCATGTTCCAGAGCCCCGGCCAGTGCCCGCAGTGCGAGCGGGCCGACCTCGTGCGCAAGGGCGGCAAGGACCAGTGCCCGGTGTGCCACTACCTGCAACCCTGCTGCGACGGCGGCGACCTCTGCGGCCCCGGCTGGACCGACACCCGCGCCAGCGGCTGAATCCGTCCGCTAAGGACGGATCACGCCCTCCAGGGGCGCGTTCTGTCCTCTTCTCGACCGTGCGCCAGCCCCACGATCACGAGTACGGGTCAGAACGCGCAGTTCAACTGCCGTGATCGACCCAAAGGGCCGAACGGTGCAGTCCGGCTGCCGTGATCGACCCTGCGAATGCCGTGCGGTCAGTGGCGGTACGTCGGGGCGATCGCGGCGCGCGCCAGCGTGTGGAACGCGAGGTTGAAGCCCACGACCGCCGGCGACACCGAGCCGTCGACGCCGAGGCTCGGCACGTCGACGGCATGCACGACGAAGAAGTACCGGTGCGGGTGGTCGCCCTGCGGCGGGGCGCAGCCGCCGTACGCCGCGGTCCCGAAGTCCGAGCGCACGTGGAACGCACCGGCCGGCAGCGTGGCGTCCGACTCTCCGGCGCCCTGCTCGAGCGAGGTCACCGACGCCGGGATGTCGACCGCGACCCAGTGCCAGAAGCCCGACGGGATCGGCGCGTCGGGGTCGAAGCACGTGACCACGAAGCTCTGCGTGCCCTCGGGGAAGCCCGACCACGACAGCTGCGGCGAGCGGTTCTCCCCGCCGGCCGAGTCGTGCACGAACGTGAGCGCCGCCTGCTCGCCGTCCGCGACGTCCGAGCTCGTCACCGTGAACGCCGGCACCGGCGGCAGGTAGTCGTACGGGTTCACCATCACCGGGCGCTCGAGACCCACGGGGACCGCCTCGCTCTCTGGTCGGGTACGGCGTCTTCGCGTTGAGCCGCCGTCCGCGATCCTGCCCCGCGCGCAGCGCCCATGCACCCCCTTCGCCCGCAGATGCGGCCGGCCGCCGGACCGCGCGGCGAAGGCGGAGCCGGCCGCGCGCGCGACGCCAAGGACCTCCCTCCTCCATCGCCGGGCGGCCCAGCCGGGGAGGCGGCGACGGCTGTGCCCGGGGAATGCTCTGGCCCTTCCTTCCCCGGGCGGAGCTGTCGCCGCCTCCCTGAGCCACCGCGGCAGCGCGCTTCCGAAGCGGCGATTCTCGGCGGGCGGATGCTGTGGCCTTTCCGTCGCCCACACGAGGCGGCACCGCCTCCCTCAGCGGCCTCGATGAAGGGACCTTGCGTACGGCTCTATTGGATGAAGGTCGCCTTCATCGCAAACCTCCGGGAGCGGGGGCTGTGCATGAAGGTGGGGACAACGTGGGGACATCCGGTGCACGACTGCGCGAAATCCTGTGCACATCCTGTGCACGAGAAAAACTCCCAGAAAACTTCGCCAAAACCCTTGTGCGCGTTGGCGAAACAGGCATAGAACTACGCCACCGCAGAGCGAGACGGCGGGCCAGCCGGAGGAGACTCCGGACGGCGGGGAGCTGGGAGACCGGCCGACCGAGCGGCCCGACGAGGAGCACCGCGGGATCCGTACGGCGAGACGACGAGCCACCCGAGGGCAACCCCGGGACGGCGGCGCAGCGGGAGACCGCAGCGGCGACGGGCACGACGAGGAGCAGTACGGGCGCCGAGCACGACGACGGGCCACCCGAGGGCAACCCCGGGACGGCGGCGCAGCGGGAGACCGCAGCGGCGACGGGCACGACGGGTGCGCGGCACGTCGAGGAAGGCGAAGCAGGTGCGCGGGGCAACCCGGGCCGGCGCAGCGGGAGACCGCGGCGACGGTGCACCGGCCCACTCCCACCTCGACAGCACCGGGCGCGACCACCGGGTCCGCGGAGGGCGACCTCCGACGCCGGCGCAGCGGGAGACCGCGGCGACGACGGGACCAGGCAGGGAGTTCGGTGCACGCCGACGACGAACGTCGGGCCATCGGGGCAACCCGACGGCGGCGGGCCGGGAGACCGGCTCGGCGACGGGCCTGGCGGACGCGACGGCGGCCGCCGATGCGATCGGCGGACCGGCCGGGGCGACCTGGCATCGGCGCGAAGCGCGGGCAACCGCAGGACGCGACGAGGTCCGACGGACGCACGGCAGCACGGAAGGTCGACCTCGCGGTCGGGGCAACTCGGCCGCAGGCCGGCCGGACGTGCAACGCGGGGCCCCTCGATCTCATACATCGAGGGGCCCCGCACCATGTTCCAGTCTGCCAAGCGCAGCCCCCGCAACCCGCGAGCGACACGGCCCCGGCCGCTGCGACGCCCCTCACGCCGTCCGGATGCGGACCTCGCCCGCCCGGCCTAGCGTCCGCCTATGGCCGCCCCCACCCGCCTCGTCGGCGTCTACCGCGCCGAAGGCAGCCTGCGCGGGGAGCTGGCGTACGTCGTCGGCAAGCTCCTCGGCACCGCCCACTGCGCCCTCTGCGACATCACGCACTCCCCGGTCCGCCGCAAGGCCGCGTGGGACCGCATGGTGCAGCGCCTCGGCGTCCCCTTCGACCTGGTCCACCTCGACGAGCGCGACCCGCCGACCGCGGCCCTCGTCACGGGCTGGGACGACTCGCCCGCCGTGCTGGCCGAGATCGGCGGCGCGCTCGTGCGCGTGCTCGGGCCGGACGAGCTCGAGGCCGCCGGCGCGGACGTCGAGCGCTTCGAGCACGCCCTGCGCGAGAGCCTGGACCGGGTCGGCGCACCCCTGCCCGACCCGGCACGCTGACACCGCCTCCCGCGCGCGTCAGCGCCCCGGTGACGTGCGGAGGCCCGCACGTCAGGGCACGCCGTACGCCGGCCGCAGCGGGCCCGCACGGGCCGCGGACGGGCTAGCGTGCGGCCATGCCCGACACCGCCCCCGACGACGCCGCCGACGCAGCCGACGCCGAGCGTGCTGCCCGGGCCCGGCTGCGCCGCGTGGCCGAGCACGAGGCGCGGGTGCGCTCCAACCCGCTCACGGCGGTGACCCGGCAGCTGAGCCGGACGGCGGCGTTCGCGGCGGTGTACCGGCGGATCGGGCCCAAGGTCGACCCCGGCCTCATGCGCATCCGCGACGGCCGCTTCCTCGCCGGCCTGTACGGCTTCCCCTTCCTCACCTTGCACAGCACCGGCGCGAAGAGCGGCCAGCCGCGCGAGTCGCCCCTGCTCTACGTCCGCGACGGCGACGACGTCATGCTGCTCGGCACCAACTTCGGCCAGGCCAAGCACCCGGCGTGGACGGCCAACCTGCTGGCGCATCCCGAGTGCGCGGTGGTCATCGGGCCCGAGCGGCTCGCCTGCGTCGCCGAGCTCTGCGACGAGGAGACCTGGGCGGCCCTGTTCCCGCGGTTCCAGGCCGTCTACCCCGGGTACGCCGGCTACCTCGAACGCCGGGGCGCGCTCACCCCTCGCATGTTCCGCCTGCGCCCGATCGTCGACGGACGAGACGCCGTCGCTGACAGCGCGTGAGCGTCGCCTGACGCTCGGTCGGCGCGCCGACGGGTAACCGTTGCACGGACCGGACCAGCGCCGGAAAACGGTTACGCGCCAGCACCTCCGCTGCTTCACTTCCTCCCACGGGAACACCTAGGGAGGGAACGTCCATGCTCGCGATCATCGGACTCATCATCGGCGGCGCCGTGATCGGCGCGCTCGCGCGGCTCGTCATGCCGGGCCGCCAGAACGTGCCGCTCTGGCTGACGATCGTCGTCGGCATCGTCGGCGTCCTCATCGGCAACTGGCTCGCCTCGCTCCTCGGCGTGCGCGACACCAGCGGCATCGACTGGATCCGCCACATCCTGCAGGTCGTGACGGCCGTCGTGCTGCTCGCGATCCTCGGCGGCGTGATGGGCCGCAGCAAGTCCAGCGTCTGAGTTCACCGACCGGCCGCGCGGCGGCCGCAGCACGTACCGGGAGGGCGGCCGTATCGGCCGCCCTCCTGCCATGTCCGCCCGGCGCCCGGGTCCCCTGCGGGCGCGCGGCTCCGGCGTACGGGCCCGGACAGACCGCTGCCCCGAAGTCCTCCAGGACCTTCGGGGCAGCGGCGTGTGCGGGCCCCGGGCGGATCAGCCCTTGACCGAGCCGGCCAGCAGGCCGCGGACGAAGAACCGCTGCAGCGAGAAGAACACGATGAGCGGTACGACGATCGCGATGAACGCGCCGGCCGTGATGAGGTGCAGGCTCGACCCGTAGGTGCCCTTGATGTTCGACAGGTACACCGTGATCGGGGCGACGTCGACCGTTCCGCCGGCGAATGTCAGGCCGACGAGCAGGTCGTTCCACACCCAGAGGAACTGGAAGATCGCGAAGGACGCGATCGCCGGCACCGACAGCGGCAGCACGATCCTGCGGAAGATCAGGAAGTGGCTGGCGCCGTCCACGCGGGCGGCCTCGAAGAGGTCGCGCGGCAGCTGGGCGATGAAGTTGTGGAGCAGGAAGATCGCGAGCGGGAGCGCGAACATCGTGTGCGCGATCCACAGCGGCATGAAGCTCGTGCCGCCGGTCGGCCACACCCACGAGCCCAGCACGGGGATGTCCTGGACGAGTGTTCTGAGCGGCGGAAGCCCGAACCAGCCCAGGTTGAACAGCTGCAGCAGGGGCAGGAGCGCCATCTGCAGCGGCACGACCTGGAGGGCGAAGATCAGCAGGAACATCGCGTTGCTGAACTTGAACGGCACCCACGCGAGGGCGTACGCCGCCATGAGCGCGAGCGTCAGCGGGATGATCGCCGCCGGGATCGAGATCACGAACGAGTTGATGAAGTACGGGAGGATGCCGCCCGGGATGGTGTCGCCGCCGGTCAGCACCTCCTTGTAGTTGTCGAAGGTGAAGATCGGGTTGCCGATCACGGTCCACCAGCCGCTGTTGTTGGCCTCCTCGGCCGGGCGCAGCGACGTGACGAGCAGACCGAGCGTGGGGATCGTCCACAGCACCGTCAGGAAGATGACGAAGGCGGTGGCCCACGGGCTCGACAGGTTGCGCCGCAGGGCGCTGGACATCCCGCTGTGGTCGGCGGGGGCAGCGGTCAGGGCCTGCTCGGCCGCCGCCGCGACTCCTGGGGTCTCGACGCTCATCGGATCGACTGCTCCTTCCTCAGCTGGACGATGTTGTAGATGATCAGCGGCACGACGGCGATGAACAGGATGACGGCGAGGGCGCTACCGCGGCCCTTGTCGAACTGCACGAACGCCTGCGCGTACATCTCGTTGGAGAGCACCTGCGTGCCGAAGTTTCCGTTCGTCATCGTGCGCACGATGTCGAACACCTTGAGCACGCCGATCGCGATCGTCGTGAGCACCACCACGAGGGTGCCTCGGATCATCGGGACCGTGACCTTGGAGAACAGCTTCCAGCCGGTGGCGCCGTCGAGCATCGCGGCCTCGGTGACGTCCATCGGGATCGCCTTGATCGCCGCGGAGAGCACGACCATCGCGAAGCCCACCTGGATCCAGATCATGATGATGATGAGGAGGAAGGTGTTCCACGGCTGCCACAGCAGCCAGTTGGGCGGCTCGATGCCGAACAGCGACACGAACGCCGACAGCAGGCCGACCTGCGTCTCGGCCGGGTCGCGGTACTCGTAGACGAGGCCCCAGATGATCGACGCGCCGACGAACGAGATCGCCATCGGCATGAAGATCAGGGACTTCGGCAGGGACTCGCGGCGCATGCGGTCCATGAGGAGCGCGAGGATCAGGCCCACCGCGGTGGCGAAGATCGGCGTGATGACGATCCAGATCGCGGTGTTGCGCAGGAAGACCCAGTTGGCCTCCGTGCCGAAGATCCACTGGTAGTTCGCGAGGCCGACGACCTTCTTGCCGTCCGCGCCCAGGAAGCTCTGGTACGTCGTCTGGACGGCCGGGATCACCAGGCCGATGAGGAGCAGGAGGGCCGCAGGGCCCAGGAAGATCAGTCGTGCGAGCGGGGTCTGCACCTTGCCCCTGGTGCGAGCCGCCAGGAAGAACACCAGCAGCAGCACCCCGAAGAACACCAGCACCACGCTGGCCATCAGCGCCAGCTTGGATGCGTTCGCCATCCCCTCGACCACCCTCTCGATGCGTCGGTAACCAACGACCGGTCCCGAGCCCGGATGTGAACCGGGGCCCGGAAGGAGTGTCTACCCCTTCCGGGCCCCGGCCGGAACTACTTCGTCACGAAGATGCGTGACGTGTGCGGGACCGGACTAGCTGGCCGGCCAGGCCGCGTCGATCGCCTGAACGGTCTCGTCCACGGACTTGTTCTCCGCGAAGAAGGCCGTCATGGCGGTCCAGAAGGAGCCCGCGCCGACAGCAGCCGGCATGAGGTCCGAGGCGTCGAAGCGGAACGTCGCGGTCGAGTCGGTGAGGTACTTCGCCGACAGGGCCGAGATCGGGTCGCTGTACGCGTCCAGCGGCACGCCGTTGTTCGCCGACACCCAGGTGCCCTCCTTGACCTTCAGGGTCGCGAACGTGTCGCTCGCCAGGTAGGTCTGGAACGCCTGGACCTCGGGACGGTCCGCGAAGGCCGTCACGAACTCGCCGCCGCCCTCGACCGGGGTCGGGACGTCGGGGTTGATCGGCGGCAGGTAGAACGCCATGACGTCCTTGTCCTCACCGATCTGGGCGTTCTTGTCGAAGTTGACCCAGAAGTTGGCGTAGAACGAGGCCTGCTGGTACATGCCGCACTTGCCCTCGAGGATCGGCTTGCCGCCGTCCTGGAACGCGGTGGTGGCGATGGTCTTGGTGTCGCCGAAGCCCGCGTTGGCGTACTTCGAGTTGCGCATCCAGCCCTCGAGGGTGGTGAACGCCTGCTTGATCTCCGGCGAGTCGAACTTGATCTCGTGCGAGATCCACTTGTCGTACACCTCGCCGCCCTGCTGACGCAGAACGAGCTCCTCGATCCAGTCGGTGGCGAGCCAGCCGGTGGCGCCACCGGACTCGATGCCACCGCACCACGGCTTGATGCCGTCAGCAGCCATCTTGTCCGAGAGCTGGAACAGCTCGTCCCACGTGGTGGGGACGGTGTAGCCCTTCTCCGCGAAGACCTTCGGGGAGTACCACACGAACGACTTCATGTTCGCGCCGAGCGGGGCCGCGTAGAACGTGCCGTCGACGGTGCCGTAGGCCTTCCACGCCGGGTTCCAGAACTTGTCGGTGTTGTCGGCAACCGACTGCGGGGCCGGCTTGGGGCCGCCCTGCTGCACGAGCTTCTGGAGCAGACCAGGCTGCGGGATGAACGCGATGTCGGGAGCGTTGCCGCCCTGGATACGCGTGGGCAGCTGGGCCTCGAACTGGTCGGAGCCCTCGTACACGACGTCGATGCCGGTGCACTTCTCGAACTGCGCCCACGAGGTCTCGAACTTCTGCTGCTCGGGCGGCAGGATCGAGGTGAACACGGTGACCTTGGTGCCGGGGAACGAGCCGTACGAGGCGTAGTCCTCGCAGCCCGGGGCCACGGACTGGCTCGGCGCAGCCGAGCTGGAGGTGTCGCCACCGCCGCTGCTGCCACAGGCAGCAAGAAGCAGGGCTGCCGCGACGCCACCGACAACGGCGGCGGTGCGGCGACGGACGGGAACGGACATGGAGTCTCCCTCGAGCCGATTTGAGAGGTCCGGGTGGCTGATCCCCGGGCTTGTAAGCGTTTCGCATCTTGCTGCGATACAGGCCCGTAAGCAAGGGGTTTCAGGCAAGTTTCCGACCTGCAACCGATTACAAAATGGTATCGGTCGCTCGGCGATGGAGCGCTCCCACGATATCGCTATCCGGCCGCCGCGGGAAGCCCTCGACGACCGCGTCGTCCGCTCCCTCGCCCGGCAGCCTGCTGGGTGGGTTGTGGGTACGACGCTGCCACGCGCCCGGCGTGCACGCTCGCCGAAGCGGCCGGTCGTGACCCAGGTGCAACCTTCGTCAGCTCCGACGGAGCAGCGCCGGGTCAGTCGCCGACGTGCGGGGCGGGGGCCGCACCGCGCCGGCGCAGGATGCGCACCACGCCGACGAGCCCGACCGCGGCCCACACCGCGTTGAGCAGCGCCGACTGCCAGGCCGCGATCGAGACCGCCCACACGAGCAGCAGCGCGGCGAAGAGGGTGTTGGCGCCCTGATAGCGCAGCGACACGGCGTCCCACCGCCCGACCGTGAGCAAGCCGTACGCCGCGAGCACGCCGAGCGCGCCGATCCAGCCGATCACGTCGGTGAGGGTCACGCGCGGAACGCTACTGCGCGGCGACGGCCAGTCCGCTGATCCACGAGCGCAGCACCTCGAGCGACGCGGCGTCGATGCCATGGCCGCCGGGAGTGCGGTGGGTCGTCGCCTCCGCGCCGGCGGCGCCCGTCAGGTAGTCCCACGTGCGGTCGAGCAGCTCGCGCGGGATGACGGTGTCGGCGTCGCCCTGGACGGCGAGCACCGGCACGCCGTCGAGCCGCGCCTCGGTGGTCGGAACGCCGGCGTCGAACGGCATCGTGCCGAACAGGATGGCCGCACCGGAGTACCGGGCGGGATCGTCGAGCACGAGCCCGCCCGCGAAGGCGGCGCCGCCGCTGAACCCGACGAGGACGACCGGCCGGTCTCCGGCCGCGGAGTCAAGCCACGCGCGGAACCAGTCCATCGTCGCGCGCAGCGACTCGGCCACCGGGCGGCCGATGCCGCGGTTGGCGAACCACGCGAAGCCGCCGCCCTCGGCGATCGGCGCGCGGACGGCGGCGTACGCCGGCCCCTCGGGCAGGTACGGCGCGAGCCCGATGATCTCGCCCTCGTGCGATCCCCGGCCGTGCAGCAGGACCACCAGCGGCGCGTGCGGGTCGGACGACCCGGCCGTGACGACGACCGGGTCGGGGAAGCCGGTCACGACTCGGCGGGGCCGAGCAGCGGGCGGAGCTCGTCGGCGGTGGAGACACCGGTCCACTTCTCGACGTCGCCGCGCAGGTCGAGCCGCTCGATGGGCGCGCTGTTCTCGAACGCGCCCCACTCGGCGCGCGGCAGCATCCACTGCACCTCGAACTCGTGGCCGTCGGGGTCCTTGCCATAGAGGCTCTTGGTCGCGCCGTGGCTCGACTCGCCCACGAGGGCGCCGGCCTCGGCGAGCACGAGCTGCGCCTCCTGGAGCTCGTCGATCGTGTCGACCTGCCAGGCCAGGTGGTAGAGCCCGATGCCCGGCCGCTTGGGGCCGTACGAGTCGCCGATGCCGAAGAGGCCGAGGTCGTGATGGTTGCCGCTGCGCGGCAGCTTGAGGAACGCGGCGTTCGCCCGCGGCTCGAGCGCGACCACCTGCATGCCGAACACGCGCTGGTAGAAGTCGAGCGAGCGCTGCAGGTCGCTCACGTAGAGCACCGCGTGGTTGAGACGGACTGCTGCGACGGTCATGGGCACCTCGGGGTCGAAACGGAAGGGCGACTACGGCAACGGCTCGACGCGCCTAGGCATTCCCTGACGTGTCAGATTCTTCAGAGTAAGGTATCGACCGTGCCGCGAGCCATCGACGACCCCGTGATCACCACGTTCGGGCGTCTGCTCGAGGCGTTCAGCGCCATGGAGCGGCGGCTGGCCCGCAACCTCGAGGCCGAGGCCGAGCTGCCCCTCCCCTGGTTCGAGGTGCTCCTGCGCGTCTCCCGCTCGCCCGAGGAGCGGCTCATGATGAGCGAGCTCTCCGCGCAGCTGGCGCTGACCACCGGCGGGGTCACGCGGCTCGTCGACCGCATCGTGGAGGCGGGCTACCTCGAGCGGGTGCCCGCCGAGCACGACCGCCGCGTGATCTGGGCGGTCGTCACGCCTCGGGGGCACGACGTCGTCGAGCATGCGGCCGAGGTGCACGCCGCCGAGCTGCACGACATCTTCGCGAACTTCACGACCAAGGACCGCGCGACCCTCGACAAGTTCCTCGACCGCCTCCGGCCCTAGGCCTCAGCGCGGCAGCGGGAGCCACCTCAGACGCGCGTCGGCCGCGCACCCTCCCGGAGGCACGACGAGGTAGCCGTCGGCCTCGGCAAGGCCGCGCAGCATCGCGGAGCCCTGGTGGTGGACAGCGACCGCCCCCGCATCGCCGCGCCGAGCGAGAACCAGCCGCGTGCTGCCCGCGGGTGCCGTGAGGGGCTCGCGCGAGCGCACGAGCTCGAGGTCGGCGAGCTGCAGGCCGTGCAGGCCGCCGACGTACGGCGACCCCAGCGTGAGCAGCGCGGCCACGGCCGCCTGTGGGTTGCCCGGCAGCCCAAGCACGGCTCCGCCGCGGTCGGGGCGCGCGAGGAGCATCGGATGGCCCGGCCGGCATCGGACGGAGTCCACGACGTACGACGACCCGACGACATCGAGGGCGGAGTGCAGCAGGTCGACCGGCCCCGCGGCCGTGCTCCCCGTGGTCACCACGAGGTCGGAGCCGGCCACCGAGTCGAGCGCGCGCACCACATCGGCGAGGGTGTCCCCCACGCGCTGCACCGAGTGGACGTCGAGCCCGAGCACTCCGAGCCACGACGGCAGCTGGGGCCCCAGCGCATCGCGAACCCGGCCGCCGCCGGGCACGCCGCGCTCGAGCAGCTCGTCGCCGAGCACGAGCACAGCGGCGGTAGGGCGGCGCACGACCGGCACCACGTCGTACCCGCCCGCAGCCGCCAGCCCGAGGTGGGCGGGCGACAACGGCGTGCCGCACGCGACGAGCACCTCGCCGGGGCCCGACTCCTCGCCCGCCGGCCGCAGGTTGTCGCCGATGCGCACGGCGCCCTCGAGCCGGCCCGCATGCATCACTCCGTCCTCGCTGCGCAGCACCGCCGTGGTCCCGACCGGCACCTGCGCGCCGGTCGCGACCACCACGGCCTCGCCGGGTGCCAGGGCAAGTGCGGTCGAGCCGGCGAGCACGGTCCCGACGACGTTCCACGGGCCGCCTCCCGCCACGGCCCACCCGTCCATCGCGGACGACGTGAAGGCCGGCAGCGACGTCGAGGCCGCCAGGTCTGCGGCGAGCACACGGCGGTGCCCCACGGCCAGCGGCACGTACTCGGCCGGCAGGGGATGCGCCGCCGACCATGCGGCCTCACGGGCGGCGGACCAATCTGCGGCCGCGAGCACCCCGCGACGGCGGCCGTAGTCCAACGTCGTCATGCCGGCTCCATCAACGGGTGCGGTGCAGGCGCACGGCCCACGTGTCGGGGCCGGTCTCGTCGTACGCGACGGCGAGCGCACCCGGCTGCAGGGCGTCGAGCTCGCGCAGCAGCGGGAGCGGGTCATGCGGGGCCAGCAGCACGATCGATCCGTCGACGGGCACGGCCCCGACGGCGCCGATCACCGCGGCATGCCGCACCTCGCGCGGGATCGTGCGCACGTCGAGCACCGGCGCCTCGACGGCGGCGGAGCAGCCGCACGAGCCGCAGCCACAGCCGCTCGCGGTGGTGGTGCCGGTGGTCGGGTCGGGCAGGTCCTGGGTCATGCGGTTCCTCCGGTGATGGGTCGGGCGACGGGAGGAGCGGTCGTGAGGGGGCGGCCGCTCCTCCCGCCGGGTCAAGACGGTCGCGGTGCGCCCGGGCGGGCGTACCGGAACCAGGTGAGGACGATGCAGGCCGCGGCGAAGACGACGCCGAGGGTGAAGAACGCCGTGACGTTGGCTACCGCGAGCCCGATGCCGAAGAAGAACGGGCCGTACGCCGCGATGGCGGAGGTCCAGCCGATCACGCCACCGGCCTGGCGGCGCTGGAAGATCATCGGCATCTGCTTGAAGGTCGAGGCGTTGCCGATGCCAGTGAAGAAGAAGATCGCCACCATGCCGACGAGGAAGCCCATGAAGTCGGACTGCAGGGCCTCGGCGCCCTGCGACGGGTCCGGGTGCACGTGGAGCATCGTGTAGAGCAGGGAGAGCAGGATCCCGACGCCCGACACGACGGTCCAGCGCGCGCCCCCCCAGCGGTCGGTCAGGGGCGCGAACGCAACGCGGGCGCCGGCACCGACGAGCGGCCCGAGGAAGGCGTACGACAGCGCCAGCGGCACGGTGTATCCGGCGACGAGCACCGAGGTCGAGCCGTCCGCGGCCGTCGCGACGATGTCAGTGTTGCCGGCGCCGTACAGGTTCTTGATGAGCAGGCCGAACTGGGCCGAGAGGCCGGCGAAGGTGCCGAAGGTCATGACGTAGAGAGCGGTCATGAACCACGTGTCGATGTTGCGGAAGATGTCCAGCTGCTGGCGGAAGTTGGCCCGCACCGGGACACTCTTGAGCATCGTCCACGCGAGGATCGCGGCAATGATCACGAACGGCACGTAGATGAAGGCCGCGTTCTGCTCCCACACCGGGTGATTCGTGTTCCTGGCCGGGTCGTGGAAGTTCTGCGAGGCGCCCAGGATCCCCAGCAGCGAGAAGCCGATGATCCACGGCGTCACGAACTGCACGATCGAGACGCCGAAGTTGCCGATGCCGGCCTGCAGCCCGAGTGCCGTGCCCTGCTTGCGCCGCGGGAAGAAGTACGAGGTGCTCGGCATGAAGCCCGAGAAGGCACCGCCGCCGATGCCCGACAGGAACGCGAGCAGCATGAACGTGGTGAAGCTAGTCGACGGGTTCTGCACCGCGATGCCCCAGCCGATCAGCGGGATGAGGAGCAGCAGCGTGGTGAGGGTGACGAGCTTGCGGGTACCCATGATGGGCGGCAGCCACATCCAGACCAAGCGCAGCGTGCCGCCCGCGAGGCCTGGCATCGCCGCGAGCCAGTAGAGCTGGTTCTTGTCGAGCGTGAAGCCGAGGTTGCTCAGGTTCGGCGCGATCGCGCTCGCGAGGAACCAGGTGCTGAACCCGAGGGTCAGCGCGAACGTCGTGATGGTGAGCGTGCGCCACGCGAGCTTGGAGTCCCAGGACGCCTCGTCCTCGGGGTCCCAGTCCGTCAACCACTCGCCGCCGCGGCGGCGCTCGTCGGTCACGGTCGTCATGTCGTGCTCCTGTCTGGGAAGGCGATCACGCGGACGGGACGCGGGCGGGCGCCGGCGTCTCGAACTGGTCGGAGAGCTCGGGCGAGCTGTGGTGGAGCATGTGGACGACGGTCAGGTGCATCCAGATCGCGCAGGCGAGGGTCAGCAGGAACAGCACGCCGAAGAGCGCGGTCGGCAGGCCGGTGAGCTGCACGGCGTACCCGAACATGGGGAGGAGGAAGAAGCCGCCGAGGGCGCCGAGCATCCCGACCACACCGCCGACCGAGCCGACCTCGTGCGGGAAGTACTCCGGGATGTGCTTGTAGACCGCGGCCTTCCCGATGCCCATGGAGCAGCCGAGGAGCACGACGAAGACGGTGAAGGGGACGATGCCGAGGCTCCACGGCAGGATCTCGGCGGTGCCGTCGGCGGCGACCGACGTGGACACGTTCACGGTGACGAAGCCGCTGGGCATCATGAGCACGCCGGTCGAGAGCAGCATCATCCCGAACGTCCAGTACATGATCCGCCGGGCGCCGACCTTGTCCGAGAGCCAGCCGCCGAGAGGGCGCAGCAGCGACGCGGGGAAGATGAAGAGGGCGGTCAGCAGGCCCGCCTGCCAGAGCGCCACGTCGTACTGGTTCTCGTAGTACTTCGGCAGGGCCGACGACAGAGCGACGTACGCGCCAAAGACCGCGACGTAGTAGAGGCTGAACCGCCACACCCGGATCCGCTTCAGCGGCTGCAGGTGCTCGCGCATCGGCGTGGTGGCGCCCGGCCGGTGGTCCGGCCGCGGCGCGACGAACCAGAGCGCGACCGCCATCACGACCAGCGCGACGGCGTAGATCACGGGGATGAGCCGCCAGCCGCCCTGCACGAGGCCGCCGAGGTACGCCGTGCCCGCCGTGCCGGCGATGATCGCGGGCCCGATGAGCTTGGTGACCGAGGCGCCGACGTTGCCCGCGCCGAACACGCCGAGCGCGAACCCCTGCTGGCTGCGCGGGAACCACGCACTGTTCCACGCGATGCCCGAGCTGAACGAGTTGCCGGCGAACCCGATGAGGAACGCCAGCACGAAGAGCATGGGCCCGCTCTGGACGCCGGCGAGGAAGAACGTCGGGACCGCGGCGCCGAGCAGCAGCGCGGTCATGACGATGCGGCCGCCCCAGCGGTCGGCGAGGATGCCGGTCCACAGGCGCCAGATGGCGCCGTTGAGGACGGGCAGGGCGGTCAGCCAGTAGAAGGCCGTGTCGGAGAGCCCGAACTCCTTCTGGATGGCCAGGCCGAGGATCCCGAACTGCAGCCACACGGCGAACATCAGCGTGAAGGCCAACGTCGAGGTGACGAGCACGCGGTAGCGGCCCGGCGCGATGTCCTCCGAGATGGCGGTGCCGCTCGGGACCCCGGCGGTGCCGGCCTCGCGCGTCGTGGTGCTCATCGACCCCTCCCAGGCTGGTGTTATTTACCAACACGGGCACCGTAGACCCGTTCCGCACGGACGTGTCCAGCCCGAGCTCTTGTTTTTTACTAGTGACGTGCCCCACACTCGCTCGGTAGTGCTGCAGTTCAGTGACCGGCGTAGCGTCGGTCCCGCCGGTAGTTCACAGCCCGATGTTTAAAACCAGGAGGGGTCATGACCCGGACGGAGCCGACGCCGCGGGCGGACGAGACCGACGCCTCCGGGCGCCGGGTGCTCGAAGTGCTCGCCCGCGCCGAGGGGCCGCTCACGGTGGCGGAGATCGTGGGAGGCACCGGGCTGCACGCCAACACCGTGCGCTCGCACCTCGCGCTGCTGGTCGAGATGGGCCGGGTCGAGGTCGTCCCCGAGAACCGCACCCGGCCGGGCCGCCCGAGGCTGCTCTACCGCGCCGTCGAGGCCGCCGAGCCCACCGACCCGTACCGGGCGTTGGCGGCCGAGCTCGCCGCCGTCGCGGGCGACACCAGCCACTCCCCCGGCGAGGCGGCCGGCCACCGGCTCGCCCGCACCCAGCGCGAGAAGGTGCTGCCCGGCGGCGGACCGGTCTCACCCGAGGCCAGCATCGAGATGGCGGTCGAGGGCCTCGAGGTGCTCGGGTTCGAGACCACCACCGACCCGCTCGGCGACCGGCTCTACCTGGCGACGTGCCCGTTCGCCGACCTCGCGCGCCAGGACCGCGCCATCTGCCGGCTGCACCACGAGATGCTGCACGGCTTCTTCGACGAGCTCGGCTCAGGTGTGAGCGTGCGACGCCTGGACATATTCATCAAGGACGACCTCTGCGTCGCCCACCTCAACCGCCCTGACCTGCGGCCGGCTCCGGCTCCGCAGTCCGGGACCGTATCTGCGCGCCCGTGGGAGCAGTGACGTGACCGAGACCCCCAGCCGCATCGACGACCCGCTCGTCGACGCGCTCATCAGCGCCCGTTCGTTCCTCACGCGCAGCGACACCTCGCCGGACCACCGCGCGGTGCACTACGTCGGCGGCCGTGAGGGGGACGTGTTCTACCGCGACCGCTGGTCGCACGACCGCATCGTGCGCTCGACGCATGGCGTGAACTGCACGGGCTCGTGCTCGTGGAAGGTGTACGTCAAGGACGGCATCATCACCTGGGAGACTCAGCAGACCGACTACCCGTCGGTCGGGGCCGACTCCCCCGAGTACGAGCCCCGCGGATGCCCGCGCGGTGCCGCGTTCTCCTGGTACACCTACTCGCCCACCCGGGTCCGGTACCCCTACATCCGGGGTGTGCTGCTCGAGATGTACCGCGCCGCGAAAGTGGCGCACGGCGGCGACCCGGTCGCAGCCTGGGCGAGCATCGTCGACGACGACGACAAGCGCCACACGTACATGTCGGCGCGCGGCAAGGGCGGCCTCGTTCGCGCCTCGTGGGACGAGGCGCTCGAGATGGTGGCCGCCGCGCAGGTGCACACCATCGGGCGCTGGGGCCCCGACCGCGTCGCCGGCTTCTCGCCGATCCCCGCGATGTCGATGGCCTCGCACGCTGCCGGTGCGCGCTACACCTCGCTCATCGGCGGCACGATGCTGTCGTTCTACGACTGGTACTGCGACCTGCCGATCGCCTCGCCGCAGATCTGGGGCGACCAGACCGACGTGCCGGAGTCCGCGGACTGGTGGAACGCGAGCTACCTGATCATGTGGGGCTCCAACATCCCCACCACCCGCACGCCCGACGCGCACTTCATGGCCGAGGCCCGCTACAAGGGCCAGAAGGTCGTCACCGTCAGCCCCGACTACGCAGACAACACCAAGTTCGCCGACGAGTGGATGCCCGCGCACCCCGGCACCGACGGCGCGCTCGCGATGGCGATGGGCCACGTGATCCTGCGCGAGTTCCACGTGCAGCGGCAGGTTCCGATGTTCGTCGACTACTCCAAGCGCTTCACCGACCTGCCCTTCCTGGTCTCGCTGCGCGAGTTTGACGGCTCGTACGTCCCCGACCGCTTCGTCAACGCCTCCGACCTCGGGCTCGACGTCGAGGCCGCCGAGTGGAAGCCGGCCCTCATCGACGCACGCACTGGGCAGCCCGTGGTGCCCAACGGCTCCATCGGCTTCCGGCACAACGAGTCCGGTATGGGGCTCTGGAACCTCGACCTCGGCGACGTCGACCCGCTTCTCACCCTGCACGGCGACGGCGGCGAGGCAGTGACCGTCGACCTGCCGCGCTTCGACGAGGGCGAGCACGGCACCGAGCGCGGCAGCGCCATCCGCCGCGGAGTGCCGGTGCGACGGATCGGTGGCCGGCTCGTCACCACCGTGTACGACCTGCTGCTCGCGCAGTACGGCGTCGGCCGCGACGGCCTGCCCGGCAGCTGGGCCAGCGGCTACGACGACGCGGAGTCGCCGTACACGCCCGCGTGGCAGGAGGAGATCACCTCCGTCCCCGCGAAGACCGTCGAGCGAATCGCCCGCGAGTTCGCGCAGAACGCCGAGGACTCGGGCGGCCGCTCGATGATCACTCTCGGCGCAGGCACCAACCACTGGTACCACTCCGACACGATCTACCGCGCGATCATCAGTCTCGTCCTGCTCACCGGCTGCCAGGGCAAGAACGGCGGCGGCTGGGCGCACTACGTCGGCCAGGAGAAGGCGCGGCCGTTCACCGGCTGGGCGCAGCTCGCGTTCGGTGCCGACTGGTCGCGGCCGCCGCGCCAGATGGCGGGCACGTCGTTCTGGTACCTGCACACCGACCAGTGGCGGTACGACGCGTTCGGTGCTGAGGAGGTCGCGACGCCGCTGGGCACCGGCCGATTCGCCGGGCAGGCGATGGCCGACACGCTCGCGCAGGCCGTGCGCATGGGGTGGACGCCGTCCTTCCCCACGTTCGACCGCAATCCGATCGAGCTGGCGGCCTCCGCCGACGCCGAGGGCCTGTCGGCGGCCGACTACGTGGTGCGCGAGCTGCGCGAGGACCGGCTGCGGTTCTCGGTTGAGGACCCGGACGCGCCCGAGAACTTCCCGCGCGTGCTGACCGTGTGGCGCGCGAACCTGCTCGGGTCGTCGGGCAAGGGCAACGAGTACTTCCTGCACCACCTCCTGGGCGCCGACGGCGCGATCGACGGCGGCGAGACGCCCGAGGGCAAGCGGCCGAAGGACGTCACGTGGCGCGAGGACGCGCCGGTCGGGAAGCTCGACCTCCTGGTGTCGTTGGACTTCCGGATGACGAGCACGGGCCTGTTCAGCGACGTGCTGCTGCCCGCGGCCACCTGGTATGAGAAGTACGACATCTCCTCGACCGACATGCACCCCTTCATCCACGCGTTCAACGCCGCCATCTCCCCGCCCTGGCAGTGCCGCAGCGACCACGACGTGTTCCAGCGGATGGCCGCGGTCTTCAGCGAGCTGGCCGGGCCTCGACTCGGCGTCGTCAAGGACGTCGTGGCCCTGCCGCAGCAGCACGACACCCCGACCGAGATCGCGCAGCCCGGCGGCCGCGTCCTCGACTGGCGGGCCGGCGAGTGCGAGCCGATCCCCGGCCTCACGATGCCCAACCTCGTCGTCGTCGAGCGCGACTACGGCGCGATCGCGGCGAAGATGGGATCGCTCGGGCCGAACGTCGAGAACCTCGGCACGGTGGTCAAGGGCATCACGCTCAAGCAGCCCGACTCGGTCGAACACCTGCGCCGCGTCAATGGCACGGTCCAGTCCGGCATCGCCGCCGGGCGGCCGAGCATCCAGACCGCCGAGCAGGCGTGCGAGGCGATCCTGACGTTGTCGGGAGTGAGCAACGGCGCCATCGCCGTACGCGGCTTCGAGGTTCTCGAGAGCCGCACCGGGCAGCCGATGGCCGACCTAGCGCGCGACAACGAGGGCAAGCACATCACCTTCGCCGACACCCAGAGCCGGCCGCAGCCGGTCATCACCTCGTGGGAGTGGTCGGGCAGCGAGCACGGCGGGCGCCGCTACTCGCCGTTCACCATCAACGTCGAGCGCAAGAAGCCGTGGCACACCCTCACCGGGCGCCAGCACTTCTTCCTCGACCACGACTGGATGGCCGAGGTCGGCGAGAACCTGCCGACGTACCGGCCTCCGCTCAACCTCGCGGCGATCGCGGGATACCCGACGATCGGCGACCACGACGAGTCGCAGGTGGTCGTGCGCTACCTGACCCCGCACTCGAAGTGGTCGATCCACTCGGAGTATCAGGACAACCTGTTCATGCTCGCGCTCTCGCGAGGCGGCCCCGACATCTGGATGAGCCGCGAGGACGCCGAGAAGATCGGCGTCCGCGACAACGAATGGATCGAGGCGCACAACCGCAACGGAATCGTCGTCGCGCGCGCGGTGGTCAGCCACCGCATGCCCGAGGGCACCGTCTACATGTACCACGCCAAGGACCGCACGGTCGGGGTGCCGCGGGTCGAGAAGACCGGCAAGCGCGGGGGCATCCACAACTCGCTCACGCGGCTGCTGCTCAAGCCCACGCACCTGATCGGCGGGTACGCCCAGCTGTCGTACGGGTTCAACTACTACGGACCCACGGGTAACCAGCGCGACGAGGTGACGACGATCCGTCGCCGGTCGCAGGAGGTGCAGTACTGATGACACGCGTCATGGCCCAGGTGGGCATGGTGATGAACCTCGACAAGTGCATCGGGTGCCACACCTGCTCGGTGACCTGCAAGCAGACATGGACCAACCGCAGCGGCGTCGAGTACGTCTGGTTCAACAACGTCGAGACGCGCCCCGGCCTCGGCTACCCGCGCCGGCACGAGGACCAGGAGCAGTGGAAGGGCGGGTGGGTCCGCACCAAGCGGGGCCGCCTCAAGCTCCGCAGCGGCGGCCGGTTCCACCGGCTCACCCAGATCTTCAGCAATCCGAAGCTGCCGTCGATCGACGACTACTACGAGCCGTGGACCTACGACTACGACACCCTCATCAGCTCGCCCGCGATGGACACCACGCCCGTCGCGCGGCCGAAGTCGATGATCACGGGCAAGGACACCGAGATCCGGTGGGGCGCCAACTGGGACGACGACCTCGGCGGGACGCACGAACGCGGCCACACCGACCCGATGCTCAAGGGCATCGAGGACAGCGTCGTCTTCGAGCTCGAGAAGGCGTTCATGTTCTACCTGCCGCGCATCTGCGAGCACTGCCTCAACCCCGCGTGCGTCGCGGCCTGCCCGTCGGGCGCGATGTACAAGCGGTCCGAGGACGGCATCGTGCTCGTCGACCAGGACCGCTGCCGCGGCTGGCGCATGTGCGTGTCGGGCTGCCCGTACAAGAAGGTCTACTTCAACCACAAGACCGGCAAGGCCGAGAAGTGCACGTTCTGCTACCCGCGCCTCGAGGTCGGGCAGCCGACGGTGTGCGCCGAGACCTGCGTCGGCCGGCTGCGCTACATCGGCCTGTTCCTCTACGACGCCGACAAGGTGCTCGCCGCCGCGTCGGTCGAGAACGACCAGGACCTGTACGAGGCGCAGCTCGACGTGCTCCTCGACCCGAACGACCCCGAGGTGGTGGCCCAGGCGCGGCGCGACGGGATCGCGGAGGACTGGATCGAGGCCGCGCAGAAGTCGCCGGTCTACACGCTGGCCAAGAAGTACCGCCTGGCGCTCCCGCTGCACCCGGAGTACCGCACCATGCCGATGGTCTGGTACGTGCCGCCGCTGTCGCCGGTGGTCGACGCACTGGTCAACACGGGCCACGACGCGGAGGACGCGGGCAACCTGTTCGGCGCGATCGACGCCCTGCGCATCCCCATCGGCTACCTGGCCAACCTCCTCACCGCGGGCGACGTGTCGGTAGTCGACGGGGTGCTCAAGCGCCTCGCCGCGATGCGGTCCTACATGCGCGACATCAACCTCGGCCGAGACACCGACGAGTCGATCGCCGAGGCCGTGGGCCTGACCGGCGAGGACCTGTACGAGATGTACCGCCTGCTGGCGATCGCGAAGTACGACAGCCGGTACGTCATCCCGCGCGCCCACCAGGAGGCGGCGTCGGCCCTCGAGGAGTCGCCCGGATGCTCCCTCGACTTCGACGGCGGTCCTGGGATGGGCAGCGTCTCTGCGGTCGGCGACAGCAAGCCGGTCCCCGTGTCGATCGAGAGCTTCCACCTCACCAAGCAGCGGTTCGAGGCCGACTCCAACGCCGAGCTGCCCACGCCCCAGGCAGGTCTGCAGTGAGCGCCTCCGAGACGGAGGTACGCCGGCTCCTCGCCACAACGTCGCTGCTGCTGTCGTACCCGGACGCGGCAACCCTCGACCGGATCGGCATCGTGCGGGACAACCTCGGCGCCCTTCCGGCAGCGTCCCACGATCCCCTGGGCCGCATCGCTTCCTGGCTTGCCGCCACCGACCTTGTCGACGCGCAGGCGCACTACGTGGAGATCTTCGACCGGCGCCGCAAGGCATGCCTGTACTTGACGTGGTTCCTCAACGGCGACACCCGCGGCCGCGGCATGGCCCTGGTGGCGTTCAAGGAGGCGTACGCCGAGGCCGGCTTCGCGCTCGGGCCAGAGGAGCTCCCGGACTTCCTGCCCGTCGTGCTGGAGTTCGGCGCGGCCGGCCCGCTCGACGCCGCCCTCGCCCTGCTCGCGCAGCACCGGGCGGGGCTCGAGCTGCTCGAGCACGCGCTCGTGAAGTTCCGCTCGCCGTACGCCGATCCCGTCACCGCGTTGCTCGGCGTCGTCCCGCCGGCCCCCGCCGGGCCCACGGCCCAGGAGCTCGCATACGCCGGTCCGCCCGCGGAGCAGGTCGGCCTCGCACCGTTCTTCCCCGTCGAGTCCCTGAAGGCAGGTGTCCACGCATGAGCGCGCTGCAGACCTTCGTCTGGGTCGTCCTGCCGTACGTGAGCCTGGTCGCGTTCGCCGTCGGCATGTTCTGGCGCTACAAGTACGACGCCTACGGCTGGACCACGCGCTCGTCGCAGATGTACGAGACCCGCCTTCTGCGCATCGGCAGCCCGCTGTTCCACTTCGGCATCCTCATGGCCCTCGGCGGGCACGTGCTGGGCCTGGTGATCCCCGCCGGCTGGACCGAGAAGGTCGGCGTCTCGGAGCACCTGTACCACGTGGCCGCCGTCGGGTTCGGCGTCGTCGCTGCCGTGATGGTGGTCGCGGGCCTGTCCATCCTGATCTATCGCCGTCGCACGGTGGGCCGCGTGTTCTCCGTGACCACGACGATGGACAAGGTCATGTACGTCTTCCTCGGGGCGGTCGTGGCGCTCGGCGTCTTCAACACCGTGGGCATCAACCTGCTCAACCTGACGGGCGGCTACCCGGACGGCTACAACTATCGCGAGTCGGTCGCCGTCTGGTTCCGCAGCCTGTTCGTGCTGAGCCCGGACCCCGGCGACATGACCGGCGCGCCGCTGTCGTTCCAGATGCACGCCGCCGTCGCCATGCTGCTCTTCGCCCTGGTGCCGTTCACCCGGCTCGTGCACATCTTCAGCGCGCCGGTCGGCTACGTCTCCCGCCCGTACCTCGTGTACCGCAGCCGCGACACGACGACCACGGGCAACCGCGACCCCCAGCGTGGCTGGGAGCCGGTGCGTCGCGGCTGACGGCTTCCTCGGTCGTCCCATGCTGCGGCCCCCCGGGATGTCCCGGGGGGCCGCCGCGTGCTCGGGCCTAGACGACGTCGTCGCGCACCTCGGTGGTCACGACGTTGCGCGAGGCGGCCGGCGTGCTGTCGGCGACGACAGCGCCGTACGGCACGCCCGTCTCGCGGACGATGCGACGACGGCGCGGCGCGAAGATCAGAAGCGTCAGGAGAAGGCCGAGAACGCCTGCGCCCATCAGGATCCAGCCGATCACCTGGATGTCGATCCCGGCGACCTGCGCGTCGACCGCGAACGCGCAGATAGCACCGACGGCGATGAGGAAGATGCTCGCTCCGATACCCATGGACTACCCCTCGAGGATTCGTGGCGCACCGTGCGCCCTGATCGGCGTCCTACCCAGCAGGGACGGTCTCAACCCCGCGAAGACGCTCGAGCTCGGCGACGTCGACGGCGATGATCGGCACGCAGACCTGGACGGACGCGGGTTGCACATCGATGCGGAGCTTCTTGGTCGGCTTCCGGTCGCCGCCGTCGATCTCGTACGCGAGCTTCTTCTCTAGCGTCACGCGGATCTTGCGGCCGCGGGTGACGTCGACGAACGGCGACTTCTCCGCCCGGTCGGCGACCACGCGCGTGACGGCGCGCGTCCACTCCACCGGGTTGCTGGCAGACACCACGCCCACCTCGAGGATGCCGTCGTCGTGGCTCGCGCCGTCGAAGGCCTCGATGGAGGCGAAGACCTTGGCCACGTTGCCGACGAGCACGCACGAGAGCTGGCCCTCGTAGAACAGCTGGCCGTCGACCTTGACCTTCCCCTGCACCTGCGCGGCGCTGATGTTCTTCAGCCCGGTCCACAGGTACGCGGCGCGCCCCATGCGGTCCTTCAGGCCACGATCGGCGTCCTTGATCATGAGCGCGTCGAAGCCCGCGCCGGCCATCACGGCGAAGTGCTCGCCGTTGCAGACGCCGGTGTCGATCGCGCGACGGTCGCCGCGCAGGGCGACGGCGACGGCGTCGGGCACGTTCATCGGGATGTCGAGGTTGGTGGCAAGCAGGTTGCCCGTGCCGGCCGGCAGGATGCCGAGCGGTACGCCGGTGCCCGCGAGCACCTCGATGCAGCGCTGCTGCATGCCGTCGCCGCCCCACGCGAGGATGAGGTCCGCGCCCTTCTTCAGGGCACGGCGTACGGCCTTCGGCGCGTGCTTGCTCTTGGGCACCTCGTACCAGAGCGGGTCGACGCCCTCGGCCTCGAGCACCTTCTTCAGCTCGCCGAGCCCACCTCCGAACGTCTTGCCGGAGTGGGCCACCACGGCCACCTTCGTCATCGGGACACCTCTCGCTGCTGGGGTTCCGCGGCGGGTGCCACGGGGGTCGGGGGTGCGTCGGCCGGCCACCAGGTGAGCTGGGCGGCGCGCGCGAGCACGAGCAGGGACGGCACGAACAGCCAGGCCGCCAGCACGTCGGTGGGCCAGTGCACGCCGAGCCACACGCGCGACCAGCCGACGCCGGCAGCCCAGAGCGCAGCGACGACCCAGATCAGCACCTGCGTCCGGCGGCGGGTGACGACGCGTGTCAGCGCCCAGGCGAGCAGGAGCGCCGCGACGGTCGCCGCCGTGGTGTGGCCGCTCGGGAACGACGGACCTCCCGCGGCCCCGGCCCAGGAATCAGGCACCGGCCGCTCGCGCCCGACGAGATGGTTCATCGCGAGGCCGACCAGCACGCCGGCTCCGGCGACCACGCCCATGACCACGCCGGCGCGGGCACGGCCCCAGCGTCGCGTCGAGGTCTCGACGAGCACCGCGCCGACGATCGCCAGCGGCACGGCGACGTTGACCTGGCCGAGCACGCTGACGGCGTTCGCGAGGTCGATGCTCTCGGGAGTGCGCGCCGCGACGGCCCAGTCGTGCAGGTCCTCGTCGATCGACGGAAGGTCGGGCGCGGTGACCCGCACCCACGCGAGCAGCCCGACCCAGCCCACGGTGAGAGCCGCGCCGAGCATCCACGCGGCGCGCGCGCTGCGATGCACGACCACGGGGTCCGAGCTCGTCATGGCCGCACCCTTCCCCGACAGCGGCCGTCTCAATCCTCCTCAGCGGACGCCGCGTGCAGGCGGCCGGTCTAGGCTCGCGACCGTGACCACGTGGGACGCCGCCGTCGCCTCGGTCGCGTCGTACGAGCTCGGCGAGGGCCCGCTGTGGAACCCCGACCGCGGGATCCTGCTCTGGGTCGACATCCTCGGCGCCCGGGTGCACGTCGGCGGCATCGACGACGGGGGCGGCGTGCACGAGCACGCCTCGTTCTCCCTGGCCCGCACGCCGGCCACGTTGGGCGCCGTCGCCGCCCCCGCGTTCCTGGACCATGGGCGCGGCACCCTCCTCGCGGCCCACGACCGCGTCGTCTTCGTGGACGTCGACGGCGGCGAGCACGAGATCGCCGTGCTCTGCGCCGACGAGCCGCGCCGCCTCAACGACGGCGTCACGGACCCGGTCGGCCGCTACCTCGTGGGCTCGGCGCCGACCGGCGAGCGCGACTTCACCGAGCGCCTGTGGCTCATCGACCACGACGGATCGGTGACGGTCCTCGACGACGACCTCGGCCTGTCGAACGGCCTGGCCTTCTCCGCCGACGGCGGCACGCTCTACAGCGTCGACACGTTCAGCCATGTCGTGCGGACGCGTCCGTACGACGTGGCGACCGGCGCCGTCGGCGTACGCCGTGACCACGTGCGCATCGAGGACGGCTACCCCGACGGCATCGCGCTCGACGTCGACGACCACCTCTGGGTCGCGGTGTTCGGGCAGGGAGAGGTACGCCGGTTAGCGCCGGACGGCACGCTCGTGGACGTCGTCCGCACGCCGGGGGCGCCGCAGGCGACCAACGTGTGCTTCGCCGGGCCCGACCGCCGCACGCTCGTCATCACGACGGCGCGCGAGGACATGACCGATCAGGACGTCGCGGAGCACCCGCAGTCGGGCAGGCTGTTCACCACGCGCGTGGACGTGCCGGGCCTCCCGGCCCGGCCGTGGCGCGGTACGGCCTGACCACCCTCACGACAGGACCACCATGAAGCTCCTGCGCATCGGCGCCGTCGGCAGCGAGAAGCCCGCGGCGCTCGTCGGCGACTCGACGTACGTCGACCTCTCGGACGTCGTCGGCGACTTCGACGAGGCGTTCTTCGGCAGCGGCGGCATCGACCGCATCCGACCAGTGGTGGCGGAGCGGGCGGCCGCCGGACACGTGCACGAGCTCGGCAGCCAGCGCGTGGGCGCGCCCTTCGCGCGGCCGCACCAGATCCTGTGCATCGGCCTCAACTACAGCGACCACGCCGCCGAGACCGGCCAGCCCGTGCCCGACGAGCCGATCCTGTTCACCAAGTCGCCCAACACGCTCATCGGCCCGGACGACGACGTACGCATCCCGCGCGGCGCGACCAAGCCCGACTGGGAGGTCGAGCTCGGCATCGTGATCGGGCGGCGCACGGCGTACCTCGACTCGGTCGAGGAGGCGCGCGACGCGATCGCGGGCTACTGCGTCGTCAACGACGTGAGCGAGCGCGCGTTCCAGATGGAGCGTGGCGGCCAATGGAGCAAGGGCAAGAGCTGCGAGACGTTCAACCCGGCAGGACCGTGGCTCGTCACGCCGGACGAGATCGACGACGTGCTCGCGCTCGACATGTGGCTCGACGTCAGCGGCGTACGCCGGCAGACCGGCAGCACGTCGACGATGATCTTCGACCCGTACTACCTCGTGCACTACCTGTCGCAGTTCCTCGTGCTGGAGCCCGGCGACCTCATCAACACGGGCACGCCGCCCGGTGTCGGCCTCGGCTTCAAGCCGCCGGTGTGGCTGCAGCCCGGCGACGTCATGGAGCTCGGCATCACCGGTCTCGGGACGCAGCGGCAGAACGTGATCGCCCCTCGATGAGCACGATGCGCGCGTTCGTCGTCACCGCGCCCGGGCGGGCGGAGGTGCAGGACGTCGCGCGCCCGACCGCCGCGCCCGGAGAGGTGGTGGTCGATGTCGAGCGCGTCGGCGTGTGCGGCACCGACGTCGAGTTCTTCACCGGCGAGATGCAGTACCTGCACGACGGCTTCGCGCAGTTCCCGCTGCGGCTCGGGCACGAGTGGTGCGGCACCGTCGCTTCTGTCGGTGACGGCGTCGACGAAGGCTGGGTCGGACGCCGGGTCACCGGCGACACAATGCTCGGCTGCGGGGCGTGCCACCGCTGCCTGCGCGGCGACCAGCACGTCTGCGAGCACCGCAGCGAGGTCGGGATCCGCAACGGCCGGGCCGGCGCGCTCGCCGAGCAGCTCGCCGTCCCCGTGTCGTCGCTGCACGCGCTGCCGGATGCGGTGGACGACGTCGCCGGCGCCCTGGTCGAGCCGGGCGGCAACGCGCTGCGGGCGGCGCAGGGCGCCGACCTGGCGCCGGGCGACCGGGTGCTGGTGCTGGGGCCCGGCACGATCGGCCTGCTGGTGGCGATGTTCGCGCGCGCGGCGGGCGCGGAGGTGCACCTGATGGGGCACCCGGGCCGGTCCCTCGACTTCGCGCGCTCGGTCGGCTTCGACAACGCGTGGACCGAGGCCGACCTGCCGGCGGTGCCGTGGGACGCGGTCGTGGATGCGAGCAACGCGGCGTACCTGCCGGCCAAGGCGCTCGAGCTCGTGGAGCCGGGGCGCCGCGTGGTCTTCATCGGGCTGGCCGGGAGCCCGAGCCTGGTCGACACGCGCACGATCGCGCTCAAGGACGTGACGGCCGTCGGGGTGCTGTCGGCGTCGCCGGGTCTGGCCGGGGCGATCGAAGCATACGCGAGCGGGGCGGTCGACCCACGGCCGATAGTCGCTGCGACTGTTGGGCTCTCGGGCGTGGCCGACGTGCTGGGCGGCCATCGCCCCGACGGTTCGGGCGCCGGGCCGAAGATCCACGTGGACCCACGGCTGGAGGGCTGACATGGGCGAGTTCGACGGCCTCGCGGCGATCGTGACGGGCGGCGCCAGCGGCATCGGCGCCGCCACAGCGGCGCTGCTGCTCGAGCGCGGAGCGAAGGTGGCGGTGCTCGACGTCGCACCCGACGGTGCGCCCTCCGGCGCTGCGCCGATCCCGTGCGACGTGTCGAGCTCGGACTCGGTCGATGCGGCGGTGCACGCGGCGGCGTACCAGCTCGGCGGGATCGATGTCGTGGTGAGCAACGCCGGCATCGGCGCGGGCGGCGACGTCGCCGCGAACGACGACGACGAGTGGCACCGCGTGCTCGACGTGAACGTGGTCGGGATGGCCCGCGTCGTACGCAGCGCGCTGCCGTACCTGCGGGAGTCCGCGCACCCGGCGGTCGTGCTGACGAGCTCGGTCGTGGCCGTGGTCGGGGTGAAGAACCGCGCGCTCTACAGCGCGAGCAAGGGCGCGGTGTCGGCGCTCGCGCTCGCCATGGCCGCCGACCACGTGGGCGAGGGGATCCGCGTCAACGCGGTCGCGCCCGGCACGGCCGACACGCCGTGGGTGGCGCGGCTGCTCGAGCAGTCGGACGATCCCGCCGCGACGGGCGAGGCCCTGCGCCGGCGGCAGCCGATGGGCCGGCTCGTCACGGCCGACGAGGTCGCGCACGCCATCGCGTACCTCGCCTCGCCGTACTCCGCCTCCACCACCGGCACCATCCTCGGCGTCGACGGCGGCATGGCCCACCTCCGCGTCTGACCCCTTCTCCGAGTTACTGCCCAAAGGCTCGCTGAACGCCGCGGCTCAGCGAGCATTCGGGCAGTAACTCGCGTCAGTGGGGGGTGCGGGCGAGGTGGCGGCGGGCGTGCTCGATGGCCTCGGGCGTGGTGGCGAAGACGTGGGCCTCGTGGGCGAGGTGCTCGTACACGCCGAGGGTGGAGAACACCGTGTCGTGGTCGTCGCGGATGCCGCTGAGCAGCACGGTGATGCCGCGGCCCTCGAGGTCGCGGATGGTCTGGCCGAGCACCGTCGCGCCCGTAGCGTCGAGGGTCTGCACGCGGCCGAGGCGCAGGATGACCACGCGTACGTCGCCCACCTCGGACAGCTCGAGCAGGAAGCGGTGCGCGGCGCCGAAGAACAGCGGCCCGTCGAGGCGGTACGCGACCACATGCTCGTCGAGCAGCGCGCGCTCGGCGTCGCTGTGGTCGCTGGTGTCGAGGGGTACGGCGTCGATGTGCGCGGAGCGCGACACCTGCTGCAGCGCGTACAGCCCGGCCACCACCAGGCCGACGATCACGGCGGTGACGAGGTCGAACACGACGGTGGCGACCGCGGTGGCCACGAGCACGAGGGCGTCGCCGCGCGTGGCCTGCATGAGCGCGCGCAGGTTGGACACCTCGACCATCTGCACGACGGTCGCTAGAAGCACGCCGGCGAGCGCGGCGAGAGGGATGTGCCCGACCCACGGCGCAGCCAGGAGCATCACGACCAGCAGCGCGATCGCATGGGTGGACGACGCGAGCCTCGACCGTGCGCCGCTGCGCACGTTGACCGCCGTACGCGCGATCGCAGCGGTCGCGGGGACTCCGCCGAACAGCGGCGTCACGAGGTTGGCCACGCCCTGCCCGAACAGCTCGCGGTCGGAGTCGTGCCGCTCGCCCACGCTCATGCCGTCGGCGACCGTGGCCGAGAGCAGGCTCTCCAGCGCGGCGAGCGCCGCGACGGCGAGGGCCGGGACGACGAGCGAGGACAGGGCCGACCACGGCACATCGGGCAGCGACGGCGCCGGGAAGCCGGTCGGGATGGATCCGATGGTCTCGGCGTCGAGCCCGAGGTACGACACGGCCACGGTCGCGACGATCACGGCGGGCAGCGACACGGGCAGACCCGGCCGGAACCGGATCGCGAGCAGCATGGACAGCGCGACGAACCCGGCGATGAGCACCGGCGCCCACTGCGGGTCGGCGAACCACGCCCGCACGGCCTCGAACGCGCGGGCCAGAACCTTCTCCCCCTCGACGCTCACGCCGAGCGCGGCCGGCACCTGCTGCAGGCCGATGATGATGGCGATGCCGAGGGTGAACCCCTCGACGACGGGCAGCGGCACGTACTGCATCCACCGGCCTGCGCCGATCGCGGCGAGCGCGATGAGGAAGAGCCCCGCGAGCAGACCCACAACGAGCACGGCGCTGGTGCCGAACTGCGCGACGATCGGTAGCAGCACCACGGTCATCGCGCCGGTCGGGCCGCTCACCTGGAGGTTGCTCCCGCCGAGCAGCGCGGCCAAGAGGCCCGCGACGACGGCGGTGACGAGTCCGGCCTCCGCGCCGAGGCCGGACGCGACGCCGAAGGCGAGCGCGAGCGGCAGCGCCACCACGGCGACGGTGAGGCCGGCGATGATGTCGCGCTTGGGGTCGCGGCGCATCGCGCGGTAGTCCGACGACTGCGGCAGCAGGGCGCGGGCGCGGTCCAGTGCCTGGCTCATCGCCGTACCGGCCTTCTCGATCACGACGCGCTCCTGCGGGAGGCGCGCAGCTCCTTGCGCAGGCCGGCCTGGTCGTCGATGACCTCGAGCAGGATCGTGCGCGCGGCGAGCAGGAGGTCGCGGATCTCCGGCGCGGTGATCGCGTAGAAGACCTGGCCCTCGCGGCGCTGCTGGGCGACGAGGCCGGTACGCCGCAGGGCGGCGAGCTGGTGCGAGAGGTTGCTGGGCTCGATGTCGATCTCCGCGAGCAGCTCGTGCACGGCGTGCTCGCGCTCGGAGAGGAGCTCGAGCACGCGGATGCGCGCGGGGTGGCCGAGAGTGCGGAAGAACTCCGCCTTCGCCTCGTAGAGCGGCTTCGTCATGCGTGCAGTTTACGACTTGAACACCTGTTCATCTCAGCGGGTGTCCGATGCGCTGTCGTACGAACCAGATCGCCGGATTCGCGCCGCCGCCGTACGTCTGGAATCTGCCCCCGATCTGGTCGCTTCTTCACGACCAATCGACTGCGGACACGACCATTGCGGGGGCACATCGCTGGGCGCCCGAGATCCCGCGGTGGACACGCTCTTGCCGTTCGGGGTCGAACGATCCAGGGTGTGGCCATGACGTACGCCGAGGGCATCACGGTCGAGGACCTCGAGGCCGACCCGTACCCGGTCTACGCGCGGCTGCGCGCCGAGGAGCCGGTGGCGTGGGTGCCGGCGGTGAACCTCTGGCTCGTCACGCGCGCGGCCGACGTGGAGACCGTCACGACCAAGCCCGACCTGTTCAGCGCGAAGGTCGACGGCTCGCCGCTCGACCGGTCGTTCGGCGGGCCGACGATCCTCACCGTCGACGGCGAGCAGCACCTCGACCTGCGGCGCAGCCTCGACACGAAGTACCGCCCGCGGACGGTGGCGACGTACATCGACGACCTCGTGGCGCCGATCGCGCAGCGGTTCCTCGACCGGCTGCTCGCGCGCACCGACCGCCGTGCCGAGCTCGTGAGCGAGTACTTCGAGCCGATCTCGGTGCTGAGCCTCGGCGCGGTGCTCGGCCTCGGGCACCTCAGCGAGTCGACGCTGCAGGAGTGGTTCCACGGCCTCGCGATGGGCGCGATCAACTTCGAGAACGATCCGGAGAAGCAGCGCATCAACGACGAGACCGCGGCCCTGATCGATGACGAGCTGCGGCCCCTGATGGCGCGGCTGCAGCGCGACCCCGACGACTCCACGATCGCGTCGATGCTCACCAGCGGCTGCCCGGTCGGCCAGCCGCGCTCGATCGAGGCGGTCATGCCGTCGTTGAAGGTGATCATCCTCGGCGGCATGCAGGAGCCCGGCCACGGCGCGGCCTCCACCCTCGCCGCGCTGCTCGCGGATCCGGAGCAGCTCGCCTGGGTGCGCGAGGACGCCGCGCGCTGGGACGACGCCGTGCACGAGGGTCTGCGCTGGGTCGCGCCGATCGGCACCCAGACGCGCCAGACGACGCAGGATGTCGAGCTCGCGGGCACCGTCATCCCCGCCGGCTCAGCGGTCGCCGGCGTGGTGGCGAGCGCCTGCCGTGACGAGCGCGTGTTCTCCGATCCCGATGCGTTCGACGTACGCCGTCCCCGCGTGCCGAACGCCGCCTTCGGCTACGGGCCGCACTTCTGCGCGGGGCACGCGTTCGCGCGCGGCCAGGAGCGCATCGCGCTGTCGATGCTCGTCGACGCGATGCCCGACCTGCGCCTGGACGGCGATGTCGAGTTCCGCGGGTGGGAGTTCCGCGCGCCGACGGCGCTGCCCGTCGCCTGGTGATCTGACGGGGAAACTGCCCCCGGATTCGTCGCTTCCTCACCCGATCCGTCGTGACTTCGCGACCGAATCGGGGGCGGGTTGCCGCAAGGTGGGCTACTTCGAGGCGCGGGCCTGGCAGGTGGGAGCGGCGGCGAACGCGGCCTTCGCGGCGTCGCCGCCGGTGCTCGTGACGTTCTGCAGGCTCGTGGCGAACGTCGTCGCGGCGTTGCCGACGTCGCTGGCCGCCGACGACACGCCGCCGAACGCCGTCACCTTGCCGAGCAGGCCGTCGGCCTCGCTGAACGACGTGGCCGCAGTCTTGAGGCTGTCGATCGAGGAGTCGAGCGCGGCCTTGTCGCTGGTCAGCTGCTCGGACGCCGCGACCAGCGCCGGGTCGGAGCCCTTCGGCACAGCGGCGACCGCGGTCGCGAGATCGGTGGCCGAGGCCTTCACCGCGTCGACGCCCGCACCGATCTGCTGCTGCAGCTGGTCGAGCACGTCGCCGGCCTGCGGGTCGATGTTGATGCTCGAGGCCACCGAGGCGACCGACGCGTCGAGCGCATCCGCCTTCTGGCACACGGTGTCGGCCCAGGCGACGGCGTCGGACGCCGCGGCCGTCTCCGAGCCGCTCGCCGCCGGGGCTGTGGTCGTCGCGGCGCCGTCACCGCTCGAGCCGCAGGCGGTCAGGGCGAGCAGGGCGGCGCCGGTGACGGCGAGCAGCGAACGAGTGCGCATGGGTCCCCCTTCAGGTGGTGGCAGCCCCATCCTGCCCCGGCGGGGCAGCGTCGGCACAGGCATCGACCGACCGCCGCCATCCCGTGACCCCCGTGGCCGACCTTCATCGCGAAACGGGCGTTCGATCCCTGAATCCGTCGTTTCCGGGCTCGCTGAGCCCCGGGAAACGACGGATTCGCAGACGGAGACGGCCGTGGCCCGCCCGAGAGCGGCGTACGACGTGCCGGCATGCAGCGGCGCGCGCATCGTCCGCACGTTGCGCGCGCCGCGCGTCTGCGCGGGGAGGGCCCGCCCCGTGACCGGGCCCTACCCGCGGCTGGTGGTCAGGCCGCCGGGACGACGTACCTGATGGCGACGACCGCCGCGCGGTCGAGGCCGGTGGTGCCGGACACCCCGCCCGACCCGACCGTGTAGGCGCCGCCGACGTGGTGCTTGGTCAGCCACGCGGCCGATGCCTTCGCGCGGGCGAGGGCGAGCGCGGAGTCGTTGGTGGCGAAGCGGGACGCCGTGCCCTGCACGTAGCCGGTCACCTTGACCCACGTGACCTTCGCTCCGGCCGGGATCCGCGCCTTCAGCGCGGCGAGGGCCGCGGCGCCCTTCGGCCCGACGCGCGAGTCGCCGGGGTAGAAGAGCACACGCGTCGTGATCGTGCGGTAGGTCGCCGACGCCGGCCGCGGGATCGTCACGGCGGCGCTCGCCGTCGAGGCCGGTCCGGTGCCGACGGCGTTGGTCGCCTTGACCGTGAAGCGGTACGTCGTGCCCGGCGTGAGGCCGGTGACCGAGCAGGTGCGCGTGGGGGCCGCGGCGGTGCACGTGCGGCCGCCCGGCGCGGCGGTGACGCGGTACGTCGTGATGGCGGCGCCGCCGTCGGACACAGGCGCGGACCAGCTGACCTTGGCCGAGGTGGTTCCCGCAGTCGCCTTCACCGCGCGGGGCGCGCCGGGCGCCACGGCGTCGCCGTAGTAGGCCACGCTCGGCGCCTCGACCGTGCCCGCGACCTCGAAGTCGCCGGAGACGATGAGCGTGCCGTCGTACGGCGCGATCAGGTAGGCCCCGCCGTACGTCCCGTCGCCGTACGTGACGCCCTCGCCGACGGGGTAGAAGCTCGTGCCGTCCCAGCGGGCGATGCTGTTCATGGTGACGTCGTCGATCGACCCGAAGTAGCCGCCGACGTACAGGTACGACCCGTCGGTCGCGAGGGCGGCGCCCTCCCAGCCGTCGTCTCCGCCGAACCCGGCGACGACCGACCACGACTCGCCGTCCCATGTCGCCATGGCCGAGGCCACGTCGGCGTCCCAGAACCTGCCGACCACGACGACGGTGCCGTCGACGGGACCCTCCGCGATGGCGTACGGCGAGCCCAGGCCCGAGCCGAAGTCTGCACCGTCGCCGAGCATCGCCCAGCTGCGGTCGACGAGGTCGAACACGGCCACGCCATTGGCGGTGGTGTCGTCCACGGCCTCGAAGTCTCCAGCCACGAAGATCTGGCTCTGCGACCGCGAGAGCGAGGCGTCGTTGACCATGCAGTCCGTGCTGGTGATGGTGCCGATGGAGGACCAGGCAGGCACGTCGTACGTGCCGGTGAACTCCATCGCGAGGCAGGACCGCGTGGCGGGGTTGTCAGGGTCGTCGTAGGAGAAGCCGAAGGCGTACAGGTCGCTGTTGGCGTACACCAGCGCCGCGATGTCGTTGCCTGCGGGCAGGTTGCCGGTCAGGTCGGTCCACGTGGTGCCGTCCCACACGGCCACACCGCCGGGCGAGCTGTCGTCCGGGCCGAAGTCGTAGTAGGAGCCGCCGGCGAACACGTCGGAGCCGTCGGTCGCCATCGACTCGATCGCGAACCCCGGGCCCTCCGAGAGCGGCGCCCACGTGCTGCCGTCGTACGTCGCGACGCCGTCGGCAGGCTCGCCCCCGGCCTCGGTGAACCAGCCTCCGGCGTACAGGACGCCGTCGGCCTCCACGGTCGCCACGATGCCTCCGTCGAGCTGGTCGCCGAGGGAGAACCACGCCCGCGCGGACGGCATGGCCGACGACGTGGACGCCGAGGCGAGCCCGAGGCTCGCGACCAGAGCGGCGCCCAGCGCCGCGGAGGTGAGGGTTCGGGTGCGACGCGGGAGTCTCATCGGATGCTCCGGAGGACGGACGGGCGGGGGCATGCCCCTCGCGGGCGGCGCGGGCCGCCCGCCGCCATGGTCCGCCTACCGTCACACTGAGTCGCGCTCACCGGACGCTCTGTGACCGACACGACTTCCACCGATTCCGGGTCAATGTGGCTTTCACTGCCCTAGGCGGAGAGATGTCGTCATTCACCGGTGGCGAACGCGGGGCCACCCGCAGGTAGCGATGTGGAGTTATCTCTGCGGATGGCAGTGAAGGCCACATTGACCAGAGATTGGGCGGCGTGCGGGTGGGGGTAGTGCCCGGGTGCCGGGGGGCTGGGTGCGGCGCATACTCGGCGGCGTACTCGAGGGCGGTGCGGACGGCAGGGGGTACGGCGTGGACAGGGCGACGGCGGCGGCGCTGCTCGGCGTGCGGCCCGATGCCGGCAGCTCCGAGGTGGACGCCGCGTTCCGCGTGCTGGCCGGCCTCACCCACCCGGACCGCTTCCCCGTCGGGTCGGCGTCCTGGGAGGACGCGAACCGCGGTATGCAGTCCCTCGTCGAGGCGCGGCGCGTGCTGGCCACGACCCCGGCGCCGCGCCCGTACCGGTCGGGCGGGACCCCGGCGTACCGGCTCCACGACGTCGTGCCCGAGGACGGCCCCGGCTACCGCATCGCCGACGCGGACGCCGGTCCCCGCGAGTCGGTGCCGTCGTGGGAGCGATCGCCCGTTGGCCAGGCGGACCCGGTCACGCTCGACCGGCGCATGCGCAACCGCGCGTTCGGCTGGGGCGCGCTGCTGCTCGCATCGTCGGGCATCTCGTTCGCGGTCGGCGCGGCCCAGCCGGTCAACGACGCTCTGCCGTTCTGGTCGCCCGCGCTCGCCCTCACGGGCCTGCTCAGCATCGCGACGGGCTGGCGCGCCCATCGGCGCCTCCTCGCCCGCGACCGCTGAGGCGTGCGGGTACGCCGTACCCCTCGCGCCCGCACGCCGTCGGAGAGGAAACGCGCCGTGGAGCACCCGCACGACATCGACGAGCAGCGCACCCCTCCACCCACGCCACCAGAGAGGAAACGCGCCGCAGAGCATCCACGCCGTCGGAGACGAAACGGGCCGCGGAGCACCCGCACGACATCGGAGGGCAGCGCACCCCTCCACCCACGCCGTCGGAGAGGAAACGCGCCGCGGAGCATCCACGCCGTCGGAGAGGAAACGCGCCGCGGAGCACCCGCACGCCATCCGAGGATCAGGGCAGCACCCGTCATCCACGCCGTCGGAGACGAAACGGGCCGCGGAGCACCCGCACGCCCATCCGAGGATCAGCGCGGCACCCGTCGTTCACCGGGGGTGAACCGGTCGTTCCTCGCGAGTCGCGGGACACCGCGCCCCGCGACGCGCGACGATCCGGTGCCATGGACCGGACCCGCAGCGTGCTCCTGCTCGCGCGCGAGCACCTCGGCGGGCGCAACCTCGTCGCGGGCCTGGTCGTCGGGGCCTACCTCGTGCCGCAGGCGATGGCGTACGGCGAGCTCGCAGGCGTCGGTCCGAGCGCGGGCCTCACGGTCGCGCTGATCCCGCTGCTGCTCTACCCCCTGCTGGGCCGTACGCGGTGGCTCTCGCTCGGCCCGGAGTCGGCGGTCGCCCTCATGGCCGCGGCGACCGTCGGCCCGATCGCCACAGAGCTCGACCTGCCGGTGCCGCAGCTGCTCGGCATCGTCAGCATCCTCACCGGTGCGATCCTGCTGGCCGCCCGCGCGGCCAAGGCCGGGTTCGTGACCGACCTGCTGTCCAAGCCGGTGCTCATCGGCTACCTCACCGGCGTCGCCATCGTCATGGTGATCTCGCAGGTGTCGCGCGTGCTCGGCGACGACGTGTCGGCCGACAACATCGTGGTGTTCCTGCAGGAGCTGCTCGACGGCGTCGACGTGAACTGGTGGTCGCTCGTCATCGGCCTCGGCACGCTCCTCGTGATCCTCGGCTTCCACCGCTGGCTGCCGCGGGTGCCCGGCACGCTGGTCGCCATCGCCCTCGGCGTGATCGCCGGCTACGCATTGCCCGTCGACACGATCGGCTCGTTCGAGCTCGCGATGCCGCAGATCGCGTGGCAGCCGATCCCCATGAGCGCGATCAGCGAGCTGCTGCTGGCCGCTGCCGCGATCGCGGTCGTCGCGTACACCGACGTCATCGTGGTGGCCCGCGCGTTCTCCGACGGCGAGCGCGTCGACGCGAACCGCGAGATGTCCGCGCTCGGCGCGACCGACGTGATCGGCGGCCTGTTCGGCGGCTACCCGATCTCGGCGTCGTCGAGCCGTACGGCGATCGCCCGCATGAACGGCGCGACGAGCCGCTTCTACTCGTGGATCGTGGCGCTCGTCCTCGTGGTCGCAGCGGTCACGCTGTCGCGCGTGCTGGCGTACCTGCCGCAGGCGACGCTCGGCGGCATCATCCTCTACGCCGCGTGGACGCTGTACGACCGCAAGGGCTGGGAGTCGTTGTGGCGCCTGCGGTTCGGCGAGGTCGTGGTGGCCGTCGCGTGCGCCGCGGGCGTCGTCGTGCTCGGCATCCTGCCCGGCATCGGCATCGCGGTGGGCCTCTCGATCGCGGAACTGCTGCTGCGGCTCTCGCGCCCGCACGAGGGCGTGCTCGGGTTCGTGCCCGGGCTCGCGGGGATGCACGACGTCGACGACTACCCCGACGCGGAGCAGGTGCCCGGGCTCGTGGTCTACCGCTACGACTCGCCGCTGTTCTTCGCCAACTCCAACGACTTCTACAGCCAGGCGCTCGAGGCCGCCGACACCCCGGGCTGCCGCTGGTTCCTGCTCAACGTCGAGGCCAACGTCGAGGTCGACTCCACGGGCCTCGACGCCCTCGCCGCGCTGCACGACGAGCTCTCCGCGCGCGGCATCCTCTTCGCCCTCGCGCGCGTGAAGACCGACCTGCGCCTGCCGATGGAGAGGTACGGCGTGGCCGAGCTCATCGGCGAGGAGAACATGTACGCGACGCTGCCGACCGCGGTGGCGGCGTACCGCGCCTGGGCCGACGAGCACCCCGCGCCCGAGCCGCCCACCCCCACCGCGCCGTCCGAATCCGCGCGGAACGGTCAGGCGCACCCCCGCTCCACCCTCGCGGCTCTCGGCCTGCACCGCTTCGCCCGCGTCATCAAGCCCAGGCCCGAGAACACCCGCTAAGGACAAGATCCGCCCTCCAGGGGCGTGCTCTGTCCTCTTCTCCTACGGCGGACCCGCGCTGTCGGAGGCTCCGCGCACGATGGCCGCTCGCGGACGGCGCCGGGGGTGGGCCGGCCGACCACCGACGCCCGAAGGGACCCCCATGGACGACCGCTACGCCGAGCGCATCGGCGCGCTGCTCGCCAAGGCCGAGAGCACCGACTCCGAGCACGAGCGGCTCGCGCTCATCGAGAAGGCCCAGCACCTCGCGGCCAAGCACAGCATCGACCTCGCCGTCGCCGCAGCCCGCTCGACGGGCGGCTCCGCCCCGGCGCTCGAGGTCGAGCGCTTCGTGTTCTCCGACGAGCAGCGGAACCGCAACCTCAAGAAGCACCTCGTCACGCTGATGTGCGTCATCGCGGCGTCCAACGACGTGCGCGTCGACGTGCTGCCGTCGTCGGTCGGCGTCGCGATGTACGGCTTCGCGTCCGACCTCGCCTCCTGCCGCGCGCTCTGGTCGTCGCTCTCGGTGCAGATGGTCGGCGAGGCAGCGGCGTGGATCCGCACCGGCGAGTGGCGCAGCCAGGTGATGCTGCGCGAGGGCCGCTACGGCAGGGTCGAGGCCGTCCCGATGGACGCCCGCGTCGCCCGGTCCGGCTTCTACACCGGGTACGTCGCGCGCATCGGCGAGCGCCTCGCCGCCGCCCGGGCCGCCGCCGAGCGCGAGGCCGCCCAGGAGTACGCCGCCCCCTCGGCCGCCACCGGCGGCGAGCTCATCAGCACGGCGGTGGTCATCGCCGAGAAGAAGGAGCGCGTGCGCGACTTCTACGCCGGCACCTCGCGCGCCCGCGGTCGCTGGAACGGCCCGTCGCAGCGCACCGGATCCGGCGAGGCCCAGGCGGCCGGCTGGGTGGCGGGCGGGCGGGCCCGCCTCGGCGACGAGCGCGGCTCCCTCAGCGCCTGACGCTCGCCCCGTCCGCCACGAGATGCGCGAAACCCACCGGATGCGACGCCGATCCGGTGGGTTTCGCGCACCTCACAAGGAGAGAAGCGCTCCCCCCCCCAGGGGAGCGCTTCTCTCGTTCTGGCGGAGGCGGCGGGATCCGTCTCGGCCGGCCCAGGTGCGCCGCGGCGCCTGGAGCGGCCTTCGGCCGAGGGGAGAGCGAGCGGCGAGGCGAGGCGGCGGTCCTCCCAAATCCAGAGGAGCCTCCGCCGCCAACGACAGAAGCGCCCCCCGTTCGGGGGGCGCTTCTGTCGTTGCTGGCGGAGGCGGCGGGATTTGAACCCGCGAGGGGCTTTGAGACCCCAACCCGCTTAGCAGGCGGGCGCCATCGACCGGACTAGGCGACGCCTCCAGCACCGGGCCAGACGTACGCGACGCCCGCTTCCGGCCCCGAAAGGTTACCGGACCTGCGGGGATGGTCCGTACCCGAGCCTCGGCGTCCGGGCGGAACCGGATTTCACGTCGGCGGGGGGCTCGGGCTAGACTTCCCCAGCCTTCAGGCAAGCGCCCGTAGCTCAACGGATAGAGCATCTGACTACGGATCAGAAGGTTAGAGGTTCGAGTCCTCTCGGGCGCGCGTTGTTTGAGACAGCAGCACGACCAGGCCGGCCGCACCGACGGGTGCAGGCCGGCCTCGTTGTTTCCGCATTGGCGCAGCTCACGCGGGCCAGCCGTCGCGCATCACCGATCTGGCATCAGTAGCGTGCCTCGGGTCGCTCTGCTGACGGGGAGGTACTGGTGAACGAGCCGAAGATGATCGTGTGCGGCAAGTGTGGGCGGGAATGGAACACCTCCGCTCTGAAGCAATGCCCCGGTTGCGGCGCTAGGTCCGTCGGCACCATGGAGGAGGCAGCCTCGTTCGGCTCGGCGGCCAGCCAGCGCACATCATTCGAAGGTCCCTCTCGATCCGGAATCGCCACGCCCGTCAGTCCCCGCTTGCTCGAGCATGCCCGCGCGGTCGAGAGCCTGGGGCGGACTGTTGTTGCCTTTGCCTGGATCACCGGGCTGCTCGGCGTATTCGCCGGGCTCGTACTGCTGGTGTCCGGTTTGAACCAACGGACCGGTGGTTCAACTCTCGTGATCACGGGGATCGCTGTGGCAGTTCAAGGTCTGGTGTCGGCCGTGTTCATCGCGCTGGTGGGGCGCTACGCGCAGATGAGGGCGGTTCAAGCCCAAAGCCCCTCATGACTCTCGGCTGACCCAGCTTTCCGCGATCAGCGGCCGCGCAGGACGCCGATCACGTCGGACAGCACGCCGTACGCCGTCTGCCTCGGCGTGAGGTCGTGGCCCACCACGGTCACGCCCGGCATGAGGCCGCCCTCGAAGTGCACCGCGAGCTCGCCGCCGCCGATGCCGACGAACGGATCGCGTGCGTCGAGGCGCACCGGGGCCACCCGAGCCCGCACGCCAGCAGCGTCCGACGACAGCTCCGCGACCAGGCGGATAGGCGTCCCTGCGGCCGCAGCCGCCCGCACCTCGGCCGGGTCGAGGTCGCGGATCCCGGTGACCTCCACGTCGGCGAGCCTGATGTCGCCGCCCATGAGCACGTTCGCGATCGCGATCAGCTTCACGGCCGCGTCGAACCCGTCGACGTCGAGGCTCGGGTCGGCCTCCGCGATCCCGCGGCGCTGCGCCTCCGCGACGCCCTCGTCGTAGGTGCCGCCGGCCTCGATCGTCTCGAGGATCACCGTCGTCGTGCCGTTGACCATGCCGCGGAACCGGTGCGGCCGGTCGAGCGGCAGCGCCTCGCGGTAGAGGTTGTAGATCGGCACGCAGTCCGCGGTCGCGGACTCGAACCGGAACCGCACCCCGTGCGCCTCGGCGAGGTCCGTGAGCGAGCGGTAGGCATGCACGACCGGGCCCTTGTTCGCCGTCACGCCGTGGATCCCGCGGGAGAGCGCCTCGCGCAGGAACGTCGACGCCGGCTCGCCCGACTCCAGGTCGACGATGCTCGCCTCGACCAGCACGTCGGCCGCGCTCCGCTCGAGCCACGCGCCGACCGCGGTCACGTCGTACGGCAGACCGCCCGGCGCCTCACCACGGGCCAGCGCCGTCAGGTCCAGACCGTCCACCGAGGACACCATGCCGAGCGACCGCGTCATCACTCCGGTGATCCGCAGGTCGACGCCGAGCTCGGCCACCATCTGCTCGTGCCGCTCGGCTACCAGTGCAGCGAGGGCTCGCCCCACGCTGCCGAGCCCCACGACGGCGAGACGGCGTACGACGGGGGCAGCGGAGTCCACCACGCGATCATGCCGCGCGGCCGACGGGCACGCCGTACCGCCTCCCCGGCACGCGCAAGGCCGCCTAGTCTTCCCGGGTGAGCAGGAAGTCGGGCCGCAGCGGCCACCGGCCTGGGCCGCGGCAGCGCAGGCCCAACAGCACGGTGACGCCCCTGCGCGAGCACCGCGACAGCGACCCGGACCTCATCCGGACTCTGCGCGCAGCGATCCGGTCAGACGAGCCGATCGACCTCCTCGTCACGATCAGCGGCCTCATGCAGGTGGCGGGAACCACGAGCGAGTCGTCGGGCGGAGCAGCGCTCCCGTCCCTCGGCGTCCTCGCGGACTCCTTCCTCGACGTCCCGTACGCCGAGACCACCGCCGCGCTGCACGTGATCCGAGCCCTCACGCCCGACGCCGAGCTGGCCCACCGCATCGGCGCCGCCCTCGCCCAGCGCCGGCAGCCGATGCCGACCTGGCTCCGGCGCCTCCACGAGGCACGCCCGGGGCCGGAGGTCTGGATGCTCACCGACGCCCTGGGCGACGGCGACGACTACTTCATCCCCGTGGATCTCGACGGCGGGCACTCGCTGACGTGCGTGGTCTACGTCGACCACAACCTCGGCACGGTCGTGAAGGACGCCTTCGTCGTCCCCGTCCCGATCTCGACCGTGCTCGACCAGGCGCGGCACTCGATCGACGACGCGGCGCAGACACTGCTGCCCTTCGACGCCGCGACTGCCCGCGCGATCATCGAGCGGGCCGAGCACGACGGCGACCTGCTCGACCCTCCGCTCGAGTCCGAGACGTGGCCGATGTGCCGGCCGCTCGTGGACTGGTTCGTGCGCCTGCTCCCTGAGGGCGGTGCCGCGCCCGAAACCCAGCGGTGGACCGACGACGAGCTCGAGGCCGTGGTGGACGCGTTCATCGACTCGCCGTACGGCGACGGCTTCGACACCGTGGCGCACCTCGACCTGCTCGACGCCGCGGTGGGCTTCGCGGTCAACCACGGGCCCGGGGATCCGCTGCGGTGGAGCGGGGTCAGCGTCGAGCTGCTGCTCGTGCACTGGTTCCCGCACGCCGTGGTGCTGCCGCTCGACACGATGCGGCTCCTGCCGGACACGTTGCGGCAGTTCATCCGGTACTGCCACGACCTGCGCGGCATCGGAGCTGCCCAGCGCGCCGACACGCTGCAGTCGGTCGATCGGTGGGAGCCCGTGTACGTCGCCCAGCTAGACGCGAACGTGGCCGCCGGCGTCTACGACGGCATCGCCAGCCGGCATCCGGCGGAGATCATCCTGGCCTCGCTCGAGCGCGCGGTGGGCGGCCGCGAGAACCTGGTCGCCCTGGGCACCGAACCTCTGCCGGACGAGCCCTTCGACTGGGACGGCGTCCCGGACGACCTGCGCGACGTCGTCGCGGCGATCCTGACGGACTGCGACCGGGTGGCGGACGAGTTGCTCACCGTGGAGCACCGCACCGCGATGCGCCGGCTGCTGCACCGCATAGCCGTCGAGGGGCCGGCGACGCTGCGCCGCAGGGCGGCGACAAACCGCAGCGCTGCGGCTATCGCGTGGCTCATCAACTGCGCCAACGACACGACCGGCATCGCCGACGACGTCGTCGCCGTGCCCAACACCGCGCTGTTCGAGGCGCTCGGCACCGGGACGGTCAACGAGCGGGCGTCCTCGTTCGTCAAGGCCATCGGGTTGCCGCCCGTCTACGCCGGCTACGAGGTCGAGCTCGACTCGGTCGACTACCTCGTGTCCTCCACCCGCGCCGCGGTGATCCAGCTGCGCGACCTGTACGAACCGCACTAGTGCGCCCGTCGGCTCGAATCGCGCGGGATGCTGCACTGCGTCAGGCTGGACGCATGACGTCGGACCTGAGCCCCGAGCCGCTCAGGGTGCCGCCCGCGAAGGCGCCGCTCGTCGCGCGCGCGTTCCGCACGCTGCTGTCCGGCGACTCCCAGGGCACGCCGCCGTGGGTCGAGCGCATCGCGACCGGCGACGCCGACTGCCTCGTCGAGCCCGACGGCCCGTCGTGGGTCGTGCACGGCTCGCTCACCACCCTCGTCGGCGGTGTGCGCGCGCTGATGATGCAGGCACTGCAGCCGGGCGCGGTCACCGGCGTCGCCGAGCACTCGGCGTACCGCACCGACACGATCGGACGGCTCCGGCGTACGACGCAGTGGCTCGTGATCACGACCTTCGCCGACGTCGCCACCGCGCACTCCACGGCGGCGGCGGTCCGCAGCATGCACGAGCGCGTCACCGGCGTCGGCCCCGACGGGACGCCGTACGCCGCGTCCGACCCCGACCTGCTGCGCTGGGTGCACGACGCGTTCACCGACTCGTTCCTCACCGCGCACCTCGAGCTCGGCGGCCGCGAGATTCCGGGAGGGCCCGACGCGTACGTCGCGGAGTGGGCTGCCTCCGCGCAGCTGCTCGGCGCGACGGACCTCCCGCGCACCAGGGCCGAGCTGCAGGAGCAGATCGCGGCCTTCCGCGCGGAGCCAGGGTTCGGCCGGGCGCCTGCGACCGAGGACGTCGCGGCGTTCCTCCGGGCGCCGAACCTCCCGGTGATCTATCGCGGGCCGTACCGCGTGCTGGCCCTCGCGGCCGCCGCGACCCTCGACCCCGCCGACGCCGCGCTCCTCGGCCTGCCGCAGCGCCCCGGAGCTGTGAAGGCCGCCCGGGGCCTCATCGACATCCTTCTGTGGGCGCTGTCGTCGACCTCGCCCGCCGAGCGCGCGGCCCGGCTGCGCCTCGGCCTGCCCGCCCGGGTCTGACCCTCGCGTGTGATCCGGCCCACCCGGACGCCGGCGTCCGTACGCCGCTCCGCGCGGAACCGCCGCAGCAGCCTCCGCGTCACTCTCCTTCGTGGGGATCGTGCGTCACGGAGCAGCAGCAGGGAGTGACCTCGAACCCCCGTACAATCCTTCGGTGACCCACGGGACCCTCCCTGCCGACGCTACCGGCAGCACGGAGACCGACGAGTCGCATCCGGCGCCGGCGCCCCGCGAGCACCGCGTCCGCGCCGACATCCAGGGGCTGCGCGCCATCGCCGTGGCCTCGGTCGTGATCTTCCACTTCTGGCCCTCGCTGCTGCCGGGCGGCTTCACCGGCGTCGACGTGTTCTTCGTCGTCTCCGGCTTCCTCATCACCTCGCAGATCCTGCGCGACGTCGACCGGTTCGGCGCGGGCGCCTTCGCGGCCCGCTTCTGGGCCGCCCGCATCCGGCGCATCCTGCCCGCGGCGACCGTCGTGCTCGTGTTCGTCCTGATCGCGTCGTACTACCTGATGCCGGTGTCCCAGTGGTCCGAGACCGGGCGCCATGTGCTGGCGTCGGCGGTGTCGCTCGAGAACTGGATGCTCGCGGCGCAGTCGGTCGACTACGGCGCCGAAGGCGCGACGCCGACCCCCGTGCAGCACTACTGGTCGCTGTCGGTGGAGGAGCAGTTCTACCTGTTCTGGCCGATCCTGCTGCTGATCGGCGCGTTCGTCGCCCGCCGTCTCGCCGGCAAGGGGCGCCTGAGCCGCCGCGGCATCCTCATGGCCATCATGGGCGCGGTCCTGGTCGGCAGCCTCTGGTACTCGTTCTTCATCACCGCGACCAACCCGGGCCCGGCGTACTTCGTCACCCCGGCCCGCATCTGGCAGCTCGCGGCCGGCGGCCTCGTGGCGCTCCTGGCCTACCGCGGTTCGCGCATCGCCCCCTGGATCGGCCTCGTGCTCATCGCCGTCGGCATGGCCGTGATCACGGTGGATACGCCGTACCCGGGGTTCGCCGCGCTGCTGCCCACCGTCGGCACCTGCCTCGTGCTCATCGGCTCGCCCGACGGCCGCCTCGCCTTCGACCGGGTCGCCAAGCCGCGCCCGATCCAGCACCTCGGCGACATCTCGTACTCGGTCTACCTCTGGCACTGGCCGCTGCTGATCCTCGCGCCGCTCGCGCTCGGCCGATCGCTCGGCACCGGCGACCTGCTGCTCCTGCTCGTCATCGCGCTCGGGATGTCCGAGCTGAGCTACCGGTTCGTCGAGCAGCCGTTCCGGCGCGGCTGGCTGCTGCGCACCCCGGGCCGGGCGTGGGGCATCGGCGCCCTGTCGGTCGCGCTCGTCGTCGGCGGCTCGTACGCCTTCACGAGCAGCGGCGAGGCGCAGGTGGCCGCCGCGACCGCGGAGTTCGAGCAGCAGGTCCAGTCGCCGACAGGCTGCTTCGGCGCTGCGGCCATCGACAACAACTGCCCGAACCCGTTCGCCCCGGTGAGCCAGGGCGCGGCGCTCGCCGGCCACAACGACCTGCCGATGGCCTCGCGCAAGCCGCGCTGCTCCGACGACCTCGGACCGTTCAGCCAGGTGCTCTGCTACTACGGCGACCCTGCCGGCACCAAGACCCTCCTGCTCTGGGGCAACTCGCACGCGGCCGCGTGGAGCGACGCCATCGACGAGGTCGGCAAGCGCCTGAAGATGAAGGTCGTCGTCGCCTCACGCTCGGGCTGCCCCGCCTCCACCCAGCCTCCGCCGCCGAACGAGCTCCGCGAGAACACCGCGGAGGAGCTCGCCGGCTGCAAGCAGCGCAACGAGTGGGTCCTGTCGACCCTGGTGCCGCAGGCCGACGTCGTGGTCATGGCCGACCTCCGCGCCGGGTACGCCGACGGGTCCCGCCCCCTCGACGGCTTCGTCGAGGCCATCGACCGCATCCGCGCGGCGGGCAAGCAGGTCATCTGGCTCAGCGACGTGCCCCTCACCGACGGCGTCGTCAGCCGCCGCGACGGCCCGGAGTGCCTGCAGCAGTTCGGTCAGTGCACCAACCCGGTGGACCGCGCACTCCTCGCCCAGGTGGTCACGACGCGGGTGAGCGAGCGCGTGCCGGACCTCGACACCATCGACGTGTCGAGCCGTTTCTGCGACGACACGCAGTGCTACTCGGCGGTCGGCGGCGTGTCGGTCTACTTCGACGGGCTGCACCTGTCGGGAACGTACAGCCGCAGCATCGGGCCGTGGCTCGCCCGCCAGATCGGCACCTGCCTCAAGGACAGCAAGGCCTGCGTGCACACCCCCTGATCGGGGCTGCTACTCCCAGGACCGGCCCCGCGGCACCGACGCCACGCGCAGCCACTGCACCAGACCGCCGCGGTACGCCGGAGCCACGGACGACGGCAGCGCCTTGCGCACCAGCCGCTTCGCATCGCGCGGCGCGCGCCGCTTCACCGGGCCCTCGTCGACGAGCTCGAGGTCGACCCGCAGCGGGGTGTCCTCGCCCGTCGCGGTGAACGTCAGCGACACCTCGGCGCGGCCGCTGCCGCCCTTGCTCCAGCTGACGACCTTCACCGGTCCGCCGTTCGCCTGCGCCCGCAGGCTGAGGCCGTCGGCGAGCGCCTGGCGGTCGCCGGGCGTGAAGGCCAGCGTCACCCCGAGCTGCTCGCCCGGCTGGGCGCGCACCACCGTCGCGAGGGCCGCGCGCATCGAGGTCATCCAGAGGCCGTTGCCGTCGCGGAGGTCGAACCCCTCGGTGCCGAAGAACGTGTCGATCGGGAAGCCGCTGCTGTTGCGCAGGTCGAAGCGCTGCCCGGGCCGCACCGACGTCGTCGACAGCGACGCGATCCGGTCGTGCGGGAACGTCGCGAGATACGCCTCGATGTCGAACGTCGGCAGCGGCATCGGGTCCGACGCCATCGCCTCGGCGAGCGACTCGAACCGCTTCACGTCGGTGCGGCCGGTGCCGTAGTAGTAGTCGTAGTACTTCAGCTCGTTCTCGCCGCCGATCGGCGCGAGCCAGTACGCCGGGATCCCCATGGCCTCGGCGAAGATCACGCCGTGCAGGGAGCTGGAGAAGACGCGCTCGGCGCCCTTGAGCGCGCGCATCATGTCGAGCGGGGTGCAGTCGACCGAGACGAACGACTCGACGTGCTTGATGTTGCGCCGCCGCATCTCGAGGTCGTCGTGGTAGTGCGGGATGATCCGGTCGCCGCCGCGCGACGGCGCCTTCGCGAGCTCCGCGGCGAACAGGTGCGGGAAGAGCACGCCGGGGTCGAACGTGTGCGTGACGCGGTCGGTGCTGATGCCGGACTCCTTGAGGTAGTCCAGCGAGAGCGGGCCGCGCACGGCGCGCACGTCGAGGTCGATGCCGGGGGGCAGCGGGTCCTTCTCACCCTTGACCCCTGAGCCCCAGACGACGTCGCCGTCCTGCGCGCGATGCAGGACCGAGCCGATGGCGAGCAGGCGGGGCTCGCCCGGGATGGGGTTGCGCACGCTCGAGCCCGACAGCATCTCGGCCACCTGGCGCGAGGCGATGTCGCCGAAGTTGCCCGTGACGAAGCGGCGCCCGCCGAGGAAGGTGTCGAACAGCCGGCTCTTCGCGTCGTACCAGAAGACCGGGAGCTCGCGCCCGGCCGCCGGGGGCGTCGGCTCGCGGCGCAGGCGCGAGAGGGAGACCGGCTCCTCGCCCACGGTGTACGTCGTGGACACCTTCGGGCCGAAGCTCGCGGCGAACGCGGAGTCGGGCACGACCGCGATCGCGCACTCCTCGTCGTTCAGGCCGTACGCGACGATCCACTCGTCGCTGTGGCGGATCACGCCGCGGGGGTAGATCACCTCGTGCACGTTGGGATTGAGCTTGTCGTGCTTGAACTCCGCGCCCGCGGCGTTCGGCAGGTCGAACGGCACCTTGGACATCCGGCGCACGCGGAACGGCGCCGTGGCCTCGAACTCCATGAGAACGCCGCGGTAGACCCGGCCCTCGGGGAGGGCGAAGCTCGAGTGCGCCATGGTCACGAACGTGTCGCCGACACGCACCGGCTGCGAGCCGCCGTGCACCGGGCCGAAGATGCGCTCGAACTCGGTCGGGAAGTCGCTGGTGTAGGCGTCGGTCGCGACGATCTGCGTGCCCGGCGCGTCGAGGTCGACCTTCAGCACGCGGTGCGGGCGGTAGGAGTAGCTGGCGTACACCTGGCCGCCGGCCTCGAAGAACGCCCAGTTCTTCTCGACCTCGCGGCGGTCGACGCCCGTGAGCTCGCGCGCCGGACCGGCCAGGTGCTGCCCGTCGTCGGTCATCGGCGCGAGGAACTGGTGGTTGAACGGCTTGGTGTTGCCGTCGTTCCAGAGCAGGTAGAGGCGGCCGCCGAGGTGCAGGTACATCGGGTCGGCGTGCCACGTGAGGGGTCGCTCGGACAACGTGCTGTCGGCGAAGGTGATCTCGTCCGAGAGCGGGTGCACGCTGCCGGGCACCAGCGCGAAGTCGGAGTCGAGGCGCGCGGTGGCGATGCGGCGGTGGTCGGAGTCGACCTGCACGACGCGGTAGGCGATGACGTAGCCCCCGTCGACCTCGGCGATCGTGGGGTTGAAGGCTCGAGCATCGCCCCCCGACCGCCACACCTCGGGAGTCAGGTCGGTGGCGTCGTACTCGATAAGTCGCATGGTGCCCACAGGATACCGGGCGCGGCTCGCCCTCCGGCGCAGCGACGATCGGCCCGACGGGCCGCCGTCCCCGCCCCATCGCGTCCGCGGGGAGCCGCCTACGGAGTAGCGTCCGGACCGGGCCGGAGCAGCGCCGCGCGGCCACGTCCGGGGCATCCGGCACGGCGGCGCACCCGGCGGTGGGGTTCACGTGCGCTGGGTCAAGCGGATCCTGGCCGGTCTCGGCATCCTCGTGCTGGTGCTGCTCGTCGCGGCGATCGGCGTGCTGCTGTGGTTCCACATCCCGTCCAACGCCGCGGGCGTGGTCGCCCAGACCGTGTGCAGCGCGAAGTACGTCGCCGGCCGCGACCTCCCGACCGAGGAGCTCGTGGCGCAGGACGTCACGCCGCAGAGCCCGATCCTCGGGGTCGTGTCCACCGAGGTCGACGACGCCAGCCACACCGTCACGTCGAAGTTCCTCGGCCTGTTCCCGCGCACATCGGCCCTGCAGTCCGGGCACGGCTGCGTCCTCGACGCTCCCGCGGACCCGGCCGCCGAGCCGTACGTGCCCGCTCCGCGCGACGCCGCCGCCTGGCCGGCCGGCGACGGCACCGGCACCGTGGACGGCGTCGACACGGGCGCCCTGGTGAAGGTCGTCGACGACGCGTTCGAGGGCTCGGACGACCCCATGGGCATGGCGGCGCGCGGCATCGCCGTGGTGCAGGACGGCACGCTTGTGCTGCTGCAGGACGGCCGCGGGACCACCGAGAACACCGCGCTGCTCGGCTGGTCGATGACCAAGACCGTCACCGGGATGCTCGCCTACAAGAAGCTCACCGAGGCCGGCATCCCGATCGAGACGCCGGTGGTCGACGCGTTCCCCGAGGGCCGGGAGCCGTCGTGGGTCGCCGACTGGAGGAAGGACGACCGCGCGACGGTCACGATCGCCGACCTGATGTACATGCGGTCCGGCCTCGCGCTCGGCGAGGGCTACGGCCCCACCGGCGACGTCGTCCAGATGCTGTACGGCGAGCCCGACATGTCGGGGTGGGCCGCGCAGCACCCGCTCGACCACGAGCCGGCGACGTACTGGGAGTACCTCAGCGCGTCGACCAACATCCTGGCCGCCGTCGTGAAGGCGCAGTTCGCCACCGACCAGGAGTACGCCGACTACGCGCGGACCGCGCTGTTCGAGCCGCTCGGCCTGACGACGGCCACGCTGTCGCCGGACGCGTCGGGGACGTGGGTGGGGTCGTCGTACCTCTGGGCCAGCACCGCCGACTGGGCACGCCTCGGCCAGCTGATGCTCGACGACGGCACGTGGCAGGGCACGCAGATCATCCCGGCCGGCTGGTGGAAGCTCGCCGGCACGCCCGCCATGCCGACCGGCGAGGGCCACGGCTACGGCGCGCAGACGTGGATCCCCGGCGTCGCGGACGGCGGCGAGTGCGCCTCCACGCCCGACTACCCGAAGGACGCCCTGCTCATGGAGGGCCACTACGGCCAGGTCGTGGCGATGATCCCGTCGAAGAAGGCGGTCATCGTGCGCCTCGGCTGGACCGTCATCCCCGACTTCGACAGCTGCGCCTTCGTCCGCGACGTGGCCAAGACCCTGCCCTGACCGGCCGGCGGCCGCGCCCCGATACGCGTCGAGCCGCCGGGAGGGATCCCGGCGGCTCGATGACGTGAGCCTCTAGAAGCGGAACGGCTTCGGGGCCTCCTTGAGCGCGGCGCGCGGCACGGTGTCGAGCGACAGGTAGGCCGGGCGGAGCACCTCGTCGACGAGCGACTGCACGGTCCAGCCGAGCTCGAGGCCGCGCGGGGTGATCGTCACGCGGTAGAGGGTGATGTCGTAGCGCGAGGGGACGCCGTACGTCACGTGCACGGCACCGACGGCCTCGGCGGTGCCGGGGTCGGTCGGCGAGAGCCAGGCCTGGTCGTAGCGCGTCCACGCGCCGGTGGAGACGTCCCAGACGCCGTGGTGGCGGACGTCGACGGCCGACAGGGCCATGATCACGACGTGGCCCGGCTCCTCGGCGAGGACGGCCGCGGGGTGGATCTGCTCGGTGACGCCTGGGTGGTCGTAGAGCTCGGTGATGAAGGTCTCGAGGGTGGTCACGGTGTGCTCCCACTGGATGAGTGCGATGACAGAGACATGGGGGGTGACGCGTTCCCGACGGTGGTGGCACTGGGCAGCGCGGCCGAAAGACCGTGCGGAGCATGAAGGATCGAGATGAGAAGACCCAGGGCCACCACCGGCGGACCCACCAGGCGTACGACGTCCCTGCCGGTGTGCCAGGGCCGCCCCGGCGCCATGCGATCGTGCCGGCGGCTGCTCACACCCATGGAGTGGGTGCTCCTACCGCCGATGCTCTTCATGACGCCGACCTCGTGAGGTATCAGGACACCCGAGCAATCGCGCTGCGTGCCTGCGCGGTCACGCCGCCGCAGTACAGCCACCCGTTCGGCCCACTGAGCACGGATACAGGACTCGAGTAACTCGAGATACGGCTCGTAGTGTTGGCCGATCCGCGCCGTAACTCGAGTTACTCGTGGACGGCTGGGGACGGGCGGGGCCGGACGGAGAAGGGGCTCGGATGGTGCAGCGGGCTGCGCCGCTGTCCGCTGCACCATCCGAGCCGGTCGCGGACTGGCACCGCGAGTCTCGGGGCACCAGGGCGGCGCCCCTCCGCAAGAAGGGCGCCCCCAGGTGCCGGGCCTGCCTGCGGGGGTGAGGGCCCGCGTCGGCCGACCGAGCCGGCGGCCGGGTGGGACGACCGATCGCCGACGTGCACTCGACCCGGGTGCCGACCCCCGTGCTCGCGGCACACGGTCCGAGGTGCTCACCCCCGCCATCGCGCTCAGTGCCGGCGCGGTCACGGGTACGCCGTCGATTCACCCGTTCGCAGCAGCGACGAGCACGACGGCGACCACCCTCCCCGACCTCGTGCGGCCCCCCGGGTGAAGCAGGCGTCGACACCCTCCAGACGCCCCTGACCACGGACGATGCTCTGACCAGTCACCACGAGGGGATCGACCATGGGCTGGACGGCGCGTGCACGGCGCGACGCGCTGCCCCAGCACGACTTCTCGGCCTGGGTCGCCGCCGCCCAGGCGGGCGACAAGGAGGCCTTCGGCTGGATCTGGCAGGCCCTCGCCCCGCGCGTGAACGGGTACCTCCGCGGCCGCGGCGTGGGCTCCCCGGACGACGTGACGAGCGAGGTCTTCCTCGCGGCGTTCACCCAGATCGAGGGCTTCACCGGCGATGGCGCGGCGTTCCGCTCGTGGCTGTTCACGATTGCGCACCACAAGGCCGTCGACGTGCTGCGCCGCAAGGTCGACGTCGCGGAGTACACCCCGGAGTCCGATCCGCGCCTCGCCGCGAGCGCCGAGCAGGACGCGCTCGACGAGATCGTCGACGAGGACGTCCGCGCGATGCTCGCGGGCCTCACGCCTGAGCAGCGCGAGGTGCTGCTGCTGCGCACGCTCGGCGACCTGTCGGTCGAGCAGGTGGCCGAGGCCACGGGCCGCAGCATCGGCGCCGTGAAGCAGCTGCACCACCGGGCCGTGGCAGCGGCGCGCCGGGCCGCCGAGGACCGCACGGCCCAGGTGCGCGTGGCCGAGGACCGCGGCACCCCGGACCGTCCGCCCGCCCGCCGCGGCGCGCCCGACCGCGCCGGCCAGGGCCGTCCGCCCGACGCCCGGGTGCGGACAGCCCTCGAGCACCCGTAACCCGCGGGGCTCCCCGGACGATGACGGAGACGTGATGAGCAGGATGACCTCGCACGGGGTCGAGACGATGCTGCGGAGCTGGGCCGACGCCCAGGCTCCGGTGGCATCGCCTGCGCTCGCGTCGTTCATGGGGCCGCTCGTGCCCCTCCCCGCCCTCGCGACCTCCGCCGGCCAGTTCGGCGCGGCGGCGGCGCAGGCCGGGCTCAGCACCAAGGTGATCGCCGGCATCGCCGCGGTCGCCGTCACCGGCGCCGCCGCGTACGGCGTCAACCACCTGCGCAACGCCAGCAGCGAGCAGCCGCGGCCGCCGCAGTCCGTCGCCCCCGTGGTGCCGGGCGCCGGCGACCACGGCGGGCCGACGGCACCTGCCCCGGCGCCCTCGCCCAGCTCCGCCAGCCCCACCGAGTCCGAGAGCCCGGAGCCTGAGACCGCCGAGCCCACGCCGACCCGCACGCCGTCCCCGCAGGCCACGCGGCCGGCAGCCCCGCAGCCGCAGACCACCGAGGCGGCCCACGACGGCGCGGACCACGGCGGAGAGCACGGCGACGGCTCGGACGACCACACGGCCAAGCCGACGCCGACCAAGACCGATCGCGGTGGCGGCACCAAGACCGACACGCCCGAGGCGTCGCAGTCCGCGGGCGGCGGCGAGCCGACGACGGCGGCACCGACCACCAGCGCGCCGGCACCGACCACCAGCGCGCCGGCCCCGACGACCTCGTCGACGGGCAAGCCGAAGAACTCGCCGTCGCCGAGCTGGAGCAGGACGTCCAAGGACGACGACGACCATCACCACCACTGAGGCGTGACCCCGAGCGTTCGTCTGGAGTTCGCCTGCCGTTGACGCACAGGTGACCGCACCCACGCGGTGCGTGGGGACAGTGGCGGCATGAGCAGCCGTTGGGTGCATGTCGACTCGCTCCACAACGCCCGCGATCTCGGCGGGATCCCCACCGAGCACGGCGAGACCGCGTACGGCGTCGTCGTGCGCGGCGAGACCGTCGCCAACCTCGGCCCCCAGGGCGCGGCCGACCTGCTCGCGCTCGGCGTACGCCACGTCATCGACCTGCGCCAGCCCGACGAGCGCGACGCCGACGGCGACGGCCCGCTGGACGCGACGTACCAGCGCAGCGACATCCTCCACGAGCTGGTGCCGCTGGCGGGCGAGCCGGTGCAGGACGACGTGATGGGCCGCGCGCGCGAGTGGGACGTCGTGGCCGACCGCTACTGGAGCTACCTCGTCAACGGCGGCGAGCGGCTCGCCCTGGCCCTCGGGCGCACCGCGTGGTCGACGCGGACGCTCTATCTGCACTGCGCCGTCGGCAAGGACCGCACCGGCGTGGTCAGCGCGCTCCTCCTGAAGCTCGCCGGCGCGAGCGACGACGACGTGATCGACGACTACCTGCTGTCCACCTCGCGGATCGCGCCTGTGATCGCGCGGCTCGCGGAGCGTCCGGCGTACCAGCACCTGCAGGTCGTCGACTGGGTGGCGCAGATGCCGAACGGCACCGCGATGCGGGCGTTCCTGCAGCGGCTGGCGGCCGAGGGCGGCGCCCGGTCGTGGCTGCTGCACCACGGCGTCGACGGCGAGACCGCCGACCTGCTGCGTGCGCGGCTCACCGGCTCCCGCGTCCGCGCGCTGCATGCCGGCTGACCGCGGACCGCGTCCTCGGGGTTGAGCGCGCCGGCGCGCGGGTAGGGCTGGGCACGGCCCGGGAACGGGCCGACCCGATACCTGGAGGAGCCATGCACGTTCGCACCGTCGCCGACGCCATGACCCGCGACCTCGTCACGGTCGACATCACCGACAGCACGGAGGAAGCGGCCCGCCGCATGCGCGAGAACGCGACCGGCGACGTGGTCGTGACGGACTCCGGCCGCATGACAGGGATCCTCACCGACCGCGACATCGTGGTCCGGCTCGTGGCGGACGGCCTGGACACCAGCACGCGCGTGGGCGAGATCGTGCTGACGGGAGTCATCACGTGCCCGCCCGACACCGACCTCGCCGACGCCGTGCGGCTCATGAAGCAGCACGACATCCGACGGCTGCCCGTGGTCGACCGCGGCACCGCCGTCGGAATCCTCAGCCTCGGCGACCTGGCGCTGCTGACCGACGCCGGCGACCTGCTCGCCGACATCAGCGCCGCGCCGGACAGCGAGACCGGGATGGTCTGACCATGCCCGTCGACAGGGTGGAGCTGCCGTCGACCGTGCAGCGCTCGCCGAAGCACGCGCAGGAGATCTTCGAGGCGACGCTGCGCTCGGCGATCGAGGAGTACGGCGAGGGCGAGCGGGCCCGGCGTACGGCGTTCGCATCGCTGAAGCATTCGTACGAGAAGGTCGGCGACCACTGGGAGCGCAAACAGGAGAAGGGCCCGTCGGACGAGGGCGCCGAGCGGCGCGGACGTCCGACCCGGGGCGGTGTCGATGCGAACGCCTCCAAGGCTCATCTGCTCGAGGTGGCGCGACGGCTCGACGTGCCGGGGCGCACGCGCATGACCAAGGACGAGCTGGTCGAGGCCATCCAGAAGGCCAACGACCGGGAGACGCGCCATGCCCGGGAGGCCGGCCGCTGAGCCACGGGTGTTACGCGGTGCCGACGCGATGAGCGCCACGGTTGGGCGCGCTGCGCCGAGGGTAGGGACGACGTATGCGCACCCCCGCACCGCTCGCCCCGGGCGACCCGTCGCACGCCGGGCGGTTCCGGCTGCTCGGCAGGCTCGCGCAGGGAGGCATGGGCCTGGTCTACCTCGCCCGTCGCGACGACAGCCCGGAGTCGCTGGTCGCGGTCAAGATGATCCGCCCCGAGCTGCAGCACGAGCCTGCACTGCGCGACCTGTTCGCCCGCGAGATCGAGGCGGCGCAGCGCCTCGGCGCGGCCGGTTCCCGCGAGACGCACGTGGCGCGCACGGTGGCGGCCGACGCCACGGCGGAGCAGCCCTGGCTCGCCAGCGAGTTCGTGCCCGGGCCGTCCCTCGCCGACGAAGCCGCCTTCCGGCCCCAGACGCCCGATCGCGTGGTCGGGATCGCGCGGGACCTCGCGGCCGCCGTGGCCGCGATGCACGCCGAGGGTCTGCTGCACGGCGACTTGAAGCCCACCAACGTCGTGCTCGGCCCGGACGGGCTGCGCCTTGTCGATCTCGGCCTCGCGCGCGAGCACGCGTGCGAGGACGTCCTCGCCACCGGCTTCGGATCCCCGGGCTGGAGCCCGCCCGAGGTCGGCGATCTCGGGGCCGTCACGCCCGCTGCCGATGTGCACGGATGGGGCATGACCGTCGCGTACGCCGCGACCGGGCGGCCCGCGTTCGGCACCGGCCCGGCGGTCGAGGTGCACGAGCGCATGCGCACGTCGGCGCCGGACACCGACGGCGTACCCGCCGCGCTGGCGCCGCTGGTCGAACGCGCCCTGCACCCGCAGCCGGCGCAGCGCCCCACCGCGGCAGAGCTGCTCGCCGAGCTCGAGCCCCTCCGGAACGGTGCCGCACCCGTCGCTCCGGACCTCCCCGCCGAGGACCCGACGCCTACCGGGGCGTTGGCGGCCCCGACCCTGCTCGACGCCTTCACCACCGAGACGCCGCGGCGCCGCCGCTCCCTGCTCCCCGTGCTCGCCGTCGGGGCTGTGACCGCGGCCCTCCTGGTCGTGGGTGCGCTGCTGCTCGCCCTCGTCGGCACGGGGACTCAGCCGGCGCCCGAGGATCCCGCGAAGCCGGCAGCCCGCACGGCCTCCGCGGCCGCCCTCCAGCAGTCGCCCTCCGCCGCCCCGACCACCAGCCGCGCCGCCGCGGCCGCCGTCGCGAAGAAGGCGCCAGCACCCGCTGCCACCACGAAGGCAGCGCCCGCCGCCCCCGGCACGGACAAGGCGACGAAGAAGGACCGGGGGCAGCACAAGGGCCACGGCCCGGACAAGCCCGGCAAGCACTGATCCATCCGCGCCACGCCTCGGTGCGAGGCCCGTCACGGTTGGGTGCGCCGTGGCGGGGCATCACCGCGGCATGAACATGATCCGGAGCGCCGCCGCCATGGCCACGACCTTCCTCCCCGTCGATCAGGGCAAGGCGTTGCTCGTCGTGCCGGTGCGGCTCGTGCGCGAAGGTGCCGTCGCCGTCGCGACGACCACGCGCCATTGGGAGCTCGTGCTCTCGGGGCGTGCCGGGGCCGACATCGACCTCCGCGACGGGTTCCTGGCACCGCGGCAGCCCTCGACGACCGAGCGCGACGAGGACGCCCTGCGTGCGCTGCCTGACGACGACGTCGTACCCGGGGTCCCGTCGTCGGCCACCGACGAGCCGCGCCGCGCGACGGGCACGGACGAGGCACCGACCGAGCCCCCCTCGGCCGACGAGCTGGCCGTCGAGGACTGGGCCGAGCTCTCTCTCGCCGACGCCCAGGCCCGCATCACGGGCCTCGACGACGCCGCCCTGCGCGCGCTGCTCGACTACGAGCGCGCCCACGGCCACCGGCCGCAGTACACGCTCCTGCTCGAGCGCCGCCTCGAGCAGCACACCGCCTGACCAGGGCCCGCTCTGGATGCCTGAGAGTCACCTATAGGGGATTCTCAGGCATCCAGAGCGGTCACTCGCGGATGGCGTCGCGGAGCATCGCGGCGTACGCGGCCGCGCCGTCGGGCCGCATGTGGATGCCGTCGGCGTAGAACCAGTCGCGGTTGCCCGACGCCTCGGACTCCCAGTCGGCCAGGCGCACGTTGCCGTCGGTGTACTTCTGCGCGGCGGCACGGATGATCGCGTTGTCGCCGGCGGTCCACGACCGCGGCGCCTTGACGGTCACGAGCACGACGCGCGAGCGGTCCTGCAGCACCTGCAGGAGGGAGTCGAGCTGCGCCGGGTCGATGCTGCCGTTGGTGCCGGTGTGGATCACCACGACGGCGCCCAGCTTGCCCGCCGCACGGCGGTCGAGGATGCGCTTGAACACCTGCCACGACGGGCGGCTCACCTCGGCGTCCACCGTGCCGCCGGGGAACGTCTCGAGCACGGCGTCGCGCGCCCCGAGGAGCACCGAGTCGCCGACGGCTGTGAACGACAGGCCGAAGGCGTCCTCGCCAGCGGCCAGCAGCGGGCGGTCGCTCGGGCGGGTGGACGTCGGGCTCGGCGAGGCCGACGTCGTGCCGCTGCCGGACGGCGACGCCGTGGGCGACGGGGTGCTGCTCGTCGGCAGCGGCGTAAGGCTCTCGTTGCCGACGCCCTCCACGCCGCCGAGCTCCTGCTCGAACGTCGGCCCCTGCGCGTTGGCCAGGCCGATGCCGAGAGCCGCCACCACGGTGAGCGAGGTGACGACCGCGACGGCGGCGCGGCCGAACAGCGCGAAGCCGCCGGCCTCCTTCCAGCGCCTCCACGCCCGGCCGATGAGGCCGTGGCGGATGGGCATCTCGACGTACCGGTACGACAGCTCCGCGAGCGCGAGGGTGATCGCCAGGCGCAGCGCCTGCACCTCGAGACCGTCGGCGTCGAGGTCGACGCCCGGGCGCAGCACCATGAACACGGGCCAGTGCCACAGGTAGATGCCGTACGACCGCTCGCCGATCCAGCGCAGCGGCTGCGCGCCGAGCACGCGCGCGAACCCCGACGACGTGACCGACGCGGCGGCGACGAACCCGGCCGTGACGATGCCGACCACGAGGAAGCCGCCGCGATAGAGCAGCGGCGAGTCGTAGCCGACGAACCAGAACGTCGCGAGCAGGGCGACCAAGGACAACGCACCGAGGGCGGACGCCGCGTGCCGGCCGCGGTCGGTGACGACGGCATTGACCCTCGCGGCCTTCCACACGGTGGCGAGGAACGCGCCGACGAGGATCGTCATCGCGTGCGTGTCCGACCCGAAGTACACCCGGCTCGGATCGGTGACCTCGGGCATCCCCTGCGCCACGGCGATCCAAGCCATCGCCGCCGTCGAGCCCAGCGCCCCCACGACCGCCCCGACCCGGACCCCGCGGGTGCGCCCCACCTTCCACAGCAGCCAGGCCAGCACCGGCCACACGAAGTAGAACTGCTCCTCCACCGCCAGCGACCACAGGTGCTGCAGCATCGGCGGACGCCCCGTGGCCTCGAAGTACGACTGCCCGTGCAGCACGTACCACCAGTTCGTCACATAGAAGAACGCCGCCGTCGCGTCCTCCCTGACCCGCTGGGCCGCGTCCTGCGCGATCGTCATCGCCGCCAGCGACGTCGCCACCAGCACCAGGTACAGCGCCGGCAGCAGCCGGCGCGCACGACGGATGTAGAACCGCTTGAAATCGACCCGGCCGCTGGCGTCGAGCTCGGCCAGCAGCAACGACGTGATCAAGAACCCCGACAGCGTGAAGAACACGTCCACGCCCAGGAACCCGCCCGGCAGCCACGACTCGTCCATGTGGAACACCACGACCGCCGCCACCGCGACCGCACGCACCCCGTCCAGACCCGGCATGTGCGCCCAGGCCGAGGCCCTGCTGCGGGAGGGGCGCGCCTCGCTCGTGGTGGGGGCGCTCACGCCGTACCGCCGCACCGCGAGCGCGCGCGGATCAGGGCACGGGGATGCACGGGATGGTCCTTCGCCGGGGGAAGCGGACGCATCGAGGATAGGCGAGGTGCGCCGCGGCCCCGAAACCGAGCGCGACCCCGGACACGCCTCGAGGCCGCTCGCGTCGGGGGGTACGCGTCGGCCTCGAGGGTCCTTCGTGGGGTCTCTGTCGCAGCGTCGCTCTCAGCGGTCCGACGCGTGCACGTGCTCCGGCGGGGGCAGGGCCGGCGGCCTCAGCAGGAGACCGATGGGCCTCGACCACCAGCGGGTCTCCTCGACCACGGCGCGGGGGGCGGAGATCGTGGGGGCGTCCTGCCCGCCGATCGCCGCCACGGCGCTCGCCACGAGGGCGGTGAGGTCGGCGCGGGTCTCCGCGGCGAGCTCGGGCCACTCCTCCCACGTCGAGATGAGAGCCTCGCCGTCGAGCCAGACGAGCGCGGCGCGCGGGAGCTCGGGGCGCGTCGGGGATGCGGGGACGCCGTCCGGGAACAGCACGAGCACGCGGTTCCGCGGGGCATGCGCCATCACGCGCGCCGGGACGGCGTACCGGTACCAGGGGCCGGGGTTGGTGGGGAAGGCGTACATCCGCCCCACCCGAAGCTCGGTCGCGCGCATCAGCCCGTCACCCCAATCCCACCCCGCTGGTCACGTGCTGTGTCGGCGGCGTCGAGAGCGGATGTTGAGCAACGGCGTCCGGATTCACCCGCGCGGCCGATCAAGGGGCGGCCGCCCGCGTCGACCCCGTCAGTACCGCGCAGTCTCTGTGCGGCTGGGCGCCGCCCTGGAGCCCGTGCCCCGTTTTGCGGACGGCAGGCGCGGCCGCCGAGCGGCGCCCGTCGCATCCGCCAGGCCCCGTGGATCCGGCTGGGTACGCCGGTGCGGCGAGGGTCACGTCCGGTCCGCCCGCATCGTGGCGGTGCGACTGCCCACAATGGCGGCATGCGATGGGTCTGGATCAGCCTCGGGGTGGCGAGCGTCGCCGCCGGAGCGGTCGCGGCGGTGCTGCCGCTGGTGCCGACCACGCCGTTCCTGCTGGTCGCGGCGTTCGCGTTCGCGCGGTCCTCGGACCGCTTCCACCGCTGGCTCACCGAGCACCCGCGCCTCGGGCCGCCGATCCGCGACTGGCACGCGGGCCGCCTCGTGCACAGGTCCGCCAAGCGCCTCGCGACAGCGTCGATCGCCCTCGCGTTCGCGGTGTCGGTCGTGATCGGGCTGCCGCTCTGGGTTCTCGCGGTGCAGGCCGTGGTGCTGTCGGGCGTCGTCGCGTACATCTGGTCGCGCCCTGAGCCTCCGGCGGTCGACGTACGCCTCGAGCTCGCCACCGCCGACGCCGACTGAGCCGCACCCCCGGCGCTGACATCGACGGTCGCTGGTGCGAGCGGGCTGACGGTGCGCGGCGCGGCACGGCAGAGTGGTGTCCCCACGCGAACCCGGAGGACCAGATGAGCGAGCCCGTCCGCATCGGCGTCGTCGGCTACGGCCTGGGCGGCCGGGTGTTCCATGCGCCGCTGATCGCGTCGGCGGAGAACGCCGTGCTCGCCGGCGTGGTGACCACGAGCGACGAGCGCCGCGCGCAGCTCGCCTCGGCGCATCCGGGGGTGCCCGCCGTGGGGTCGCTCGGCGAGCTGGTGGAGGCGGGTGCCGAGGCCGTCGCGATCTCCTCGACCACCGGCACCCACGCCGAGCTCGCGCACGAGGCGCTCGACCTCGGGCTGCATGTGGTGGTCGACAAGCCGCTCGCGATCGATGCGGAGTCGGCGTACGCGATCGTCGAGCATGCCGAGCGCGCAGGCCTGCTGCTGTCGGTGTTCCAGAACCGGCGGTGGGACTCGGACTTCCTCACCGTGAAGCGCGTGCTCGACGAGGGCACGCTCGGCGAGGTGTTCCGGTTCGAGTCGCGGTTCGAGCGCTGGGCGCCCGGGCCGTCGCGCGCCTGGTGGCGCAGCGAGCTGCCGCCGTCCGAGGGGGGCGGCGTACGCCTCGACCTCGGTGCGCACCTCGTCGACCAGGCGCTGCAGCTGTTCGGGCCCGTCTCGTCGGTGTACGCCGAGGCCTTCGTACGCCGCGACACCGGCCGGGCCGACGACGACCTCGCGATCGTGCTGCGGCACGCGAACGGCGTCGTGTCGACGCTCGCGGCGAACACGTGGAGCGGCGACATCACCCGGCGCTTCCGGGTGCTCGGCCGTGAGGGCGCGTACGTCGTCGGCGGCACGGACGGGCAGGAGGACGCGCTGCGCGCCGGGCTCACGCCGGCGTCCGAGGGCGACGCGTGGGGCGTGGAGCCGGTCGAGGCCTGGGGGCACGTGCACCGCGGCGCCGAGCGCGAGCTCGTGCCCACCGAGCGCGGCCGTTGGGACGTCTTCTACCCCGCGTTCGCCAGCGCCGTCCGGGGCGAACGCGCCGTACCCGTCGACCCCCGCGACGCCCTCCACGCCCTGCAGGTCCTCGACGCCGCCGCCCGCAGCGCCGAGACAAACACCGTTGTCTAGCCCTCCAAGCTCGGCGGCTCGTTCCTCGCCGCCTCGCGTCGGGCACCCGCGCCAGGCCTGTCTGCTCGGGCCCTCGTACCTCGGGCCGTCGCATCCCGGCTAGAGGCGCATCGCCTCGGCCCCTCCTCCGTCGGGGCGTCGTCGCCGCGCGCCTTCGGCTGGCGCGGGTAGGGCAGCCGTGACGCTACAAGTCGAAAGGGCGGCCGCTTGGACCGCTCCCCCCGAACCTGAGACGAGGTCTCCGCGTGCACCAGAAGGGATGGCCATCGTTGCCCACAGGGCAACGGATGGGTCGTGATACCTGCTACTTGAACACCGTTTCGCGGAACTGTTCGCGCTGGTAGCAGGCGGTCTTGATGGCCTCGAGCTGCTCGTCGGTGCAGTCGAGGTCGAAGACGTCGCGGATGAAGTCGGGCAGGTCGGCGCGGTAGTCGTGCGCCCAGGCGCGGTACGACCCCGGCAGCTGCGCGTTCTTCATGTCGACGAGCAGCTGGAAGAACGTGGTGATGGGACGCCAGCGCATGGACGACGGGATGCCGCGCGGCGAGCGGCCGGGGATCTCCTCGACGCGCGGCCGGTTCGGCCCGAGCCAGTCCGGGCGCCGGTTGATGAGCGACGGCCCGAACTTCGTGACGCCGTCGTTGTCGTGCGACAGGAGCACGTAGTGCTTGCGCTCCTTGCCCTCCTCGCCGTAGGCGAGGAACTGCTCGTAGTCGTTGACGACGGCGACGATGTCGTGGTCGACGTCGAGACGGTTCGGGTCGAGCAGCTCGTGCCGCCACGAGCTGCCCTCGGGCGTACCGATCCACAGCGCGCGGTCGATGCCGAGAGCCTGCGGGCCGAGGGTGCCCCAGCCGACGAACGCCGACTGGCTGGTGTGCGCGCCGAGCGACTCGCCGAACAGCACCACGCGAGGCCGCTTGTCCGGCGGCATGAGGCGGATGCGCTCGAGGATCCGGAGCCACAGCAGGCGGTTCTGCTCCTTTGCCTGCCCGACCTTGCCGAGCGAGAGCGGCGATGGGCGCTTGGAGTACTGCAGCGTCACCGACGCCATGTCGCCGAGCGTCATGTACTGCGTCGCGGCGATCGCGACGTAGTTGACGTAGCCGGTGCCAGTGGGCGACACGAGCATGATGAGCGACCGCGACCACGCGTCGGTGCGGTCCATCTCGGCGAGCGCGAGCTCCACCCGGTCGGTGGCCGTCTCGGCGCTGTCGAGCCCGATGAAGATGGAGATCGGCGTCGCCTTGGCCGGCACCCCCATGACCGTCCTGATCGACAGCTCGGGGCGCTCGACGCCGTTGATCACAGCCGGGGCGGACTCCCACTTCTCCGGACGCACGTACGTGACCACGTGCCGACGGCCCTCGCGCCCGAGCGTGTCCCAGCGCACGAGCGAGGCCGGGTCGCCGCTGACGAACGGGTTCGTCCAGAGGCCGGGCGCGGTCTCGTCGACGCCCTCGTCGTACGTCGAGGTGCCCGCCTCGATCTGGTGCATCGCGCGCTTCCACAGCTGGCTGGTGCCATAGCCGACGCCGCCGAGCATCGCGACGTGGCCGATGCGGCGCCACGTGTTCTCCGACCCGGGGAGCACGCGGCTGCCGACCGAGCCGAGCTGGCGGGCGGCCCAGGACTCGGCGATCGCGAGGCCGGTGATGCCGAGCACCACGCCCATGCCGGCGACGAGGCCGAGCGCGGGGTTCGACTTGGCCGGGTCCGAGTAGTGCTCGGGCGGGGTCTCCCGCTGGCGGATGCTCTCGATGACCCCGGCGGTGACGAGCCCGACCGGGATGGCGAGCGGAAGACGCTCGAGACGCCCTCCGGCACCGAACATCTCATCGAGCGACTTCGTGCCCCACATCGCGGTGGCGAGGGTCGTCGCACCGGCGCCGGTGACCGCGAAGCGCCAGCCGAGCTGGCGGATGAGGCCGCGTACGGCGGTCTCGTGCGGACGATGGCCGATGAAGGCGACCACGCCGAACCCGAGCGGGACGACGGCGACGTCGAGCAGCAGGGACGCCGCCCGCTGGCGCTGGTCCATCGTCCAGTGCTCGGGGAACGGGATGACGGTCGACATCGCCCCGCCCGCGCCCTCGATCACGTCCTGCGCCACCGCGGTGAGCAGGAAGTGCGTGCCCGTGGCCAGGCCGGTGATGAGCCCCTGGTCGATCCAGGTGCGGTCGGACAACGACCGGGTGAACGTGCCGGGCACCGCCGCCGACGCGAGCACGAGGCCCACCTGCTGACCCCGCCCCACGATCTCCGTGCTGACCACGTCGTCCTCCCCTGGCCTCTCGCCGACCGCGTCCGTCTGCGACCGTAGTGCACCGAGGAAGACCGAGGAGGGACGACCGGTGAAGGTGCTCAGTCGTACGGCGGGCGGCGTCGCCCTCGTCGCGGGCATCGTCATGGGCACCTGGCTGCTCGGGACGCTGGGCGCGATGGCCGGAGTCATCCTCGCGATGCTGGGGTTCCAGGCCCTCACGCGCGGGGTCGAGGGTCAGCGCTATGTGTCCGCGGCGCTCGTCACGACCGCCGGGCTGATCGTGATCGGCTGGACCCACGGCGTCACGCTCGCCCAGCTCGGCCTCGGCAGGAGCACGTGGCTCACGGGCATCATCTGGTCGCTCGGCATCATCCTCGCGGTCGGCGCGGTCATCGGGATCGCGGGCGGGATCCCCCGGTTCCACAAGTACTTCGCCGACGACCGGGTCGCCGACGCGGACGGCGTCCTCACCTCGCGCCGGGTGCTGCTCGACATCCCGTTCGGCACGGTGCTGGTGGAGGAGTACGCCTTCCGCGGTCTCCTGCTCGCGCTCATGACCACGCAGTGGGGGGTCGTCTGGGCGGTTGTGATCACCTCGGTGCTGTTCGGGCTCTGGCATATCGGGCCGGCGATGGAGATGCACAGCGCCCACCAGGAGGCCACCGGGCACGTGCTCGTGACCGTGGCCTCGACCGTCCTGTTCACCGGCCTGTCCGGTGTCGGGTTCGCGCTGCTGCGGCTGTTCACCGGCAGCCTGTTCCCGCCGTCCGCACTGCACTGGGCCGCCAACGGCACCGGCGTCGTCGTCGGCTTCTTCGTCAACCGCCGCCTGCGCGCGATCGCCGCCGACGCCGAGGACGACCCGCACCCCCAGCCCGGCATCGACCGCGACGAGCCCTGACCCCCGCCCCATTTTCCGGTCAATGTGGCTTTCACTGCCATCGGCAGAGATAACGCCACATCGAAACCTGGGAGTAGCCGTTACGCGCCCCACGCATCGGGGTGCGCGGTCGGCCCGGTCACCTCGGTGAGCGAGGCGACCACGTCGCCGTACGTCCGCCGCAGCAGCAGACCCCCCGGCCCCACCACGTCGAGCCCGGACTCCTCGACGCCGTGGCCGCGCACCGACCACTCCCGCACCGTGCCCTCGACGTCGGTGCCGCCCACCATCACGACCTCGTCGCGGGCGTCGCGCACCGCCACCTCGACGGGCACGGGCACCAGGAACGTCGCGGGGTCCAGCGCGTCGCCCACCACGAAGGCGTACGCCGACCCAGCCCGCACACGCCCGGCCAGCACCAGGGCGGGCAGCACGAGCGGGCCGTCGAGGGAGGCGGGCGCCAGCTCCTCGTCGTCGACGAAGCGGCGTACCTCGACCGCGCCGGGCACCTGCACGCACGCGACCGTCGCCGACCGCACGACGCCTACGCCCGATCCGACCCACCGCAGGGCGACCGTGTGCACGTCCGCCGACCACCGGGCATCGACCTCGAGCCTGCTCACCGGCGCAGCCGCGATGCGCGTCGAGCGCACCCGCCAGGCGCCGGGGCCGACCTCGCCCGCGACCCACTGCTCGTCCACGCCGCCCGCTCCGCCTCCGGCACGGCGGTGCACGTACCGGCCGCGCGAGCGGTCGGCGTCCTTCGGCATGTCGGGCATCCGGGGGTCAGGCGCAGTCACGGGCCCATCCTCCCAGCCACCAGCCGGACCGCCGCCCTCCCGTCCGCGCCCACCCGCCAGGATGGGCGCCGTGGAGCTGCATGGCGTCGTCCGCCCCGATCTGCCCCTGCTCGTCGTCGCGCTCGACCTCGAGGCCGCGCAGCTCGGGGACCGCCTGCCCGTCCTCCTGACCGGGGTCGGCAAGGTCCGTGCGGCCACGTCGGTGGCCCGGCTGCTCGCGACGAGCCGCCCGGCCGAGGTGGTCAACATCGGCACCGCGGGCGGTCTGCGGCACGGGCTCGACGGCGTCCACGAGATCGGCACCGTGATCCAGCACGACTTCGCCAGCGAGGCGATCGAGCGGATCACCGGCGTCGGCTTCGGGCCGCCCATCGCCCTCGGCTACGGCCTCACGCTCGCAACCGGCGACCAGTTCGTGCAGGGCGGCCCGGTGCGCGATGCGCTCGCTCAGCGCGCCGACCTGGTCGACATGGAGGCGTACGCCGTCGCCGCCGCATGCCGGGAGGCCGACGTACCCGTGCGCGTGGTCAAGCTGGTCAGCGACGACGCCAACGAGCATGCCCTGCGCTCGTGGGTCGACACGGTGTCCGACCACGCCCGCACCCTGGCCGCCTGGGTCGACGCCCACCTCTAGTGCGAGAGACAGGTGTCAGCCGCGCAGGATGGGGCGGGTCATGCAGGTGGGGCCGCCCTCGCCCTTGTCGCTCTGCTCGGAGACGAACGTGTGCACCTCCACGCCCTTCTCGCGCAGCTTGTCCGCCGTACGCACGTTGCGCTCGCCCATGAGCACGACGCCCGGGCGTACGGCGAGGATGTTGCAGCCGAGGGTGAGGTACTCCTCGTCGTCCACCACGACCCACTCGATGCCGCGGCGCGCGAGCGACTGCAGCATCGCGACGGGCGCGAGCTTCTCGTAGACGACGGCGAGGTCCTCGCGGACGGGCGAGATCGTCGACATGAGGTGCAGGCAGTACTCCGGCCCGAGGTCGTGCGGGAGGTCGAAGACCTCCACCGTCACGCCGTCCGCGGCGAGGATGCCCCGCACCTGGTCGACCGCCTCCTGGTTGGTGCGGTAGCTGCGGCCGATGGCGACGGTGTCCTCGTCCATCCAGTACATGTCGCCGGCGTCCGCCGTCGCGTCGCCGACGAGGCGGCCGATCGTCGGCACGCCGGCCGACTCCAGGCCCGCGATGAGGTGTGTCGACTCGCCCACGCGCGCGGCCTTGGCCGCCTGCAGCTCGATCGAGCCCGACGGCCCGACGAACACCGGGTCGTACACGAAGACCGCGTCCGGAAGGCCGGGCACCGGGTCGAGCTCGACGACTTCCGACCCGAGGTCGCGCAGCGTCTGCACGAAGCCGGCGTGCTGCGCGGCAAGGCGGTCGAGGTCGGGCGTCTGCCAGTGCGCTGCCTCGTACTGCGCGACGACGTCGGCGCCGCCGGTGAGGGGACGGCGTACGGCGACGCGCTGCAGCGGCGCGACCGACGAGCGGACGCCGTACGAGGAGGCGGTGGTGGAGGCGGTCATGGCCGCGAGCCTGCCAGAGGGCCCGGCCGGTGGAAACTCGCGGGTCCGTGGTGTCGAATCGGGGGTCGGCCCTTCGTACAGGGCATGAGGACGGCGAGGGCCGTCCACCGAGGAGGACCCATGACCCACTACCTGATGAGCGTCTGCTACCCCGCGGGCGCCGGGGAGCCCGAGCCGGCCGAGCTCGAGCGGATCATGGCCGAGGTCGGCGCACTGAACGACGACCTCAAGGCCGCGGGCGCGTGGGTGTTCGGCGCCGGGCTGCACGACCCCTCGACCGCCACGGTCGTCACGACGACCGACGCCGGCGTGTCGATGACCGACGGTCCGTTCATCGAGTCCAAGGAGCAGATCGGCGGGTTCACCATCGTCGACGTGGCCGACCTCGATGCCGCGCTCGGCTGGGCCGAGCGGTTCTCCGCGGCGACCGGCACCCCGATCGAGGTGCGCCCGTTCGCCGGCATCGGCTGATCGGCAGGATCCGGCGTACGCCGGTGTCGATCCGGGACCGCGCCGTTCGTACAACCACCACAGACACACACCGAGAGGGAACGACATGACGGAGTACCTGCTGGCCGTGCACGGGTCCGACGACCAGGCCAACTACGCGAACGAGGAGGACATGCAGGCCGCCTTCGCCGCCGTAGCGGCCTTCAACGAGGAGCTGCAGGCGTCCGGCGCCTGGGTGTTCGCCGGCGGCCTCATGCCCAAGGACACGGCGTTCGTCGCGCGGCCGAGTGCCGACGGCGTGGTCCGCACCGACGGCCCGTTCCTGGAGAGCAAGGAGCATCTCGGCGGCTTCTGGGTGATCAACGTGGCTGACGAGCAGACCGCGTTCGAGTGGGCCGCCAAGGGCGCGGTCGCCTGCGCCCAGCCCGTCGAGGTGCGTCCCTTCCAGGGCGTGTGACGCCGGTGCGTGCGCGAGCAACCGCCGTCGTCCTCGGTTTCGACCCCCGAAATCCGAGGACACGGGCGGTTGCTCGCGTCCGGACGCGGCGGTGGCAGTGAGCGTCGACCGGGAGGCCGTCGAGCGGGTGTTCCGCGACGACTACGGCCGGGCCGTCGCGACGGTCGCGAGACTCGTGGGCGACGTCGGCACCGCCGAGGAGATGGTGCAGGAGGCGTTCACGGTCGCGCTCGAGACCTGGCCGCGCACCGGTGTGCCTCCCAGCCCCACGGGCTGGATCGTCACCACCGCACGCAACCGCGCGATCGACCGCGCGCGCCGCGAGGCGCAGCGCGACGACAAGCACGCCGCCGCTGCCGCGCTCGCGGACCAGCTGCGCCCCGACGAGCCGGAGGAGGTGGGCCCTGTGCAGGACGACCGGCTCCGCCTCGTGTTCACCTGCTGCCACCCGGCGCTCGCGCCCGAGGCCCGGGTGGCGCTGACGCTGCGCCTCATCGCCGGGCTGCAGACCGCCGAGATCGCGCGTGCGTTCCTGGTGAGCGAGAGGACGATGGCCCAGCGCCTCGTACGCGCGAAGAACAAGATCCGGGCGGCGCACATCCCCTACCGGGTGCCCGACGAGCACGAGCTGCCCGACCGGCTCGCACCCGTGCTCGCCGTGATCTACCTCGTGTTCAACGAGGGCTACCTCGCGAGCGACGGCTCCAACGCCGAGCGGGCGGACCTCGTCGCGGAGTCGGTGCGGCTCGCGCGCCTGCTCGTCGACCTCATGCCCGACGAGCCCGAGGCCCTCGGCCTGCTCGCGCTGCTCCTGCTGACCCTGTCGCGGCGCCCCGCCCGCTTCGACGCCGCCGGCGACCTCGTGCTGCTCCCTGACCAGGACCGCTCGCTCTGGGACGCCGCGCTCGTCGCCGAGGGCCAGCAGCTCGTACGCCGGTGCCTGCGCCGGAACAGGCCGGGGCCGTACCAGCTGCAGGCGGCGATCGCCGCCGTGCACTCCGACGCGGCGACGGCCGAGGCGACCGACTGGGCGCAGGTGGTGGCGCTGTACGACCACCTGCTCGCGATCGCGCCGTCGCCGGTCGTGGCGCTCAACCGCGCGGTCGCGGTGTCCGAGGCGCGCGGCCCGCAGGAGGCGCTCGCCCTCGTCGACGCGCTGGACCTCGACGGCTACCACCTCGCGCACGCGGTCCGGGCGGAGCTGCTCCGGCGTACCGGCGACGTGCCGGGTGCGGGTACGGCGTACACCCGCGCGCTGCAGCTCGTGCAGAACCCCGCCGAGCGCCGCCACCTCGAGCGCCGCCTCGCCTCCCTGGAGCTCTCCGAGTAACTGCCCAAATCGACGTTCTGGGGAGCCCTGAAGCGTCGAATTGGGCAGTAACTCGCGGAGATCACCCCCGGCGGTCGGGGTGGTCCTGGAGCATGGCGCGGACCTCGCGGTGCAGGACCTTGCCGATCATCGAGCGCGGCAGCTCGTCGACCACGAACACCTGGCGCGGCACCTTGTACCCCGTCAGGTGCTCGCGCACGGCCTCGCGGACCGCGGCCGGGTCGAGTACGGCGTACCCCTCGGCGACCACAGCAGCCACCACCGTCTCGCCGCCGGTGTCGTTCGGCAGCCCCACGGCTGCGGCGTCGGCGACGCCCGGCACGCGGCGCAGAGCGTCCTCCACCTCCGACGGGTACACGTTGAAGCCACCCGTGATGATGAGCTCCTTGATGCGGTCGACCACGCTGACGAACCCGTCGTCGTCCATCACCACGATGTCGCCGGTGCGGATCCAGCCGCCGTCCAGCAGCGTGCGCGCGGTGTCGTCGGGCCGGTTCCAGTAGCCGCCGAACACCTGCGGCCCGCGAACGAGCAGCTCGCCAGGCTCGTCCGGGCCGACGTCGTGCGAGGTGTCCTGCGGGTCGACCACGCGTACGTCGGTCGACGGGAACGGCACGCCCACCGAGCCTGGGCGCCGCGTGCCGCCGGCCGGGTTGCCGAGGGTCACCGGCGCCGTCTCGGTCATGCCGTAGCCCTCGACGAGGAGACCGCCGGTCACGGACTCCCACTGCTCGACGGTGGACGGCGGCAGCGACATCGCACCGGAGATGCCGTACCTGATCGAGCGCAGATCGACGCCGCGCTTCACGGCGGCATCCGCAAGTGCTTGGTACACAGGCGGAACGGCGGGCAGGAACGTCGCCGGACGCCGCGCCGACGCCTCGAGCACCTGGTCGACGTCGAACCGCGGGAACAGCACGAGCACCGCGCCGATGGAGATCGTGAAGGTCAGGCACAGCGTGAGGCCGTAGGCGTGGAAGAGCGGCAGTACGGCGTACACCACCTCCTGGCCGTCCTTCAGGCCCGGCATCCAGGCACGGCCCTGCGCGGCGTTCGACCGGAGGTTGCGGTGGCTCAGCATCGCGCCCTTCGGAACGCCCGTGGTGCCGCCGGTGTACTGCAGCAGCGCGAGGTCGTCGGCTGCGGGCCCCGGGTGGTCCGCGGGCAGCGGCGACGCGACCTTCATGAGCCTGTCCCACTTCAGCGCGCCCGGCGCCGGCGCCGTCATCGCCGCACGCGTCTCGCGCGCCTTCTTCACCGGGAGCTTCAGCATGAGCTGCTGCTTGCGCGGCAGCGCCGTGGTGATGTCGACGGCGATGATGGTGCGCAGCGGCGCGGTCTCGGCGACCTCCTGCAGCGTCGCGGCGACCTTGTCCCACGCGATCGCGACCTCGGCGCCGTGGTCGTCGAACTGGTGCTGCAGCTCCTCACGCGTGTACAGCGGGTTGTGCTCCACGACCACGCCGCCGAGCCGCAGCACCGCGTAGAACGCGACGACGTGCTGGGGGCAGTTCGGCATCACCAGCGCCACCCGGTCGCCGCGGCGTACGCCGAGTCCGAGCAGCACGTTCGCCATGCGCGCCACCTGCGCCTGGAGCTCGAGGTACGTCGTGGTCGCCCCGTAGAAGTCCAGCGCGACCTGCGGCCCGAACCTGTCGACGGCGCTCGCGAGCAGATCGGCGAGCGAGTCGTCCGTCTGCTCGATCTCCGCCGGCACGCCGGGCGCGTACTGCGCCAGCCAGGGACGGTCGTAGCTGCTCACGGGCTCTCCTCGGGATCGACGTACCCACCCTCGCACGACCCCGCACTCGGCCTGACCGATCCGTCGCTCCCCGGCGAGGATTCGATCCGTGCGATCGGCGGGGGTGGCTACGGTGGCGGCATGAGCGAGAAGGTGCAGGGGCCGGCGTCGTACTTCCCGTCGATCGAGAAGAGGTACGGCCAGCCCATCGACCACTGGATGGCCGAGCTCGCGAAGGTCGCGGACGAGCCGCACATGAAGCAGGTCGAGTTCCTCAAGACCGAGCACGGCATCGGCCACGGCCACGCCAACGCCCTGGTGGCCTGGTTCCGCACCCACCAGGGTTGATGCGAAGACGTCGCTGATCGGCGGGCTGTCCGTGCGGCGGGTCGGCGCGTGCGGCAGGATCGAGCCGTGCGGATCCTGGCTGTGTCGGACCTGCACTACCGCCTGCCCCACTACGACTGGCTGGTGAACGCTGCCGACGGAGTCGACGTCGTGGCGCTCGTCGGGGATCTCGCCGACGTCGTGAGCCCCGTCCCCCTCTCGGTGCAGACCGTCGTCCTGGAGAAGTACCTCGGCATGCTGGCCGACAAGGCCGTGGTGCTCGCGTCGTCCGGCAACCACGACCTCGACGGCCCGGGAGAGCACGGCGAGCAGGTGGCCGGCTGGCTGCGCAGCGCGGGCGGCGGCAACGTGCACACCGACGGCATGTCGGTCGATATCGGCGACACACGCTTCACGATCTGCCCGTGGTGGGACGGCCCGGTGTCGCGCGAGGCCGTCGGAGCGCAGCTCTCCGCTGCCGCCGCCGACCGGCCGGCCCGCTGGGTCTGGCTCTACCACTCGCCCCCTGCCGGTACGCCGCTGTGCAAGGACGGCAGGCGCGAGTTCCCCGACCACGAGCTCGCCGCGTGGATCGAGGAGCACGCGCCCGATCTCGTGCTCTGCGGCCACATCCACCAGGCGCCGTGGATCGACGGCGGCACGTGGCACGCCGAGCTCGGCAGCACGAAGGTCTTCAACGCCGGCAAGCAGCCGGGCAAGGTGCCGCCGCACATCACGTTCGACCTCGAGGCCGGCACCGCGGAGTGGTTCGGCGTCTACGACGTCGAGACGATCACGCTCTAGTCCGCCCCCGGCATCTGCCCCCGAACCGGTCGTGAAGTCACGACCGATCAGTCCGGGAAGCAGCCGATTCGGGGGCAGATCGCCGGGTCAGTGGACGTGGTCGCCCTCGGGGTCGCGCGCCGACCCGGTGCGTACGTCGGGCGCCTGGTGGTGCAGCAGCGTGTCGAGGATCCCCTCGACCATTCCGAGGTGGCCTTCGAGCTCGGAGAACTGGCCCTTCACATCGACGAGGTACTGCGTCATGCCGTCGAGCCGGCTCGCCGTCGTCCGCAGCACCGCGAGGGCGGCGCCCGGGTTCACGGTCAGGAACCCCTCGGCGTCGTCGGCCACATGCACCTGTACGTCGCTCTCCGCGCGCACAGTCGCCGTCGCCGGCTTGCGGAGCACCACAGCCATCTCGCCGAACACCGCGCCCGGCGACTCGATGCGGGCGAACGGCACGCCGTCGCGCTCGATCGTCACGCTCCCGGACCTCAGCACGTACAGCGGCCCCGCCTCGGAGCCCTCTTCGATGAGGACGTCGCCAGCGGCCACGTCGCGGACGGGCAGGCGCGAGGCGAGCGCGAGCAGATCGGCCATGCCCTCAGTCTGCCCGACCACGAACGGGGGCGGACGCCGAACCCTCGGGCCGGGCTCCGGCGCCGCTCAGCCGCGTCCCGCGAGCGCCTCGATCTCGGCGACGATCACGTCGGCCGCCTCCCAGTTCACCGTGTGCCCTGCGCCGGGCACCCGTACGAGGCGCGATCCGGCGATCCCGGCGTGCAGGTCGTCGGTGTGGAAGGGCGGGGTCGTCTTGTCCTTCGAGCCGACGAGGATCGTGCAGGGCAGCGAGATGGTCCCGAGGTCGGGGTAGCGGTTCTCGTGCACCATCGCCTCGAGGATGGGGACGAGGGCGCCGAGGTCCTGGCCCCGGAACATGCGCAGGAACGCCTCCACCATGGCGTCGGTCTGGTTCTCGCCCATGAGCGTGCGTGCGAACGGCTTGCCGACGATGTCGGAACGCACGAGCCACGGAAGGATCCCGGAGCGGATCAGCGGGATCTGCAGCCTGTTCTGCGCATTGTCGCGGTTGACGTCGCCGGCGAACGTGGCCACGAGCATCGCACCGCGCAGCCGCTGGGCCACGACCTCGGGGTTCTCCACGAGGAAGCGGACGCCGATGAAGCCGCCCATCGAGTGCATGACGAGCACGGCATCGGTCACGTCGTACGCCTCGAGCACCGCCACGTAGTCGCCGGACATCTGGCGGCTGCCGATGCCGTCGGAGCCGGTCGTCGAGCGCCCGTGCCCCCTCTGATCGAACGCCACGATCCGGAAGCCCCGGGCGACGAGGGAGTCGGCCACGACATTCCACTCGTCGCTGTCGATGGCGAAGCCGTGGGCGAGCACGACAGTCGGCCCGTCGCCAGCGCTCACCGTGTGGAGCCGGGTCCCGTCGGCGGTCGTGACGACACGGACCTCCCCGGCGAGCGGGTCGCGCGCATCGATGGTCATGTGCGAACGCTAAGGACGCGGCGCCTCGCGCGACAGGCGAACGAGGAACTACGGGCTCGGCGGGGCGGACGACCCGATGAGGGCGGCAACCCGGTTCGTGCACGTGGACAGCCCGGCCTCGCCTGCTCGCCCGGCTGCGTCGCCGACGTCGTACAGGCGGATCCGGGAGTACGACGTGCCGTAGCCGATGATCGCCCGAGGGTTCTCCGGCGGGAACCGGAAGCCCGGGCGCACGGAGTAGATGTCGGCGCCGAGCTCGGCCATCGTCGCGTGGTGCGCCCACCAGCCGATGGCGGTGTCCACCCAGGTGCCGTCGGCGGCGGCGCGGCCCTGGACCCAGCCGGCCATGCAGTCGGCCGCCAGCTCGGACAGCACGCCGGCCCGGTTGGAGATGGCGAAGCTTGTGCTGGCCTGGCGCTTGTCGTACCAGGGGCGCTGCCCTGTCACCTCCTGCACCCAGTGGCCGAGCTCGTGCGCGAGCTCGGTGGTGGCGCCGACGAGGGGGTAGCCGGCGAGGAGCCTGGCCGGCGTCGTGCCCGCCGTCGCGGCGTCGCTGGCCAGGACTCCGCGCTCCTTCGCCGCCTGCGCGTACGCCTTCGTCCATTGCTTGGCGGCGGCGACCGACACGTAGATGGTCCAGCTCTTGCCGCACCAGAACGACGCCTCGACCGCGTCGGACTCGCCGAGGTCGATGCACGGGTTCGATGGCGGCGAGGAGAAGAGCACGACCTTCGGGGGCGTGATCGGCGCGACGCCACGGGCGGCGAGGTGCTGGGTCCAGGTGGCGACGTACACCGCGGTCGCACGCCGCACGCACGATCGCAGGGCCGCCGTCGTGGATCCGCTCGGGCAGGACTGCGCCTGCACGGCCGACGAGCTCGGCGACGGCGACGTGCTCGGGCTGGCGCTGCTGGCGGTCGGGCTCGGCGTGACGGGCCTCGCGCTCGACGACGACGGAGCACCGCTCGACGGCGCCTGGCTGCTGCTCGGCCGGGTCTCGCCTGGCGGGGCCGGGCTGGTGCATCCGACCAGCGCGAGGACCGCTGCGAGGGCGGCAACCCGCCGTACGCCGGTCATGCTGGCGAGGCTAGCCCTGCGACCGCCTGCCGCTGCTGCGTTTCCGGCCGCGGCCCTCCGAGGGCGGGAGACGCTCCAGGCCGGTCCGGTTGAACGCACACCGCTGCGGGCATACCGGACGCGTCGCGACCGTCGCGGCGCCGTACCCAGGAGACCGCCATGAGCGACGAGACCACCGCACCCCGCAGCGACGACGAGATCGTCCCTGCCACCGACGAGCCCAACCCGGGCACGGCCGACGGCGTCGGCGAGCGGGTCGAGGAGGGCCTGGGATCCGAGGGCGTGCAGCGCATGGATGGCGAGTTCGGCGCGCTGCGGTTCGAGGAGCCGGGCGGCAGCGCCGACGCGACCGGCGACGCCACCGGCGTCTGACGAGCATCGCTCGCGCTCGACACAGGAACTCCACTACGCGTGTCCGCACATGCGCAGAATGTGTTGCCCAGCGTGATCTTCGCGTGAAACGGTTTCCGCCTGTCGGTACTGCCCGGCACGGGGAGCTCGAGGGGCGGGTGTGTACGAGGGCGATGTCGGCACGGGCGCGGCGGCGCCCTTGCGTGCCACGAAGGCGGGCTGGGGGCCCGCCCAGATCACCGTCCTGGTCCTGGTCGTCGGCCTCATCCTCAGCCTGATCACGGCCTGGATCGCCTGGTCGTCGGACCAGCGCAACGAGCGCAAGCTGCTCGACGTGCAGACCCAGCAGGCCGCCGCCGTTCTCGGTGCCCAGATCCTCGCCATCCACGAGCCGCTCGAGACCACGCTGCGCGTCGAGCAGGCGACCGACGGCGACCTCGCCGAGTTCCGCGCGGTCATGGGCCGGGCGGTCGGCCAGGGTCGGGTGTTCGCGCACGCTTCGCTGTGGGACGCCTCCGGGGCGGAGCCGCGGCAGATCGATCAGATCGGCGTCCCGGCTGTGATGGACCCCGGCCAGCTGACCGGTTTCGTCGCGCGCGCGGCCACCGTGGACACGTTTCTGGTGACGGGTGCGGACACCGACTACAACCCTGTGTCCTACGCGATCGGAGACCCTGCCGACCAGCGGTGGGTCGTGTACGCCGAGCGGCTCATCCCGGCCGACCGCATCGCACCTGTGCAGCGCACAGCGTCGTTCGCACGCCTCAGCTTTGCCACCTTCATCGGCAAGGGCACCGACCCCGCGACCCTGGTGACCACGAACGTGCCCCCCGCGCAGCTGCCGCTGACCGGCACCACGTCCATCGCCGAGATCCCGTTCGGCGACACGACCCTGACGTTCCAGGCCAAGGCCAGCGAGCACCTCGGCGGCGACCTCGGATGGCAGCTGCCGTGGATCTTCCTGGGCATCGGCCTCGCCCTCACGCTGATCACGGCGTTTGCGGCGGCGAACATCGTGCGCTCGCGCCGGCGCGCGCAGCTCGACAGCGAGACCATCTCCGGCCTCTACACCCGCCTCGACGGGCTGTACGCCGAGCAGCGTGGCATCGCCCAGACGCTGCAGCGCGCGCTGCTGCCCGCGTTCGACCCGGACATCGCGGGGCTCGACATCGCGTCGCGGTACGTCGCCGGAGCGGCAGGCGTCGACATCGGCGGCGACTGGTACAGCGTGATCCAGCGCGGCGAGCGCGAGGTCTGCTTCGTGGTCGGAGACGTGTCCGGCCGCGGCATCGCCGCCGCCGCGGTGATGGCGCGGCTGCGTTTCACGATCCGCGCCTACCTCGCCGAGGGCCACTCGCCCGGCACCGCGCTGGCCCTGTGCTCCGAGCAGTTCGACATCGTGCAGGACGGCCACATGGCGACGGTCGTCGTCGGCGTCGCCGACCTCGCTACCCGCGAGCTGCGCGTCGCCAGCGCCGGCCACTTCGCGCCGCTGGTCGTGAGCTCCGGCGATGCGACGTACGTCGATATCTCGCCGGGGCCGCCGCTCGGTGTCGCGCCGACGACCTTCGACGAGACGACCACGCAGCTGCCGTCCGGGGCGACCGTCATCGCGTTCACCGACGGCCTCATCGAGCGCCGCGGGGAGAGCGTCGATGTGGGGCTCGCGCGGCTCGCGGACGCTGCGCTCGTCGACGTACCGAGCACCGAGGCGCTCCTCGACCACGTGGTGGCGCGCCTGACCGACGATGCGTCCGAGGACGACACCGCGCTGCTCGCGCTCCGGTGGACGAGCTAGAGACCGCGCCTCAGACCTCGACGCTGCCGGAATTGCCGGGCTCGTCTCCGGTGACCGCGGCCTTCACCAGCGACACCAGCCGGCCCACGCCGGTGGACGGGCCGTCCCACCACTCGCCCGCGTCGACCTCGAGCTCGAGGGCGCGCAGATCGGGATCGTCCGGGCCGTCGAAGAACGCCTTGGCCACCGGGCTCCACAGCTCCTCGATCCGCGCCCGGTCGTGGGTGACGCGGGCGCGTGCGCGCATCGCGACGTAGCGGGTGTCGTCGGGGTCGGCGAAGCTCACGCCGACGACCGGCTCGACGGCGGAATCCTCGAGCATCCGGACCCAGCCGCTCGAGCCCGAGACGAGGAAGCTCACCTGATCCCCCTCGTGCCGGATCACCGTGATCGGCCGGGCCAGCATGCCGTCGGCCGCGGTCGTCAACATCACGACATCCCCCTCGGCGACAAGGTCGTCGAGGGTCCGTGCGTCGGTGGTGCCGTCCATGGTGCGCTCCTCCCCGGCCCGGCGGACGCCGGTCGCCAGACGCCGCGCCGCGCCCGCCGCGGACCGGCGGGGCGTGCTCGTCTGACGACGCGGCACCGTCGATGTACCCGGGGCGGGCGGCGCTCACACCTGGCGGGTCAGGCGAGGCCCTGGAACGGGCGCACCTCCACGGCGCCCTCGCACGCCACCGTCGCCTTCTCCGCCCAGGCCAGCGCCTCCGCCTCATCGGCGACGTCGAGCACCCAGAACCCGCCGATGTGCTCCTTGCTCTCGAGGTACGGCCCGTCGGTGCGCTCGATGGCGCCGTCCTTCACGCGCACCGTGCGCGCGGTGGTCGACGGCTCGAGCCCGCCGGCGAACACCCACACCCCGGCATCCCTCATCTGCTGGTTGACCGCGCCCGTTGCGGCGTACGCGCGTTCCTCGTGCTCGGGGCTCGAGTACACCGGGGTGTCGTCGTTGTGCACCGACAACAGGTAGTGGGTCATGGCGTCCTCCTCAGGCGTCGACCGGCGTCTCCGGTCCCATCCTCTGCACGAACGGCCGGACCCCGGCTCGACAGAACGGGGGGTGCGTCGGGAGAACGGATCACCCGATCCGATATACGTACATCCAACTTCCTGTGATACTCGATGAGTGAGACACGAGTGGTTCGAGCGGGCGACCTCCATCGATCCGATGGGCGAGGTCGCCCGCGCGGTCGACTGGGCCGCCACGTCGTGGGGGCCGCCCGAGGACTGGGCGCCGGGGCTGCGGTCCGCCGTCGAGATCTGCATGAGCACCCGGTTCCCCGTGCTTGTCACCTGGGGCCCCGACCTGCTCATGCTCTACAACGAGGGCTACCGGGCGATGCTCGGCACGGACAAGCAGCGCGGCGCGATGGGACGTCCCGTGCTCGAGGTCTGGGAGGAGATCCGGGACGACATCGCGCCGCTCTTCCAGCACGTGCTCGACACCGGCCGGCCCGTGTTCATGGACGACATGACCCTGCGCGTCAACCGGTCGGGCTACGTCGAGGACGCCGTGTTCAGCTTCTGCTACTCGGCGATCCGCGACGAAGCCGGGCAGGTGCAGGGGGTGCTCGACATCTCCCACGAGACCACCGCGCAGGTGGTCGCGCGGCGCCGGCTCGCACTCGTCTCGACCCTCTCAACGGAACTGCACGACGCGAACGGCGACCTCGGCACGGTCGGCCGCCTGATCGCCGAGGCCCTCGGGCGCTCGCCCGACGTCGGCGCCGCCGAGCTGTGCCTCGTCGTCGACGACCGGCTCCTCACCCTCTCCCGCGCGCACGTCCGCGATGTCGACCTCGTCAGCGCGGACGTGTCGTGGGACGTCGTGCGCTCGCGGCAGCCGCGCCTCGACGGCGACACCCTCGTCTCACCTCTGGCCAGCTCGACGGCCGACTCCGTCGTCGGCGTCCTCACCCTGCGGACGGGCACCGGGCGGGTGCCCGACCCGGCCGAGCTCGAGTTCCTGGAGCTGCTGGCCTCCACCGTCGCGAGCGCCCTGGGGTCCGCCGTACGCCACATCACCGAGCTCGGCGAGCTGCGGCACGTGAGCCTCACGCTCCAGGAGTCGATGCTGCCGACGCTCACCGCGACCGAGGACGCGGTGGCCCGCTACCTGCCGGCGACAGGCAGCCTCGCGGTGGGCGGCGACTGGTACGACAGCATCGATCAGGACTCGGGCGGTGTGGCCCTCGTCGTCGGCGACTGCGTCGGCCACGGCCTCGCCGCGGCGGCGGTCATGGCGCAGCTGCGCACCGCATCCCGCACCCTGCTGCTCGAGGGCCACGGCCCCGCCACGATGCTCGCCGCGCTCGACAAGTTCGCCGTCGACCTGCCGGCGGCCCAATGCGCGACCGTGGTCTGCAGCACGCTCAACCCGCGCAACGGCGAGCTGGTCTACTCCTCGGCCGGGCACCTGCCCGCGCTCGTCGTCGGAGACCGCGGCCACCGCTGGCTGGCTGGGGGGCGAGGAGTGCCGCTCGGAGTGCAGGTCGAGTGGGAGCGCGCCGACGCGCTCGACGTGCTCGAGCTCGACGAGGTGCTGCTCGTCTTCACCGATGGGCTGGTCGAACGGCGCGACGAACCGATCGACCAGGGGCTGGCCCGCCTCGCCGGGGAGGTGACCGAGCTCATCGCCGGCATCGACGTCGAGAAACTCGATCTCGAGGAGCTCGTCGACTCCATCATCGGCCGGCTCGTGCCGGGCGGCTCCACTGACGACATCGCGCTCATCGCTCAGCGCCGGCCTCGCTGACACCACGCCGGACCCCTCCGGGGTTGCCGCCGGCTCCCGGTCCAGCAGACTGTGCCCACGCCCGACAACCAGGAGCAGGCATGAGCTTTCGCGTGAGCGCCGACTACGACCGCTGCACGTCCCACGGCCTCTGCATGGCGATCGCACCCGACATCTTCGAGGTCCGCGCCGACGGCTACATGTACATCCTCGTCGAGGAGATCGACGACTCCCGCCGCAGCGCCTGCGAGGACGCCGTCGACTCCTGCCCGGAGCAGGCGCTGCGCATCGAGGGCTGACCCCAGCGCACCCGCACTAGCGCTCGCAGACCTTGCCGTCCTTGTCGCGATCGATGTACCAGGCGTACTCCGGGTCGACGCCACGGATATACGGCCCCAGCCCGTGGGCGATCGCTTCTTTGCAGGTGCCGTACCGAGGATCGAGCGACCCGCTCGACGACGGCTTGGTCGCGGCCGGCTTCGGCGCCGCCGTGGGCGAGGTGCCGGGCTCGGGGCCTCCAGTGTTGGAGGCGATCGTCGGCTGCGGTCCCGGCGCCGGCAGCGCCTGGCCGGGGCACGCGCCGAGGACGCGGAGCATCGCGTCGCGCTCGGCGCCCGTGACCCAGAGCCGGTACTTCTTCTTCACCGCGATCTGCCGGGCCACGTAGTCGCAGCGGTACGCCTTGTTGGGCGGAAGCCAGGTGGCGGCGTCGCCGTCGCCCTTCTGCCGGTTGGCCGAGGAGTCGGTGGGCTGGAGGTTGAGCGGGTCGTTGGCGAAGGCCACGCGCTTGGCGTAGGGCCACGGCGTCGCGCCCTTCTGCCACGCGTCGGACAGCGACACGACGTGGTCGACGTCGACCTCGCTCGCACCGCCGCGGACGAAGCGGATGGTGCTCGCCGTGTAGGGGTCGTCGAGCGTGCCGGCCATGACCTTGCAGGAGCCCGACATGGTGCGGTCGGTGAGATCGCGGATCAGCATGTCGTTGCGGGTGTCGCAGCCGTTGCGGTCCACGTCGACCCACGCCGGCCCGAACCGTTCGCGGGTATAGCCGGTCTTGGGCGCCCGGCCCTTGACCGTCAAGCCGGCCAGCGCGACGACGGCGGCGCTCTTCGGGACCGGCGTGGACGTGCCGGCCGATGGAGTGGGTGTTGCCGAGGGGGTTTCGCTCGGAGCGGGCGCGCTGCTGGACGCGACCACGCTCGGAGCCGACGACGCCGGCCGCGATGACGGGGCTATCGCCGCAGGCGACTCCGACGGCGCGAGGGCGACCTCGGACGAGGGAACGGTGAGGGCGTTCGGCGCGGCGAAGCCGAGCACGACGGCCGAGACCGCGGCACCGCTCACGATCGCCTTCACCGGCGTACGAGTGCCCGGCCGCAGCCACAGCAGCACGAGGCCGGGCACGAAGCAGAGCACGAACCCCACGAGGATCGCCGGCCACGACACCAGCCACGCGGGGATGCCCGACGCCGCCGGGGCCGTGTCGGCGCCCGACCGCGTACCAGCCGTCGGTGCCGGCAGCTGCGGTCGTGGCGGCCGGACCGGCTGTGCCGTCGGAGGAGGCGGGGGCGCCACGGAGCTGTAGTGCTGCGTCCACGCGACGCCGTCCCAGTAACGCAGCTGCGTCGGACGTCGCGGGTCGGGCACGTACCACCCTGCAGGTGCCTGCTGCCCGCTCACATCGTCTCCCCGTACCGCTGCCTCCCGACGACGGTATCCCGGCGCGGGACCAGACTCCCGCCGGTGCGGAGCCGATCGGGTCACACAGGGCGAGCGCCGCACCGGGAGCTGGCACCGGCGCAGACCCGATGCCATGGCGTGTCCTGGCCGTCGGACCGCGACGTTACGTGTCGTTACGCCTCGGCACATACCGCCGAGTAGCGCCGCGGCCGTGGCCCATGATGCGTGAGATCGCCACCTACTCGACCCGCGGAGGATCGATGTCCAGCAACGTGTCCGGTGCGACCGGAGCGCCCAAGCGCGGCAAGGGCGCAGTGCTCACGGGCGTCCTGCTCCTAGTACTCGGAGCCGTCCTGACCTTCCTCGGCATCGCCGTCCCTGGCGGCACCGCGAAGGAGATCGCCAACACCCAGATCGGAGCACCTCAGACCGCTCCCGCGGAGTGGACGGCGGATCTGGCCGCGGCGACGACGTACGGCGTCTACGCGGTGAAGGACGGCACCGCGGTCCCGGTCGCCGACGTCACCGTGACCGCAGCCGATGGGACCAAGCTCACCGTGAACACGAGCGACTCCGTGGAGGTGAAGGGCGAGGGCGGCAAGACCTTCACCGAGGTGGCGAACTTCAACGTCGGCACCTCCGGCTCGTTCACCATCAAGGTCGCGACGACGGGAGCCGAGGTGGCCGTCGCACCGTCGATCGCGACCGAATCCAAGGCTCTCGCCTGGGTCGTGGCTCTGTTCGTCGGCCCGATCCTGGCCCTCATCGGCATCGTGCTCGTGATCGTCGGCCTTGTGCAGCGCTCCAAGAGCTGAGGACATCAGCCTCGTCTGACGGGGCCGGCAGCGGGATCCCGCTGCCGGCCCCGTCGCATGCGCTGGTCGCCGCGCGCGGACGCGAGGGTCACACCGTGCGGATCGGCGAGGGCATCGAGACGCTGTCGCGCTGGGCCGGGAGCTCGATCGACAGGTCGTCCAGCAGGCCCACGAGACGGGCCAGCTCATCGGGCGAGAGCCGGAAGACCCCTGACAGGTGGCCTGCCACGTCGTCCATGACATCGGGCCGGATCTCCCGCGCGCGGTCGGCCTCGACCCGCGCCTGATCGGCATATCCCACGCCGGCGAGAGCCAGGGCCCGGAACAGCGGCCCCCAGAGGTAGTCGCTGTCCGACGGCAGCATCGCGGCCTCGGCGAGTGCCCGCTCGTAGTCGCCGAGCGCGAGGCTCGACATCACGAGCCAGCTGTAGGTCTGGCCCGACTGCCCAGGGTTGAGCCTCAGTGACTCGCGGATGCAGGCCGACCCTCGCTCCCACTCCCCGCACACCACCAGCGCCATGCCTGCGACCGAGAGGTAGAAGGGCTGGTACGGCGCCAGGGCGGCGGCCTTCTCGGCGAGCTCGACAGCCAGCTCGACGTGCCCGCGCTGGAGCAGCGGGTAGGTCAGAACCAAGGTCGCGTGGACATGCCCCGCGTCCTGGGTGAGCGCCTCGCGGGCCAGGCCCTCGGCACGGTCGAGCTCGGCCTCGCGGTCTGCGGACTCGTACACGCTCGCCGTGTTGGCCATCGCCGCGCGCATCGCCAGCAGCGTGGGGGTGCGGCTCCCCTCGGCGAGGGCGGCGTCCAACGCGTCGATGGCGCGCACGACCGAATCGAAGGACCCGTCCTGGAGGTAGGCGTAGAAGGCGAGACGCGCGGCGAGCTCGGGCGCCGCGCCCGGTGCCGCACCTCGGTCGAGCTCCTTGCGGATCACGGGTCCGGCCGGATCCCCCACCCGCGCCGCGATCTCCCTGGCCCATTGCTGCTCGACCTCGAAACCCGCGAGCGAGTCGAGATCGACCGCCTGCTCGTCCGACCAGAGGATCTCCGACGACAGGGCGTCGTGCAGCCGGACCGTGAGCGACAGCCGTGATCCGCGGACGGCCGCGTGGCCGGTCAGGATCGAACCGACGTTGGCTGCCGCGGCCGATCGCGCGGGGTCGCCGCCGTCGATCGGGCCGACGACCCGGATGTGGTCGTGCGCCGCCAGGTGCTGCACGAGCGTCTCGGTCATCGACTGGGCGAACGCTGCCGCCGGCTCGTCTCCCGACGATGCAAGCCTCGCCACCACGACTCCCGGGACGACCTCGTCCGGTGAGGGCTGCGCGTGGGCGGCGAAGACGGGGATGTACGAGCCTCGCGGGAGCGAGATGCGCACAGGGTCGTCCGCTCCGTCGGAGGCGTAGTAGTCCTCGAGGCTCTTGCGCACTCGGCTGGCTTGCACGCGGACCGAGGCATCGGCCCTGCCGTCGAAGTCGGGAGCACGGTGCAGCGCCCGCCGCGCGACCGTGCGCTCGGACAGGCGCTCGGCGCGGCCGGCGAGTGTCTCGGTGACGACGTACGCGAGGAAGCCGCGCGCCTGGGGAGACCGTCGGAAGGAGCGGCTCTCGAGGATCTGCTGCAGGGCGAGGACGACGTCACCGGAGGAGACGGCCTCGGCCATCTCCTCGTGAGTCGTGAGCCTCATGGTCCCCACCTCGTCGGACGCCCCCGAGCCGAGGGTAGAGGCGGTGCGTGAAGCCTGCCCGCGCAGGGCCACCAGGTGAGCCGTTCGTGAGCGCAAGGCTGCACTGTGTGAGCAGACAGCCTGTGCGGAGGTTCCGCGGTCGCGCTCGTAGCAGCGGACGGTGACCGATGGACGGCGGCAGAGGTCGTCTGGGACCGGACGCACCAACGCCCGGGAAACGGTTACGCCCGTCCGCGTCGCCTGTTACGCGCGATCCGTCTTCGGCAGTCTCCGCACCTAGCGTCGCTGGCTAACGCCTCGTCGACCAGCGCACGGGGCTCCCCACTCGCTACAGGAGAACACATGTCCCCTCGTCCCGGCGTCATCAGCTTCATCGGCTACGTGATGATCCTCCAGGCAGCCTTCGGCGCCGTGCAGGGAGTGGTCAGCATCGCGCTTCGCAACGAGGCACGCGTCCTCGACGCGCTGGGCGGGGTCACGTCGGGCCAGCTCGTGGTGGCAGGCTCCGCGTCGCTCGTGATGGCCGCCATCTTCGCGATCCTCGGCTTCGGGCTCCTGCGCGGCAGCCGCGTGTCGCGAGGGCTCGTCGCGGCCGTGCAGATCCTCCACGTGATGGTGGCGTCCTGGTCCATGTTCACCCACCACGAGGGCGCGTGGCTGTTCACCGGTCTGCTGACCGTCGGCGTCGCGGTCTTCGTGCTCTGGGCTCTGTTCAACGAGAGGTCGGACGCGTACTACGCGGCTGCCTGAGGTGTGAGGCTCCCGCTCAGTCTGTCTCGACACGTGAGCGGGACGGGGGGCCCGCGTGGTGCCCAGAGCTCGTCGAGCTCTGGGCACCACGCGTCGTTCGCTGCTCAGGCCTCGAGTACGTCGGGCACGCCGTCGGCGTTCTCGTCGACGGCGAGTTCGTAGCGCTTGCCGTAGATGTCGAGGAGCGCGAGCAGCATGGCGACCACGGGCACGGCGAGGAACGCGCCGGCGACCCCGAAGAGCGCGGCGCCGAGAAGGACCGCCCCGAACGAGACGGCCGGATTGACGTCGACAGCCTTCGCACTGATCTTCGGCTCGATCGTGAGGTTCTCGACCTGCTGGTACAGCAGCGCCCACACGAGCGCGATAACGCCCGTCACCGGCCGATCGCTCAGGAGTCCGACGAGCGTCGGCAGGATGATCGCGATGTAGGTGCCGATGGTCGGCACGAACTGCGCGACCACACCGGTCCAGATCGCCAGCGGCAGCCAGTAGGGCAGACCGATCAGGAAGAACACGATGCCGCTCGTGACGGCGTTGATCGTGCCGAGCACCACGCGGGCCGCGACGTACCCGCCCGTCTTCTCGGCAGTGATGCGCCAGACGTTCTGCACGATGCCCTGCTGACGGCGCGGGAAGAGCCCGGCGATCCAGGCCTGGAGCTGGGGCCTTTGCGCGGAGAAGTAGAACGTGAACAGCGCGAAGGTGAAGACGCCGAAGACGCTGCCCAGCACCGAGCTGAGGATGCCGAACAGGTTGCCGCCGATCGTCGAGGCGATGGAGCCGAAGTCGACGTCGCCCCCGCCGACTCCGGACAGGATCCCCTCCAGCGTCAGGGACTGGTCGAACGTGCGGTTCACGAAGGCGATGGCCGAGTCGAGCAGCGTCGGGATGCGCGAGACCAGCTGCGCCAGTTGATCGACGAGCAGCGAGCCGAAGGCGATCACGAAGACCACCACGAAGAGCATGAACGCGCCCATCACCAGGATGGTGGCGAGGCCTCGCTTCATGCGACGGGCCAAGAGGTCGACGGCCGGAGCCATGGCGATGGCGGCGAACCACGACATCAGCACCGTGAAGATCACGCTGCCGCCGTCGTTGAGGATGAAGCGCAGCACCAGCCCGAAGGCGATGACCGCAAGGACGACGAGGCCGGTGCGCCAGACGTTGCCGGGTACGAAGGTGACCTCGAGCCCACGGCGGGAGTCGGACGGTTCGATGGCCTGGGGGGCGGGCTCGCTCATGGGGACCTCGGGGCGTGTTGCGGATCGGCCGACGGAGCCACCGCGCGCTCCCAGGCCGTGGGGCGCCTGACGACGGCGGCCTCGAGAACTGGCCGCCTCGACGTTGAGACCGGCTGGCTGCCGCCGGGTAAGGGCCCGTGGACGTCGCAGACCGTACCGGCCCCCATCGTGTCGGGGTAGGCGCGCGTCACCGTTACGCGACTGTCCCGGCCGGGTCGCTCCAGCGCCACTCGGGGCGCTGCCTGCAGCGCGGCGCTAGGACGCCCTCCGGAGGCGCTCGAGCGCCGCGATCACGAGGTCGAGGCCGAAGTCGAACTCCGCGGCGGGGTCGTAGCCCGCAGCGAGCAGCGCGGCCGCGGACTCGTTGAGGTACGGGAACTCCTCCGGGGGCAGCTGCGGGAGGAACACCTCCTGCGTCATGTCGGCCAGCTCTGTGGCTCCGTCGAACGGCAGGCTCGCCTCCTGCAGGGCGTAGCCGTAGATGTAGCTGTCGAGCAGCCAGTTCGCGTGCGTCGCGTCGACGACGGAGAAGCCCGCCGTGCGCAGGCATGCGGTCACGGCCTCCCTGTGGCGGAGGTTGGCGGGCCCCGGCGTCGTACGCGACTCCATGAGGCCGATCGCCCACGGATGGCGGGCCAGCACCTTCCGGGCCGAGACGGCCTTGCCCCGGAGCGCGGCCTGCCAGTCGCGGCCGGGATCCGGCAGCTCGATCTCGCCGAAGACGACGTCGACCATCGCGTCGAGCAGCTGGTCCTTGTTCGCCACGTAGTAGTAGAGGGACATCGCTCCGGCGTCGAGCTCGGCCGCCAGGCGCCGCATGCTGAGGCCCTCGACCCCTTCGCGGTCGGCGATGCGGATCGCCTCGGCCACGACGCGCTCGGTGCTGAGCCCGGCGTCGGTCGAGCTCCGGGGCTGCTTCCTCGCCGGCACAGGTCTCCTCGCTCGCTTGGACGGCTTGACAACCGTACAGCGTACGAGTCATCGTACGCTGTACGACGTACACCGTACGAACGCCGAATCCCGGTAGGCAGAGGAGATCCCACGATGGCCACGAACGACGCGCGACCGACGATGCTCGACGACCGGAGGCTGCCGGTGCAGGCTCGGCTCGCCGCCGCGTGGGCGAGCTTCATGTTCTTCTACATCTACGTGGACTACCTGGCCCTCTACAAGCCGGGCTTCCTCGACGACATCGGTGCCGGCGAGGTCCATGGCTTCGCGACCGGCCCGCTGTTCGTCGGCGCCTCGCTCACGCTGGTCGGCATCCCCGCCCTGATGGTCGCCCTCTCCGCGACGCTGCCGGCCCGCGTCAACCGGCCGCTCAACCTCGTCGTCGCGGCGCTCTACCTCCCCGTCACGATCTACAACGTGTCGGGCGAGCCCCTCGACTACGCCTACTTCTACGGCCTGTCCATCGCCCTCGAGTCGCTGCTGCTCCTGTACATCCTGCGCTCGGCCTGGACGTGGCCGCGGACGTCCGTTCCGTCGATGCCCGACGTCGACGCGCCGGAGGAGTCGCACATTCGTACCTCGCTGTAGGCCGCGGAGCGAGACCGGCACCGCCCGCCCGCGGGTCGGCCCCCACGTGCGCGAAACCCACCGGATTCAGCGTCAATCCGGTGGGTTTCGCGCACCTCGCGTGTCGGGACCTCGCTTCGCTCGGCGAGCGGAGGGCGAGGGATCCGTCTCGGGCTGGCAGAGGTGCGACCTGAGCGGCGGCTTCGCCGCAGTGGGTCGAGGGGCTGCGGGGGTTCCTCCCGAACCCCTCGCCCTCAGTGGAGCGGCCTTCGGCCGCGAGCGGAGGGCGAGGGATTCGAACCCTCGGGATGTTTCCATCCAGCGGTTTTCAAGATCATTCCCCGACTCAGGTGCGCAGGCGAGAATCCTTGTGCTGAGCACGAATTCGGGGTTCGAGGCTGTCCTTGACACCCTTCTCCGGCCCCTGTTTCCCGCTACATCTGGCACGGATCTGGCACGGAACTGGCACGACATGAGAAGGCCGGTGGGGTCCCGGGCGTCCCCCCGGAGCCCAGGACACCACCGGTCTCGCAGCCCGCGCGCGACCGGGGCACATGTCGTCGCGCGGGAGTCATGGGCGGGGCTGCGGCACGCCGAGGCGCGCGCAGACTGTCGCGTCGTCGGGGAACACCACGAGCGACCCGTCCACGATGCAGGCGGTGAGCTCGGGCGGGATGCCCGTCTGGTCGGGGGCGGTGACGATCCCCGCACGCCACATCGCGGTGCACGCATCGACAGCCTGGAGCCCTGGCTGGTTCCCGTCGACGTCCGGCACCGCACCGAATGCGAGCTGGCCCCAGACTGCGGAGTCCAGAGACACCGTCGGTGAGCAGTAGCCCAGGTTCGGCTCATCCGGGCGGGCGAACCGCAGGTAGGCAGCCGCTGTACCCGCGCCCACCAGTAGCACTGCAACGACGGCAGCGATCACCGCGACGATGCGGCGGCGGTGCCGCACATTCGCTGGTGCCCGACGGACCTCGGCCATGACGACGGTCTTGATCTGCGCTGCCCGCGCATTGCTCAGCGGGGGCGGCCAGGAACTCAGGTCACTCATCGCCCTCCCCCTCCCCTACGGGGTTGTATCCGGCCTCGAGCAGCGCCGTACGCAACTGCTTGCGCGCCCGCATCAACCGCGACCGCACCGCTGCATGCGTCAGGCCCAACGCCTCGGCGGCCTGCTCGTACGACAGCTCCTCCATCAGGCACAGCGACACCAGCTGCCGGTCGGTGTCGGCCAATGCGGCGAGCGCCGCCGCCAGCGACCGCGCCGCTGCCTCGAGCGATGCCCGCTCGGTCACAGCGCCGGCGGGGTCCGGTTCCACTCCCGGGACCGGCAGCCGTGCCAGTGCTGTTCGATACCGGCGGCGGGATCGTCGATGGTTCAGCGCGACGTTCGTCGCCGTCACCAGCAGCCATGGCAACGCACTCCCGTCGACCACCCGGATCGCATCACGGCGCCGCCACGCCTCGAGGAACACCATCGCCGTCAGGTCGTCCGCGTCCTGCACCGTGCCGAGCTGTCGGGCGCAGTGCGCGTGGATCCGGACCACGTGCCGGTCGTACAGCTCCTCGAACGCCGCCGTCTCGCCCGAGGCCACCCGGGCGCACAGCGAGGCCTCGTCGTCCGGGGGAGCCTCCTGCCTCACACCCCCTAGTGTCCGGCCCGCCCGAACCGTCGCACGACGCCGTCCCAACGCCGCCTCGACCGGACTGTGGCCCGTGAAGCCGCGTCGGCGCGCCATGCCGAAACTGGCGTGCGACGAATCTGAGGCATCGGACATAGGGCACGTGAGGGCAACCCTCCCCACGGGGGTGGGCGGGACGTCCGCGCATGACCCGCCCGCCCTCCACGCGATGGCGGCGGGTCGGGACGCTAGCCACCACTGTCACCTCGGTGCGTGGCACGCTTCGCCTGTACGGGTCTACGGCCGGGCAGGGATAGGGTCGACGATGGGTCAGACGCGGTCGCTTCACGCCGGCCGGGACGGGGGAAGTGATGGTCCGGCGCTTGGCGTCCTTCGCCGCCTGGGTGACAGTCGCAGGGGTGCTGCCGCTGGTCGCGGCGGTGCCTGCATCTGCTGCGGCTGACATCGGCTATGCGTCCTCGGTGACCTACTCGACGGCTGTTTTCACGAGCGCGGCGTACCAGGTCGACAACACCGCCGTGTCCGGCACGGTTGCCGGCGTGGCCGCGGGCACCGGTGTCGACCTGACGTTCCGGAACGCCTCCGGGATCACAAGGCGGCTCGTCAAGCTGCACCCGCCCGCTGGCGTGCAGCTGCAGGCCGGCACCGTGCTAGCCGCCGCACCTGGCTCGGACATCTCGGTCTACGAGTCGACCATCTGCCCGCTCGGGCCCGGCGCTGGAGACTACTTCGGCTCGCTCACCGTTCACGCCGCCACCTACACCGCGGGCGTCCTGAGCGCCGTCGACGCCTCCTTCGAGGGAACCTGCGACGCCGGCAGCTTCACGAAGTACGCCGCCTTCGACGTCCAGTGGAACACCACCCGCGCGGCGGGCAGCGCCCGCTACAGCCTGCCCCCGTCCCCCACGATCGCCACCGGCGTGTCCCGTCAGATCACGGCGACGGTGACCTCGAACGGCACCGGCCCCGTGCACATCGGCGCGCCAGGCTCGATCCTGGGATACCAGGCCCCCCACTGGAATCTGGTGGGAACCACGTGCACCGACGCGACCCTCGACCCTGGAAGCACGTGCGCGGTGACTGTCGAGGCCACTGCCGACTGGACCGAGGTCACGGCCGGTGTGCTGGTGCCGTTCGCCGCGGACGTCCCCGGCGGCACCCTCTACGTTCCTTTCCGCGCCGACCGCGCTGCTCCACCGAGCAGCCCCACCTTCCTCACGGCGATCGACGCCCACGACGGCGTGACGCTGGGATGGCTGTACACCGACAGGTACTCCCTGTTCCACGTGATGCGGTCACTCGACGGCGGCCCCACGGTCGAGATCGGCACCGCAGCCCTTCCCGGGTTCGCTGACACCACCGTGCCCGACGGAGCGACCGCCACCTACACCGTGACAACCGAGTACGGCGGTGCAACCGGCCCACCGTCTGCCGCCGTGGAGCACGTCGCCCACTACGTGCCCGCGCAGACCGGTCCGCAGAAGCTCCTCGCCTTCGACGGCCCCGAGCACTCATTCCTCACCGACGGCACGACTTCCCCCTCGCCGCAGATCGACACCCGGTTCGCCGGAACCCTCGGCGTCCTGGCGCAGGACCCCGCCACCGATCCGGCGAGCGTCGCGCTCAACCTCCGCTCGCAGGTTGAGATCGCCGCAGGCTCCTACACCCTGTCCAACGAGACCGCCGCAGGCGTGTATTCGGTCACGGTCAACGGCAGCACCTGCCTCGACGGGTCGGTCACCGTCAACCAGTTCGTACTCAACGCCGACAGAACCCCGGTCGCGATCTCGCTCGATCTGGAGTCCCCGTCCTGCGGGCTGAGCGCCCACCTGCGATACGGCACGGGCGACGGCTTCGACGCCCTGGTCTCCTCCGGCCGCACGGTCGCCGCGCCGACCACCAAGCTGGGCGCCACATCACAGGTCTCCTACTCGCTGACCAACGTCGGCACGCGGCCCATCACGCCGGCCGCGCCCACCTTCAACGACTGGCTCAGCGTGCCCACCGGCCTGTCGGCCGGCACCGACGGCTGCACCGGCACCTCGCTGTCGCCGCGAGCCACCTGCACCACGACGCTGACGGTGACCCCCACAGTGGTCGGCGACGGCGCCGCTCGCGTGAGCGTGAGCAGCAACCGAACCGCTGCCGGAGTTGCCGTGGAGGTGACGACGTCGGCCTACGACCGCCCCGGCGCGCCGATGCTCACCGGGTCAGCGACCCTGCAGCGCATCTGGGTCAAGACGGTGGTCGACGCACCGGCCAACAACTCGCCGGTCACGACGTACCGCGTGTACGCCGGCCAGAGCGCCGACTCCCTGCAGGCGGTCGCCGACATCGACGCGACGACAGGTGCGCAGCAGGGGTGGGAGCTGCGCGGTGTCGCACCGGGGCAGACCCGGTACATCGCGATGAGCGCGATCAACGCCGCCGGCGAAGGGCCCCAGAGCACGGCGCTGGCCCTCACGGTGCCTCGGCGCCAGCTGATCCTGTCCCACAGTCCGTGGAACTCCAGCGTCTGGGCCCTGGGGGTCCGTCCCATCGGCGACACGGGACCGGTCCAGGCGCTGAGCACCCCAGGGGTCTCCGGCGTCATCGACGCCACGGTCTCACCGGACGGGAAGACCATCGCCTTCAGCGCCCAGGACGGCACCAGCACAGGCAACAACCTCTACCTGCGCGGCGTCGGCCCGGACGCCGCGGTCGTCCAGCTCACGTCGTCCTCGGGCAACGAGGTCGAGCCGGACTGGGCCCCGGGAGGCAAGGCGCTGGTCTACTCCGCCTGCACGTCTGCCACGAGCTGCTCCCTGCGCAAGGTCACTCTCGACGGGACCGTGACGCCCGTCCCGGGCGGCGAGGGCCTCGCCGACGCGTCGTACCTGCCCGACGGCTCAGGCATCGTGGCCGTCCGGGCCGCCTCGCCGGGCGGCGTCGCACGCGTGAGCCCCACAGGAGCCATCACCTCGCTGTCCGGCGGCGCGGGCGCGGCCTACACCTCGGTGTCACCCGACGGCCGGTATGTCGCGGCGATCGTCCTCACCCCCGGCATGAACGACAAACTAGTGATCCTGTCACTCACCGGCGGGGCACCGCGCACGGCGTGGGCGCCGCAGGGCTATCTCGTCGGAGTCACCTGGACGCGAGACTCCTCACGCGTGCTCGTCACCCGGGTCGACCTCAGCGGGGTGAACGAGGACCTGTTCTCGGTGTGGTCGGTGTCGCCGGTCGCCGGCACGCCCTTGGGCGTCACGCCGTTCGACTTGATCGACGAGGGCTGGCCCTCCGAGCAGGCGGTGGACGACTCCGCCCCGGTCATCACCCCCAAAGTGCCCGCCTGGACCACGACGAGGCCCGCGATCTCGTTCACAGCCACGGACACCACCGACCGTCGGGCCGACCTTTCCGTGAAGTGTGCGTTGGACGGGGCGGCGGCGGTCCCGTGCGCGTCCGGCTGGAAGCCCGGCCTGCTTGCAGCGGGCACCCACAACGTCGTGATCTCAACGACCGACCCCGCCGGCAACGCAGCCCGCGCCTCGGTCACATTCCGCGTCGACGCCGCTGCCCCCGCAGCATCCCCCGCCGCGGCGCCGCGCACCCTCACGTCGTCCACCTGGCGGCTGTCCTGGTCGGGCAAGGACGCGGGTTCGGGCGTCGCCAGCTACGACGTCGCCTGGCGCTACTCGGGCGGAACATGGAAGTCGCCGAGCGCGTGGTCGGCCACGACCGCGAAGTCGGTGGTCCTTCCCGTCGCCGCCGCGAAGACGTACTGCTGGCACGTGCGGGCGCGCGACAAGGCGGGCAACGTCGGGCCGTGGTCCGCCGAGCGCTGCTCGCGCACCCCGTACGACGACCGCGCACTCTCGGCGTCGTCCACCTGGGCGCGACGGACGGGCTCGGGCTACCTGTTCGGGACGCTCACCAGCACGAGCATCTCCGGCGCACGCGCGACGAGCAACGCGTCGGTGTCCGGCACCCGCGTGGACCTCGTCGTCACCCGCTGCCCCGCGTGCGGAAGCGTCGATGTCTACATCGGTTCGACGAAGGTCGGGCGGATATCCACTGCGGGTCCGCAGGCCTCGCGGGTCCTGGTCACCCTCAGAGCCGGGTCGAAGCTCTCCGGCCGTCTGGTAGTGATCGCCCGCGGAGGCATGGTCAACATCGACGGGTACGCCGTCCTGCCGGCGTGACCGGACTGCGTTTGCGGATCCAGGAGCGGGCCGCATGGTCAGGTGTGTGAGCGGTCCGAATGCGCGGCCCAAGAGGATCCGATCGGATGAGCGCGGCCCTCGGGTAGGCACCGTCCGCCCCACATCCGGCATTGCTTTTCCGGTGTCGGAGACGAGCCGACGGTAAGGAAGCGTCGCCCAGGGTTGGACATTGCCGCTTCCCCTCGACACCCAATAACCGGCAGTATCACTCGCATGGTGACTAGGGGGATGGGCCGCTCCACGCGAGCAGCAGGGCAGGTTGGATTGGCGCGGTTCCTCGCGTGCGTTCTGGCGGCGGGAGCTCTTGCCGCTTGTTCGGGACAGGCAACCCCAACAACGTCGTCGGCCGCGAATGTCCTGGACCAGGTGGAAGCGTCGTCGTCAATCGAGCCCGCCGCCCGCGAGAAGTGCGCCGCCGCATCGGGGCTTCCTGCGGAGGTCACACTTACGGCCACGCTCGCCACGACGGTCGGGGCTACTCGCGAGGCGATGGTTGTGCGGTACGGCGAAGACGTCGCCGCTGGTTCTACGCAGTCCCTCGACCTGGCGACACCAGCAACGCTGTGCTCCTACTCCACCGCAGGAGCGTCAGAGGCGCCCGCCCCGGACTTCATCGTCCTCGCGGTGATGGACGACGGGAACTCCTTCTTCGCCACGGCGAGCAAGAAGTAGCGATCGCTAGGTGCCGTTCGCGCTCGCATGCGATGGGCCCAACCGGCATCCTGACTCTCATGACAGGGCCACGATGAGCGAGCGTTTCCGTCGGTCCTGGCGAGGTTGGACAGAGTCGTCTGAGGGCTACTCGGTGCGCCTCCTCGGGCGGACGAAGCTGGAGTTTCGCGACTCCGTCGGAACCATCCGCATCTCGGCCGAGGCGATGTCCAAGCCGTGGAACGAGATCGTGGTCTACGTCGAGTCGATCCCGGACACGACGAATCGCCCCCGCGCAGAGGTCTTGGATCGCCTTCAGCGAGCCTTCCAGTTCAGGGGCTGGACGATGGTGGAGTCGCCAGACTGACCGACCCAGATGTGCCGTTCTCGCTCGCTGCTGATGACATCGACCGTGCATCCTTAGGGCATGACGGACGGGGACTACGAAGGCATCGCGGCCAAGGAAGAGGAACTGCTCCGCCGCCTCGGCTTCGTGGTCCGGGTCGGATCGCGGTTCGAAGCAGTCCTGGCCGGTGTCATGGCCACACTCCAGCAAGAGCCCCAGGCGCCGTTCTCATCCGACGGCAGCAGCGTCACAAAGCAGCTGGCCAAACTATCCGAGTTCATCGACCGGGCATCGCCCGCCGAGAGCGGCACCACGCCCCGCATCGTCAAGGATATCTGGACTCCCCTCATTACCGAAGCCAAGGAGCTCAACCAGAATCGAAACCGCCTCTTTCACGATGTCTGGAGTGGCAGCGACGAGCCCGGCGTGCTTTACACGTCGGATCGCAGGAGGGGCGAGCTCCACGAAGAGGCTAGGACTATCGACGGCCTGCAAGACCTCACCCAGCGATACCTCAACCTGACGTACGACCTTCAGGTGGCCGCTTCTCAGGCCACGACCCATCTCACTGGCCAACCGCCACTCGAGGCCCGCACCGGCAACGCCGGCCAGATCATGAAGGTCGTCAGAGGCTCGCAGCACCGAAGCCGTGACGACCGTTCCTGACTCCCTCGGCACTTGGAGCGCGGCAGGCGCTTCCCGCCGGTGTCCTACGGCCCTTCCCTGGAGGACACCCAGTCCAGTTCCATTCGCGGCGCGCAGCCGTGCCGTTCTGAATCACCATCGATGAGAGGTGGGGTCCGCATGCGCGTGCAGCGGTCCGGAGAGGAGTGGAGTGACGAGTATGAATGACCCTGCTTCCTCAGCACTGCGTGTGGCAGAAGCGCCGCCGTCTCCCGGTGTCTTGCGCCGGGTAGTGGGTTGGGTCGCCGCGCTGACCATGGCCCCCGTCGTCGTCCTCTACATGGTCGTACCGGCGTACCTGTGGCTGAGCGGCGCGGCGGGCGCGGCATTCGGCGGCGATGGCGCTGCTGATGCCGGAAGAGCCGTCCTATGGCTCGCCATCGGCCTTGCGCCGACGGCGCTGGCCGTTCTCGTGTGGCGCGTGACGGACTGGCTGCCGCTTCGTCGCGAGCGGTTCGCTGTGGCGGGCCTCGTCGGCTCGGTGCTCGGGTTCCTCAGCTTCTTGCCGATCTCGGCGAACCCGTTCTGACACGGCGCCCATCCGCGAGCGGTCAGGCGGCGCGCTGTCCCCGAAGACGCCAGCCGATGGCGCCCGCCGCCGGCGCGACAACGAGAAGCACCAGAGTCGTGGTGACGAACGGGGACGGCGGGTCCACGTGCCGGACGATCACCGTGCTCTCGTCGGCCTGAGTCAGCGGGACCTCGTACGTGCAGGTCTGCCCGAGCGGGAACCACGACCACGAGTCCTCCCCCCACCGGCCCCAGCCCTCCTCCGAGAATCCGCAGGTGTCCTCCGCGGCGTTCACCACGACGAACGCCGCCATGGCCGTCGCGAACAGGCACAGGACGTAGGCGACCGCTGCGGCGATCAGCGCCGCCTTGAGGCCGGCTGCCCGGACGCCGGTCGTACCCCCCGATGTGCTCATGCGAACAGCATGAACCACCTGGCTGTGTTCGGCCCGCACCCGCGGCGGGCTCGTCTCTGTGGAGATCAGCGGCCCGGCGGCTCGGGCAGCCTTGCCTGGGCGGTCATGCGGCTTGCGATCTCGGCGTCGCGGTGGTCGGCGGCGTGCTGGTAGCGCATGGCGGCGGCTGGTGAGGCGTGGCCGGCGCGCCGCATCACTTCGGCGAGGGTGGCGCCGGCCTGGGCTGACAGGGTGAGGCCGGCGTGGCGGAGGTCGTGGAAGTGGACGCCGTCCAGGCCCGCGGCGGTTCGGGCCTTCGCCCAGGCGGCGTGCACGTGGTGGGCGCGCAGCTCCGTGCCGTCGGGCCGGATGAACAGGCGCGCGGCGGGGTCGGCGGGACGTGCGGCGATCAGATCGCGCAGGGTGTCCAGCGCAGGCACGGGCAGGTGCACCGTTCGGCGGCTGCCGACCTTAGGAGCGGTGATGCGAGTCCCGACGTGGTCGACCTCGATGACCTGGCGTTCGATGCGCAGGGTTCCGCGCTCGAGGTCGACGTCGCCGACGCGGAGGGCGAGGAGCTCGCCCAGGCGTCCGTGCGCCCAGTAGGCGAGGTGTACGAGGGGCTGCAGGTTGGCGGGCATCTGGGCGGCGAGGCGTTCGGCGTCCTCGAGGGACAGCAGCGGCCGCTCCGGGGAGTTCGGCTGTCCGGCGCCGCGGATCTGGCACGGGTTGCGCAGGATGAGCTCGTCGGCGACGGCTGTGTTGAGGATGGCGCGCAGCAGGGCGTAGGCCTGGCGGGTCGCGGTTGGTCCGGTGCTCGACATCACGCCCTGGTGCCAGCGGCGGACCACGCTGGGGGTGATGTCGGTGAGCTGGGCGTCGCCGAGGGTGGGGGCGATCCAGGAGTCGAGGCTGTGCCGGTACGTGTCGACCGTCCGAGGGGCGAGCGGGCGGCCGCGGACGGTGCGCTGGGCGAGCCAGACCTCGGCGTACTCGCGCAGGCGCGGCATGTGGGGGTTGCGCGGGTCGGTCCACACGCCGCGGCGCATGTCGGTGGCCACGCCCGCGAGGTAGGCGGCGGCGTCGGCGCGCGTGGGGAAGGTCGTGGGCGCGGTGCGCGGGGTGCCGTCCTCGGCCGGGTAGCGGGCCTGCCAGCGTCCCGAGGGCAGCTTGCGGACGGAGCCGAACTCTCGTTTGCTCATCGTCGGCCCGGGTCAGGCGCGGTGCTGGCGGGTGCGGACCAGCGCGGCCTCGACGCGGCTGGCAGCGATGAACGCCTCGACGTCGCTGCGGTCGATGCGCACGTAGCGGCCGAGCTTGTAGAACCGGATTCGGCGCTCGGCGACGAGCCGGCGCACGAACCGCGGCGGTGTGCCGAGCAGGTCCGCCGCCGCGACGACGTCGATGAGGTCGGGTACGTCGCCGTCTACGGGAACGGTGACGTGCGTGGTCCTGGCCGTGATGGACATGGGTGACTCCCTGACGCCGTGGGTTACCGGGCTGACAGGAATCAGGTGCGCTGCGCCGGGTCTCGTGAGCGCACCGGAGCCGGTGACGGACGCCGTGACAGCGCCGACCGTCACGACGGACCAGCGGCGGTCGTGGTGACAGTGCTGACCGTGCGGCCATGCGGTGACGGTCGTGGTGACAGTGCCGTCGGCGCTGACTGCCGTCCCGGTCGTGGACCGTCCACCTGGCCTCGAGGCACTGTCATTGCCATCGCGCCGTGCGCCGAAGCGCGGCCGTCGCTGCACCCGAGGGGCTCGTGGCGGCGGCCGGCCGGGTTGGCGGCGAAGTTGTCAGCGGACCCTCGCCGAGGGCGCCGCGTATCCAGATACCAGTGTGTGCCGGGATCGGGGACCCGCCGCCGGACGCCGCGCGATGGGTCCGTGACGGCGCGCGCTGCGTCCGATCCCGTCGGACGCGGGGGCCATCGCCTCGGGAGCCGGTGCCTGCTCGCTGGTCCCGTGCGGCGTGCCGGGTGGTGCTGCGCCGTACGCGAGGACGGCTGGGTGGGCGTGCGACAAGCACTGTTGCCGGGCGGTCCGCTCTCTAGAGCCAGAGGAGTACGCGCCTGGGTGAGCTCAGGGGAGCGGGTCGTAGCCCTCGGACGCGAGCCAGCTCCGAGCCCGTCCCACGGCCCGCTCGCCGGACCACACGTGCCAGTCGCACCAGTAGGAGGGGTGGCGGTCCAGAGCGGACTTGAAGCGGTTGAACGCACCCCGGCCTTCGATCGCCAGCTGGAGGAGCTCGCGGACGTGGGGGTCGGGCGCATGGGCGGCGAAGTCGGCCATGTCCTGCCAGGCGTCACGCGAGTCGCCGGGCACGTACAACCACCGTTCGGTGTCCTCGTCCGGGTCGCCGTCGTCCTCGAACGCGCCGTCCTCGAACACCGACGCCGGCCACGCGTCCCCGGTGGCGAGTTCTAGGTAGCCGCCGAGCTGCTGGCCCAGGACGTCGCCGAGCATCTCGAGGTCGGCCGGGATCTCGGTGCGGCCGGTCGGCGTGCCGGACCGTGCGGCGTGCAGCGCCTCCACGGCGACGTCGTCCCCGTCCCAGCCCCGCGCGGTTAAAGCGTCGACGAGCCGGTGGAGGTCCAAGCCGACGGACGCGCCATGCCGCAGCGCGACGATCGCCACCGGGACCGCCGCCTGGAGCAGCCCCGCATCGATCGCGTCGGGGACGGCGGCGACCCCGGCCGCGGGGTCGCCGCTTAAGGCGGCCGGCTGTAGCCGGCGCCGGACAGCCTCCGTAGCGTCCCGATCTCCCACGCCAGGCAGCCTCCCCCTCGCGGCGTCGCCTGTGCAACAGCTGCCGTGGAGCGCCGTGCTGCCTACTGGGCTGGGATAGGGACAGGGCTGGCGGCCCTCGGCAGCGGCGTGAGCATCGCGGCCGGGCCGGCTCCCCCTGAGACGAAGACTCCGTCGTGGCCGTCCAGGCTCGGCCCGATGTTCACGCCGAAGTCCTGGGCCTGCACGCGTGCCTGGACGATGCACATGTCGCCAAGCCGAGGCAGATTCGCGCAACGAGCGGAGACGTCCGCCGCGCCGGTCTTCTTGAGGGAGTCGCGAATGAGCCCCGCGGCTTTGACGGGCGAGACGTCGCCTTCCCAGCAGATGAGCGCCACTGGGCCTTGGTCCGAACCAGGGCAAGGGCGTAGGCCGACAGGACGGGGAACCGCCGCGATTGCCTGGACCGCCGCGCCGTACTCCGCCTCGAGCACCGCGGCAGAGCTGCGCTCGTTGATGGTCTGGATGAGAGGCGGCAGCCCGTACCCCACGGCCAGAAGAACCAGTAGCGCGCCGAGGGCAGCCAAGAACGGCCAACGTGGTGCGCGCATGGCTTAGGAATCGACGCGCGGGCTCGAAGTCTTGAGTGAGACCGAGGCTGTGCGGCGCGCTCAGATCGGCACGTCGGCGAGGCTAGAGGTACTCGGCTACGACTTCGATCTGGCCGACGATGTTCTCATTCATCGCCTCGAGGTCTTCGGCCGGAATCCAGTATTCGAGGATCGTCCGCCCGCCGACCTGGTGACCTCGTACGTCAGAATGCCGGTTGACAGAACAGATGCGAGCGCGAACGGCACACCTGCGTCGCAGTATCAGCGCCCGAACCAGCCGCGCTTCTTGGGCTGGATCGGCACTTCGTCTTCAGCCAGCCGGACGTGCGGTATCGCGTACTGGAGTTCGAGCGCTTTCACGTGTCCCTCGAACTGAACGCTGCAGGCTGGCACGCCCTTGTAGGGACCCACGAAGGTCACCTTTCCCGGGCCGAACGTCGAGTGGACGATCTTCGCACCGACATAAGCCAAGTCAGGCAGGTCGGCTGCGTCCCCCATGTCCCCCATGCGACTCACAATGCCGGGTCGCCCATGCAGATGCGAGCTCTATCGGCACATACGTATCAGGTCGTCCAGTCCAAGAGCGCCCGCTTGACGTCGCCAAGTGGGACGTCCACCTCACGTCTCGCGCCGACGATTTTCACGTGGACTGCGGTCTCGTCCGCAAGCATGACGAGCATCGGCTCACCAGACAGCTCGAACATCACGTCCGTCAGGGCGGGGTTGCCCAGTGCTCGTTCGGCAACGGTCAGCCCGGTGATGTAGCCGCCGCGTTCCAGGTCGGTTAGAACGGCAACGACCTGGTTGGTGTTGGGTCTGCTCACGATCCCATCCTCCAACGCAGTCGATGCCTACCGGCACTTCTGCGTGCCCGCTGCGGCACGCATTCACATCGGCACGGTCGACCAGATCAGGTCGACGTCCCATAGTCGAGCGTCGAAACAGTCCAGGTAGCGCCGTCGAGAGACGTGAAGCCAAGGCGCATGAGCAATACACCCGATTGCGCGCTCACGACGCCACGTGCGCCCGCGTACATGGCCTGGAACACGAGCAGGCGTGCGAGCCCCAGTTGGACGTCGCTCGCCACGTCCTCACTCATCTGGATCATGTCCAGAGTCGCCACGTCGTCAGTTCCGGGCATCCAACTGATAGCGCCATGCGCCGCCACGGGACCGAATCGAATGGTGTTGGGATGCACGGACAACCAGGCGATTAGGGTGCCGTCCTGTCGGCGCTGGCGAGGAACGGACGGATCCAGAGCGGCGTCCTCGATGATCCAGTCGTTCTCGGGCAAGACGTTGCCGACGTACCATTCACGGCCTAGAACGTCCTCCGAAAACGCGTCAAAGGCCAGCGCCACCGCGTTGCCCCGACGGGTTCGTCTGGCACGCGCCACGAAACCGGTGTCAAGCTCTTCCATCAGTAGGAAGGCGATGTCCACTGCCCACTCCTGCGCATCGCTGACGGGCAGTCCAGTCCAGGCGCTCGTCGCGTCTTCCGGGTACGGGAAATCAACCACGTAGTGGTTGGGGTCCCTCAACCACTGAAACTCGACCAGCAAGCGGTCCGCGTCGTCGCGAACGTCGATGCCCTCGAAACCCCTTGTGACGGCACCTGGCGCTAGGAGCACCTGTCTTGCCGCCGCGAGTGTCTCGGCGTCGGTCCAAGGGCGCCGCTGATTCACCCCTCTGTTCACAGGTTCATCTTGCCGAACGAGGAGATGCCGAATGCCGGGTCTTGCACCGCTCGGGCGAGTTCTACCGGCACCTAGGCTCGCCCGTCTCCGTCGGCGCCCATCGACTCTCGTGGGTCGAACTCTGGCCACTGCTCGTGGAACGCGTATCCCAGGCTGCGGCCCTCCGGGTCAGTTAGGTCAAGCGTCGGGCACCCGTCGGAACCACCATCGAGTGCCACCAGCGCCGAGTGCATCGCCCCGCTGATGGCCCACGTCACAACCGACTCGAGAGCGGCCAGGTCTTCCTTGGCCGCGAGTCCCTGCCTCAACTGGGATACGGCCGAGGCGATCGTCGGATCAGGATATTGAGCGCTTCCGTCGACCTCCTCGGACGCGTACTTGGCCCACGCGGTTACGGCTCGCGAGAGCGCGCGCAGTAATCCGACCCGAGCGTCCCAGGCCTCGGCACCCCATTCGCCAACCACCAGGTCATCCTGCCCGAGCACGCAACGCCCGAGGCACGTTCGACCGCTTCCGATGCGAGGGCGCTGCCCGACGAGGCCCTGCGCAATGACGGATCTACGCCTGGACGGGCGAGCAGCAACGGCACATCTGCGCCGCTACAGGACGTGGACGTCGTACACGACGACCCGGACTTCGTCGCCGTCCTCGACCACGTAGGACTCCAGAGTCAGGTCGCTTCGACCTTCTTCGGCCGTCCAGAGATCGACCACGACCCACCACGTGCCGGGTCGGTCCTGCACAGGACTGCAGTCGGCCGTCGCCCACGCGGCCTCGGGGAGATCAACGAGGGTGCCGGGGTAGCGGTCGATCCAATGCGCAATCTGAGATGGACGTGAAGCGTGCACCGGGTCTAGGAGGCCGTCTCGGTTGAGCCCGTCGAAGTCTCGCGCGATCACCCGATGAACGACATCGGCAAGCGCGGGGCGCCAACGCTCTGGCACCGGCAGCTCATCCACCCGCCAAACGCTATCGGCCGCCTGCGCGCCACGTCCCCACTGCAAGGGGATCGGACCACAATGGCGTACATGCGGATGGAGGTCCGGAATCAGCTGACGATGCTCGACCAACCGGTCGCCATTGAGGTGGAGCCGCTCCGCGATTCCCACCGTCGTTGGCTACGGATAGCGTCGTCCGGAGATGGCGTACAGATGGTGCAGGCCGAAGTGCCGAGAGACCTCGACCCTGAGCAGTGGCCGGCGAGCGCTGGCGACTACGTGCTTGCCGACGTTGAGACCTTCGCGTCGTTGGACGATGCCCTAACGGCTCTCCGGGAACGAGGGGTGGACACCGACGGGTTTGAGCCCGTCTGGAAGTTCGAGAACCCGTTCTGACGACGCATAACGGCGGTCAAGTCCTCTGAGGTGGTGTACGAGTTCTGATCCCTCGTCGTCGTTGGTCAGGCTGTGAGGGCCTGCAGGGTCAGGTCGTCGGTCACCTCCGGGGGCGTGGTGTTCGACAGCTGTGACCGGGTG
>JBFWNE010000011.1:0-114448 GCA_050251215.1 Candidatus Nanopelagicales bacterium
CCTCGACATCACCGACTCGAACGCCGACGGCTCCGCCACCTTCCGCACCGCCCTCGGACAGACCATCCGCATCCCCGCACGCCCCTACCTCCCCCGACCAGCCGAAGCACAAGCACTCGACACCCAGGTCGACCAGCCCCCGTTCTGACAAGAACGCGGGGCTCGTCGGCGATGCCGCGGGGCCGGCTGATCCTGTGCATCATCTCGATCCGGGTGCTGGCGCGGCGCGCCTCCCCACCTGCTCGGCTCCTAGACTCGGACCGGACATGCCTCCTCCGCGGAGACTGTCGAGGAGGCGGTGGTGGAGTCGGGCAGGCGCATCGCCGACAAGCGGGTCCTCCTCGCGTGGGTCGCACTCGTCGTGCTCGCGCTTCTGGCGTGGATCTGGCCGTCGGTGCTGGCCCCCAGCCTGTTGCTGGTGGTCCCGCTCGCCGCCGCCACATTCGCTCCCGTCCGAGCCGTCGCCTGGCTCTCTGCTGGCACGCTCCTCCCGGCAGCGTGGATCATGTGGACGACGTCGCCGGATCCGACGGCGGTGCGTCTCACGCGGATGCTCACCTGGTCCGCCGTCCTCGTGGGCGCCGTGCTCCTGGCCCAGGCCCGGCGCAGAGCCGATACCGCCTCTCGCTACGCGGCGGCGCTGGACCCGTTGACAGGGCTTCCCAACCGTCGGCAGCTGCAGGACCACCTCCACTACTCGCTGCAGGGCCGCGGCTCGACCGCGGTGCTCGCCCTCGACCTCGACGCCTTCAAGGCCGTGAACGACCGGCTCGGACACTCGATCGGCGACGACGTCCTGGTGGCGATGGCCGAGCGGATCCAGGACTGCGTGCGGGCTGGCGATTTCGTGTCGCGGGTCGGCGGCGACGAGTTCGTCGTCGTGTGCACTGCGGTGAACGACCTCGACGAGGTTTCCGCGATCTGCGCTCGGATCGTCGACGAGCTGGGACGCCCCGTCGCGACCGACGGCGGTTCGGTGCAGCTGTCAGCGACTGTGGGAGGCCTTGTCCTGCCTGCCGGGTCGGGCCGCACCGCTCGGTCGGCCGTACGGGAGGCGGATCTCCTGCTCGTCGGCCAGAAGGCGACCAGCAAGGGCACGTACCGTGTGCATACCGATGCCTGAGCCGGTCCCGGCAGTGCGACCGTTCGGCTAGGCCAGCTCGCGGTCGGCGGCGGCGCGGGCGGCGGACTCGAGCCTCGCGCGGTACGCCGTCCAACCATCGGCGTCGAACGTGGCGAGGTTGTCGTGCTCGCGGCGGAAACCGGCCGTGCCGTCGATGAGCTCGCGGACGAGATCGGCGTGGCCAGCGTGGCGATGCGTCTCCGCCGTCACGTGCACGAGCATCCGGTGCAGCGTCACCTGCCCGTCGTTCCACCACGGCACCGTGCCGGGCGCGTCGAGCGGCAGCGCGGCGATGGTCGCGTCGGCATGCGCGGCGGCCCGCTCGTACAGCCCGACGATGTCCGCGCGCGACTCCTCGGGGGTCGCCCACATGTCGGCGTTCGGCTCGGCGTCGTCGTCCCACCAGGGCAGCGGCTCGGGGAACGGCCGGCCGAAGACCCGCCCGAAGTACCACGCCTCCACCACGGCGAGGTGCTTCACGAGGCCGAGCAGGTTGGTGCCGGTCGGCACGAGCGGGCGACGTACGTCGTACTCCCCCAGCCCGTCGAGCTTCCAGAGCAGCGCATCGCGCCCGCCGTGCAGGTAGGAGTGCAGGTCGTCCTTGTACGCGTCGGCGTCCATCCGCCGATCCAACACCGTGCCGAAGGTCAAGGCAGCGAGATTCCGGCGGACTCGATGGCGCGGGCGACGCCGCCGTCGCGCACGAACACCTCGGCGGCCTCGAGTTCCGGCGCGAGGTGCCGGTCGGTGCCCGGGCCGGCGACGGTCTCGCGCAGTGCCGCGACCACTGCACCGGTCACGGGCGACGGCGTCAGCGGCGCGCGCAGGTCGAGGCCGCGCGCGGCGGCCACGAGCTCGATGGCGAGGATGCGCCGCAGGTTGTCGACCGAGTGCCGGAGCTTGCGGGCCGCGGACCACCCCATCGAGACGTGGTCCTCCTGCATGGCCGAGCTCGGGATCGAGTCGACCGACGCCGGGGCCGCGAGCCGCTTGCTCTCGGACACCAGCGCCGCCTGGGTGTACTGCGCGATCATCAGGCCGGAGTCCACTCCGGGGTCGTCGGCGAGGAACGGCGGCAGCCCGTGGTTGCGCGCCTTGTCGAGCAGCCGGTCGGTACGCCGCTCCGCGATCGACCCGAGGTCGGCCGCGACGATCGCGAGGAAGTCGAGCACGTACGCCACCGGGGCGCCGTGGAAGTTGCCGTTGGACTCCACACGGCCGTCGGGCAGCACGACGGGGTTGTCGACCGACGCCGCGAGCTCGCGCTCGGCCACGACGCGCGCGTACGCCACCGTGTCGCGCACCGCACCCGCGACCTGCGGGGCGCAGCGCAGCGAGTAGGCGTCCTGCACGCGCGTGTCGTCGACCTTGTGCGACTCCACGACGCCGGACCCGTCCAGCGTCGCGAGCATGCGCGCGGCGGACCGCGCCTGGCCCGGGTGCGGGCGCAGCGGCTCGTGCAGCTCCGGGCGGAAGACGGCGTCGGTGCCGAGCAGGGCCTCCACCGACATCGCGGCGGTGACGTCGGCGACGTCGCACAGCTCCTCGAGGTCGAGGATCGCCATGCACAGCATGCCCAGCATGCCGTCGGTGCCGTTGATGAGCGCGAGGCCCTCCTTGGCCTCGAGCACGACCGGCTCGATGCCCGCCGCGGCGAGCAGGTCCGCCGACGCCGCCTCGACGCCGTCGGGCCCGTACGCCGTGCCCTCGCCCATCAGCACGAGCGCGCAGTGCGACAGCGGCGCGAGGTCGCCGCTGCACCCGAGCGACCCGTACTCCAGCACCTTCGGCGTGATCCCCGCGTTGAGCAGCGCGGCCATGGTCGTGACCACGACGGGACGTACGCCGGTCCGCCCGGACGCGAGCGTCTTCAGGCGCAGGAACATCAGCGCCCGGACCACCTCGCGCTCGACCGGCGCGCCCATGCCGGCGGCGTGCGAGCGGATCAGCGAGCGCTGCAGCTGGGTGCGCAGCTCGGGCGAGATGTGCCGCGTCGCGAGAGCGCCGAACCCGGTGGAGATGCCGTACTTCGGCTCTGCGGACGCCGCGAGCTCGTCGATGCGCGCACGGGTCGCGGCGACGCCCGCCAGCGCGCGCTCGGTCAGCTCGACCCGCGCATCGTGGCGCGCCACGGCGATGACGTCGTCGACGTGCACGCCGCGGTCGTCGAGGTGGACGACGAGCTCGCTCATGGGGTTCTCCAGATCCGGATCAGTGGTGGGGACGAGCAGCGACGACGGCGCCGGCGCGCACGACGGTGCGCACGAGCGGGACGCCGGGACGGTATGCGAGGTGCAGGTGCGAGGGCGCGTCGAGCAGCACGAGGTCGCCGCGGGCGCCGAGCCCGAGGTGGCCGACGTCCGTACGCCGCAGGGCGCGCGCGCCGCCAGCGGTCGCAGACCACACGGCCTCGGACGGCGTCATGCGCATGTCGCGCACGGCGACCGCGACGCAGAACGGCATCGACGTCGTGTACGACGACCCGGGGTTGCAGTCGGCCGCGAGCGCCACCGTCACGCCGCGGTCGATCAGCCGCCGCGCGTCGGGGTACTGCGCGCGCGTCGAGAACTCAGCGCCGGGCAGCAGCGTCGCGACCACGTCGCTCGCGGCGAGGGCCTCGACGTCGGCGTCGTTCACATGCGTGCAGTGGTCGGCCGACGCCGCGCCCACCTCGATCGCGAGCCGCACGCCCGGGCCGTCCTCGAGCTGGTTGGCGTGCAACCTGGGCGCCAGCCCGCGCGCGATCCCGGCTTGCAGGATGTGCCGCGCCTCGTCGGCGTCGAACGCGCCGCGGTCGCAGAACACGTCGATCCACCGGGCGTGGGGCGCGCACGCCTCGAGCATCTCCCCCGCGACGAGCGCGACGTAGTCGTCGCGGCGGTCGGCGTACTCCGGCGGCACGACGTGCGCGCCGAGGTACGTCGTCTCGTCCACGTGCGGCGCTGCAGCGCGCAGCGACCGCTCCTCGTCGTGCACGGTGAGGCCGTAGCCCGACTTGCACTCGTACGTCGTCGTGCCGCTCGCCGCAGCCTCGGCGACGAGCCGCGCGACGTTCGCGCCGAGGTCGGCGTCCGACGCCGCACGCGTAGCGGCCACCGTCGAGCGGATGCCGCCGGCGGAGTACGCCTGCCCCGCCATCCGCGCGGCGAACTCCTCCGCGCGGTCGCCGGCGAACGCGAGGTGCGCGTGGCTGTCGACGAACCCCGGCAGCACGGCCGCGCCGGCCGCATCGATCACCATCACGCCGTCCGCCGTAGGCGCCGAGCCCGCTGCGCCGACCCAGGCGACCACGCCGTCGACCACGAGGACCGCGGCGTCCCGCACGATGCCGAGCGCCCCCTCACCGAGCGCCGGGTCGTTGGTGACCAGCTCGCCGATGCGGTCGACGAGGAGGGCGCGGGTCACGTCAGCCATGCTCGCGCATCGGCACCCGCACGCCGCGCTCATCCGCGACCTCGACCGCGCGGTCGTAGCCGGCGTCGACGTGCCGGATCACGCCCATGCCCGGGTCGTTGGTGAGCACGCGCGCGAGCTTCTGCGCCGCGAGGTCGGTGCCGTCGGCCACCGCCACCTGGCCGGCGTGGATCGAGCGGCCGATGCCGACGCCGCCGCCGTGGTGGATCGAGACCCACGACGCGCCCGACGCGACGTTGACCATCGCGTTGAGCAGCGGCCAGTCGGCGATCGCGTCCGAGCCGTCGGCCATCGCCTCGGTCTCGCGGTACGGCGAGGCCACCGAGCCGCAGTCGAGGTGGTCGCGGCCGATGACGATGGGAGCCGACAGTTCGCCGCTCGCGACCATCTCGTTGAACCGCAGCCCGGCGAGGTGGCGCTCGCCGTACCCGAGCCAGCAGATGCGCGCGGGCAGGCCCTGGTAGTGCACGCGCTCCTGCGCCATCGGGATCCAGCGCTGCAGGTTCTGGTTGTCGGGGAACATCTCGAGGATCGCGCGGTCGGTGGCCGCGATGTCCTTCGGGTCTCCGGAGAGGGCAGCCCAGCGGAAGGGGCCCTTGCCCTCGCAGAACAGGGGACGGATGTACGCCGGCACGAATCCCGGGAAGTCGAACGCGCGGCTGTAGCCGGCGAGCATCGCCTCGCCGCGGATCGAGTTGCCGTAGTCGAAGACCTGCGCGCCCTTGTCCATGAAGCCGACCATGCCCTCGACGTGCGTGGCCATCGCCTCGCGGGCGCGCTGGGTGAACTCGGCAGGGTCCTTCTGCGCGTACGTCGCCATGTCCTCGAACGCGACGCCGATGGGCAGGTACGACAGCGGGTCGTGCGCCGAGGTCTGGTCGGTGACGACGTCGATCGGGGCGTCCATCGCGAGCAGCGCCGGCACGATCTCGGCGGCGTTGCCGAGCAGGCCGATCGACAGGCCGCGGCGGGCGTCGCGCGCCTCCACCGCGAGCTGCAGCGCGTGCTCGATCGAGGTGGCCTCGACGTCGAGGTAGCGGTGCTCGATGCGGCGGGCGATGCGCGAGGGGTCGCAGTCGATGCAGATGGCCACGCCGTCGTTCATCGTGACGGCGAGCGGCTGGGCGCCGCCCATCCCGCCGAGGCCGGCGGTGAGCGTGATGGTGCCGGCGAGCGTGCCGCCGAAGTGCTGCTGCGCGACGGCGGCGAACGTCTCGTACGTGCCCTGCAGGATGCCCTGGGTGCCGATGTAGATCCACGAGCCCGCGGTCATCTGGCCGTACATCGTGAGGCCGAGGTGCTCGAGGCGGCGGAACTCCTCCCAGGTGGCCCAGTCGCCCACGAGGTTGGAGTTCGCGATGAGGACGCGCGGCGCCCACTCGTGGGTCTGGAAGACGCCGACGGGCCGGCCGCTCTGCACGAGCATCGTCTCGTCGCCGCGCAGCGCGCGCAGCGTGCGCTGCAGAGCGTCGAACGACGCCCAGTCGCGCGCGGCCTTGCCGGTGCCGCCGTACACGACGAGCTTGTCGGGGTGCTCGGCCACCTCGGGGTCGAGGTTGTTCTGCAGCATCCGCAGCGCCGCCTCCTGCTGCCAGCCGAGGGTGCTGAGCTCGGTGCCGCGGGCGGCGCGGACGGGACGCGGGCCGGAGATCGGCGTGGCGGTCATCGGGTGCTCCTGGCGGTCGACGGCTCGGACCCGAGCAGTGTGGGGCCGCCACGAGCCCCGCCGCAGCGGTCCGCGAGCAGGTAGTGTCTGGGATCCCAGACAGTGCGCGCGCACGGGAGGTCCGCGATGGCAGGAGTCCCCGCGGCGCGCCAGGCGCTCGCCATCCTCACCCACCTCGCCTCGCGCCCCGGCCCGGTCGCGGCGAGCGCGATCGCCCGCGAGATCGGCCTCCCCCGTTCCACGACGTACCACCTGCTCGCCGAGCTCGTGGACGCCGACTTCGTCGTGCACCTGCCGGAGGACCGCACGTACGGCCTCGGCGTCGCGGCGTTCGAGGTGGGCTCGGCGTTCCTGCGGCACGACCCGCTCGAGCGGCTCGCGCGCCCGGTGCTCGCCCGCCTCGTCGCGCAGACCGGTCTCACCGCGCAGCTCGGCATCCTGCAGGGCGCGGAGACGGTCTACCTGCTCAAGGAGCAGCCGCCGAACGCCGCGACCCTCGTGACCGACGTCGGCGTGCGGCTGCCCGCGCACCTCACCGCGAGCGGCCGCGCGATGCTCGCCCACCTGCCGGCCGCGCACGTGCGCGCGCAGCTTCCCTCGGCGTCGTCGTTCAGCACGCGCACAGGGCGCGGGCCGGCGAGCCTCACCGCGCTGCGGTCCGTGCTCGCTGCCGAGCGGCGGCGCGGCTGGGCGTCCGAGGACGGCGAGGTGACCGAGGGCTTCGCCTCGGTCGCGGCCGCGGTGTTCGACCACGGCGGCCGGCCGGTCGCCGCGGTGGCGCTCACCTTCGACGAGCGCACCGACGAGCGCACCCGCGCCCGGCTCGGACCCGCCGCGGTCGCCGCCGCCGACGCCGTCTCCGCTCGCATCAGCGGCCGCCGCCCCCCGCCGTGACCACGCGTCACGAACCGCGCCCGAACGGCCACGCTGCGTTCCGACGTCACCCGATCGGGGGATCCGGGCTCGGCAAGATCAGCCGAACGGAGGATGCTCCGAGGCGTAACGCGGGAGAGCGCCGTCGCGCGCGGTAGCGGGACACTGGGGCAGATCCTGGAGGGGACCATGACCAACCGACGTCGCCTGTTCCGCCGCGGCCGCCACGACGGCGGCGCCTCGGCCGTCGAGTACGCGCTGATCCTGGCCGGTGTGGCGCTCGTCGGCGTCGCGACGCTCTACCTCCTGGGCCAGACGGTCAAGGGCGCCTTCATCGCGGCGCAGAACCAGACCGCCACCCAGCCGGCCGGCGTCCTGCCGAACGTGACCGACTCCTCCACCGCCGCGCCCTCGACCACCAGCGCCGCCCCGACCACGTCGAGCGCAGCGCCCACCACCTCCAGCGCCGCGCCCACGACCTCGAGCCCGGCACCGACACCCACGACGACGAACCCGCCGCGGACGGACAGCATCAACGGCACCGGGTCGGAGACCATCCTCGACCTCAACCTGCCGAACAATGCGAACCTGAGGAACACCGGCGCGACGATGACGCCGGACTACGGCAACATCTCCTGGAGCGGCGACCGGCTGGTCCTCAACCCCGACAACAACCTGCGCAGCAACCGCACCTACACGACCGTGGTGACCTACACGTACACGCTGAACGGCACGGTGTACGTCGGAACGATCACGGTGACCATCCGCACCTGATCCAGGCTCACACCGAGACCGCGTCCACAACCATTGGGCGCAGGCCGCTCGCGATCGGCTCGACGTAGCGGCGCACCGCCAGGGCCGCCGCGGCACCCTCGCCCGCGGCGCTCGCCGCCTGCTTGGTCGATCCGCTGCGCACGTCGCCGGCCACGAAGATGCCCGGCTGCGAGGTCTGCATCCCGGCGTCGGAGACGACGAAGCCCTGCGCGTCGACCTCGACGAGGTCGCGCACGAGGTCGCTGTTGGGCGAGAGCCCGACGAAGACGAAGGCGCCGTCGCCCTTCACCACCTGCCGCTCGCCGTCGCACTCGACGACGAGCCCGGTGAACTTCCCGTTGCTCGTCTCGAACGCGACCGGCTCCGCTCCGGTCACCACGTCGATGTCGTCGTGCTCCTGCACCTTCTGCACCACCACGGCGCTCGCCGTGAGGGCGGCACCCCGGGTCACGATGGTGACGCGGTCGGCGAACTTGGTGAGGAACAGGCCCTCCTCCCCCGCGCTGTTGCCGCCGCCCACGACCACGACGTCCTTGCCGCGGTAGAACGCGCCGTCGCACGTCGCGCAGAAGTGCACGCCAGCGCCGATGAGCTCGTCCTCGCCCTCGATGCCGAGCCGGCGGTACGTCGAGCCCATCGCGAGGAGCACGGCGTACGCCGAGTAGGTCGCGCCGTCGGCGGTCGACACCGTGCGGTACGGCCCGTCGACGCCGACGGCGGACACCTCCTGGGCCGACAGGATCTCCACGCCGAACTTCTCGGCCTGCGCGCGCAGCCGGCCGGCGAACTCGGCGCCGGTCACGCCCTCGGGGAAGCCGGGGAAGTTGTCGAGCAGCTCGGTGATGCCCGCCTGACCGCCGACTCCGCCGCGCTCGACCACGAGCACGTCCATCCCCTCGCGCGCGGCGTAGAGCGCGGCGGTGAGGCCGGACGGGCCCGAGCCGACCACGATGAGGTCGTAGAACGAGCGCTCTGCGCGGGTCTGCAGACCCAGCTTGGCGGCGAGCTCGGCGTTGCTCGGCTCGACGAGCACGCTCCCGTCGTCGAACAGGATCGTCGGGATGATGTCCTTCCCGTCGTTGTGCTCCTGCACGATCGCGCGGCCCGCCTCGTCGGCGTCCACGTCCACGAAGTCGTACGGCACCCGCTGCTCGGCGAAGAACTGCTTGGCGCGCTTGCAGTCCGAGCACCATGCGGTGCCGTACATGCGGATGGTCATCCGGTCTCCCCTGGTCGTCGATGCGCCCAGTGTGCGGCGCGCGCGGCCCGTCGGCGAGCGGTCCGCGCGGTCCGTCACCCGTCGGTAAGGACTCCGCTGCCCCCTCCGGCGTCGCGCCAGGAGTGCTCGGGCTCGTAGCCGAGGACGCGCCGCGCCTTGTCGATCGAGAGCAGCGTCTCCGTGCCCCGCACCTCCCGGCGCAGGGGGATCGCCGGGAACACCTCGCGGGCGAGCTCGGCGCTCGGGCGCTCCATCACCGTGTCGGCGTTGGCGATGATGAACACGTCGTACCCGGTGGCCTGCAGGTCGAGGGCCCGACGGACGGCCTGGGCGCCGTCGCGCGCGTCGATGTAGCCCCAGGCGTTCCACGAACGGGCCGACGGATCGTCCTGCCACGACGCGAAGGCCGCGTAGTCGCCGATCTCCATCACGTTGGAGAACCGCAGGCAGATCACCTTGGCGGCGGCGTCCCAGCGGCAGAAGTGGTGCGCGATCTCCTCGTCGACCGCCTTGCCGAGCGAGTAGCTCGTGGTCGGCAGCACGCGGTACTCCTCGTCGACCGGGAGGTACGGCGGAGGCTCCTGCTCGAACGGCAGCCCGAGCAGAGTCTCGCTCGAGGCGAGCACGATGTTGCGGATGCCGGCGACGCGGCAGGCCTCGAGCACGTGGTACGTGCCGAGCGTGTTGTTCGCGAACGTCGCGGCGTTGGGGGCGAGGCCCGGCGCGGGGATCGCGGCGAGATGCACCACGGCGTCCACCACGTCATGGCGGTCGTCGAGCCGGGTGAGCGCGCCGAGCACCTGGCCGTAGTCGGTCAGGTCGACCACGGTCGTGGACGCCGGGAGCGTCGGGTCGACCGCGCGGTCGAGGACGGTCACCGTCCATCCGTGCGCCGCGAGGTCGCGGACCACCGCCCGTCCGAGCTTGCCGCTGCCCCCGGTCACCACGACATGCGCCACTGCGACTCCTCACCCGCCGGCCGGGCCGCCTGCCCGGCACCCCAGCATCGTCGCAGGCCGCGTGCGCGGCGGCACCTGAGCGCGCCCGTGGTGCTGCCATGCTGGCGGCTGGAGGAGGTGGGGCATGCCGGCCGTCGGTACCGCCGCGTTCGCACTCGTGGTGATCGCGTTCGTCGCGGTGTCCCGGCGAACGGGGCGCCTGCACCTGACCGCACCGATCGTGTTCACCGCGATCGGCTACCTCGCCTCGAGGGCGGTCGACACTCCGGTCGACGCCTCGCTCATCCGCTCGATCGCCGAGGCGACCCTCGCCGTGGTGCTGTTCCACGACGCCGCGCAGGTGCGGCCCGCCCAGCTGCGCGGCGACGCCGGCCTCTGCCTGCGCCTTCTGCTCGTCGGGCTGCCGCTGACGATCCTGCTCGGCCTCGGTGCGGCACAGCTCCTGCTCCCCGGGCTCGGTTTCGCCCTCCTGCTGCTGCTCGCCTCGGCCCTCGCCCCGACCGATGCGGGCCTCGGCGCCGCCACCGTGCTCAACCCCGTCGTGCCCGTGCGCGTACGCCGGATCCTCAACGTGGAGAGCGGTCTCAACGACGGCCTGTCGACGCCCGTGGTGCTGTTCGCCATCGCGATCGCGCTCGTGCCCGCCGGGCAGGAGGAGAGGGTGGTGCTCGCAGCGATCCGCGAGCTCGCGATCGGGACCGCTGTCGGGGTGGGGCTCGGCGCGCTCGCCGGGTTCGTGCTCGCCCGCGCCGTCGACCGCGGGTGGGCGGAGCGCACGCTCAACCCCGTGGCGACGCTCGCCGTCCCGCTCCTCACCTACTACGGCTCGGTCGCGCTGTCGGGCAACGGGTTCGTGGCCGCGTTCGTGTCGGGCACGGCGTTCGCCTGGGCCTTGGACCGCACCCGCACCTCTCCCGACGCCCCCGACGTCGAGGAGTCGCTGCAGCTCGCAGAGTGGACCTCGCTGGGCCTCGGCTACCTCGTGTGGGCGCTGTTCGGGTACGTCTCGCTGGGCGCGCTGACGTCGGTGCTCACCTGGCAGGCCGTGGTGTTCGCGCTGCTCTCCCTCACGGTCCTGCGGATGCTGCCTGTCGCGGTCGCGCTGCTCGGCACCGGCTTCCAGCGCCCGTCGGTGCTCTTCGTCGGATGGTTCGGCCCGCGCGGCCTCGCGTCGGTCGTGTTCTCCGTGATCGCGGTGGAGTCGCTCCCGATGACGCCCGAGCTGCAGCTCGTGCTCGCGACGATCGTGCTCACCGTCCTGCTCAGCGTCGTCCTGCACGGCGTCAGCGCCGACCCGTGGGCCGCGCGCTACGGCGCCTGGGCCCAGCGAACGCACCCGCCCGCCGAGTCCGAGGGCTCCCTGGAGCCGGGCAGGGGCCGCAGCGGCATGGCCCCGGCCCGCTAGGCCCCTCGGAACTGCGGTCCTGCCGCGGCGGCGCTGCACCATCTGGCACCGTTACCCCCGATGAACACCGCAGCCGCCACCCCCGCCCCGCCCGCCATCGACGGCCGGGAGTACCTCCGCCTCATCGGACTCGGCGCCGTCATCGGCGTACCGGCTGCATTCGTGGCGATCGCGTTCCTCGGGCTCGTGCACGAGGCGGAGCACCTTCTCTGGACGACGATCCCGGAGTCGATGGGCCTCGACGCGCCTCCGTGGTGGATGGTGCTGCTGTTCCCCGTGGTCGGCGCGCTGCTCGTCTGGTTCGCCCGGGTGAAGCTGCCCGGCGACGGCGGCCACGAGCCGGTCCACGGCCTCAACGCCGCACCGACGCCGCTGTCGTACGCCCCCGGCGTGGCGCTCGCCGCCTTCGGCTCGTTGGCCTTCGGCGCCGTCGTCGGACCCGAGGCGCCGCTCATCGCGCTCGGCTCGACCGTCGGCATGCTCGCCGTGCGCTGGTGGAAGCTGCAGGGCCCGAGCGAGCAGGTGCTCTCGACCGCCGGCAGCTTCTCCGCGGTGTCCGCGCTGTTCGGCGGCCCGATCGTGGCGGGCGTGCTGCTGCTCGAGGCGGGCATCGGCGTCGGCGCCGCGATCCTGCCGGTGCTGATCCCGGGCGTCGTGGCCGCAGCAATCGGCTACCTGCTCATCACCGGCGTCGGCGGCTGGGCCGGCATCCCGACGAGCCCGCTCACGGTCCCGGACCTGCCGACGTACGGCTCGCCGCGGGTCATCGACCTCGTGCTCGCCATCGTGATCGGCCTCATCGTGGCCGTCGTCGTGCGCGTCGTGCACCAGGTGGCGCTCGCGATCCTCGACCGCCGCTCGCGGTTCGGCGTCGGCCCGACGCTCGTCCTCGGCGGCCTCGCGACCGGTGCGCTGACGCTCGTCATCATCGCGCTGGGCGGCACGTACCAGGACGTGCTGTTCAGCGGCCAGAACGACCTGTCGGCGATGCTCGCCGAGACCTCGGAGCTGCTGATCCTCGCGATCATCGCGCTCAAGGCCCTCGCGTACGCGATCTGCCTCGGAGCGGGCTTCCGCGGCGGCCCGATCTTCCCCGCGATCTTCATCGGCGTGGGCGTCGCGATGCTCGTGGGCGAGCTGTTCGACATGTCGCCGACGGCCGCCCTCGGCATCGGCACCGCGTGCGGCATGGCGGCCTTCAGCCGGCTGATCTTCTCCTCGCTCGTGCTGACGCTGCTCATCGTGGGCGGCGAGAACGGCGACGTGATCCCGGCCGCCGTGCTGGCCGCCTGCACCGGCTGGGTCATCGCCAAGAGCCTCGACACCCGCGCCCAGAAGCGGGCCGCCGCCGCGATGGCCGCCGGTGGCGGCGACGCCCCCGGCCCCGCACCCGCCTAGCGGCAGAGCGAGTGCAGGAGCGGGGCGGGGTCGACGGCGTCGGACTCGCCGCCGGACTTCCAGTACTCGAAGTGCAGGTGCACGGCGCCGGGGCTGCCGGTGTCGCCCATGAGGCCCAGCACCTGGCCGCGGCGTACCGTCTGCCCGGCGTGCACGAGGTCCTTGTCCATGTGCCCGTAGAAGTACTTCGAGCCGCTGCGGCCCTGGAGCACGAGGCGCAGCGCGCCGTTGCCCTGGACCCCTTCGCGCACGATGTAGCCGGCCTCGACCGCGACGATGCGCGAGCCGCGGGCGGCGAACAGGTCCTGGCCCTGGTGCAGGTGACCGGGCCGGGGTGCGCCGAAGCCCTGGCCGAACGCTGCACCCGGCGCCGGGCACACCCGGCCGCCGACGACGGGAAGCCGCAGCGTCGTGCGCGTGGTGCGCGTCGTGCGCGTCTTCTTCTTCACCGGCGGCCGCTCGAACAGGGCGCGCCAGGTGAGGGGGCCGACGTACCCCTTGGCCCGCAGGTGCCGGTTCTTCTGGAAGTGCTTGACCTTCGCGAGGGTCACCGGGCCGTACGTCCCCGTCTTCTGCACGCCGAGGATTCCCTGCAGCATCTTCACCGCGCGGCCGCGCGCGCCGTACTCCAGGACCGGCATCTGCGACCAGTGCATCGACGTCGCTGTCGGGGCGACCACCACGGCGGCCGGTGCGACGGGCGACGCTGCGGCCGACGGCGCGGCGCCGAGAGCTCCGGCGAGGAGCGCCGCGCCCACGGCGCTGGCAGCGATCGAGGTACGGGATCGGCGGGCGAGGGGCACGAGCTGACCTCCAGGGCGACGTCGTCGGTCGTGACAAGTCCGTGACCCTGACAGCGGCGCGCGGCCGCTTCCACCCCTCGGGCGGGTAGCGGACAGCGCGTCCGGAACGCGGTCCGCCGCTGCTCCGGGCCGTGCGGCGGCACAGGCTGCGGCGTCCGGGACCGGCGGGCAGGATGGGCGCGTGCAGACCGGCCCCGACACCCTCGACGCGCTGGCCGCGCTCGTGGCCGAGGGCGGCGTCGTGGCGCTCACCGGCGCGGGGATCTCCACCGAGTCCGGCATCCCCGACTACCGCGGGCCGTCGGGGGCGTCGCTGCGCCGGCACGCGCCGATGACGTACCAGACCTTCACCGCCGACCCGGTCGCGCGCCGCCGCTACTGGGCTCGCAGCCACGTCGGCTGGCGCATCATGCGCGAGGCGCAGCCGAACGACGGGCACCGCGCCGTCGCCGAGCTCGAGCACGCCGGGCTGCTGCGCGGCACCATCACGCAGAACGTCGACGGCCTGCACCAGGCCGCCGGGGCGCGGACCGTGGTCGACCTGCACGGCCGGCTCGACCGCGTGGTGTGCCTCGGCTGCGGCGACCTCAGCACGCGCGCCGAGCTCGACGCGCGGCTGTCTGCGGCGAACCAGGAATGGCGCGCGACCGTCACCGCGGTGAACCCGGACGGCGACGTCGACCTGCCCGACGACCAGCTCGACGCGTTCACGGTCGTGGACTGCCGGCGCTGCGGCGGCGTCCTCAAGCCCGACGTCGTCTACTTCGGCGAGAACGTCCCCGCCGCGCGGCTGGCCGACGCCTACGCCCTCGCCGACGGCGCCCGCTCGCTGCTCGTCCTCGGGTCGTCCCTGACGGTGTTCTCCGGCCGCCGCTTCGTCGTGCGCGCAGAGCGGGCCGGGGTGCCGGTGGCGATCGTCAACGACGGCCCGACGCGCGGGGACGACGTCGCGGCCGTGCGCCTCGGCACGCCGCTCGGCGCCACGCTGCGCGCGCTCGTCGACGCCCTCGGCGCATCGGCGGCCTGACTCCCGCGGGCAGGGCCGCGCGTGGGAGACTCGCGCGGTCACGAGGAGGGAGGGGCCTGGTGCCGATGCGCATCCCGCAGCTGCGGCTCACCCAGCCGCGCCGCGCCGGGCTGCTCGCCGCGGTCGCGGTCTACCCCCTGTCCCGCCTCGCGGGCACGCTCCCGCGCCCGGCCCTGGACCGCGCCGTCGTCTCGGGCGTCACGATGGCCGCGGCGTTCCAGACCGCGGCGACGGCCACCGCCGCGATCCGCGCCGCTGCCGGCGTCGGTACGTCGAACCCCCGCACCCGGGCCGCCAGCACGGCCGCAGCGGCCCTCAGCCTCACGGCGTTCGCGGCGATCGTCGCCCAGCGCGGCCGCACCGAGTCCAAGCGGCTCGCCGAGCGCGGCGAACGGCTCCCGTTCCCCGCCGCCGCGATGGGCGCGGGGGCCGAGCTCGTGATGGTCGGCACCGGGGCGGCCGCGCTCGTGGCGCTCGCAGACACCGTCGGCATGACGCTGCCCGAGCCGATCCGCCCCACCCACCCGGCGGTGGTCACCGCCGGCCTCGTCGTCGTCGGCGGCGCGCTCGGCGCGGCGGCCCGGCACCCGAAGCTGCTCTCGCACCTCGCGGTGCCGGCCTCGGACGGCGGCCCGGCGGAGGTGCCGGCGTTCCAGGCGGGTGCGAGCCTGCCGCTCGCCGTCGCGCGATCGGCGGGCGTGGCCGGCGCGACGGTGCTCATCGCTGCGCTCGAGAGCAAGGGCGCCGAGATCCTCGCGGAGCTCGTCGGCGGCGACGACCCGTCGCTGCTGGCCCGGGCCGCGGGGCACGGCGTGATCGGCCTGGGCGTGGTCGCTGCGGGCCTCGGCGGCTTCGCGTTCTACTCCTCCCGCGTGGTGGTCGAGGAGCGGCTGCTCGAGGCGGCGTACGCGGCCGTGCCGTCCCGCCACGGCGTGAGCGGCGGGCCGGACTCGGCGTACGAGTTCGAGGATCTCGGCCGCGAAGGGCGCCGGTTCGTGTCCCAGGCGCACACGGCCGAGGAGCTCATCGCCGTGCTCGCCGAGGCCGCGACCGATCCGGTGCGCGCGTTCATCCCGTTGTCCGCGATCACCGACGACCCGGTGGCCGACGCGCCGCTCGTCGTCGCGGAGGTCGAGCGGCTCGGCGGATTCGACAAGAACCACATCGTGCTGTCGGCGCCGACCGGCGACGGCTACGTGTCGTACGTGCACACCGAGACCGTGGAGATGCTCACGCGCGGCGACTGCGCGACCGTCGCCGTGGCGTACGCGAACGTGCCGTCGGCCGTGGCGTTCCCCAAGCGGCACCAGGCTGCTGCGGCGTACGCCGAGTACGCGCGGGCGATCGCCGACCGCGCGCGCGAGCTCAACCCCGGCGCGCGGCTCTACACGTTCGGGGAGTCGCTCGGCTCGATCGTCGCGCTCGACGCGTTCGGCCCCGACATCGTGATGGAGCTCGAGGAGACCGGCTTCCACGGCGGGCTGTACGTCGGCGTCCCGATCTTCAGCCGCACCGACAAGGCGCTGCGGCCGGACCACCCGCGCAAGCGCCAGCAGAACGGCCTGCAGTACGCCCAGACCCGTGAGCAGGCCGCGGTTGCGCACCCCGGACACCTCAACCTCTCGCACGCCACCGACCCCGTGGCCGTGGCGGACCCGAGCACGATCGCGCGCCACCACGTCGACTACTGGGGCCGCCCGTACGGCCTCCACGTGCCGCTGGTGTCGTTCCTGGTGCACCTCTTCGACGTCAAGAACGCGATGAACCTGCGGCCGGGCGAGTTCACTCCGTCGCCCGGGCACGACTACCGCTATGAGACCGCCGTGGCGGTGGCTCGCGCGTACGACCTGCCGTTCGACCAGGAGGAGGTCGTCGAGGCGGCGCTGCGCGAGCGCGAGCTGGCCTGGTCCGTACGCCGGCTGCTGTCCAAGCAGATCGCGGCGGCGCGCGACAGCGCGGTCGGCAAGCTCCGCAGCTGGGGCGTCGATCCCGCCGAGCTCTCGAGCCGCTTCAACATCCCGGAATCGTCACTGCCGTCGTGGCTTCTCGTCGACCCCCACGCCATCGACGAGGACGACCTGCCGCAGATCTGAACGCGGCTAGGCCAGCTCGTACGTCGGGCGCACGCCGTCCCAGATCGGCGACTCGGTGTGCTCGAACCGCTCGTGCTCGTAGATGGAGGCCGACCAGGGGCCGTCCGACGCGGCGAGATCGACGAGCAGCGCGAGCGGCACATGCCGGGCGAGCAGATCCATCACCAGCTGCGTCGCGGTGGTCGATCCCGTGAACTCCATGGCGTCCGCCTCCTTGGTCAGGACGTGGATCGGCGCGCGCCGCAGCCGTCAGGTGGACCGATCGGGTGTTCCTGCCGCCACAACGCTCACGCTCGGCTCTCGGTGGCTCTCGCGAGGCTCGCGGCGCGGATGTACGCCGACGGGATGCCCGATCGGCGGCCTCGGCGGATACTCGTGCGATGGGACTGGGGACACGCGCTCTCGCCGCATCGACGGCCGTGGCGGCCCTGCTCCTCGCGGGCTGCTCGTCGGCGCAGGACGACGCCGAGACGACGAGCGCGCCGGCCACCAGCGCCGCAGCATCGAGCGCGGCAGCCTCCAGCGCGGCGCCCGAACCGAGCGCGTCGCCCAACGACGACGCGGATGCGCTGCCCCCGGTGACCGATCCGGTCTCGTTGCCCGCCCTCATGCGCGAGGAGGTCGTGGGCTCCGACCTCGAGCTCGGCGACGTCCTCGGCCGCTTCGGCGCGTACACGCGGTACGCCGTGACCTACTCGGCCGACGACCTCACCATCAGCGGTGTCATGAACGTGCCCGCGGGCACGGGCCCGTTCCCTGTCGTCGTGCTGCTGCACGGCCACATCGACCCCGCTATCTACGTGACCGGCCAGGGCTACCGCCGCGAGCAGGACGCCCTCGCGCGCAACGGGTACGTCGCGTTCCACATCGACTACCGCAACCACGCCGGATCCGACGACGACCCCCGCAACGACATCGACCTGCGTCTCGGCTACGCCCGCGACGCCATCGCCGCCGTCGAGGCGGTGAAGGCGTCCGACCTGCCCTTCCTCGACGGCGACCGGGTCGGCCTCATCGGCCGGTCGATGGGCGGGCAGGTCGCGTTCAACGCCCTGGTGGCCAAGCCGGGGCTCGTCGACGCGGCCGTCACGTACGCGTCGGTCAGCACCGACGCCGTCGACAACTACGACCGGTGGATCCGGTTCGCCGATGGGCGCCGGCAGCTCGCGGCAGCGATCGAGAAGGCGCACGGGTCGCCGGAGGATGCGCCGGAGTTCTGGGCCGGGGTCTCGGCCCGGAACTACTTCGACCGCATCACGACGCCCGTGATGGTCCACCACGGCATCGAGGACGACACCTGCCCGATCGCGTGGTCGCGGGCCACCGTGCGGGCGCTGCGGGCTGCAGACGTGGACGTGACGTACCACGAGTACCCGGGCGAGAACCACTACATGTACGCGGGCTGGGCGCCGTCGTTCCAGCGCACCCTGGCGTTCCTGGAGAAGAACCTCTCCGCGTGATCATCGGAGTTGCCCGCCGCAGGTGGTAGGCGCGGCACCGCCCGGCGTGGGATCGTGGAGCCATGACGACCCCTGCGGAAGGCACCGGCATCCGGAACGGGGTCCGCCGACCGGCGGCGCCGGTCCGCGAGCTCCACGACTGGACCGACGGCGAGCGCTGCACGCACGACTCGCACGGTCTCGGGACGGTGGTGCGGGTCGAAGCCTCGTCCGTGCTGGTCGACTTCGGCGAGGGTGCCAACGCCGTACGCCGTGTGAAGACCGACGACCAGCGCCTCAGCCCGCTGTAGCAGGGGCCGCCGCCCCGCCGCACACGGTCAACGCACGGCAAAACCCGCGAGGGCAGCAGGAGACGGCACTCGGGCGTGGTGCAGAGTGGGCGTGTGGACCCACGAGCAGCGCCGTTGCGCGCGACGCTGCTGCGGTCCTTCCTCCTCGTCACCGCCATCGCGGTGCTGGTCCTCGCCGTGCCCCTCGGCTGGTACATGTGGTCGGCGAACGAGACCGCGGCCATCGCAGAGCTCGAGCAGGAGGCGACGCGGGTCGTCGCCCTGACGCCCGAGGGGTCCACCGCGATGCCGGCCCCGCGCAGCGCCGACGTCGCCCTCGGCCTGTACGAGAGCACAGGGCGCAAGGTGGCGGGCTCGGGCCCGGCGCGCGACGACGACGCTCGAGGCGCGCTCGAGGCAGGAAGCACGATCGTCACCCGCGAGCCCGGCGGCTACCTCGCGGTGTACGTGCCGTTCGCGCCCGAGGACGCCGCCCAGGTCACCGTGCGGGCCGCCATGCCGCAGAGCGTCCCCCTGATGCGCACGGTGCGCGCGTGGCTGCTCCTCCTCGTGGCCGTCGCGATCGCCTTCGCCGTCGCAGCCCTTGTGGCCCAGCGCCGCGCCCGGCAGCTCGCGCTGCCGTTCGAACGGCTCGCGGACGCGGCGCAGGAGCTGCGCGACGGCTCCCTCGCCGTCCGCGTCGGGCCGACCGGTGTCGCCGAAGGCGACGAGGTCGGGCGCGTGCTCGAGGATGCCGCCATCGCGGCCGCCGAACGGGTGCACCACGAGCGCGAGCTCGCCCAGGACGCCAACCACCAGGTGCGCACGCCCGTCGCAGCGGCGCGGGTGACGCTCGAGGCCGCGCTCACGATGCCCGACGCCGACCTGCACGTCGCCGCGGCCGAGGCGGTGGCCCAGCTCGACCGTGCGTCGTACGCCATCGACGAGGTGCTCGCGCTGCGCCGGGACGACGCCGAGGTGCGGGCCGAGCCGGCGTCCGACGTGCTCGACGACGCGATCTCGCGCTGGCAGCCCGCCGCGCAGCGCGCCGGCCGCGCGATCGCCGTGAACCTCGACCCGGCGGCCGCCACGCTGCCCGTCGCCGGCGCCGTGCTGCGGCAGGTGCTCGACGTCCTGCTCGACAACGCGCTGCGCCACGGCGCCGGAGTGGTCGAGCTGTCGGTGCGCGAGGCCGCGGACTCCCTCGTCGTCGACGTCCAGGACGAGGGCTCCATGCCCCTCGGCCCGCTCGGGGCCGACCCCTTCGCCCGCGGCGCGACCACGCGCGAGGCGGCGGGGCCCGGCGGTTTCGGACTGCCGCTCGCGCGCTCGCTCGCCGAGCGGGTCGGGGGCCGGCTCGTGCTGGCCACGGCCGACCCCACCCGGTTCACCCTGCTGCTGAACGCGGAGCATCCTCATGAGTGATCACATCTGGCTGGTCGAGGACGACGACGCCCTCGCGCTGCCGCTCGTCGCGGCGCTGCGGTCGGCGGGGCTCGACGTCGAGCGCACCGCCGACGTCGCGCAGACCGTCGCGCTCTCGCAGACCGGCGCGGTGCCCGACCTCGTGCTGCTCGACCTCGGGCTCCCCGACGGCGACGGGATCGACCTCGCGCGGAGGTTGCGCGCCTTCGCGCCGAGCACCGTCATCGTGGTGCTGACGGCGCGCACCGAGGAGAGCGACGTGATCGTCGCGCTCGACGCGGGGGCCGACGACTACCTCACCAAGCCCTACCGGCTCGCCGAGATCCAGGCCCGGATCCGGGCTCACCTGCGCCGGCAGGGCGACCTGCGCGACGGCGCCACCGTGGTCGAGGCCTCCGGGGTGAAGGTGGATCTCGCCGCCCGGACCGCGGAGGCGAACGGCACGCCGTTGACGTTGCGCGCCAAGGAGTTCGAGCTCCTGGCCGACCTCGTGTCGCACGCCGGCGAGGCGGTGCGCCGCGAGGACCTCATGAGCCGCGTGTGGGACCAGCACTGGGACGGACCGACCAAGACCCTGGACATGCACGTGTCGTGGCTGCGCCGCAAGCTCGCCGACGCCGGGTGCCCCGACGTGCTCACGACGATGCGCGGCGTCGGCTACCGCTTCGAGCGCCGCTGACCTTCGACGCGCCGCACCACGATCAGCGGGGCGCCTTCACGAGCGAGAGCGCGAGCCTCGGGCAGGCGGCCGCGGCGCGCTTGGCGTGGCGCCGCTCCTCGCCGGAGACCGGCGCCGGATCGACGATCGGGTAGCCCCACTCGTCGAGGTGCACGCGCTCCGGCAGCAGCTGGGCGCACGTGCCAAACCCGTCGCAGCGGATCCGGTCGACCGTCACGATCGCGTGGCTCATCTCCACTCCTCCCCCGGCCGTCCGACCGGCAGCCGCACGGAGTCGGACTCCACGGCGATGACATTGCCGCGCCGAGTCCCGGTGCAGCGTCCCGTGAGGTGCGCGACGACCTCGCTCTCGTGCACGGCGAGGGCCGTCGCGGCGAAGCGCGCGGCACCGTCCGGGTGCCGGCACGCGCCGCGCCCCGGGACGATGCCGAGCCGGTGCTCGAGGAGCCGCACGTCGGCCGCGCTCGCATGCCCCCGCGCCAGCCGGTACATGCCGTCGGCGATGCCGGCGAGCCCGAAGCGGCACGGGCCGCATTGCCCGGCGCTCTGACCGGCCATCCACCGCACCACGCGCGAGGCCTCAACGAGGGCGCAGGTGTCCGCGGGCATCGCGATGAGGACGCCCGCCCCCGGAACGCCGCCCGCCGGGCGCAGGCCCTCCGGCGTCCACGGCAGGTCGAGCACGTCCGACGCGCGCACCCACGAGCCGCCGAAGCCGCCGGTGACGAACGACAGCACCGGGCCGGCCGTCCCGCCCGCGAGCCCGAGGATGGTGCGGACCGTCGTGCCCGTCGGCACCTCGACCACGCCGGGGGTGCCGACGGCACCGGACACCGTGATGAGCGTCGTACCGGGCACGCCGGGGTCGCCGACCGAGCGGAACCACGCGGCACCGTGCCGGGCGATCAGGGCGATGTGGGCGAAGGTCTCGGCGTTCGAGAGCAGGGTCGGGCGCCGGCGTACGCCGGACTCGAACACGCGCGGGGGCACCGTGACCGGGAGGGCCACGCCCTCGCCCACGAAGTGCGCGAGGGCGCTCTCCTCGCTCGCCACGTAGCGTCCCGGCGCGTCGACCACGCGGAGCTCGACGGGATCGAGGGCGGAGGCCGCGCGGGCCGCGGCAGCGCGGGTCAGCGCGGTGTGCTGGCGGGTGCCGCGGTGCACGGCCACATGGACGACGCTCGCGCCGACCGCCTCGGCGGCCAGGACCGCGCCGTCGAGGACCAGGTGCGGCTGCCGCTGCGCGAGCAGCGCGTCCTTGCCGGCCGCGGGCTCCCCCTCCATCGCGTTGACGACCACGACGGCGTCCTTGCGCGTGTGCTTGGCCGCATCGACCACAGCCCGCATCTTGCGCGCCGTGGGGAACCAGCCGCCGCCGCGGCCCGCGAGCCCGGCCGCCTCGATCTCCTCGACGAGGCGGCCCGCATGGCCGCGCCGGCTCAGGCCGCGCGTCGGCGCGGGGCCGTGCAGCGCGAGGTGGGCTGCGAGATCGGTGCCGGTGCTCGCGGAGAGCAGCCGCTGCGATCCGGCAGGGGCGGACGTCGCGGCCTGGCGCAGGGCGCTCATCGCGGGAACCTCGTCTCGACAAGGGTGACACCGGGGTCGTCGGACCGGTGCGGGGTGAAGGCTCGCGCCACGAACGCCACGGCGACCGTGGTCACCGAGGTGATGGCGACGAGGAGGGTGAGGGTGCGGTCGGTGCCCGCGCCGATCGCGTGCGCGATCGCGGACGCCCACAGCAGGTAGGCCGTCCAGTGGATGGCCTTCCACCAGCGCTGCTGGATGCGGTGGCGCAGCAGGCTCGTGATGATGACCGCGATCAGCAGGTCGATGGCGAGCGTGCCGAGCCCGATCCAGAGCGGCTTGTACGTCGTCTGCCCCGGCACGATCACGTCGATCCAGCTGATCGGCACGTAGCCGTCGAGGATCGTCGTACCGATGTGGACGACGAGGAAGACGACGGACAGCAGCGAGACGTTGCGGTGCACCAGGGTGATCACGGACTCGGGCCACCGCTCGTGCGCCCAGCCCTTGGTCGTGGCGATGCCGAGCACCGTCACGAGGGTGAGCAGCACCAGGGCGACCTCGCCGGTGGCGCGGGTCGCCAGCCAGAACATGCTCATCGGGCACCTGCTCCCGCCGCCGCCGCGAGCCGGTCGTCGGCAGGCCACCCGCCGAGCCGGACGAGGCGGCCGTCGACCGACACCAGCCGGCACGGAAGACCCGTGTCCTCCAGCCAGGCCACGGCGCGCTCGCCGAGGACGACGGCCGCGGTGCTCGCGGTGTTGGCCGTCACGCAGTCGCCGGCCACGACGGACACCGTCCGCCACACGGGGACGACCGGACGCCACGTCGCGGGGTCGACGAGGTGCGCGATCGACGTGCCGTCGGCGCCGGGCCGCGCGCGCACGGTGGTGCTCGACGTGGCGACCGCGCCGCCCTCGATGCCGATCGCCTGCGCGACGGGGTTCATGGTGTCGACGCCCTCGCGGTGGTCGTCGGTCACGACGACGAGCCAGCCGCCGACGGGCGCCTCGCCGGCCGTCGCGACGTCGCCGCCGAGCGAGACCAGGGCCCCGCCGCCGGCGCCCAGGGCCGCGGCCGCGATGGCCGCTGCCCGGTCGGCGGCCCAGGCCTTGGCCGTGGCACCGAGGTCGAGCTTGATGCCCGCGGGGATCCAGACGGTGGCGCCGGCGCCCTCGTGCGCGAGCACGACGTCGCGGTAGCTCCCGGTCCGCGTCACCGTGGCGTCGAACGCCGGGGTCGAGATCGTGACCGCGCCGACGGTGGGGTCGACGGCGCCGCCGGTGCGCGCCGCGGCCACGAGAGCCACCCCGATCGCCTCGGCGAGCACGGGACCGGCCGGGAACGGCGTGCCGGCCGCGGCGTTGAGCGCGGTGATCTCGCTGTCCTCGCGCCAGGTGCTGGCCGCGAGGTCGACCTCCGCGAGCCAGCGGACGACCTCGGTCACGGCGAGGTCGTGATCGCCGGTGCCGTGGGTCGCGACCGTGGCGCGGCCGCCCCACAGGTCGAACGTCGTCGTACGGGGCACGGACATGTCAGGACCCGCCGGAGGTCGCAGCGGCCTGAGTGGGGGCGGGGGCCGGCGCCGGCGGTGCCGGCGGCGGGGTCCAGGCCTTCTTCGTGGGCGCGGCCTGCTTCGTGGTGGACGGCTTCGCGGCGGACGGCTTCTTCGTCGCGGCCGCGTGGGTCGGTGCCGACGTGGGGGCGCCGGCGACCGTGCGCACGGCGCCGCCCGCGGAGCTCTTCACCGCGTCCGCGGCGGCCGCGGCGCTCACCATGCCGAACCCGAGGCCGAAGGCGCCGGCGGCGCCGACCACCGCCGTGCCGATGGTGACGGCGGACACGCGGCGCAGGACGGCGTCGCGGTGGTCGGGCGTCCAGTGACGGTGCTGCATGACAGTGCCTCTCGGTCGTGCCCCTGGGGCGGGGTACGACAAGGACACCGCAGCAGCGGTAGCGGGTTGGTCAGCCGCAGGTCAACGCAGCACCAACGGCACCTGAGGGTTCACACAGGTTGGCGGCGGGGGCCGCGGCGCGCGTCAGGCGCAGTCGAGGCAGATGTCGACGCCGGGCTTGGCACGGCGGGTGCGGTGCTGCACGAGGAAGCACTTCTCGCAGCGGAACTCGTCCGCGAGCTGCGGCACGACGGCCACGGCGAGCACCTCGCCGGAGAGGTCCGCGCCGGGCAGTTCGAGGTCTTCGAGCAGGTTGGCCTCGTCCTCGACCAGGGTCTCGGTCGTGGGCGCCTGGGCGCGCAGCGCGTCCAGGCTGGCGGTCTGCTCGGCCGCGGTCGCTTCCGCGTCACGCGGTGCGTCGTAGTCGGTGGCCACCGTTCCTCCTGCTCCCCCTCGTGCTGCCCGCGGATCGGTCCGCGTCCGGGTCATCCGGAGTGCTGAGGGTACGCCAGGGATACCCGTCGCGCTGCAGCGGGTGCGTGATCTTCGTGTGAACTTCGGTGGATGCCTCGCGAGCCGTACGCCGCGCCCTAGGGTCGGGCGCATGAGCGAGGCTCCGCTGCGTTCCGCCCAGTGGTACGTCGGGGACGACCGCAACGCCTACATCCACCGGGCGTGGATGCGCCGGGGCCTGCCGGCGGACGCGTTCGACGGGCGGCCGCACATCGCGATCGCGAACACGGCGTCGGACCTGACGCCGTGCAACGCGCACCTGGGCGAGGTGGCCCGCTCGGTGCGCGACGGCGTGCACGAGGCCGGCGGCATCCCCCTGGAGCTGCCGGTGGTGTCGCTCGGGGAGACGCAGGTGCGCCCGACGGCGATGCTGTGGCGGAACATGGCCGCGATGGCGATCGAGGAGATGCTGCGCGCCAACCCCATCGACGGCGTGGTGCTGCTCGGCGGGTGCGACAAGACCATCCCGGCGCTGCTCATGGCTGCGGCATCGGTGGACCTGCCCGCGGTGGTCGTGCCGGGCGGACCGATGCTGACCGGCACGTTCCGGGGCTTGCCGCTGGGCTGCGGCACCGACGTGTGGAAGCTGTCGGAGGAGGTGCGCGCCGGCACGCTGTCGCAGGCGGACTTCGCGCGCTCGGAGTCGTCGATGATCCGCTCGCGGGGTCACTGCAACACGATGGGCACGGCGTCCACGATGGGGCTGCTGGCCGAGGCGCTCGGCACGGTCGTGCCGGGAGTGGCGGGCACGCCGGCGCCGGACTCGCGGCTGCTGGAGGCCGCGCATGCCACGGGCCGGCTCGCGGTGTCGCTCGTGCGGGGGCAGCGCACGCCGTCCTCGTTCCTGACCAGGGCGTCGTTCCACAACGCGGTCGTGGCGCTCGCCGCGATCGGCGGATCGTCGAACGCCGTCGTGCACCTGCTCGCGATCGCCGGGCGCCTCGGCATCGACCTCACCCTCGACGACGTCGACCGCATCGGGGCCGGCGTGCCGTGCCTGGTCGACCTGCAGCCCGCCGGGCGCTACCTCATGGAGGACCTGCACCGCGCGGGCGGGCTGCTCGCCGTCCTCGCCGAGGTGCGCGACCTCCTCGACCCGACGGCGCTGACGGTGACCGGGGAGCCGCTGGTGTCGTACCTCGACGACGCGCGGGTGTGGGACGCCGAGGTCATCCGCCCGCGCTCCGCGCCGCTCGTGGCCGACGCCGGGATGGCCGTGCTGCGCGGCAACCTCGCGCCCGACGGCGCGCTCGTGAAGCCCGCCGCGGCGTCGCCGCACCTGCTGCAGCACCGCGGCCGCGCGCTGGTGTTCGACTCGATCGAGGACTTCCACGCCCGCATCGACGACCCCGATCTCGACGTCGACGCGAGCACGGTGCTCGTGCTGCGCGGCTGCGGGCCGCGCGGCTACCCGGGCATGCCTGAGGTCGCCAACATGCCGCTGCCGACCAAGCTCCTCGAGCAGGGCGTGCGCGACATGGTCCGCGTCTGCGACGGGCGGATGAGCGGAACGGCGTACGGCACGGTCGTGCTGCACGTCGCACCCGAGGCCGCGGCCGGCGGCCCGCTCGCCCGCATCCGCACCGGCGACTGGATCGTGCTCGACGTGCCCGGGCGCCGCCTCGACGTCGAGCTGAGCGACGACGAGCTCGCCGCGCGCGAGCCGTCGCCAGCGGCCGCGGCGGCGTACGCGAGCCCCGCCCGCGGCTGGGAGCGGCTGTACGTCGACCACGTGCTCCAGGCCGACACCGGCGCCGACCTCGACTTCCTGCGCGGATCCAGCGGCTCCGCCGTCAGCCGCGAATCGCACTGATCGCGCGAGGAGGGCCCCGCGGATCGCTCCGCGGGGCCCTCCTCGTCCTTCTGCTAGCGGCGGACCTTCAGCACGATCCACTCGTAGCGGGTGGCCAGCTCGTCACCGACGAACAGGTCGACGCGGTAGAGCGGGCCGGCCGCGAGCGGCGTGCCGGTGCCCGTCGCCGGGCGCAGGTTGTACTGCCAGTAGCCGCCGCCTCGGACCCGCCGGTCCCGCACCCAGGTCATCTGGGTGCTGCCGGGGCCCGTGGCCGGGCCGGCGGCCGCGAGACCGGCGACGATCGACACGTCGGCCGTCGGGTCGTTGACGTACGACTGCGTGCAGACGTCGTAGATCGTCGCCTTCACGGGGACGGTGCTGCGCGACTTCACGGTGTTGACGTCGGTGTCGCCCGGCTCGGAGTCGTGCAGGTTGCCCCGCACATCCACGCGGTACGTCTGGCGCACCGAGGCCGCGTTGCTCGACGCCTTCGCCACAGCCGTGCCGTCCGCAGCCGTCACGGTGACGACCGGCGTGTAGACGCCGGGCGCCGCGTAGCGGTGCGTCTGGTTGGGCTGCGCACCCTCGACGCCGGTGGAGTACGACGTGGTCGTGCCGTCGCCCCAGGCGATCGTCACCGTCCACGAGCCTCCGGTCTGGCCGAGGTCGTCGAACGAGATGCCCGACAGCGTGACCCGCGCCCGGCAGTCGACGGCGCCGTTGGCGAACGACGGCGCGGCGACGACCGGGAGGACGACGTCGCTGCGGGCCGCGAGGATCTCGATCCGCAGGTCCTGCGACGCCGGCGTGTCGGCCACGGCGTACGCCGTCGCCTTCGTCGGGTGCTCGGCCAGCAGGTAGTCCTCGAACGCCTTCTGCTCGCCCAGGATGTCGGCCAGCGTGATGCCGACGGACGTCGCGGCCGCGGCGGTGGTGAAGTCGAGCGACTCGTCCACCGGGGCGGACAGCGTGCCGTCGGTCTTCAGGAACCGGAAGTTGTCCGCGTTGGCCTTGATCGGGTAGCTGTCGCCGCCGTTCGCGGTGAAGCTGAGCGAGATCATGTGGATCACGGCCGGCGCGCTCGGGTTGACCACGCCGTCCTGCACGATCGTCGCGATGCGCTGGTCGTTCTCGTCGTACAGCGCCGCGCTGCGGAGCTTCTGCCCCACCGGCTGGGTGGAGTCGTACGAGAACCGCAGGCCGCCGATCTGCGGGTAGCCGCCGTTCTGGTTGGTCGGACCGGTCGACAGGCCCGAGGCGAAGTTGAGGATGTTCGCCAGGCCCTGCGGGGTCGTGTCGAACACCATGAGCTTGTTGTCGAACCGCAGCGCGTTCTCGATGTCGAGCTGGGAGATCGCACCGGCCGGCTTGTTGGCGAGCGGGTTGGCGACGTTGGGGATCTTGCCGCCGTCCTCGTCGATGGAGCCGATCGAGGCGCGGATGCCGCCGCCGTTCTTGAGGGACACGACGTGCGCGCCGCCGAAGGCAGCCTCGGCGACACGACCGTTCGCGTCGGCGGTCAGCGAGCCGAGGTTGACCTCCTGGGTGCGGCCGAACACGCGGTCGCCCTCGAGGTAGACGTCGCTGTAGCCGAAGAGGTTGCCGTCCTTGGCGGCCACGACGGCCGCGATCGCGTCGGTGATGGCCTTGACCTTCGCACCGGCCACGCTGCCGGCGATGATCGTCGCCGCGGGGTCGGCCGTGCCGTACGCCGCCTGCAGGCTGCCCTCGGTCGCGGCGTAGGCGCCGTTGACCGTCGAGTCGAGATCGGCGGTGTTGATGACGCCGTTCGCGTCGAACGGCACGACGAGGCGGCCGAGGTAGGTGAACTCGGTGTCGGTCGTGACGAGGAGCGTCGGGGCGCCGTCGGTGCCGGCGGAGACGAGCGGGTAGTCGTCGACGAAGACGCCGTCGTGGCCGTTGAACGCGACGGCGGTGTCGTTGGCGTCGCCGAGGCGCTCGTGGCCGCCGCCCGCGACCATCACGTCGACTCCGTGCAGGAGCGGCGCGAGCGCGAGGTTGCGGTCGATGGTGTCGAGCTGGTCGACCATCACGATCTTGTTGACGCCGGTGGCCTCGAGGGCGTTGACGGTCGTCTGGATGATGCCGGCGAGCTCGGGGATCTTGACCGCGTCGTCGTTGGACGCGACGCCGACGACGGTGGTGCCGTTCGGCGAGGTCTTGCTGAGCAGCTCGTACGTCGTGGCTCCGACGATGCCGATCTTCTCGCCGTTGATGGTCTTCACGGCGTACGGCGCGAACTTGCCCTTGATGTCCGTGACCTCCTTGCCCGCGAAGGCGTTGGAGGCCGTGCCGCCGACGCTCGCGTCGGCGAGACCGCGCAGCGAGGAGTCGCCCGCGAAGCTGAGGTTGGACGTGATGAACGGGAACTGCGCGCCGACCCAGGTGCCGGTACCCGTCGTCTGGGGCGTGATGGCGGTTTGCACGACCGGCGAGCCGAGGTCGTACTCGTGGTTGCCGAGGGCCGAGGCGTCGACGCCGATGGCGTTCATGATCGCGACGTCGGGCCGGCCGAGGGCGGTGACGCCGACACCGGGGGCGCTGTTGAGCGACGGGTCGGCGCCGGCGACGAGCCACGGGCCGGGGATCCACGTGTCGCCTTCGGCGAGCGTGATCGTGTTCGGGTACTCGCTCTTGAACTTCTCGGCGAGCGCGGCCAGCGCCGGCGCGGTGTCGATGCCCAACAGGCCCGACTCGCCGTAGAAGTGCAGCACCTGCAGCTCGTACGCCGTGGTGGCGGCTGCTGCGGGCGAGAGTGGCGCGACCGCCAGGGCGGCGGTCACGGCGGTCGCAGCGGCTGCTGCGATGACGCGCTTCCTCATACGGATGCTCCCCATTCCGCACCGGCGGCGAGCACCCCCTGGCGACGCTGCCGGTGACCCCGGGCGCGGCGCAGCGGTCGCTGCGCGGGACACGCCCCGGGACGTTCCTAGGTGGGGCCAGGTGGCGCGTCAAGCAGATCGCGAGAACTTCACGCACCGTCCTCCGATCGTGACCGGCCGCGTCACCTTCGTCCCGCCCGACGGACCGGCAAAGGCGGCATTCCGGACGCGGTTAGCCCTCGAGGGCCTCGGCGAGCAGGGCGACGGTGCGGTCGAGGTCGTCGGTCGTCGTGCGCGGGTTGATGGTGCAGAGGCGAAAGACCGTGCGGCCTCGCAGCACCGTCGGGCTCACTGCGGCAAAGCCGTCCTGCGTCACCCGCGCCGCTGCGCGTACGTGCGCTGCGTCGTCGTACGCCGGTGCTGCGAAGGTCACGATGCCGAGCTCGGCCGGAGTGACCACCTCGAGGCGGGGGTCGGCCTCGACCGCGCGCTGCGCGTGCCCGGCGAGGGCTACGCCGCGGTCGATCGCGTCGACGAGCGCGTCGAGTCCGTACGTGCGGAAGGTGAGCCACAGCTTGGCGGCGCGGGCGCGACGGGTGAGCTCGAGGCCGCGGTTGTGGAAGTTGACCGCGCCGCTCTGGGAGTCCCGGAGGTACTCGGGGTGCATGGAGAACGTGCGCTCGAGGGCGGCAGGCTCGCGCACCAGGAGGCAGGCGACGTCGTACGGCTGGAACAGCCACTTGTGCGGGTCGAGCACGAGCGAGTCGGCGAGCTCGAGGCCCGTGATGCCATGGCGCCCAGGCGAAAGCGCTGCGGGTCCGCCGTACGCGCCGTCGACGTGCAGCCACATCCCGTGCGCGCGCGCGACGGCTGAGATGGCTGGCAGGTCGTCGACGGCTCCGGTGTTGGTGGTGCCGGCCGTGGCGACCACGACGGCCGGCGCGAGGCCTGCGGCGACGTCGGCCTCGATCGCCGCGCGCAGCACGTCCGGGTCGAGCCGGAACCGGTCGTCGGTGGGGAGCACGCGCACGTGGTCCTCGGGCCAGCCGAGCGCGAGCGCGCCGCGCTTGATCGACGAGTGCGTCTGGTCCGACAGGTAGAGCGCGCCGGGCCCGCGGTGCTCGCGGGCGACTACGAGAGCAGTGGTGCTCGCCATCGAGCCGCCCGACAGCAGCACGCCCTCGGCGCCCTCGGGCAGGCCGAGGGCCTCGCGCAGCCACTCGACCACGACGAGCTCGAGCGTGGCCGTTCCCGACCCGCCGCCCCACGACGACGCGATCGCCTGCATGCCGGTGGCGAGCCAGTCGCCGAGGACGGCGGCGTACGACGACGGTCCGGGCACGCGGGCGAAGTAGCGCGGGTGGTCGCCGTGCTGCTGGTGCTCGAGCGCGACGTCGGCGAGCAGCGCGAGCGAGGCCTCGACGTCGCCGGGCGTGCGCGGCAGCGGGCCGCCCAGCGCGGCCATGAGGGTGTCGTGATCGCTCACGGTGAGCGCCGGGCGGTCGCCGAGGGTCGTGAGGTGCTCGACAGTGCGGTCGACGACCCAGTGCCCGAGGGCGCGCAGACGCTCGGGGTCGACGTCGAGGACGTCGGGCGGCACGGCCAGGCCGTCGCGGGGCTCGTCGCTCATCAGACGATGTTGTGCTCGAGCACGCGGACGCCGGCGCCGAAGCGCTCGGCGGAGAGGCTGGTGACGTCGACGACCGGCTCGCGGCCGAGCCAGAGGTCGCGCACGACCTCGCCGACGGCCGGGCCCTGCAGGAACCCGTGGCCGGAGAAGCCCGCGGCGTACAGGAACCGCGACGTGCCGGGCGCCTCGCCGATCACCGCGTTGTGGTCGGGGGTGGTCTCGTAGAGGCCCGCCCACCGGTGCGCCATGCCGACCTCGAGCAGGGCGGGCGCCCGGCGCTCCATCGCCTCGAACAGGTCGGGCAGCCAGTCCTCGCTGTAGCTCTCGCGGAAGCCCGGGGTCTCGCCCGTGTACGACATGCCGACCAGGATGCCGGGGCCCTCGCGGTGGAGGTAGAACGTGGTGGCGGCATCGATCGTCATCGGCGTCGACTCGGGGTAGAGCCGCAGCAGGTCGTCCGGCAGCGGCTCGCTCACGAGGATCTGGCGGCGCAGCGGCTCGATCGGCAGGTCGACGTCGACCCACTCCCCTACGGCCTTCGACCATGCGCCGGCGGCGCACACGACGCCGCCGGTGGCGATCGTGCCCGCGGTGGTGGTGACGGCGGTGATCTCGCCGCCGCTGCGCTCGATGCCGGTCACCTCGACGCTGGTGCGGATGCACGCGCCGAGCTCGCGGGCGGCCTTCGCGTAGCCCTGCACCACCGACTCGGGGCTGCAGTAGCCGTCGCGCGGGTGGAAGGTGGCGCCGAGCACGTCGTCGGTGACGACGCCCGGCGACAGCCGCGCCGCCTCGTCGGCGGTGAGGAGCTGCGTCGGCACGCCCATCGAGTTCTGCAGCGCCACGGCCTGCTCGGCGGCCGCCATGCCCGCAGGATCGGTCTGCAGGAACAGGTAGCCGACCTGGCGCAGGTCGATCTCCGCTCCGGGGCGTACGCCGAACTGCTCGAACGCCGGGAGGCTGCGCGCCCCGAGCGCGATGTTGACGGCGTCCGAGAACTGCGCGCGGACCCCGCCCGCGGACTTCGACGTCGAGCCGCCGGCGAGGTCGCCCTTCTCGAGCAGCACGATGTCGGTGACGCCGGCCTCGGCGAGGTGGAAGGCCGCGCTCGCGCCCATCACGCCGCCGCCGACGATCACCACCTCCGCGGAGGCGGGGAGGTCGCGGCTCATCCGAAGTTCACACCCTGGGCGAGCGGGAGCGAGGTGGAGTAGTTGATGGTGTTGGTCGCGCGGCGCATGTAGCCGCGCCACGAGTCCGAGCCGCTCTCGCGGCCGCCGCCCGTGGTCTTCTCGCCGCCGAACGCGCCGCCGATCTCCGCGCCCGACGTACCGATGTTGACGTTGACGATGCCGCAGTCCGAGCCCGCGGCCGACATGAAGGTCTCGGCCTCGCGCTGGTTGAGCGTGAAGATGCTCGACGACAGGCCCTGCGGCACGCCGTTGTGCATCGCGATGGCCTCGTCGAGCTCGTCGTACGTCATGACGTAGAGGAGCGGCGCGAACGTCTCCTCGCGCACGACGTCGGTCTGCGCGGGCATGCGCACGACGGCGGGGCGCACGTAGTACGAGTCGTCGCCGGCGACGTCGACGCGCTCGCCGCCCATGACGACCTTGCCGCCGTCGGCCTCCGCGCGTGCGATGGAGGCCTGCAGCTTGTCGTATGCCGCCTTGTTGATGAGCGGGCCGACGAGCGTGCCCTCCTCCAGCGGGCTGCCGACCGCGAGGCCCGCGAACGCGTTGGCGATGCGCTCGACGAGGGCGTCGACGACCGAGGAGTGCGCGATCACGCGGCGCATGGTGGTGCAGCGCTGGCCCGCGGTGCCGGCGGCGGCGAACACGATGCCGCGCAGGGCGAGGTCGAGGTCGGCGCTCGGGGTGACGATCGCGGCGTTGTTGCCGCCGAGCTCGAGGATCGAACGGCCGAACCGGGCTGCGACGCGCGGCGCGATCTCGGCGCCCATCCGCTCCGATCCCGTGGCGCTGACGACGGCGATGCGCGTGTCGTCGATGAGGGCCGCGGCGTCGGCGCGGTCGGCGAGCACCACCTGGTGGATGCCGGCGGGCGCGTCGGAGTCGGCGATGGCCTGGTCGAGCAGGGCGCTGCAGGCGAGGGCGCACAGCGGGGCCATCTCCGACGGCTTCCAGATCACGCTGTCGCCGCAGACGAGCGCGAGCGCGGTGTTCCACGACCAGACCGCGACGGGGAAGTTGAAGGCCGAGATCACCGTGACGACGCCGGCGGGGTGCCAGGTCTCCATGAGGCGGTGACCGGGTCGCTCGGACGGCATCGTGCGGCCCTCGAGCTGGCGCGAGAGGCCGACGGCGTACTCGCAGACGTCGATCATCTCCTGCACCTCGCCGAGCGCCTCGGAGCGGATCTTGCCGACCTCGAGCTGCACGAGGTCGGCGAGGTCGTCCTTGTGCTCCTCGAGCAGGCGGCCGAGCCGGCGTACGACGGCCCCGCGCACCGGGGCGGGCACGGTGCGCCACTGCAGGAAGGCCTCCTGCGCCGTTCCGATCGCGGCCTCGACGTCGGCGGCGCTCGCCGCGGCCAGCGGGATCAACGTGCTGCCATCGATCGGCGAGCGGCTCTGCAGCGCGTCGCCGGCAGGGACGGTGGCGCCGCAGGCGGCGAGGGCGGCGTGGGCACGGGCGACGAGGTCGAGAGTCATGCGCGCGATTCTGGTGCATCGCGGGCTTGAGGAACAGCGACGGTTCGTGCCGCTGATACTTCAGGATCTCTGATGCTTCGGGCGCTGCGGGCCGGTCCCGACCTCGGGGGCGACGACCTGCTGTGACGAAGTTGCGACGTTTTCCCGTCTCGGCGGCCGGGAACCTCCCGACGGGGAAAGACGACGGAGAGGAGCCGACATGTGCGTGAGCTGCGGCTGCGGGACCCCGGACGACAACCACGGCGACCCCGCCAACATCACGATCTACGAGATCGAGTGGGCCGCCGAGGCGGCGGGCATCTCGCCGGACGAGGTCATCGACAACATGAAGTCGTCGCTCTGACCTCCGGTCGAGCGGCGAGCCGAGCGGACTCGACGTGACGGGCATGGCATCGGCCCTGGCCGGCCTGCGCGACCGCGTGCGCGGGAGTCTGTTCGTCGTACCGATGGTCTTCGTCATCGCGGGCGTCCTCTTGGCCGAGGTGATGCTGCGGCTCGACGGCCGCAGCCTCGACGTGCCCGACCGGCTGACCGCGACGGTGGACAGCGCACGTGCGGTGCTCACCGTGGTGTCGAGTGCGACGCTGGCCTTCGCCGGCGTCGCCTTCTCCGTGGCGCTCCTGCTGATCTCCCAGGCTGCGAGCCAGTACTCGCCGCGCGTGGTGCACGGGCTGTTCCGCGACCCGTTCACCCGGCGCGTCATGGGCGTCGTCATCGGGACGTTCACCTACTGCCTCGTGGTGCTGCGGGCAGTGCGGGCGCCGCTGGACGGCGCCGGCGAGGCCGTCATCCCGAGCATGTCGATCCTCCTGGCCGTCGTCCTCGGCGTGGTGGCGATCCTGTCGACGGTCGGATTCATCAGCCACGCGGCGCACTCGCTCGACGTCTCGCATGTGCTGCATCGCGTCACCGCCGAGGCGCTCGATGCGCTGCCCGCACCCGCGACGGGTCCGGCGGGGCGCGCGGCGACCCCGGCGCTCCCGCAGGGGCCAGCGCAGGTGGTCTCGTTCGCCGAGCACGGCTGGGTGCAGGGGATCGACGTCGACAAGCTGCTCGGGTCGCTCCCGGCGGCCACCACGGTCGAGCTGCTGACCCGGCCGGGTGGGTTCGCCGTCCCGGGTGCGCCGCTCGCCCGCGTGTGGCCGGATCGCAGCATCGGCGACCGGGCAGCGGCGGAGCGCATCGCGGAGGCGGTCCGGGCCGCCGTGCGCACCGGGCCCGCGCGCACCCTCGTGGACGACCCGCAGTACGGAGTCCGCCAGCTCGCCGACGTGGCGCTGCGCGCGCTGTCGCCCGGGACGAACGACCCCACCACGGCGGAGGACGCGCTCTTCCACCTGGCCGTGGTGCTCCGGGCGGCCCTGCTCGCCGCTCCGCCGGACGCGGTGCGGCAGCACGAGGATCGGGTCGTGGTGGCCGAGCCGGCCGCGTCGCCCGGGTCGCTGATCGACCTGGCCTTCGACGAGGTCCGCCTCGCCGCCATCGGGCAGCCGCGCGTGCTCGTCGCGATCCTCGACGTACTCGCCCGGCTGGGTGCCTCGCTCCCCTCCGGGATGACCGCGACGCGTTCCGCGCTGGCGCACCAGGCCGACCTGACGCTCCGGTGCTCGGACCTCGGCGACGTCCCCGACGAGGACCGCCGGCTCGTGCGCGACGCCTACCGGCGCCTGTTCGCCGAACACCCTCTGCCCGCCGCGCGCTGACGTCGCCGTCGCGCCCCCGATCTGGATGCCCCATCTCGCTCTCTGGGGCGACTTCCGGCATCCAGATCGGGCCGCCCCCGGCTGTGGTGCTGCTGGTCGTCAGGATCTCTGCTGCTTCGGGCGCTGGAGGTTCGTGACGACCTCGGCGGCGAGGTCGGCGACCGCCCGCGTGGCTCGACCGGCCAGCGCGCCGTCAGGCGCGACCACGACGAGGTCGCGGAAGATCTCCTCCTGCACCGACCTCTTGGACAGCTCGGGGGTGGAGGCGAGCCGCTGCATGAGGTCGGTCGCCAGCGTCAGGCCGAGCCCCTGCGCGGCGAGCTGCAGCGAGGCCGCGGAGTCGTTCACCTCATGCACGACGCGCGGCTCGACGCCCGCGCGGCGGAACGCGATGCGCAAGGCGCGACCCATCACCGTCGCGGGGTCGGGGAGGATCCAGTCGTCGTCGGCGAGCGCGGCTAGAGGGACCGGCGTACGAGGCCGCTTGCCGGGCGCGCCCGCCACCCAGAACCGCTCGCGCAGCACCTTGCTCACGGTGGTGTCGCGCTCGCGGCGCAGCGGGTCGTCGGGGTAGTCGAGGCCGAACGCGAGATCGACCTCGCCGAGGCGTACGGCGCGGGCCGCGACGTCGACGCCCACCTCGCGGCTCGTGATGCGCAGCTGCGGGTGCCGCTGGGCTGCCGCGGCGAGGATCGGCGAAAGGAACGCCGCGGCCGAACTGCCCCAGATGCCGAGCACGACCTCGCCGCTGGGCTCGTCGTCGAGCTCGGTGACGCTGCGGCGCACCTGCTCCTCGGCGTCGAGCAGCGGGCCGGCCTGCTCGGCGAGAAGGCGGCCGGCGTCGGTGAGCACCAGGCGGCGCCCGGACTTCACGAGGATCTCGACGCCGAGCTCCTTCTCCAGCAGCGCGATGTGCTGGCTCGCCGCCCCGGGCGTGTAGCCGAGCGCCTCGGCCGCCGCGCCGAGCGTGCCCCGGCGTACGAACTCCCGCAGCGTCGCCAGATGCACCAGGTTGAGGCTCACCCCGCGAACGCTATGGCAACGGGCGATAGGCGTCGCGTCGATGGTCGATGCGCAGCACCACGACCTCACGAGGTTTCTCGCGGATTCGATAGAGCACTCGATAGGTCCCGCGACGGGCCGACCAGACCCCGGACAGGTCATCGCGCAGCGGCTTGCCGACACGCTGCGGGTTGTCGAGCAGGGACGTCGTGAGGAAAGCAATCACTGCCGCTGCGACGGCCTCGGGCAACGTCTCGGCGATGGCGCGCCTCGCCGGTGGGGTCAGGACGATCTCGTAGGGCGTGCCGCTCACGGGCGAAGCCGGCGCACAGCCTCTACCCCGCGCACCACGTCGCCGCGGGCGTACGCAGCATCCGCCTCACGGATGTCGGCAAGGGCCGACGGGTCGCTCAGGACGTCGATGGTCTCTTCCATCTGGGCGAGGTCCTCCGGGCTCAGGATCACCGCCGCCGGCTTCCCGTTACGGGTGACGACGACGCGATCGTGCTGGTGCTCCACCCTGTCGATGACCTCCGACAGGTGGTCACGGACGTCGCGCCGCGATTGAGTCGAATTGGCCACAATTGTGGCCATGACGACCCGGCTCGTCCAGCCCTGGGCTGGCGCTTCCTCACGGTCCGGACGAGGACGGCGTGGCTACGGGCGCTGCGGAGCCGGCGGGCACGAGGACGCCGACGACGTAGCCCTCGGCGTCGAACTGGAGATGGTCGCCGACCTTCGGCAGCACCGGCTCCGCCCAGCTCCCCGGGGAGGGCTGGACGGTGGTCCATTGCGCCTCGCCCGTGACCGCTCCGAGGTCGTCGACGCAGACGGCACGCAGCGGGTACACGTTGGGCAGCACCTGGCCGCTCGCGTCGCGGTACGGGATCGCCACGGGGTACGAGGCCGCGTCCGCGCAGAACGCGCCGCCGGTCGGGTCGGCGGGCACGATCGGGAGGCCGTCCTGGTCGAACAGCGCGACGGGCACGGGCTTGCCGTCCGCGCCGACGGGGACGACCTGGGCGACGGGCATGCCGTTGGCCGACAGGTACGTCGAGTCGACGGTGATCTCCGACTGGTACGACTCCACCTGGCGCCAGCCGCCGGTCAGCCCGTCGAAGCAGATGAGGACGGCGAGGACGGCGACTGCGACGTCGACGAGGCGGCGAGCCCACAGCCGCACGCGGCTGCGCTGCGACCACTGCCGCACGCGCGGACCGGCCCACCATCCGACCAGCGCGCCCGCGCCGAGCAGGAGCAACCGCGTGGTGGAGCCGAGGTCGCCGAGCATCAGCAGCACGAGCCAGACGGCGATGGCGCCGCGCACCGCCCACGCCACAGGGGTCATGTCGCGCGCAAGCCGGCCGACGACCGGCCACCAGCGGCTGGCGGCGACGCGGGCTGCGAGGCCGCGGAACCACATGCCGATCCCGCTGCGGCCGGGCTCGGGCAGGCCCGCCGCGGCGCGCAGCTCGGCGGCGTACGCGTCGGGAGTGCCGAGGCGCCGCACGAGATCGACGACGTCGTCCTCGCGCGTGATGGACGTGGCGTGCTCTCGCAGCTCGTCGAGGAGGTCGGCGCGCTCCTCGTCCGGGAGGTCGGCGAGGCGCCGTCCGACGGCCTCAACGTACGACTCCACGTCCTCGCGCATCACGATCGTTGGCTCGCTCATCGTGCATCCCCTCGACTCGCAGTGAACAGCCCGTCGACCGTGCTGCTGAACTCCTTCCACGCCACCTGTGCGGCGTCGAGCTGGCCCCGTCCGGCGGGGGTCAGCCCGTAGTACTTGCGGTGCGGGCCCTCGTCGCTGGGCACGACGTACGACGTGAGCGACCCGGCCTGGTACAGCCGGCGCAGCGTGCCGTAGACCGACGCGTCGCCGACGTCGGTGAGCCCGGCGTCGCGCAGCCGTCGTACGACGTCGTAGCCGTACCCGTCCTCGGGCGCGACGACCGCGAGCACCGCGGCGTCGAGCACCCCCTTGAGCAGCTGGGTCGAATCCATGCCTGCACCTCCGAGACGCACACTAGCGCGGATTGCACATTAGTGCGGAATCTGCACCAGCGTGTCGCGCGGAAACGCTGACGGTTCCTGGCGGCGGCGCTGCCGTTACCCGATGAGGTCCCGGAGCTTCGCCCGCGTCTCGGCGTCGGTCGAGTAGACGACGGTCCCCTGCATGCCGCGGGTGAGCAGGACCTTGTAGATGTTGCGCACGTAGGCGTCGAAGCCGGCTGCGTTCTTCCCGCGGAACGCCGGGTCCTTCGAGGCGCTCACGTCGCTGACGAAACGATCGCCGCGCCAGACGAGGTCGGGCCCGAGGATGACGCCGTTCCAGTCGTACTCGAAGCCCTGAGCTGTGTAGACGCAGCCGACCTGGCCGAAGCCGCCGGGCTCGGAGGCCCACAGGCTGCGCGCCGGGATGCCGCCGAGCTTGCGCTCCTCCTTGTTGTTCCAGGGGCGCTTCCAGTCACCGATGACGACGTCGTCGGCGAGACGCCCGTTCGCCGCGTCGTTCCACGGCCAGCAGAACCCGGCCGTCATCCGTGCTGTAGCGCCGTCGCTCTGCTTGAGCGCAAGCATCTGCTCGAGGTGCTCGGGACTGTCGGCGACCTGGAGCTCGAAATGCTCGTCGCCCTCCCAGGGGATGGGCCCGCCGGGCTCGAGGTGGAGGAGGCGCAGCACCCAGTGCTCGTACGCGCGGGAACCGCCGGACCGGAACTGCGCGTCGAGGTCCACCCGCTCGACCGGGATCCCGCGGTCCTGCGCCGCCTTGATGACGACGTCGACGCTGCCGATCTCGCCGGGCCGGACCACCTGGTGCTCGTCGAGGAGGAACACCGGCACGCGCGCCGCATCGACGAGCTCGTCGATCTGGGGCGCGCCGGTGCGCAGGCGAGCCGGCGTGTATCTGTTGGCGCTCGTCTCCCGGATGCGGTGGGCCTCGTCGCTGATGAGCACGTCGAGGTCGTTGGGGTTCGCATCCATGAAGGAGTTGAAGTAGAGGAACAGGCTCTTCACCTGGCTGCTCCCTTTGCCCGCGACTCGCCGAAGCGTCTCGGTGAAGGCCTTGGAACCTGTCGCGTGAACGGTCGCGTAGCCGCGGCGGCTGAGCTCGCCGAGCAGACTCAGCGCGATCACGCTCTTGCCGCTACCGGGGCCTCCGGTCACCAGTACGACCGTCTTGCCGTTGCCGGCACGCGCCTTCTCGACCGCCCTTAGGACGAGGGAGTAGGCGACCTGCTGCTCGTCGAGCAGCACGAACTGCTCGCGGCTCTTGATCTCCGCCGCGGCGACCGAGAGCAACTGCCGGCTCGGCGCGATGCGCGACGACAGCAGCTGGTCGGCCGCGATCCGGCCTGGTTGGGGCGCTAGCCGGCTCTGCAGGAACTCGATCCACGCACCTCGCCCAGACTTCGTGAACAGGCGGGCCTTGGCCGTCTCCGGGGCGTCGCGCAACCAGCCGAGGTCGCGCTCGTCGCCGTTGTGGAGGTACGCCGCCCCCACGAGCGCGTCCCGTTCCTGCTCGAGGGACCGCGTGAACTCCTCGAGGAACTGCACGTACCGGCGCACCTGCTCCAGCGGATGGAGCACCGGACGGTTCCCGTACGCGTCGATGCGGACCAGGTCGTCGGTGTCCTCGAAGGGCTGGGCATGCGTCCATTGCTTCAGCTCGACGACGACGTACGAAGGCCTCCCGGTGCTCGGGTGCACCCCGGCGAGGACGGCATCGATGCGCTTGCTCGACAGCGGCAGGCGGTGCTCGACGAGCACCTCGACGTGCTGCAGTCCCGCGTCGCACAGGTCCTGCGCGAGGACCGGCAGGCTGGCGGACCACGACCTCATCTCACCCGCTGAAGGCCGATGGCCCATGGAGAACTGGAACTGCTTCTCGAGGGTCTGCACAAGGGCCTGCTCGACCGCGGACGCGCGCAAGCCTTCGGCGGAGAGCCGGAGCAGAGACACGAGGACTTCCCCCACGCAGCACGAGATGACTCGCGCGGGTGGGGGCATGTCCGGACGCGTGACGCGTGCGCGGAAGCCCGTCGGGCCGCACTAACTGGTGATGGCACCATAGCCGCCGTCGGCGACGGTCCGACGGACTCGGAAGGGGTGGACGACGTGTCGGACCTGGCAGAGCTGCAGGCGGCGATCCGCGACTTCGCAGACCGCCGCGACTGGCACCCGTTCCACACGCCGAAGAACCTCGCGATGGCGATCTGTGGCGAGGCCGGCGAACTGGCGGCGGAGCTGCAGTGGTTGACGCCGGAGCAGTCTTCTGCGCTGTCCGGTGACGCGCTGGAGGCTGTACGGCTTGAGGCAGCCGACGTCGCGATCTACCTCATCCGCATGTGCGATGTCCTCGGCATCGACCTCGCCGCAGCTGTGAAGGACAAGCTCGCCATCAACGAGAACCGCTTCTGAGCGAGCGCCGCTCGGCGTCGCCCGACTGGCCGTTCGGAAGGTGAGACCGACGCGTCGCCTCAGTAGGCTCGAGGAACATCCGAACACAGGGGGAAGCATGAAGAGCACCACCCAGCGCTGCGCTGCCGTTGCAGGCGCGAGCCTTTTGATCGCTGCCGCAGCGATCGCTCCGGCAACCGCGTCTTCGTCGACGATCGCGCCGACCGCCGGCGCCACGAAGTACAAGAACTGCACGGCGCTCAACAAGGTCTACCCGCACGGACTGGCCAAGTCGAAAACCGTCAAGGACAAGACCAGCGGCGTTCCGGTCAAGAACTTCTGGGTCAACGCGAAGGTGTACGCCGTGAACACCGGCCTGGACCGCGACAAGGACGGAATCGCCTGCGAGAAGCGCTGAGTCGCCCTCAGGGAGGTGGCGGGATCCGTCCCGAGGGGCGCAGAGCGACGACCGGCGGCGGCTTCGCCGCAGTGGGCCGTGGCGACGCGGCGGTCCTCCCGATTCCAGCGGACCTCGCCGACCCCTGTTGCGAACGAGCCCCACAACCGAACGAGCCCTGACACGTGTGTGTCAGGGCTCGTTCGCAACAGGGGTGAGTGGAGGTGGCGGGAATCGAACCCGCGTCCTTCGTTGGCGATCAGGGTCTTCTCCGGGCGCAGCCTGCTGTGCTTTTCTCGGCCCCGACAGTCACGCAGGCAAGCTGTCGACGGGCTCAGTCACTGTTTAGTTTCCTGCGTCACCCCGTGACCGGGTTGGCAGTAAGTCCCCTAGCTGACGCCAGGAACCGGAGCGGGAACACCCCCGGGCTGACGGACTTCAGGCTCGCTTAGGCAGCGAGGGCGAAGTCAGTGCGCTGAGAATCGGCACTTGTATTTAGGCGCTGGATCGTTTGCGAGATAACCAGCATCCTCGGCCCGCTTCTCCCATCACGACAGACGAAGTCGAAACCGATCACCCCCTGTGCAGTTGTGCGACCAGTGTACGGGCCGCCTCCCACCGACCGACACCGCGAAAGCCGGCGGCCCCCCGTGGACGACACGCCGTACGTCGCGGCCTGTGGACAACGAACGGCGAAAACCGTTGGGATTCCTACGGTTCAGGGGTTGCGGACCGTCGGGGGCATATGCTTGGATTCGTACATGCGTTCGACCCTGGCCGACCTCCCTCTGGAGCAGAGAGCCGCCCGCGCGGCCTCCGCCCTGATGGAGGCCGCCCAGGCCGTCGCCGAGATCGCGCGCGAGGGCGGCTTCGCCGCAGCACCCGCCGCCGTGCAGCCCGCGCTCGCGATGGCGGTGCTGCGCGCCGCCGACCAGTCCAAGGCCGCCGCCACCGTCGCGGTCGGCGCCGTGCACTCCTCCGGGTGGCTGCCCGACGGGCACGCCTCCCTCGGGCGATGGCTCGAGGACGCCGCCGGCCTGCACTCCCGCGAGGCCAACGGCCTGGTCGCCGGCGCCCGCGACCTGGCCGAGGACTACCCGCACGTGCTGGACGCCTGGCTCACCGGCGACATCTCCGGGTCGGCGGCCTCCACCCTGCGCCACGGCATCGACCGGGCCCTGCGCCGCGTCCCGGCCAAGGACCGCCCCGCCAAGCGGGCGGCGCTGCAGCTGGTGTTCCTCGACCACGCCGGCCGGTGGAACCCCGACCGCCTGGCCAAGAAGCTCAAGGAGTACCGCGCGAAGGTCGACCCCGACGGCGCCAACCAGGCCGAGATCGACGCCCACGACGAGCAGCACATCCGCTTCACCCCCGTCGGCGAAGGCGTCGTCGTGCGCGGCTGGCTGTCCAACGAGACCTACGCCCAGATCCGCACGGCGCTGGAGCAGGTCGTCGACCGCTGGTACCGCGACGGCGACCTCCCCGACGCCGACCGGATCGAGTGCGACGGCGACACCCGCGCCGCCGCCCGCCGCAAGCGCGAGCGCCAGGGCCACCTGCACGCCCTGGCCCTGGCCCAGATCTGCACCGACGCCCTCGAATCAGGCACCCTCGGCACCCACCACGGCCTGCTCCCCCGCATCACCCTGTCCGGCAGCCTCGACCGCCTCCAGATGGGCCTGGGCGGCGAGCTCCACCTGCCCGGGCACGACACCCCCGCCGTCGTCGTCCCCGACGCCTTCCGCCGGTTCCTGTGCGACGCCGAGATCACGCCGATCGTGACGGCGAACGCGGGCCAGACCCTCGGCCCGATCGACCTGGTCCTGCGCGAGGCGAACGAGCCGTTCCTCTACGTCGGGCGCGACTACCGCGTCGTCCCACCCCGCCTGCGCCGAGCCCTCGAGCACCGAGACGGCCACTGCGCCTTCCCCGGCTGCCGCGTCAGCATCCGCCGCTGCCGCGCCCACCACGTAAAGCACTGGGAGCACGGCGGCCTGACCGACCTGTCGAACTGCGTGCTCCTCTGCGAACGCCACCACAGATCCGTCCACGAAGGCGGCTGGACCGTCCGAGCCACCGGACCCGACCCCCGCCAGCCCGACTACTGGACCTTCACCCCACCCGACCGACCCCGGCCCTGACCGCACGTCACGACGCGGCAGGGCGCACCACCCATCACCGCTCACACCACTCGGATCTCCGTCACGAGCTCGGTCCAGCCCTGGCCACCGCCCTCTGGTCGAGCCGCGTCCTCGGCGTGCACGGCACGGGACGCCAGTGCCAGGCCGCTCACGAGCACCACGATCCCCGCCCACGCCAGCACGAGCACGAGCCACGTCGCGCGACCGCCACGACCGCGGCCGCCCAGCAGGCTGACCGCGGCGGCGATCAGGCCGGCCGGCAGAACAGCCCACGGGAGGGCGCCGAACACCAGCATGTCCCACGACACGAACTCCTGCGCCAACCCCCACGCGGCCGCCGACATCACGGCCAGCACCACGGCGGCGATCACCAGGAGGGCCACAGCGATCGTGGTCCGGCGGGCAGGCCTGCTCGCTGCTCCGGTCGACATGGCTGCCATCTCCCACGGTCCCCCGCGACTCCAGGCTAGGCCGATCGGACGGCGGAGGAGAGGCGGGGAGACGGCCGGCGGGTCAGCCGTTGAGGCGGTGGTAGAGGCCCTTCAGCGTGCCGGCGAGCTTGCGGTACTCGGCGTACCCGGCCTCGTACGCCGGTTCGCGCGACGGCTCGAAGCGCTGCGCCACCGGGACCAGCGCGGGCACGTCGTCGAGGGTCAGCTCGCCGAGGCAGATGCGCGCCCACAGCGCCACGCCGCGCAGCTGCGCGTGCCGCGGGTCGGCCACCTGCTCCACCGGCACGCCGAGCACGTCGGCATGGATCTGGCACCACAGCGCGCTCTGCGCGCCCCCGCCGAGGATCCGCACCGACGGCACCGGGCGCTTCAGGAACTTCTGGTACGCGTCGAACAGCCAGCGGGTGTTGTAGGCGACGCCCTCGAGCACCGAGCGCACGAGCATGGCGCGGTCGGTGCGCAGGGACACGTTGAGCCATCCGGCGCGCAGGTGCTTGTCCTCGAGCGGGCTGCGCTCGCCGTTGAGCCACGGCATGAACAGCACGCCCTCGCTGCCTGCGGGAGCGGTCGCGGCGAGCGCGAGCAGGTCCTCGAACGACGGCGACAGCGTCTCCGGGGCCATGCCCTCGCGGCCGATGCCGGAGCCGCCGCCGGTGAGGCCGTCGTGCGGGGCGATGATCTGCTCGCGCAGCCACTGCAGCGCCGCGCCGCCGGTCTCCTGGTTGTTGGCCACGAGCGGGTGCTCCGGGTCGAGCCCGGGGATCGTGGCGATCGAGTGCAGCACGTCGGTGCGCTTGAACGGAACGCGCGCGGAGATCCACGCCGTCGTCGAGATCGCGACGTGCGTGTCGTACGGCGCGACCGCTCCCGACCCCACGATCGCGGCATGCAGGTCTGGGATCCCGCTGATCACAGGCGCTCCCGGCGCGACGCCGATCTCCGCGGCGACCTCGGCCGTGAGGTGGCCGAGCACCGAGCCGGTGGGCACCAGCTCGGGCAGCTTGGCGTAATCGCGCTTGGCGCGGGCCACGAGGGAGTCGACGTACCCGACAGGGGCGCCCGGGCGGTTGTCGGTGAGCCACGACGCCGTCATGGACGCGGGTGTGGCGGCGGCGCGGCCGGTGAAGCGCAGGCCGAGGTAGTCGACCGGCTCGAGCAGCACCTCGGTGCGGTCGTACACGTCGCGCATCGTGCGCTGGAGCAGCAGCGAGTGGCCGGTGGGGTCCGCGCCGGACGGCGACGGCGCGCCGCCCGTGGTCCGCACGAACGGCAGCACCTTCTGCGGCGCGTAGCCGCCGACGCTCACCGGGCCGCCCACCACCTCGCGCACCAGCGGGCGCGCACGGGTGTCGGCCCAGAGCAGCACCGGGCCCGCGGGCTCGCCGTCGGCGCCGACCGGGATGGTCGAGGCCCACTGCCCGGTGATGGCCACGGCGTGTAGGGCATCGCGGTCGGCGCCCGACTCCTGCACCACCTCGCGCGCCGCCTCGAGGAGTCGCTCCCACCACTCGGCGGCGTCCTGGGTGGCCGTGCCGTCGAGGCCGATGTGCACCGAGACCGGGCGCATCGCCGTACGCCGCACCTCGCCCTCGAGCGAGACGACCGCGACCTTCGGGCCGCCGTTGCCGAGGTCGACCGCGAGGATCCAGCGCTCGCCCATGTCAGCCGACCGGGTCCGGGGCGACCTCGTGCATCGCATCGAGCACGCCGCTCATCACCGTCTGCAGGGTGGCGTTGCCCTGCGGCGTGCCGCCGAACCCGTACATCGCGCCGCTCTCGGCCGGCGTGCCCTGACGCTCCACGGCGTACGCGACCGCGACCGTGAGCGCGTCGAGGAAACGCTCGACCGTGCCGTCCTGCGTGTTGGGCCGGGTGATGCAGAAGTGCAGCGCCGGCGGCAGCTGCAGCGAGTTCATGCGCCAACCCTGGGCCTTGAGCGAGTCGTTGACCAGGTAGATGTCGAGATCCGATCCGTCCGGCGCCTTGAACGCGACGAGGAACGTCGGGTCGCCGATCACCTCGAGTTCGGGCACCTGCGTGCGGATGCCCTCGGTGATGCCGCGCGCGGTGCGCATGATGCCGTCGGCCGCGGCGAGGTAGCCGCTCTCGCCCGTGGCGAGGATGGCCGCCCAGGTCGAGGCGATGATGCCGCCGCTGCGCGAGCCCGCGAGGCCCGGCGAGAGGTAGAGGCCGCCCGGCCAGTCGGGGTAGGTGAAGTACTGGTTCTTGCGCAGGTCGCGGTCGCGGTAGAGCAGCACGCTCGATCCCTTGAGCGCGTATCCGTACTTGTGGGTGTCGGCGCTGATGCTCGTGACGCCGGGCACGCGGAAGTCCCACAGGGGTACGTCGTACCCGAGCTTCTCCACGAACGGCAGCAGCCAGCCGCCGAGGCAGCCGTCGACGTGCATGCCGATGCCGCGGCTCTGCGCGAGCGCCGCGATCTGCTCGATCGGGTCGATGAGGCCGTGCGCGTAGTTCGCGGCGCTGCCGACGAGCGCGATGGTCTGGTCGTCGATGAGGGCGGCCATGGCGTCGACGTCGGCGACGTACCCCTCGGTCAGCGGCGCGTGCCGCACCTCGATGCCCATCCAGTGCGCGCCCTTGTCGAGCGCGACGTGCGCGGTGACGGGCATGACGACGTTGGGCCGCGTGACGCCGCGGGTCTCCCGCGCGTGCTCGCGGTAGGAGTACAGCGCGGTGATGAGGCTCTCGCTGCCCCCGCTCGTGACGACTCCGACGCCCGTGCCGTGCAGCAGGTCCGACGTCATGGCGATGATCTCGGCCTCGAACTTCGTGGCGCTCGGGTACATGTCGCGCTGCAGCACGTTCGCGTGGCTGTAGAGCGAGAACACCTCGCCGAGGAACGCGTAGTGGTCGTGGTCGCCGCAGTAGAGGCTGCCGCTGACGGTGCCCTTGTCGCCCTGCTCGTCCTCGCGGTGCGCCATGTCGGCGATCTGCGCGCGGATCTCGGTGCGGTCGACCGGCTCGCTCGGGATCGTGCGGTACGCCGTCGTCGTCTTCCGGTAGGGCCAGAAGCCGTCGAGCATCGCATCGAGGCCGGGGTCGTTGTCGCTCACGCGCTCTCCTGTCGGGACGTGCGGGTTGGTGTCGTGAATCCGTGCAGCACGAGGTCGAGCACCTGCTCGGCCTCCGCGGCCGCCGTACGCCGCTTCCTCGGGCCGGCCGTGGCGACGCGTGCGCCGAGGTCGCGGACCGCGCCGTACAGCGCGGTGGCCACGGCGTCGGGGTCGAGGTCGGCCATCTCGCCGGCGTCCATGGCCGCGGCGACGCCGTTGCGCATGCGGTCGTACGAGCGGCCGAGCACCGAGCCGTGCGGCGTCGCGGCGTCGGCCATCACGCGCGGGCCCTCGAGCACCGTGATGCGCGCGAAGTCGTCGCGCGTGCAGAGCTGCAGGAACACGGCGGCGCTCTCGCGCAGCGCGGCGAGCGGCGACTCGGTGGCCGCGAGGGCGTCGACGCGGGCGTGCAGCTGGTCGTCGACGTCGCGGTAGACGACGGCGAACAGCTCGTCCTTGCCGCCCGGGAAGTAGTGGTACAGCGCCCCGCGCGCCATGCCGGCGCGACGCAGCACCTCGGCCACCGTGGTGCCGTCGTACCCGCTCTCGGTGAAGCAGGCGCGGGCCGCGGCGACCAGCGCCGCGCGCGACGCCTCCGCCTGCTCCCGCCGGTTCATGGGCTGACGCTATTTCGTTGACCGACGGTCGGTCAATGGGAGATCGCGCGAGAAAAGGACAGATCACGCCCTTCAAGGGCGTGATCTGTCCTTAGCGGGTGATATCAGTCGTCGCGGGAGGGGCGGCCCTTGAGGCGGCGGCCCATCTCGCGCTGGAGCTCGCGCTTGGAGTCGCGCTCGGCGATCGTCTGGCGCTTGTCGTAGTTCTTCTTGCCGGTGGCGAGCGCGATCTCGACCTTGGCGTAGCCGTTCTTGAAGTACAGCGAGAGCGGCACGATCGTGCGGCCGCCGTCCTTCACCTTCGCGCCGAGCTTCTCGATCTCGTCGTGGTGCAGCAGCAGCTTGCGCACGCGGCGCGGGGCGTGGTTGGTCCACGTGCCCTGGGAGTACTCCGGGATGTGGACGTTGTGCAGCCACACCTCGCCGTCGCTCACCATCGCGAAGCCGTCGATGAGCGACGCGCGCCCGGCGCGCAGCGCCTTCACCTCGGTGCCGGTGAGCACGATGCCGGCCTCGTACGTGTTCTCGATGTGGTAGTCGTGCCGCGCCTTCTTGTTCTGCGCGATCAGCTTCGTGCCGTTCTCGCGTGCCATGCCTCAGCCCCGTCCTGACAGGTCGCTCGCCGCGACGAGACCACGCAGCACCTCGAGCGCGCGCTGCTCCGCGGTGGCCGCGCCGAGGCGCGAGGAGACCTCGACGTCCGGCTCGATGCCGACGCCGTCGAGCGAGCGGCCCGACGGCGTGAGGTAGCGGCCGACGGTGAGCTCGATGGCCGAGCCGTCGGAGAGCTGGTGGGGCTCCTGCACGCTGCCCTTGCCGTACGTCGTGGTGCCCACGATGACCGCGCGGTTGCGGTCCTGCAGGGCGCCGGCGACGACCTCGGCCGCGGACGCCGTGCCCGAGTCGACGATGACGACCAGCGGCACGGTGGTGTCGCCGTCGCCCACCGCGTCGAGGTGCCGGATCGGCTCGCCGCGCTTCTCGTAGGACACGACTGCTCCCCCGTCGAGGAACGCGCTCGCCACCTCGACCGCCTCGGTGAGCAGGCCGCCGGGGTTGCCGCGCAGGTCCAGCACGATGCCGGCGGGCGCCGAGCCCTCAAGGGTGGCGCTCGTGACCGCCTTGCGCACCGCCGCGCCCACGCCGCGCGTGAACGCCTGCACGCGCACGACCTCGACGCCGCCCTTGATCTGGCTGACCACGACGTCGTCGCTCGCGAGCTGGCCGCGGGTGACGGTGAGGTCGCGCGGCAGGCCGTCGCGCTCGATCACGAGCCGGACCGCGGTGCCGGGCTCCCCGCGCAGCTGGGCCGACACCGACTGCAGGGTGTCGCCGACCGCGGCGCCGCCGACCGACACGATGCGGTCGCCGGCGAGCAGACCGGCTTGCTCGGCCGGGGTGCCGGGCTGCACGGAGCCGACGATCACCTGGCCGCCGTCCGAGCGCCGCATCCACACGCCGATGCCGGAGTAGCGGCCGTCGAGGCCGGCCTGGAACGACTCGAACTCCGAGGGCCGGTAGTACGCGCTCCATCGGTCGCCGAGCGCCTTGAGCATGCCCTCGACGGCCGCGCGGTCGAGCTGGTCACGCGAGACCGGGGTGGCGGCGTCCGCCATGATCCGCGCGGCGGCCTCGTCGAGCACGCCCGCGTCGGCCGCCGGCTCCTGCCGCGCCGTGGTGCCCACTACCCCGGTCAGCACGCCCGCGCCGTACGACGCCGCGACGACGCCGACGACCGCCGCGATGCGGCCGGTGCGGGACAGGAGGGACACGAGGGTCGAGTCTAGGCGCTGAGGCGCGAAGGCTCAGACCTGGTTCCAGCAGGCGATGACCTGCTTGGGGCCGCCGAACCAGCCCAGCGGGTTGTAGGGCACGCCGTTCACGTGCACCTCCCAGTGCAGGTGGGCGCCGGTCGAGAAGCCGGTGGAGCCGACGTACCCGATGACCTGGCCCTGGCTCACGATCTGCCCGAGCGAGACCGCGACCGACGACTGGTGGGCGTACATCGTCTCGATGCCGCCGCCGTGGTCGATCACGGTGTGCAGGCCGTACGCGCCGGAGTTCTGGACGTAGACGACCTTGCCTGCCGCCGCGGAGCGGATCGCGGTGCCGTAGCCGGCGGACAGGTCGATGCCGGTGTGGCAGGACCGGTAGCCGTACACCGGGTGCACGCGCCAGCCGACCTGGCCCGACGTGGTCGCGCCGGGGATCGGCCAGGCGAGGTTGCCGGTGGGGGTGCCGGTGAAGCCGGTGCCGTTGGTCGCGCGGGCCCGGGCCAGGGCCGCGAGGCGGGCCTGCTCCTTCTTCAGCGCCTCGTACTGCGCCTTGACCTTGTCGCGCTGGTTGTCGGCGACGGCCAGCGCGTTGGCGCGGGCGGCGACGAGCGCGTCGATCTTGGCCTTCGCCGCACGCGCGGTCTCCGCGCTCGCCGCGGCCTCCTCAAGCGCGGCGGCGGCCTCCTGGCGCTTCTTCTCGACCTTGACCAGCGACGCCTCTGCCTGGGCGCTGGCGAGGGCGAGATCGGCCTTGGCCGCCTGGAGGTCGGCGAGGGCCTTGTTCTGCGAGCGGGACACCGCGCGGATCGCCTCGAGCTGGTCGGCGAACTCGGACGGAGTCTTGGCCGAGAGCACCGCGGCGAGCTCGGCGTACGGACCCTGGGTGTAGACGGCGCGGGCGAGGTCGGTGATCTGCCCGTTCATGTCCTTGATCGAGTCCTGCGCCTCCTGGACGCGCTGCTCGGCGGCGATCGAGGCCGCGGTGGCCATCTCGACCGCGCGGGCGGTCGCGGCCTCGCGCTGACGCGCGCCGGAGAGCTTGGCCTTGGCCGTCTGGTACGCCGCACGAGCGGCCGGCAGCTGCGTGCGCGCGGCCTCGAGCTGCTTCATGGCCGCCGACACCGCGGCGTTGGCCTCGACGAGGTCGTCCTCGGCGTTGTTGATCTTGTCGCCGATGGTGTCGGCGAGCGCCGGGGACGCGGCGGGAGACCCGGCCAGCAGTGCGAGGAGGGCGGCGAGCACGGCGCCCACGAGCAGGGTCGCGCGCGGGCGCGCCCCCCTGCCGGTCAGCCGCACTGGATGCTCCTCGGACGCGATCGCTGCATGTGACTCGTGTGACTCGTGTGACGGATGGTGCGTTCGTCACGCTCAGGCTAGCCGTCGTACCTGCCGGTGACGACCCCCGCTCCGCTGACCGGGCGGAGTGTGGCGGCCATCACACCCGAAGGTACCGGCGCAGGGTGAAGAACGCCGTGATGCACGCCAGCCCCACGCCGAGCAGCAGCAGGACGAGCGAGGCCGAGGCCACGGCGTCCCACCCGATGAACGGCGTGATGGTGAACTGCGGGGTCAGCCGCTGGTCGATCAGGAAGATCTTCACCGCGACCAGCGAGAGGCTGGCCAGCGCCGCCCCCACCGCCGCGCCGATGGCCGCCTCGAGCAGGAAGGGCATCTGGATGTAGAAGTCGCTCGCCCCGACAAGGCGCATGATGCCGGTCTCGCGCCGTCGGTTGAACGCCGCGACGCGCATGGCGTTGGCGATCAGGAGCACCGTCACCAGGATCATGGCCGCGGCGATCACGAGGGCGAGCTGCTGCAGGCCCCCGAGCACCTGGAAGAACTTGTCGAGCAGGCTGCGCTGGTCGATGACGTTGTCGACGCCGGGTCGGCCGGCGAATGCGCTGGCGATGACGTCGTACTTCGTCGGGTCGGACAGCTTCACGCGGAACGACTCCGGCAGTGCGTCCGGGCTGGCGTTCTGCGCGATGGGCGAGTTCTTGAACTGCTCCTTGAACCGCTCGTACGCCTCCTGGCTCGACTCGTAGTAGATCTCCTCCACGAGCGGCTTCAAGGACTCGAGGTCGGCGCGGATCTCGTCCTTCTGCGCCTCGGTGACCGCGCCGCCGGAGCAGCTCGCGGCGTCGGAGTTCTTGGTGCACAGGAAGATCGAGACCTGGACCTTGTCGTACCAGTAGTCCTTCATGACGTCGACCTGGTCGCGCACGAGCAGCGCGCCGCCGAGCAGGCCCAGCGACACCGCGAACGTGATGACCAGGGCGATCGTCATCGTGAGGTTGCGGCGCAGGCCGATGCCGACCTCGTTGAGGATGAGACGGGCGCGCATGTCGGGGTGCCGGTTCCTTACGTCGCGGGTCGGGTGCTGGGGCCGGTCGGTGCGCTAGCGGGCGTACCCGTAGACACCGCGGCTCTGGTCGCGGACGACGTGCCCGCCCTCGAGCTCGATGACCCGCTTGCGCATCTGGTCGACGATGGCTGCGTCGTGCGTGGCCATGACCACCGTGGTGCCCGTGCGGTTGATGCGGTCGAGCAGCTTCATGATTCCGACGGACGTGCTCGGGTCGAGGTTCCCTGTGGGCTCGTCGGCGATGAGGATCATCGGCCGGTTCACGAACGCCCGGGCGACGGCCACGCGCTGCTGCTCGCCGCCGGAGAGCTCGTCGGGCATGCGGTCGTGCTTGCCCTCGAGGCCTACGAGGTCGAGCACCTCGGGGACGACCTTGTTGACGTGGCTCGTCGGCCGCCCGATCACCTCAAGGGCGAAGGCGACGTTCTGGAACACCGTCTTGTTGGGCAGCAGACGGAAGTCCTGGAACACCGTGCCGACCTGGCGGCGCAGGGCCGGCACCTTCCAGCGGGACAGGTGCCCGAGGTCCTTGCCGGCCACGTGGATGGAGCCGCTCGTGGGCCGCTCCTCCTTCAGGCACAGCTTGAGGAAGGTCGACTTGCCCGAGCCGGAGGAGCCGACGAGGAAGACGAACTCGCCCTTCTCGATCTCGACCGAGATGTCGTCGAGAGCGGGACGCGTCTGGCTGGCGTACAGCTTCGTGACGTGGTCGAACCGGATCACGGGGGTGGCTCCTCTGGGGCGGCGGACGCGCTCGGGGAAGGCAGCGTCCGGCCGAGTCTACGTTCCGCTCGGCGGTCCTCCGGCCACCCGCGAGCCCGGGGCGTGGCGCGGATGTGCTCGCTGACAGGAGTCATCGCCTCACGCTGAGTACATTCGAGAGCAGGCGGGACCCCTCCTCGCCCACCTGCCGCGCCGCATGCCCCGTGGCGCGGGACCACCAGGTACGAAGGCCCTGGGAATCCCCCCTCCCAGGGCCTTCGTGCGTGCGAGGGCGGTCGGGAGGGGCGGGATCAGGAGCGCGCGTCAGGCGCGAGCGGTACGCCGGGCGGCGACGACGAGGCCCGAGCCGGCGAGCAGCAGCACGCTGCCTGCTACGCCGTACCCGAGCTCGGCCGAGCCGGTGTGTGCGAGCGCCGGCCGGCTGACGGGCTTGGTGCCGCCGGTGGTCGGGAGCGTGGTGGGGTTCGCGGCCTTCGTGGGCGTCGCGGACGGGGCCGGGTCCGCCGGGGGCTCCTGCTGGCAGTCGGTCGCCGGGGCGTCGGGCGCGCAGGTGGCGCCGCCCGGAGGCTCGTCCGGCAGCGTGCCGCTGGCGGCCGCGGGGCCGGCGAGGAGCACGGGGCCGAGCACGACGGCGGCAGCGCCGACGAGCACGGCGGCCGTCCGGCGGCGCTGCGTCATGGCCACTCCCCATCCGTCACACGAGTCACAGGCGTCACTCGATAGGACGAGAGTAGCCCCTCGCGGTCACGCTGGGGAGTGCGTGATCACCCGTTCGGCCCCGGGCCGAAGGTGCAGGTCACGCACGGTGAGCAGGCCGGGCGGCCCGCCGTGACGGTCCGCTAGCCCTGGGTGCGGCGCCAGCGGATGCCGGCCTCGACGAACTCGTCGATCTCGCCGTCGAGCACCGCGGCCGTGTTGCCCGTCTCCACCTCGGTGCGCAGGTCCTTGACCATCTGGTACGGGTGCAGGACGTACGAGCGCATCTGGTTGCCCCACGAGCCCGACGAGTCGCCCTTGAGGGCGTCCATCTTGGCCTGCTCCTCCTGGCGCTTGCGCTCGAGCAGCTTGGCCTGCAGCACCATCATCGCGCTCGCGCGGTTCTGGATCTGGCTGCGCTCGTTCTGGCAGGAAACCACGATCCCGGTCGGGATGTGGGTGAGGCGCACCGCGGAGTCGGTCGTGTTGACGCCCTGGCCGCCGGGGCCGCTCGAGCGGTAGACGTCGACGCGGATCTCGTCGTCCGGGATGTCGATGTGGTCGGTCTGCTCCACGACCGGCAGCACCTCGACGCCCGCGAACGAGGTCTGGCGCCGGCCTTGGTTGTCGAACGGCGAGATGCGCACGAGCCGGTGCGTGCCCTGCTCGACCGACATCGTCCCGTAGGCGTACGGCGCCTTCACCGCGAACGTCGCGGACTTGATGCCCGCCTCCTCGGCGTACGACGTGTCGTAGACCTCGACGGGGTAGCCGTGCCGCTCGCAGTAGCGGGTGTACATCCGCAGGAGCATCTCGGCGAAGTCGGCCGCGTCGACGCCGCCCGCCTCCGCGCGGATCGTCACGAGCGCCTCGCGCTGGTCGTACTCGCCCGAGAGCAGCGTGCGCACCTCGAGCTCGCCGATGGCCTTCGTGAGCTTGTCGAGCTCGGCCTCGGCCTCAGCCTGGGTGTCGGCGTCGCCCATCTCCTCGGCGAGGTCGAACATCACCGCGAGGTCGTCGAGGCGGCCGCGCAGCGTCGTGAGGCGGTTGATCTCGCCCTGCACGAACGACAGGCGCGAGGTGACGGCCTGGGCCTTGGCCTGGTCGTCCCAGAGGTCCGGCGCGCTGGCCTCCGCCTCGAGCTTCTCGAGCTCGGCCCGCATGGCGGGGACGTCGAGCACCTTCTCGACGCTGGTCAGCGTCGCATCGAGCTCCTTGAGCGCTTCGGTCGGATCCACGGCAGCCACGGGTGAAGGGTAGTCGGCCTCGGGGGGTGCTCGGCCCCCCTCTACCCTTGGGGACCGTGTCCAAGGTCCTGACCCACCTGCCCGCCGGCGAGCGCGTCGGCATCGCCTTCTCCGGGGGTCTCGACACCTCCGTGGCCGTCGCGTGGATGCGCGAGAAGGGCGCGGTGCCCTGCACGTACACCGCCGACCTCGGCCAGTACGACGAGGACGACATCGAGACGGTGCCGTCGCGGGCCATGCAGTACGGCGCGGAGATCTCCCGCCTGGTCGACTGCCGTGAGGCGCTGGTGGAGGAGGGCCTCGGCGCCCTCATGTGCGGCGCGTTCCACATCCGCACCGGCGGCCGCTCGTACTTCAACACCACGCCGCTCGGGCGCGCCGTGACCGGCACGCTGCTCGTGCGTGCGATGCGCGAGGACGACGTCGACATCTGGGGCGACGGCTCGACGTTCAAGGGCAACGACATCGAGCGCTTCTACCGCTACGGCCTCATGGCCAACCCGAACCTGCGCATCTACAAGCCGTGGCTCGACCCCGACTTCGTGCAGGAGCTCGGCGGGCGGCACGAGATGTCGGCGTGGCTGACCGAGCGCGACCTGCCGTACCGCCAGAGCCAGGAGAAGGCGTACTCCACCGACGCCAACATCTGGGGCGCCACCCACGAGGCCAAGACCCTCGAGCACCTCGACGAGTCGCTCGAGGTCGTCGAGCCGATCATGGGCGTGCGGTTCTGGGACCCGGCCGTCGAGATCGAGACCGAGGACGTCACCATCGCGTTCGTCGAGGGCCGGCCGGTCGCGATCAACGGCCGCACCTTCGACTCCGCCGTCGACCTTGTGCACGAGGTGAACCGCATCGGCGGGCGCCACGGGCTCGGCATGAGCGACCAGATCGAGAACCGCATCATCGAGGCCAAGAGCCGCGGCATCTACGAGGCCCCGGGCATGGCCCTGCTCTTCATCGCGTACGAGCGGCTGCTCAACGCGATCCACAACGAGGACACCATCGCGAACTATCACGCGGAGGGCCGCCGCCTCGGCCGCCTGCTCTACGAGGGCCGCTGGTTCGACCCGCAGGCGCTCATGCTGCGCGAGAGCCTCGTGCGCTGGGTCGCCGGCGCCGTCACCGGCGAGGTCGTGCTGCGCCTGCGCCGCGGCGAGGACTACTCGATCATCCGCACGTCCGGCCCGCACTTCTCGTACCACCCGGACCGGCTCTCGATGGAGCGCACCGAGGACGCCGCGTTCGGCCCGCTCGACCGCATCGGCCAGCTCACCATGCGCAACCTCGACATCGCCGACTCGCGCCAGAAGCTCGAGCTGTACGCCGCCCAGGGGCAGCTGCGCGGCCAGGCCGAGCTCATCGGCCGCGTCGAGCCCGGCCGGGCCGCGGCGATCGCCGACCGGCCCGACAACCAGGCCGAGGACGCCGAGGTGGCCAGCCTCGACGACGCCGCCATGGAGTTCGGCGCCGACTGACCTGCGCCTGCCGGTCCGCACGATCTGCGAATCCGTCGTTTCCCGGGCTGCTCAGCCCCCGGAAACGACGGATTCGCAGTTTCTGCAGTCAGTCGCTCAGCAGGCAACGACGGCGCGAGCGGTGCCACGATCCCGTCGGGAGATCGGGGGCAGGGTGGGCGAGAAGCCGAGCCGCGAGTCGATGCGCGAGGCCAAGCGCGAGGCCAAGGAGCGCCAGCGCGCCCAGGCCGCGTGGCGCAAGGACGTCGAGAAGCACCTGCGCGCCGCGGCTGGGAAGCCGCCCCGCGGGCAGCTGGCCCGTGCCTGGCTGAAGATCGTGGCCCTGTCGACGATCCCCGTGGTGTCCACCGGGCTCGCCATCATCTTCGTCCAGGACCACTCCGGCGGCTCCAGCCAGGCGAGAACCACCGCCAGCCCGGACGGGACGCGCAGCCCGTCATCCGCTCCTGCATCCGAGCCCGCCCCGCCCGGATCGCTGTACGCCGGCACTCCGGCCGCGACCTGGCCCGTCGGCAAGGCCGGCATCTCGATCCCGGCGGTCACGAGCACCACGGCGTACATCCCTGAGCATGCAGCCGCTATGCGCACCTTCGTGAAGAAGTACCTGGTGACCGCCTTGCTGGACCGACGCGTGGTGCTGCAGGGCGACATGGGCCCGTTCCTGCGCGCGATGGGACCCGAGCCGGCCAGCCGCTGGACCGAGTGGCTGAGCACGAAGAGCGAGCGCGCGACCGGCAACGCTCTCGCGTGGGACTCCCTGGTCAACCGCTTCCATCCCGGCGACTGGACGCAGGTGGAGGAGCCGCGTGTGAAGGGCCGCACGCGGGTGTCGTACTCGAGCGACAACTGCGTCGTGTTCACCTGGTCGTACGCCGTCGCCTACGGCTTCGCCCCGAGCACCGGGGGCCCGGCACGTCCTGTGGTCGTCCGCCGCGACGGCACCATCACCGCCTGCTCCGACCTGTTCACGAAGGGGCCGGGGACCGTTCTCGTCAGCTCGGGCGGGTACACGTCGCTGGACAGCGTGTGCGGCGCAGACTGGCCGTACGTCGGGTTCATCAACGCGTGGCCTGACCCGTCACGGGCAGTCGTCACGTCGCCCTCGCCCGTGGAGACCGCCTGGGATCCGACCGAGGTCGACAGCGCGTCGCCCAACACCTGCTTCCACGACACCAGCGGCTTCCATCGACCGTGATCAGGGGACGCGGAGGACGGCGGACGCGTCGGCGCGGACGGTCACGCCGCGGCCGGTGAGCAGCGACGTGAACGGCAGGCTCACCGTCGAACGCCCCTCGACGGTCACGACGGATCCGCGCACGGTAGTCGAGGTGAGCCGGAAGCCCGTGGCGTCGGACGGCGTGGCCGCGAGGTAGCGGCGTACGGCGCGGCGCACGGCGGCGGTCGAGGCGAGCGGCAGGTCGCCGTGCGCGCCCCCGGCGTACACGGCCCCGAGGTCGACGGCCTGGGCACCCGCGAGAGCTGCGCCGTCGACGGTCGACTGCACGGCGCGGCGCCGCAGCCACAGCACGCTCGTATCCGTGACGACGCCGACGAGCAGCAGCACCACGACGACGAAGCCGATGACGAGCGGCAGCACCGAGCCGTCGTCGCCACGCATGCGGCGCATCACGGCGCCGCCCGGTAGACGTCGACCGGCATCGACTCCGCGCCGGTCACCGTCACGGACGGCCCTCCGGGCAGCAGCGGCAGCGGCACGTCGACGGACACGGTGACGTCGACGCGCGACCCAGGAGCGAGACACGTTCCGGCGCAACGGATCTGCGGCACGACGACCGGTACGCCGGCATCCGCGAGGACCAGCCGTGTCGCGGCCCGGGCGCGCGCCGCGCCCTCGGACGCCGTCGACGCCGTGACGAAGCCGCGCGCGGACTCGCGCGCCGCAGCCGTGGCGGCGTACGACGCCGACTGCACCGCCATCACCGACAGCACGCCGTAGAGCAGCGGCACCAGCAGGCCCGTGCCGAGCACGAGCACCTCGAGCACGGCGGCGCCGTCGTCATCACGACGCCACCTCACGGCGACTCCACGAGCGCATGGCCCTGCACGTCGAGCGCCGTCGGGCCGAGCAGCCCGACGAGCGGCAGCCGGGCCGACACCTGCACCTCGACGACGTCGAGGCCGTCGCGCCGCACCTGCTGCACCGACACGGACTCGACGACGCCGGACGCGAGCGACGACGACAGGGCGTCGTCGATGCGGGCACGGGCCACGCGTACGTCGCCCCCGGCCAGCGCAGCCGCACGCGCGCCCTCGGCGGCCGCCGACGTGACGGTCGCGCGCACATGCAGCGCCAGGCCGACCTGCAGCACGCCGAGCACGAGCAGGAGCAGCAGCGGCACGACGACCACGAACTCCACGACCGCCGATCCGCCGTCGCCCCGCGGGCGACGCGGGCTCACGGCTTGGTGACCGAGGTGATCGCGCGCTGCAGCACCGAGGTGAGCTGGCCGTCGGCGACGAGCCAGAGCGCAGTGACGAGGCCAGCGGTCATGACGGCGACGAGCACCCAGCCGGGCACGTCGCCCCGCTCGCGCTCGACGGGCGACATCAGGTGCTGCAGCCGCAGCGAGATCCGGGTGAGCATTCGGGGTTCCTCCGTTGTGGTGGGGGCATGGTGGTGGAGCGGACGCGGTGGGCGGCCGGGATCAGGAGCCGAGGACGGCGAGCGAGGTGAGGGCGGGGTAGAGCGCGACCAGGACGACGGTGGGGAGCACGAGGAACACGACCGGCACGAGCATCAGCAGCTCCTTGCGGCCCGCGACCTCGAGCAGCGCGCGGTGCTGCTCGGCGCGGGCGTCGGCGGCCTGGGCACGCAGCACGTCGGCGAGCGGAGTGCCCCGCTGGACGGCGATCGCGACGCCGTCGACGAACCGGCGTACGGCGGGCACGTCGACCCGGGCCGACATCGCCTCCAGCGCGTCGACGAGGCCGCGGCCGGACGACGCGTCGCGCGTGGCACGGGCGCACTCGTCGGCGAGCGGCCCGTGCGCCACCCGGGCGACGCGCGCCAGCGCCGCGGCGGGCGACTCCCCCGAGCCCACCGCGAGCGCAAGCAGGTCGGCCACCACGGGCAGGCCGGCCGCGATCGCCTCGCGCCGGCGGGCGACGGCCTTCGTAAGCGCACGGTCGCGCAGCAGCGCGCCGAGAGCGCCGGCCAGCACCAGCAGCAGGAGCGCCGCGCCGCCCCGCACGACGCGGCCGGAGGCCGCCGCCAGGGTCAGGACGACGACCACAGCACCGACGCCGCCGAGGCCCCAGAGGAGTTGCTCGAGCCGGAACCGCTCAGGGCTCGACGTCGAGCCGGACGCCGCGAGCCGCGCGGCCAGGGCGTCGTCGGACACCGCCGACCGCGGGAGGCGGCGTACGACGGGGAGCAGCAGCGGTACGAGCAGGCGGCCGACCGTCGTGGCGTCGACGCGGGCGCCGAGCTCGTCGCGGCGCACGGCGCGGACCCCCGCGCCCGCGACGTACGGAGCGATCCGGTCGACCGGCGCGGGAGGGCGGCGGCGCGCCACGGCGGCGCCGACGAGCAGCGCCCCGCCGCCGAGCAGGCCGCCAGCCAGCGCGCCGAGGGCCGCGCTCATGCCAGCACCCGATCGTCGACCGGCAGCCGGCCGATCCGTCGCATGACGGCGTACGCGACCGCGCTGAGCGCGCCCGCGGTGCCCAGCACCACGACGCCGCCGGTCGAGTCGTAGACCGCGAGCGCTCCGGGCCGCAGCGACAGGAACGCGAGCGTGGCCCAGGGCGCGGCCACGGCGAGGCGGGCCGCGCTGACGGCCCACGCCTGCCGCGCCTCGAGCTCGGCGCGGGTCCGCGCATCCTCGCGCAGCACCGCCGACAGGGTCCGCAGCAGGCGGCCGAGCTCCGTTCCGCCGACCTCGCGCGCGAGGCGCAGCGCTTCGATCACCCTGTCGCCCACGGGATCGGCGAGGTCCTCCTTGAGCAGGTCGAGGCTGGGCCCGAACGCGCCCGTCATGCGGTGCTCGGCCGCGAAGCGGGCGAACGCCGGCCGCAGCGGCTCAGGTCCGCGCTCGGCGAGGGCTGCGACACCTTCGGGGAGCGACATACCGGCACGCACCGCGGACGCGAGGTCGTCGACAGCATCGGGCCAGCAGCCGGCACGGGCCCGGGCCCGCAGCGCCGCGCGGCGCCCGAGCGCCATCAGTGGCAGCGTGCCGGCGAGCACCCCGAAGACAAGCGCGACCACGACGCTCCCGCTCACCACCAGCATGAGGACCGCGCCCGCGAGGCCGGCGCCGGCGCAGGTGAGCGCGAGTCGGGCGGTCGCGACGTCGGACAGCCCGGCGGCGTCGAGGCGCCGGCGCAGCGCCGGGACCCGGTGCGCCGCAGCGGGTTCCGGCGGGTCGGTGCGCGACAGCAGGACGAGGACGAGCCCGGCGCCGAGCAGCAGCCCGACCAGCGAGCCGGTCATGCCTCCTCCAGGACGCCGGCGAGGTCGATGCCGTGCGCGGCGAACCGCTCGGCGTGCGGCGGGAAGCCGGCGGCCCGCACGAGCGCGCCGTCGCGCGTCACGAACACGTCCGTGGTCTCGACCACTCCGGCCTCGACGCGGCCCGACAGCGCGACGATCTCCCGCACCCGGCGCTTGCCGTCCGGGCCGGTGGCCGCGTGCACCACGAGGTCGACCGACGACGCGACCGTCGGCACGATGTACGCCGCGGTCACGTTCTCGCCGGCGAGCATCGGAAGGACGCACAGCTTCATGACCGCGTCGCGAGCGGTGTTGGCGTGCACGCTCGTCATCCCGGGCATGCCGGAGTTCAGCGCCACCAGCAGATCCAGGGCTTCGGCCCCGCGCACCTCGCCGACGACGAGACGGTTCGGCCGCATGCGCAGCGCCTCGACCACGAGCCGGCGCAGCGTGATCTCGCCGGTGCCCTCGAGCCCGACCTGCCGGGTCTGCATCGCGACCCAGTCGGGGCGGTCGAGCCGCAGCTCGAACACCTCCTCCGCCGTCACGACCCGCTCGCCCGCGGGCACGGCGTTCAGCAGGCAGCTCAGCAAGGTGGTCTTGCCTGCCTGGGTGCCTCCGGCGACGACCACGTTCAGGCCCGCCACCACGCCGGCGGTGAGGAACCGTGCCGCGCCGGGCGTCAGGGTGCCGATCGCCACGAGGTCTTCGAGCCGCGACGCCGGCAGAACGTGCCGGCGCACGTTGACCGCCCAGTGCCGGCGCGTGACGTCCGGGATCACCACGTGCAGACGCGATCCGTCGGGCAGGAGCGCATCGACGAACGGCTGCGAGACGTCGACGCGGCGTCCGCTCGTGCGCAGCATGCGCTCGACGAGGTCGTGCACCTGCACCTCTGTCAGCACGACCGTGGTGAGCTCGGTGCGGCCTCGGCGCGCGCAGAACACCCGGCCCGGCTCGTTCCACCACAGCTCCTCGACGTCCGGGTCGTCGAAGAGCCGCTGCAGCGGCCCGTAGCCGGCGACGAGGTCGTGCAGCTCGCGCGCCCAGGCCTCGACCTCGGCGACCTCGCGCTCGGTCCCCGGCGCCGACACCTCGTCGAGCACGTCGAGGATCGCGGCGCGCACCGCGCGCGGGTCGACCAGCGGATCGGTGCCGCGCTCGCGCACCAGCGTGCGGACGCGGTCGAGGACGTCTGGGGACTGCTCGGGCATGGCGATCACCGAGTGCGGGCGGAGGCGTCCCTGCCTCGGTGAGGCCCGGCCGCGAAGGGAAGCGCGGGGCCGGGCGATGCGATCACGCCCAGGCTAGGTGCGCGCGTAGGCCGTCGGCCGTGCCGCGTCCACAGCCGAGAGCCCCGCGAGCCACCCGAGAGGTTCCGCGACGCGAGTGGGTGATCGACGAGCCCGCCACCTGCTGCGAATCCGTCGTTTCCGGGGGCTCTGACTGCCCGGGAAACGACGGATTCGCAGATCGACGCCTATTTGACGATGCCGGATTCTTGAAGTTAGGTAAGCCTTACCTAAACGCCACGGAGGTCCGTCCGCATGTCCCGCCGCCGCGCGCTCGTCGCCGCGTCCGCCCTCGCCACCGCCCTCGTCCTGTCCGCCTGCGGTTCCGCCGCCGATTCCGGCAGCAGCGCCAGCGCCGAGGCCCAGACGCTGACCGTCTACAGCGGCCGCAGCGAGGAGCTCGTGAAGCCGCTCATGGACTCCTTCACGAAGGACACCGGCATCGAGGTGCAGGTGCGGTACGCCGGCACCGCCGAGCTCGCGGCGCAGCTGCTCGAGGAGGGCGACCGCTCCCCCGCCAACGTGTTCTTCAGCCAGGACGCCGGGGCGCTGGGCGCTCTCGACCAGGCGGGCCTGCTCGCCCCTCTCCCGCAGTCGACGCTCGACGCGGTGCCGGCGGCGTACCGGAGCGAGTCGGGCACCTGGGTCGGCACGAGCGCCCGCGCGCGGGTGCTGCTCTACAACGACGAGCTCGTGCCGCAGGCGGATCTCCCCAGCAGCGTGCTCGAGCTCGCCGAGCCGCAGTGGAAGGGCAAGGTCGCGATCGCGCCCACGAACGCGTCGTTCCAGAGCTTCGTCACCGCGATGCGCCTGTCGGTCGGCGAGCAGCAGACGGAGGAGTGGCTCGCTGCGCTCATGGCCAACGACGTGCAGATCTACGAGGGCAACGGCGCGATCCGCGACGCCGTCGACGCCGGGCAGGTCGCCGTGGGCCTCGCCAACCACTACTACTGGTTCGAGCGCGCGGCCGAGGTCGGCGCCGACACCCTGAAGGTGCAGAACCACTTCCTCGCCGAGGGCGACGCCGGCAGCCTCGTCAACGTCGCGGGCGCCGCGATCCTCAAGACCGGCGCCGACAACGCGTCGTCGCAGGCATTCGTCGACTACCTGCTGTCGACCACGGGCCAGGAGTTCTTCTCCACCACGACCTTCGAGTACCCGGTCGTCGCCGGCGTCGCGATCGCCGAGGGCCTTCCGGCGCTCGACACCCTGCGCGGTCCCGACGTCTCGCTCGGCAACCTCGCGGACCTCGCCGGCACGCAGTCGGTGCTCGAGCGGGTCGGCCTGCTGTAGCCCAGCCGATGGCCACCATCACGGTCGAACGGCCGCGCGCGGTACGCCGGCGTCCGCGCACGCTGCACGTCGTCGCGACCTGCGCCGCGCTGGTCGCGGTGCTGCCGCTGATCTACCTCGTGGTGCGCGCGAACGACCTCGGCCGGGCGGCGGTGCTCGAGACGATCGTGCAGCCGCGCACCCTCGAGCTCTCGGTGCGCAGCGTCGGCCTCGCCGCCGCGGTCGCCGCCACGTGCATCGCGGTCGGCGTGCCGCTCGCGTGGCTGATCGTGCGCACCGACGTGCCGGGCGGCCGGTGGTGGCTCGTCGTCGCCGCGCTGCCGCTGGCGATCCCGTCGTACGTCACCGCCTCCGCGTGGGTCGCGGCCGTCCCCGGCTTCCAGGGCGCTGCTGCCGCGTGGCTCGTGCTGTCGGCGTCGTGCCTGCCGTACGTCGTGCTCCCCGTCGCCGGCATGCTCGGACGCATCGACCCGGCGCTCGAGGACGTCGCGCGAACGCTCGGACTGCGCCGCGCTGCCGCCTTCCGCCGGGTCGTGGCGCCGCTGCTGCTGCCCGCGGCCGCGAGCGGCGGCCTGCTCAGCGCCCTCTACGTGCTGAGCGACTTCGGCGCCGTGTCGCTGCTGCGCTTCGACTCTTTCACGCGCGTCATCTACACGTCGTACCGCGCGTCGTTCGACCGCACCACGGCCGCCGTGCTGTCGATGGTCCTCGTCGCGCTGGCGCTGGTCTTCGTGCTGCTCGAGCGGCGCATCCGCACGCGGCACGCGCAGTGGCGGGTGGGCGGCGGCGTCGCGCGCGAGCCGGTGCGGGTGCGGCTCGGCCGCCTGCGCTGGGCGGGCCTCGCCGCGCTCGTCTCCGTGTACGCCGTGTCCCTCGCTTTCCCGGTCGTGATGCTCGCCGTGCTGACGCTGCGGGGGCGCCGCGACCTCGACGTCGGCGAGTGGCTCGGTGCGCTCGGCTCCACCGTGCAGGCCTCCGCCGTCGGCGCGGTCATCGCGATGGCCCTCGCGATCCCGATCGGGCTGCTCGCCGCGCGCGCCCGCGACCGGTGGTCCCGGGCGGTCGAGACGACGGCGTTCCTCGGCCACGCGCTGCCCGGCGTCGTCGTCGGCCTGTCGCTGGTCTACCTCGGCCTCACCGTCGCGCCGTCGCTGTACCAGACCCTCGCGCTGCTCGGCCTCGCCTACGCCGTGCTGTTCCTGTCGAACGCGATCGGCTCGGTGCGCTCGGCCGCCGAGCAGGTGCCGCCGGTGCTCGAGGACGTGAGCCGCACGCTCGGCTCCGGCGCCGCACGCACCTGGCTGCGCGTCACGGCTCCCCTGACCGCGCCGGGCATCGCCGCCGGCGCACTGCTCGTGCTCCTCACCGCGATGAAGGAGCTCCCGGCCACGCTGATGCTGCGCCCGACCGGCATGGACACCCTCGCGACCGAGCTGTGGTCGCGCACCTCGGTCGGCGCGTACGCCGAGGCCGCGCCGTACGCCGGCACCCTCATCCTCGTCGCGGCCGTGCCGGCGTTCCTGCTGGCCCGCATGGTCGGACGCGGCGACAGGAGCAGCGCATGAGCAGCATCGAGATCCGCGGCATCCGCCTCGCGTACGGCGAGACGCACGTGCTGGACGACCTCGACCTCACGATCGGCGAGGGCGCGGTCGCCGCCGTGCTCGGCCCGAGCGGCTGCGGCAAGACGACGCTGCTGCGCGTGATCGCCGGCCTCGTGCGGCCCGGCTCGGGCTCCGTCCGGCTCGGTGGCCGGGCCGTGGTGGACGACGGAGCCTTCGTGCGGCCCGAGGCGCGCGGCGTCGGCGTCGTGCCCCAGGAGGGCGCGCTGTTCCCGCACCTCGACGTCGCGGCCAACGTCGCGTTCGGCCTCGACCGCCGCGACCCCGCCCGCGATCGGCGCGTCGAGGAGCTGCTCGCGCTCGTCGGCATGGCCGGCACGGCGTCGCTGCGCCCGCATCAGTTGAGCGGCGGCATGCAGCAGCGCGTGGCCGTCGCCCGGGCCCTGGCCCGCCGCCCGTCGGTCGTGCTGCTCGACGAGCCCTTCTCCGCGCTCGACGCCGGTCTGCGCGACGACGTGCGCACCGACGTCCTCGCCGCGATCCGCGCCGACGGCGCCACCGCCGTGCTCGTCACGCACGACCAGGACGAGGCGCTCGCCGCCGCCGACCGCGTCGCCGTGATGCGCGCAGGACGCATCGTGCAGGAGGGCACGCCGTACGACGTCTACCGCGAGCCCGTCGACCTCGCCGTCGCGCGGTTCGTCGGCGAGGCCGTCGAGATCCCCGCCGTGCTGAAGGCGCCGGGCGTCGTCGAGACGGCGTACGGCGTGCTCGCCGCGCGCACGGACGGCGACCAGGCCCCGGGCGCGGCAGGCGTTCTTCTCGCGCGGCCCGAGGACCTCTCGCTCGGCGACGGCGGTGCGGGCCAGGTGCTGGGTGCGGCACGGGTCGTGGCCGTGCGCTTCCACGGCCACGACGCGCTCGTGACGGCGTCGCTGCCCGACGGGCTCCGCGTGACGCTGCGCGCCCAGGGCCGGCGCGACCTCCGCCCCGGCGACGAGGGCGTCGTCTCACTCCTCGCGGGGCCCCGACTGCTGAGGGTGCCCTAACTCTTACTGCCCCAACAGATTTTGCCGTGCGTTGACCTCCCTGGAGCGCGATCGCGCCTGACGCAGGCGAACAGTGAGGGGCACGGGGGCACACCACGTGAGGGGTAAGCGATGGACATCCTGGGGATCTCGCTCGACCAGCCGGCGACCTACTGGCAGATCTGGGAGTGGGTGTCGGTCTCGATCCCGAACCTGCTCTGGATCCTGGCGATGACGGGGCTCTTCGTCGGCGCCCTGCTCATCCCCTTCCCGAAGGGCCGGGATCAGTCATGAGCGCTCCGACCACCGAGCGGCCGGACGCAGGCACTCCTGCCGGCACCGACGTCGAGCCCACCACCTGGACCGGATCGATCCGCAAGCGCTGGCTGCAGACGCTGCCACCGGAGAAGATGCTGCCCGAGCACCAGCCTGCCTACGTCGCGTCCTGGATCTACGTCTTCGGGATGCTCACGATCGTGTCGCTGCTCGTCGTGCTGGTCTCCGGCTCGATTCTCACGCTCGGCGGCGTGCAGTGGTTCCACACCTCGTCGGTCGGGCGCTTCATCAACAGCCTCCACTACTGGAGCGTGCAGCTGTTCTTCCTCTTCATGCTCGTGCACCTCGCGGGCAAGTTCTGGATGGCGGCCTGGCGCGGCGGGCGCGCGATGACCTGGATGACCGGCGTCGCGGCATTCCTCGCGTCGGTCGGCGTCGCCTTCACCGGCTACACGATCACCACCAACTTCAACTCGCAGTGGATCGCGTTCGAGGCGAAGGACGTCATGAACGCCGTCGGCGCCGGAGCGGTCTTCAACGTGACCAACTTCGGCCAGATGGTCGGGCTGCACATCCTGCTGCTGCCCGTGGTCCTCGGAGTGGTCGTGCTGGCGCACGTACTGCTCGTCCGCAAGCACGGCGTCGTTCCGCCGCTGCAGGCGATCGACGACACCACGACCGGCGCGGAGGCGTCGTCATGAGCCGCACCCGCACCGATCTCGACTCGCGCCCCTGGACGGGCCCTGTCCGCCACTACGACATCGTCAAGGAGGGCGCGATCGCCCTCACGATCGTCTCGGTGCTCGTCGTCGCCCTGTCGCTGGTCTTCAGCTCGCCGGACGACCCCGCGCTCACCTTCAAGGGCTGGGCCACCGACGCGCCAGACACCTTGTACGCCGCCACCGTCTCCGAGCTCGCGGGATCGAGCGAGTCGGCGGGCTATGGCGCCCCGTACAACAACGCCAGCGACGGGCTCTCGATCGGCCCGCTCGCGCTGCAGAAGTGGGGTGGCGTCACGCACCCCGTCGACGCCGCGAAGGACCTCGTCATCGACCCGCTCTCCGCGATGCCCGAGAGCCCCGAGGTCACCAAGGCCCTGCAGCAGTGGACCGGCGCGAGCGCCGACCAGCAGGCCGCGTGGGCCGGCGACTACGAGGCCGCGCTCACCGACGAGGCCGGCGCCAACGGCGACCCGGCGGCGGTCCCCGAGGGCGACTACGGCCCGGTGCCCGTCCTCGCGCAGGCGCTGGTCGACTCCGCCAAGGCCGGCGCGTACGACGGCGTCCTGCTCTCGAGCGGGCAGTTCTTCGCCACCGACAACACCCGGCAGCTCCTGTTCATGGGGGACGGCGGCTACATGGAAGACAAGGCCGTCGCCGCGCACCTCGGCGGGGACGCCTGGGGGATGATGAACGAGGCAGGCAGCTGGCCGGGCCAGGTGTGGCTCGCACCGGCGTCGTTCTGGTACCAGCTCCCGGCGTTCAACGAGGAGGGCACGACGCTCGGCGACAACGCCGACGCGATCATCGCCGCGATCCTCGTGGTGCTCGTGCTGATCCTGCTGCTCGTGCCGTTCATCCCCGGCCTGCGCTCGATCCCGAGGTGGATCCCGATCCACCGCCTGGTGTGGCGCGACTGGTACCGCGAGCACGGGCGCCGCGCCTGAGCGCCGGCGCCCGAGACAGCGGAGGCCCGGACCGCCATCCCCCCAAGCGCGGTCCGGGCCTCCGCACTCGTCAGCCCGTGAGCTCGACGAGCGCGGCGATGAGGGCGGCGACGTCCTCGCGGGTCGTGTAGCGGACGACGCCGGCGCGCACGACGCCGCCGGTCTCGCTAAGGCCGAGGGCGTCGACGAGCTCGCAGGCGTAGTTGTCGCCGCTCCACACCGCGATGCGGCGCGAGGCGAGGAACTCCGCGACCTCGTCGGGGTGCCGGCCGGCGACGGTGAACACCACCGTCGGCGCGCGGTCCGGAGTGACCGACGGCCCGACCACCGTGACGCCGCTGACCTCCGCGAGGCCCTCCTGCAGCATCGCGAGGAGGTGGGTCTCGCGCTCGGACTCCTCGGCCAGCGGCGTGGAGAGCATGAACTCCGCGGCCGCCGCGATGCCGGCGAGCACCTCGATCTGCGGCGTGCCGGTCTCCCAGCGCGGCGGGCCGTCGTAGTCGGCGGGTCGCACGCGGTAGGGCTCGATCTCGCGCAGCAGGTTGTTGCGCACGCACAGCGCGCCGGCGTGCGGGCCGTACCACTTGTACGGCGACGTCGACAGCACGTCGATGCCGAGCGCAGCGGCGTCGGTCGCGAGGTGCGGCACGCGCGCGACGCCGTCGACGAGGATGCGCGCGCCGTACGAGTGCGCGATCTCCGTCGCCCGCTTCAGGTCGGGCGCGTGGCCGGTCAGGTTGGAGGCGCCGGAGATCGCGACCCACTTCGTGCGGCCGTCGGCGCAGAGCGTGGCGAGCGGCTCGACGTCGAGCGTGCCGTCGACGGGGTCGATCTCGAGCATCTCGACGACCACGCCGACGTCGCGCGCGGCGAGCAGCCACGGCGAGACGTTGGAGTCGTGGTCGAGCTGGGTGCACACGATGCGGTCGCCCGGCTCCCAGTGGCGGGACAGCGCGCGGGTGAACGCGAACATCAGGTTGGTCGTCGACGGCCCGAAGACGACCTCGTCCGGCTGCACGCCGACGAGCCGAGCCACGCCGGAGCGCGCGGCGTCGACCACCTTCTGGCTCTCCGCGCTGGCCGCGAAGTAGCCGCCGAGGTTCGCCGGCGCGGGCGAGCGCATGTAGTCGGCGATCGCGTCGACGCAGGAGTCGACCGGCAGGGTGCCGGCCGGCCCGTCGAAGCGGACCCAGCCGTCGGAGAGTCCGGGGAAGCGCGAGCGCACGTCAGCAGCAGCCATGGCGCAGATCCTGCACCATGCCCGAGCCGGGGGTCAGGCGCCCTGCTGCACCAGGGTGCGCAGCGTCCGGAGCGCCACCGACAGCGTGGCGAGGTCGAACTGGTCGAGCGCCGCGATCTCGTCGAGCGTCGCGCGGGCGCGGGCGAGGCCCTCGGCCTGCTGCTCCTCCCACGCGAGCACGCGCTCGATCGGGTCGCTGATGCCGGTCGTCGTGATGATCACGCGGCGGGTCATGTCGCGCAGCGCGCCGTACAGGTCGGACCGCAGCGCGGCACGGGCGAGCGCCGACCAGCGGTCGTCGCGCGGCAGGTGCGTGATGCGCGTGAGCATGCGGTCGACCTCGTACCGCTCGGACAGCACGAAGTAGAGCCGCGCGACCTCCTCGGAATCGGTCTCGGTCACCTGGGCGACCTGGACGATGTCGAGGAGCGCGTACGCGTCGAGCAGCGATCCGGCCTCGACCGCGAGGTCGCGCGGGGCACCGAGCGCCTCGAACTCCGCGGCGCGGGCCATGAGCCGGTCGTGCTCGACGCCGACGATGAGGCCGGGCACGAGCGGCGCGAGCCGGGCGACCTCGTCGGAGAACCGCGCGATCTCGGCCTCGACGTCGACCCGGCCGCCGCGCGAGGTGAGCACCCAGCGCGTCGCCCGGTCGAGCAGACGGCGCGACTCGAGGAACAGCGCGCACTGCGCCGCCGTGGGCACCTGGTTGTCGAGCGACTCGATGCGGCTCCACAGGTCGGGCAGCGCGAAGACCTCGCGGGCGACCGTGTACGCGCGGGCGACCTCCACCGGACCGGCCCCGGTCTCCTCCCCCGCGCGGAACGCGAAGGTGATGCCGCCGCGGTTGACCATGTCGTTCACGACGACGGTCGTGATGATCTGCCGGCGAAGCGGGTGGGTGTCGAGGATGGCGTCGTACGTCGTCGACAGCGGCGTCGGGAAGTAGCCGCGCAGCACCCGGGCGAACCACGGCTCGTCGGCGAGCTCGGTCTCGAGCAGGTCGTCGGTGAGCGTGATCTTCGCGTAGGCCAGCAGCACCGCGAACTCCGGCGAGGTCAGGCCCTCGCCGCTCGCGTGCCGCGCGTCGATCTCGGCGTCGGTGGGCAGGAACTCCAGCGCCCGGTCGAGCTCGCCGCGCGCCTCGAGCGCACGGATGAACCGCTTGTGCACCGAGAGCATGGAGTGCGTCTGCACGCGCGCGTTGCCGAGCAGGATGTTCTGCTCGTAGTTGTCGCGCAGCACGAGCTGCCCGACCTCGTCGGTCATGTCGGCGAGGAAGGCGTTGCGCTGCTTGGGCGTGAGGTCGCCGTCGCGCACCACGCGGTCGAGCAGGATCTTGATGTTGACCTCGTGGTCGGAGGTGTCCACGCCCGCGGAGTTGTCGATCGCGTCGGTGTTGATCCGCACGCCCCGGCGCGCGGCCTCGATGCGGCCGAGCTGGGTGAAGCCGAGGTTGCCGCCCTCGCCGACCACGCGGCAGCGCAGCGCGGCGCCGTCGACGCGGATGGCGTCGTTGCCCTTGTCGCCCACCTCGGCGTGGGTCTCCTTCGACGACTTCACGTAGGTGCCGATGCCGCCGTTCCACAGCAGGTCGACGGGCGCCTGCAGGATCGCGCGCATGAGCTCGGCCGGCGTGAGCTTGGTCGTGCCCTCGGGCAGTCCGAGCACCACCGCCGCCTGGGGGCTGACCGGCACCGACTTCGCCGAGCGCGGGTAGATGCCGCCGCCCTCGCTGATGAGGTCGGCGTTGTAGTCGGCCCAGCTCGAGCGCGGCAGCTCGAAGAGGCGCTTGCGCTCCAGGAACGACGAGGCGGAGTCGGGGCTCGGGTCGATGAAGATGTGGCGGTGGTCGAACGCGGCCACGAGCCGGATGTGCTCCGACAGCAGCATGCCGTTGCCGAAAACGTCGCCGCTCATGTCGCCGACGCCGACGGCGGTGAAGTCCTGCGTCTGGGTGTCGTGGCCGACCTCGCGGAAGTGGCGCTTCACCGACTCCCAGGCGCCGCGGGCTGTGATGCCCATGGCCTTGTGGTCGTAGCCGGCCGAGCCGCCGGACGCGAACGCGTCGCCGAGCCAGAAGCCGTAGGAGCCGGCCACGTCGTTGGCGATGTCGCTGAACGTCGCGGTGCCCTTGTCGGCCGCCACCACGAGGTAGGTGTCGTCGTCGTCATGGCGCACGACGTCCTTCGGGGGTACGACGTCGCCGCCGACGAGGTTGTCGGTCACGTCGAGCAGCGCGGAGATGAACGTGCGGTAGCAGGCGATGCCCTCGGCGAGCCAGGCGTCGCGGTCGACCGACGGGTCGGGAGAGACCTTGACGACGAAGCCGCCCTTGGCGCCGACCGGCACGATGACGGCGTTCTTCACCATCTGCGCCTTGACCAGGCCGAGCACCTCCGTGCGGAAGTCCTCGCGCCGGTCCGACCAGCGCAGGCCGCCGCGCGCGACGCGGCCGAACCTCAGGTGCACGCCCTCGACCCGCGGGCTGTAGACCCAGATCTCGAACTTCGGCCGCGGCGCGGGCAGGTCGGGGACCTTCGCGGGGTCGAGCTTGAAGCTGACGTACCCCTTCGGCTCGCCGGAGGCATCGGCCTGGAAGAAGTTCGTGCGCAGCGTCGCGAGGATCACGGCGAGGAACGAGCGCAGGATGCGGTCCTGGTCGAGGCTGGTGACGCTGTCGAGCGCCGCCTCGACGTCGGCCCGCAGGGCCTCCTGCCGCTCCGTGCGGTCGCCGGAGTACGCCGGGTCGAACCTCGTCTCGAACAGCGCGACCAGCAGCCGCACGATCGCGACGTTGGCCACGAGGCACTGCTCGAGGTAGTCCTGGCTGAACGCCGTGCCCGTCTGGCGCAGGTAGCGCGCGTAGGCGCGCAGCACCATCGCCTGCCGCCAGGTGAGGCCGGCCGACACCACGAGCGCGTTGAAGCCGTCGGCCTCCGCGCGGCCGGTCCAGGCCGCGTGGAACGCCTTCTGGAACCGGGGCTTGAGCGTGCTCAGCTCGAACGCCTGGCCGTCGAGCTTGAGGCCGAAGTCGTAGACCCACATGGGCATGCCGGGGGTCTCGATGCCGTACGGCCGTTCGTCGACGACCTCGACGCCCATCCGCTGGAGCACGGGCAGCACGGTCGAGAGCGAGATCTCCGCGCCGCGGCGGTAGATCTTGAAGCGCCGCTCCCCCGCCTCGGCGGCGTGCGGCTCGTAGAGGTTGAGCGACACCTCGCCGTCGTCGTCGAGATCCTCGAGGTGGCGGATGTCGATCACGCCCGTGCGGGCCGCGAAGTCCTCCTTGTACGCCTCGGGGAACGCGTCGCCGTACACCTTGAGCAGGCGCGCGGCGTCCTCCTCGCCCACCTGGTCGACGAGAGCCGTGGCGAACTCGTCCTCCCAGGAGCGGGTGGCCTGTGCCAGGCGGATCTCGAGCGCGTCGTGCTCGACCATCGGCAGCGGCTTGCCGGGGGTGGTGCGCACGACGAAGTGCAGGCGGGCGAGCATCGACTCCGAGACGCGCGCGGTGTAGTCGATCTGGTCGGTGCCGAACTCCTCCTTGAGGACGTCGGCGATCCGCAGGCGCACGGCCGTGGTGTACCGGTCGCGCGGGAGGTAGACGAGGCACGAGACGAAGCGGCCGTACCGGTCGCGGCGCATGAACAGGCGCGTCTGGCGGCGCTCCTGCATGTTGAGCACCGACAGGACCGTGTCGGTGAGCTCCTCGACGTCGGTCTGGAAGAGCTCGTCGCGCGGGTAGGTCTCGAGGACCTGCAGCAGGTCTTTGTACGAGTGGCCGTCCGTGCGGAAGCCGGAGCGGTCGAGCACCTGCTCCACCGTGCGGCGCAGCACGGGGATGGTCAGCACCGACTGCACGTACGCCGTCGAGGTGAACAGGCCGAGGAACCGGCGCTCCCCCACCACCGTGCCCGACTCGTCGAACACCTTGACGCCGACGTAGTCGAGATACGTCGAGCGGTGCACGGTGGAGCGGCTGTTCGCCTTGGTCAGCACGAGCACCTTCGGCTCGCGCGCGCCGGCGCGGACCTCGGGCGAGAGCTTGGCGAACGCCTTGCTCGCGGGCCGGTCCGCACGCATGATGCCGAGCCCGGTGCCGGGCACCGGCTCGAGCCGCTCGCCGTCCGCGGACAGGACGTACTCGCGGTAGCCGAGGAACGTGAAGTGCTCGTCGATCAGCCAGCGCAGCAGGTCTACCGACTCGGAGATGTCGGCGGGGTCGACGGTGACCGGCGGACGGGAGGTCAGCTCGGCGGCGACCTCGTCTGCGCGCGCGATCATCCGCGGCCAGTCCTCGACCGCCTCGCGCACGTCGCGCAGCACATGGTCGAGGTCGCGCTCGATCGCGCGCAGGTCGTCCTCGTCGGTCTCGCGGTCGATCTCGACGTGCATCCACGACTCGACGATGGCGCCGTCGGGGACGTCGGACTCCTCGTCGTCGACCGACACGACCTCCTGCAGCGCGCCGAGCACATCGCGGCGCACGACCAGCTGGGGGTGGATCACGAGGTGCAGGGCGCGGCCCTGCAGCTGCAGGGCGGCGGTCACCGAGTCGACGAGGAACGGCATGTCGTCGGTGACGATCTCGACCACCGAGTGCCCGGCCGACCAGCCGTTGCCCTCGACGCTCGGGGTGAACGCGTGCACGACGGCCGTGCCCTGCGGGCGGTTCTGCGCGGCCCGGCGGTGCGAGAGGACCGCTCCGAGGACGTCGACCGGGTCGCGGCCGACGAGGTCCTCCGGCGCCACATGCCGGTAGTAGCGGGAGACGAGCGCCCCGAGCTCGGCGGCGGCAGCGGCCGACTGGGTGGGGGCGGTGTCCACGGCCCGGGCGATGAGGTCGGCCTTGGCCTCCTCGAGCCTGCGGGCGGCCACGACCGGGGCGACCGGTTCCGGGGCGTTGGCGAGCTGGGCATCGACGCTGTCGGGCACGACGCAGTCCTTCGGGTGTCCACGGCCGCACGCCGTTGTGCGACCGGCGTTCACCCTAGTCCGGGTCAGGCCCCCTCTGAGGGACGCTGCACCTTCCGATACGGCATCCTGAGCGTCACCGACCGTCCAGACCGGAGGGAACCACCCCGTGCCCACGCAGCTGTCCGCCCGCATGCCGCTCCCCGCGGACCCGGCCGCCGCCTACGCCCTGCTCACCGACCCGGAGTACGTCGCGGCCGTGGGCGAGGCCACCGGCGGCCAGGACGTCGAGGTGACCGTGACTCCCAGCGAGGACGGCGGCGCGGTCGTGACCTCCCGTCGGGTGCTGCCGGCGGAGCTCCCGTCGTACGCCAAGGCCGTGGTGGGCGACAGCCTGCGGCTCACCGAGACGCGCACGTTCGGCCCGGCCGCCGCTGACGGCACCCGTAGCGGCACCGCGCAGGTGGCGTTCGACGGCGCGCCCGTCTCGATCAGCGGCCCGCTGCAGCTCGTGGCAGCCGACGGGGGCAGCGAGCTGGTGCTCGACGCCAAGGTCGCGGCGTCCATCCCGTTCGTCGGCGGCAAGATCGAGAAGTTCGCCGCGGAGCAGATCGAGCGCTTCCTGCGCAAAGAGGGCGAGGTCGCCGCCGCTCGGCTGAACGGGTGACGCTACCTGTCGGTAACAACGGTCCGTGACTCCGCCGGGTGACGGATTCACTCGTCAGGGGCGCCAGGACGGTACGAACGTATGACGTGCGGGACGTAACGCCGCCGCTACGGTCGACGGACAGTAATCGGGGATTACGACACCGGTGGGGGCACCATGTTCATGACGCTGCGCAAGCGGCTCGATCGCTCAGAGGGGGCGTCGGCGGTCGAGTACGCGATCCTCATCGCGGCGATCTCGGCCATCATCGTCGCCATCGTCTTCGTGCTCGGCGGCCGGGTGAAGTCGGCGTTCTCCAAGACCAACTCCTGCATCGGCGCCCAGGGCTCGACGACGGCCTGCGGCGCGAGCCAGAACAACAACAACAACGACGATGACGACAAGAAGGACTGCAAGAAGGGCCAGCCGGGCTGCAAGAAGGACTGACCCGCCGCTTCGGCGGTGGCTACGGTTCTACAGATCGCCAGCCCGCCGAACGGCACCATCCGCAAACCGCACACTCCGCACCCCAACGCTGGTGCGAAGACGTCACACCTAGAGGGGCTCAGCAATGATCATCCGACTCCGGAAGTCGATGCGACGCGACGAGGGCGCATCCGCCGTCGAGTACGGCCTGCTCGTCGCTGCCATCGCAGCTGTCATCGTGGCCGTGGTGTTCCTGCTGGGCACCCGCGTCAAGTCGACCTTCAGCAAGACCAACTCCTGCATCCAGAACTCGGCTGTCAGCGGCAGCGGCTGCTGACCCGCATCTCGCAGGACCCGGCCCGGCACGCCTCGGCGTGCCGGGCCGTTCCACGTCCGGGGCCGTCCGATGCCGCGATGATGGGCGGGTGCGCATCCTCCTCGAAGTGATCGGCTGGGCCAGCACGGTCCTCGTCGTCGTCTCTCTCACCCAGGCCCGCGTCCTGCGGTTCCGCTGGCTCAACCTCGCCGGCGCCGCGCTCGCCACCCTCTACAACGCGGTGCTCGCGATCTGGCCCTTCGCCGCGATGAACCTCGTGATCGCGGTCATCGACATCTACTGGCTGCGCCGGCTGCTGCGCGACCGGCACGATCCGGCGGCGTACTCCGTCATCGAGGTCTCCCCCACCGACGGCTACCTGCGGCACGTGCTCGGGGTGCACCTCGAGGACATCCACCGCTTCCAGCCGTCGTACGCCGTGCCCTCCGACGACGCGTCGCGGTTCGCGTTCCTCGTGCAGCGCGAGGCCGAGACCGTCGGCGCGGTGGTCGTGCGGGACGAGGGCGACGGCCGCGGCCTCGTCGAGCTCGACTATGTGACCGAGCGGTTCCGCGACTGCTCGCCCGGCGCGTTCGTGTACGGCCGCAGCGGCGCGTTCGACGAGCACGGCCTGCGCACCCTCGTAGCCGCCCCCGAGCTCGCGCACTGGAGCGACTACCTCACCCGCGTCGGTTTCCGCCGCGACGGCGACACCTGGGTCCGCGAGCTCGCCCCCGCCGCCTGATCAGACCTTCGGCGCGGCCTTCTTCCCGGCGGCCTGCTTCGCGGCGGCCTGCTTCGCCGAGGTCTTCTTCGCGGGGGCCGTCGCCGGCTTCTTCACGGGCATCCGCACCAGGATCGTGAGGTTCTGCCGTCGGATCTCGAAGAGCCCCGTGGCCTCGATGAGGTCCGAGAACTTGGCGTAGCCGTAGTTGCGCGGGTCGAACGACGCCTGGTTGCCGATCTGGTTGCGCACCTGGGACAGGTGCGCCCAGCCGCCCTCCTCGTCGACCGAGGCGGCGACCGCCGCCCGGAGCATCTGCACGAGGCGCGTATCGCTGCGCAGCGCGGCCGGCGGGACGCGCTTGGTGCTCGATGCGGGCTCGCCGTCCGCGGTCGGGAGAGCGTCGACGTACGTGAAGGTCGAGCAGGCGTCGACGAACGGCTGCGGCGTCTTGCGCTCGCCGAAGCCGTGCACCGAGCAGCCGGAGGCCCTGAGCCGCATGACGAGCGGGGTGAAGTCGGCGTCGCTCGAGACGATGGCGCAGCCGTCCATCACGCCGGCGTGCAGCAGGTCGAGCGCGTCGATCACCATCGCGATGTCGGAGGCGTTCTTGCCCGTGCTGTAGGCGAACTGCTGCACCGGTTGGATCGCATGTGTGTGGAGGTTGTCCTCCCAGGGCTTGAGCGACGGCGACTTCCAGTTGCCGTACGCGCGCCTGACGTTCGCCACGCCGAAGGTCGCCACTTCGTTGAGGATCACGTCGATCTTCGATGCCGGCGCGTTGTCGGCGTCGATGAGCACCGCGATGCGCTTCTCGCTGTCGGCCATGGCGTCCCCCGTGTCCCGGGGCGGCGCCCCGTCGCGACCAACCTAGGCGAACGTGCTACGCCGCGGCGGTCACGACGAACGACTCGCCGTTGACGACGACCGTGGTGCCGGTGGGGTCCGACCCCGGGTGGCCGAGGACGATCGACGACGTGCCGATGCGGCACATCGCGTCGAACGACGTGGACGGCGGCGCCACGGCGCTGCTGAACACCTCGTAGCCGCGCCCGCTGGTCTCGACCTTCCACGGCCCTGCGACGCAGCCGTTGCCGTCCGTGGGCCCTGACCACTCCGCCTCGAGCACCCAGTTCTGCGTGTCGTCGAGCCGGGCCACGACCGCGTCCACGTCGACGTCGCCGCGCGACCATGTCCATCGCAGACCGGCGTACGCGCCCACGACGACGGCGAGCGCGGCCAGCACCAGGCCCCAGCGCAGCAGCGGACGTCGCCCCGCAGCGCGTACGTCGCCGACCTCGGTCATGCCACGAGTGTGCACCCGCGGTTCAGCGCACGGAGGGCGTTCAGGGCTTGCCGAGCTCTCGCCAGCTCGTCTCCGACAGCTCCACGTCGAACTTCTCGGCCGCCTTCTGCAGCCGCTTCCACGCCGCGTCGCGCTCGGCGTCGCTCACGCCCTCGACCTGGTCGAACCGCGCGACGGCGTTGCGCACGTGCGATGCGTCGTGGATCGGGAGCTTGCGCTCCTTCGGGAACGCGAACTCGTCGCGGTCGAGCTCGTCCCGCTCGTCCTCGCTCAGGGCCATGGCCGCCTCCTTCGTGGTCGGCCGAGGACCTACCCCGCTCCGGCGCCGGCGAACCGTCTCAGCGCCGGCGCGGCACCGACGCGACGACGAGCAGCGGCCAGAGCACCTGCGCTCCGGCGGCGACGCGCTCGAGCAGGCCCACCGGCCCGACGCCGAGGACGACGGACGCGAAGAAGGCCAGCGTGGCCAGCGCCAGCACGGCGGTCGCCAAGCGGGCGACGGGCCGGCGCAGACCCCACGGCACGAAGCCGCGCACGGTGCTGCGGGGCGAGAACCCCGCCCAGACAGTCAGCAGGACGAAGGCCGCGAACGCCACCGCCGTGTGCGCGGGCGACGACCCTCCGCCGGCCGGGAGCGGGAACGCTGCGACGAGCAGCGTGAAGACCCCGCCGAGCGCGAGCAGGATCCGGCCGCCGCGGGCCGCCGGGCGCAGGGCGGACGCGGTGAGCAGGTGGCACACGCCGGTGCCCGCAATGCCGACGGTCATCACCCAGCGCGAGTCGGCGCCGAGACCGGCGAGCTCGCTGATCGTGCCGGTGGTCGAGTCGAAGCCCCGCGGCTGCAGCTGCAGCGCGGCAGCGACTGTCCAGCCGCCGATCAGGAGGATCGGAGCGAGCAGGGAGGACAGCCGCCCCCACCACGGGACGGTCGGCGGCGCCACGCCTTTAGCCCATATGCGGGTACGTGTGGTCGGTCGGCGGGGTGAACGTCTCCTTGATCGAACGCGTCGAGACCCAGCGCTGCAGGTTCTGCGGGGCGCCGGCCTTGTCGTTGGTGCCCGAGGCCCGGGCGCCGCCGAACGGCTGCTGGCCCACGACGGCCCCGGTCGGCTTGTCGTTGATGTAGAAGTTGCCGGCGGCGAACCGCAGCGCGTGCATCGCGTGCGCGATCGCGGCGCGGTCCTGGGCGATGATCGAGCCGGTGAGCGCGTACGGCGCGACCGACTCCATCTGCGCGAGCATCGCGTCGTAGTCGCCGTCGTCGTACACGTGGACGCCGAGCAGCGGCCCGAAGTACTCGTCGGTGAAGAACTCCGACGTCGGGTCGCTCGACTCCACGACGGTCGGGCGGATGAACCAGCCCTCGCTGTCGTCGTACGTGCCACCAGCGACGATCGTGGCGTTCGGGTCGGCCTTGGCCCGGTCGATCGCGCCGGTGACGCGAGCGAACGCGCGGTCGTCGATCACCGCACCCATGAAGTTCGAGAAGTCGGTGACCGGGCCCATCGCGAGGCCGTCAACCGTGGCGGCGAGGTCGTCGCGCAGCCGGTTCCACAGCGAGCGCGGCACGTAGGCGCGCGACGCGGCCGAGCACTTCTGCCCCTGGTACTCGAACGCCCCGCGCACGAGCGCCGTGCGCAGCACGTCGAGGTCGGCCGACGGGTGCGCGACCACGAAGTCCTTGCCGCCGGTCTCGCCGACGACGCGCGGGTACGAGCGGTACGTCGCGATGTTTTCGCCTACTGTCCGCCACAGCTGGTGGAACACGCGCGTCGACCCGGTGAAGTGGATGCCGGCGAGGTCGCGGTCGTGCAGCACGACCTCGCTGGTCTCCACGCCGTGGCCGGTCACCATGTTGATGACGCCCGGGGGCAGGCCGGCCTCCTCGAGCAGGCGCATGAGGAAGTGCGCGGCGAGCTGCTGGGTGTGCGCCGGCTTCCAGACCACGACGTTGCCCATGAGCGCCGGCGCGGTCGGCAGGTTGCCCGCGATGGCGGTGAAGTTGAACGGCGTGATCGCGTAGACGACGCCCTCGAGCGGACGCTGGTCGGTGCGGTTCCAGATGCCGGGCGAGGAGATCGGCTGCTCGGAGATGACCTGCTTGCCGAACGCGACGTTGAAGCGCCAGAAGTCGATGAGCTCGCACGCGGAGTCGATCTCCGCCTGGTAGCAGGTCTTGCTCTGGCCGAGCATCGTCGCGGCGTTGAGGGTGTCGCGCCACGGGCCGGCGAGCAGATCCGCAGCCTTGAGGAAGATGGCCGCCCGGTCGTCGTACGACAGGTCGTGCCACCCGGGGGCGGCCGCCTTGGCGGCCGCCATGGCGGCCTCGGCGTCGGCGTGGGTCGATCCGCGCATCGTGCCGAGCACGTGGTGCCGGGCATGCGGCTGGACGACGTCCATCACCTCGCCGTGGCCCATCGACTGCGCGCCGCCGATGGTCGAGGTGAGCTCGTACCGCTCGCCGGCCAGCTCGGCGAGCCGCTTGTCCAGCGACGCCCGCTCGGGCGATCCCGGCGCGTACATCCGCACCGGCTCGTTGACGGGGACAGGCACTCGGGTCACGGCGTCCATGCCGCCATCCTGCCCCTTCCGGGCCAGGTACGGCGGATCGTCAGCCGAGCAGGTCGCCGATCTCCTGGGTCGCGAACCACATGAGCTCGAGCTCGGTCAGCGACACCGCCGCGAGAGCCTGGCCGTCGCCCGCCGTGGCCTCCGGCAGCCGCAGCAGCGCCTGCGCCACCTCGCCCTCGGACGCCGAGTCGTCGACGTGCAGCGACGCGCACAGCGCCAGCGGCACCTCGACCGTCACGGTCACGGCCGTGAGGTCGTCGCCGACCTCGATGTGCGCATCGTCGATGTCGGCAGCGACCACGACGCGGCGCGGGGTGTCGCCGGTCTCGGCGATGCGGGCGAGCGAGTCGAACGCCGCGGCCATGAGCGCTGCGTACTCGAGCTCCTCGTCGTCGGCGCCCTCCCAGTCGAGGCGCAGCGAGGGGAGCACCGCGTGGGCCGGCAGCGGGGCGGGGGCGATCCGGCCGCTGCGATGCAGCTCGGTGAGGCCCCGCGCGGTCAGGGGCAGGTAGACGCGCACGGGGCAAGCATGCCCGGTCAGTCGCCGTCGGCTGCGGCGGACCGCCGCGACGGCGGGTCCGCGGGCCGCGCCACGAGCCCGCGCGAGGGCGCCGAGGCGACCTGCGCGGGGCGCACCACGGTGCCGGGGCCGGTCGAGGAGCGCGCGGTCTTCGAGGCCGGGCTCGGCTGGGCCGCGGGCTTGGGGGCCGGCGACTTCTTCGGGCGCTTGGACTTCGGGATCGTCTCCAGCAGCTCGGCCAGGGCGCTCTCGAGGCACTCGGCGAGGACGTCGACGTCGGTCATCGCGTCGCGGTCCGCGTTGAGCCCGAAGAACACGCCGCCGTTGTACGACGTGAGCCCGATCGCCACGGCCTGCCCCTTCGCCAGCGGCACCACGGGGTAGGCGCCCAGCATCTCCGCGCCGCCCGCGTACAGCGGGAACTGCGGGCCGGGCACGTTGGTCACCACGAGGTTGAACATCCGCTTGGACAGGCCGTTCGCGGTCCGAGCACCGAGCGAGTGCAGCGTGGGCGGGGCGAAGCCGGCCACGCCGACGAGCGCCTGCGCGCCCACCATCTGCCCGGTCGCCTTGAGCTGCTCCATCTCGTACGAGATGCGGTGCAGGCGTACGACGGCCTGCGGCTCGCCCACGGGCAGGTCGACGAGGAACGCGGCGATGTTGTTGCCGCTGCTCCCGTCGCTGCCGCGCACGCTGACGGGGACGAGGGCGCGCACCTGGGTGCGCGAGGACACCGACTCCCCGCGCGTCATCAGCCACTCGCGCAGCGCGCCGGACACCACGGCGAGCACGACGTCGTTGACCGTGCCCCCGTGCTGGCGGCGGATGGCCTTGAAGTCCTCGAGCCGCGCCTCGGCCATGCCGAACCGCCGGGCCTCGCCGACGGGCGCGTTGAGCGGGTTCGACGTCGGCGGCCGGGCGATGGTCAGCGCCGCGCTGGCGAGGCCGGCGGCGCGGCGGGCCACGTGCTCCGCGGACTTGCGGACGTCGACCGCGCCGGAGCGCACGGCCTCGACGGCCGCGGCGGGGCTGCGCACGATCTCGCTGACCGCGCCCGCGACGAGGTCGAGGTCGCTGGGCTCGGGACGGGGGCGCCAGCGCTCGGGCGCCGGCCGGGTGGGCTCGGGCGTGACGTCGAGGATCACCTGGCCGATGTCGATGGCTCCGGCGCCGTCGACCATCGCGTGGTGGGTCTTGGACAGGATCGCGAACCGGCCGCCGGACAGCCCCTCGACCAGATACATCTCCCACAGCGGCCGCTTGCGGTCCAGCGGGCGCGACATGATCCGGCCCACGAGCTCCTTGAGCTGCGCATCGGTGCCCGGCCGGGGCAGCGCCGACCGCCGCACGTGGTAGGCGACGTCGAACTCCTCGTCGTCGACCCACACCGGGTTCGCGAGGCGCCCGGGCACCCACCGCACCTTCTGGCGGTAGCGCGGCACCAGCGCGATGCGGTCCTCGATGAGGCCGACGAGCTTCTCGTGGTCGAAGCCGCCCTCGGGCGCCTGGAACAGCACGACGCCGCCCACGTGCATGGGCGTCGTGGACTCCTCGAAGTAGAGGAACGACACGTCGAGGGGCGAGAGCCGGTCGACCACGGCTGTCCTCCTCCGCGTGTGCTGCGGACCGCCGGTCGGCCGCGGGGCCATGCTGCCATGCGCCGGATGGTCCTGCGGGCGGAGCGCGAAGCCGGCGCTCAGCCCAGCGGGCGGTCGAACAGCGCCTCGAGCTCCAGCAGGGTCGAGGCGTACGACGTGTGGTGGACGCCGACCATCCCCACGGCCACCGCGGCCTCGATGTTGTGCGCGAGGTCGTCGACGAACACGCAGGCCGACGGCGGAAGCCCGAGCAGCTCGGCGGTGTGCAGGTAGATCGCCGGCTCGGGCTTGCGCATGCCGACCTCGCCGGAGATCACGACGACGTCGAACATCTCGTCCCAGCCGTCGCGGGGGTAGTCGTTGCCCCAGGAGTTCGACAGCAGCCCCGTCGCGAGTCCCGCGCTGCGGGCACGGCGTACGAGGGCGGACATCTCCGGCGCATGCTCGAACGCACCGAACATCCGGTCGAGCAGGCCGCTCGGGTCGTGCCTCTGCCCGGTGCGCTCGTCGAGGGCGGCGGCGAGGCGCGCCTCGAAGTCGGGCACCGACATCTCCCCGCGCTCGAGCGCGTGGATGGGGTTGAGCCGCGCCTCCGCGCCGACCGGCTCGCCGAACCAGTCGCGCATGATCGAGACGTACGCGTCGAGGTCGATGCCGTCGGCCTCCGCCCAGGTGCGCACGGCCGCGCGCATGTCGCCGGTCAGCACGCCGCCCCAGTCGACGATCAGGGCCGAGAGGTCGCTCATGCGCCGACCCTAGCGACGGCCCCGGCCTCCGGCGGCTGCGAGCGGGGCCGGCGCGCGCAGCCCGAGGTCGCGGAGCACCTCGACCGCGAGCCCCCGCAGGGCGTGCCGCGCCGGCGACGACGGCGCGGCCTCGGCAAGGGTGCGGCCGTCGCGCAGCGAAGCGTCGTACGCCGGCCGGTCGTCCGGCACGAGCAGCACGTGCTCGACCCCGGCATGCCGCGAGAGCGCCTCAGCCGCAGCGGGTCCCGGCCGCGGCCCGAGGCTCCCCTGCCGCACGCGGGTGAGCACCACGCGCACCTCGACCCCCCGGACCGCATCGGCGAGCTCGGACAGGCCGGCCACGAGGCGGACCAGGCCGACCGGGTCCGCGGACCCGACGGCCAGCACGAGGTCGGCCTCCTCCAGCGCCACGAGGGCGGCGGCGTTGCGGCGCGGCGCGGCGGTGTCGAACACGAGCTCCTCGTCCGACTCCAGCGGCGCGGCGACGTCGACCACCACGAGGTCGGCGAGCCCGCGGGCCACGGCCAGCACCTCCGAGAGCGCGGCGCCGCGCACCTCGGTCCACCGGCCGGCGCGCGGGATGCCGGGCAGCACGAGCAGGTCCGGCCGCAGCTCGCGGGCGACGGCGGCGAGAGCGTGGAGGTCGAGGGTCCCGGCCAGCGCACGGCGGCAGGCCGAGGCGAGCCCCGGCCCGTCGTCGACCAACCCGAGCACCACGGGCACCGACGGCGCCCACGTGTCGGCGTCGACCAGCAGCACCCGGGAGCCGAGCCGGGCGGCCTCGTCGGCCAGGGCCACGGCGACGCTGGTGCGCCCGGGCGCCCCGGGCGGGCCCCACACCGCCACGACACGGCCCTGGCCGTGCACCTCGTCCGCGTCGTCGACGGCCACCGGCGCCGGCGTCCCGGCCGAGCAGACGGCGGCCGCCACCCGGCGGACGGCGGCGGCCACCCGGCGGACGGCGGCGCCGAGATCGGCAGGGTCGGCCTCCACGACGTCCGCGGCGCCCCAGTGCGCGAGGCGCCGGGCGGCCTCGGCATCGCCGGCCTCGACGAGCCCGAGCACCGGGATGCCCAGGGTGCCGAGGCGGGCGAGCACGTCGGCGTCGAGGCGCGGCGCATCGGCGCCCACCAGCGCTGCACCGCCCAGGCCGGCCGAGGCGCTGGCGAGCAGGTCGGCCGGGTCGAGGCACCGCCGCGCGATCGCGACACCGCTCGCGGGATGGGCGAGCGCGGCCACGAACGGGCCCTCCCACGCGCTCGGGCCGAGCAGCACGAGCAGGGGGCCGGCCATCTCAGCCGCCGACCCGCACGAGGTCCACGTCGCCGGCGCGGGCCGCGGCCACCGCCCGGTCGGCGTCGGACGCCGGCACCTCGAGCACGACGCCGAGCAGATCGGTGACGCCCGAGGCGTCCGAGGACCCGGGGTCGTCCACGAGCACGCCGGGCAGGACGAGCGACGGCAGCACCTGCACGCCGGCTCCCACCGCGGCGCCGTCGGACGGCGTCACGTACACGTCGACGCGCTCGCCGCGGGCGAGGCCCGGCGGCGCGTGCAGCGGGTCGACCGGCACGGTCACCCAGCGCAGGTCCACGGCCCCCGCATCGCCCAGGGCGGAGGCAGGCAGGAGCTCGCCCGCGGCCGCGTCTCGCCGTAGCACCTGGCCGACGACGTCGGTCGACGCGGGCACGTACGCAGCGAGGTCGTCGAGAGCGACGGGCACCGCCACGAGGTCGTCGGCCTGCAGCGTCGTGCCCGCCGCGAGCGGGGCTGCGAGCGACCAGACCTGCTCGCGGTCGCCCGCTGCGGCCAGGATCCGCGAGCCGAGCACCACCGACAGCACCACGAGCGCCACTCCCGCGGCGAGGCGCAGGTCGCGGCGGCCTGCTCGCAGGCGTCCCGCCCGAGGGGTGGCGGGGGCCGGGGTCGGCGGGGCGGGACGGGAGGGGGAGGCGACCGACATGGGGCCAGGGTGGGTGGGCAGTCATCCCCAGGCCGCGGCGTCGTCACCCTCATGGCCGTCGGCCGATGCGAGGATCTGCCCGTGGCCCCGCGCTTCCTCACGCTCGCCGACGTCGCCGAGACGCTGAACATCTCGGCGTCCCAGACCTACGCGCTCGTGCGCAGCGGCGACCTGCCCGCGATCAAGATCGGCGGGCGCGGCCAGTGGCGGGTCGAGGCGAGCGAGCTCGAGGCGTACATCGCGCGGATGTACGCCGAGACCGCCGACTTCGTCCGCACCCATCCCCTCGGCGGCGCCGACGACGAGCCGGCGCCCACGGACTGACCGCTAGTCCGACGCGGGTGGGACGCCGTACCCGTCGGGGTCCTGCGGATCGTCCGGGTCGTGGGTCGGCGGCAGCACGTCCACCAGCGCGTCGAGGTCCTCGGCCTCGGTGCTGCTGTCGACGGGCTCGATCTCCTCGATCAGCACGTCCTCGTCGAGCACGTCGGAGTCGGGTGCGCTCATGCCCACGCGGTCCTCGGCCTCCGCGGCCGCGATCTCCTCCGGGTCGCCCTCGATGCTGCCGCCGCCGTACACCGGGTCGTCGCTCGCGTCGACGCCGTCGCCGTCGATCGGTTCCGGGCCCTCGAGGTTCTCGATGCGTGTGGACCGTTCCTCGAGGGCGTCGGTCCCGTCGACCTCGCCGCGCAGCGCGGCCTGGATGGCCGCCTGCTCCTCGGCCATCTGCAGCATCTGGGCCTGGTCGCCGATGTCGCCGGCGGGCTCGTCGTACGGCTGGGTGGGGATCTGCTCGGTCATGGCGCGTCCTTACCCGCGCCGGGCCGTTTCACGCGTGCCGGACCGCCGCGGCGAGCGAGGCGAGCGCCACGGCCGTGGTGCCGTGCGCGTCGACGATCTCGAGGTGGTCGGCGTACGCCGCGGAGGCGCGCCCGCGCAGCGCCGTCCCGTCGACCAGCGTGAGCACGACGTCGCTGCGGTCGCGGCACCACGCGCGCAGCACCGCGGCCGGCGTGCGTCCGGGCAGCGCGCCCTCGCGCAGCGGCGCGGCGCCACCGAGCCCCGAGACGGTCAGGACGGCGTCGAGGACGAGCAGGTGCTCCTCGGTCGGGGCGGCGCGGCCGGGCGCGAGGTGGCCGACGACGACGCAGCCGTCGCCCACCTCCAGCACCGGGCCGTGCGCCTCCGCGCCGCCGCGGGCCCTGACGTGGACGTGGCCCGGAGCCGCCCGCAGTCGGTCGGCGAGCGCGAGGCGGCTGCGCTCGATCCGCGTGCGCTCGGCCACCTCGGCGTCGCGCTCGAGGTCGGCGTCCGCGGCGGCGAGGGCCACGAGGTCGGCCTCGAGCGCGCGCACGACGTCGCGCTCCCCCCACGGCATGCTCATGCGGCGACGCTCACCAGGTGGAGTCGCCGCGGATGACGACGTCGCTGCCGCCGTCGATGAAGATGCACTGGCCGCACAGGTGCGTGTTCTCCTCGCTGGTCAGCCAGGCGAGCAGCGTGGCCACGGCCTCCGGCTTCGCGATCCCGTTCAGCGGCATGGGCACCATCTGCAGGACTGCCGCCGTGGCCTCGGGAGTGGCGAGGAAGTCGGCCACCATCGGGGTGTCGATGATGCCCGGCGCGACGGCGTTGAGCGGGATCCCGGCGCCGGCCCACTCCGGGACGGCGGCGTGCCGCCTGATCCAGAGGCAGAACGCCTTCTTCGTGGAGCTGTAGATCAGCTGCCCGGTCGTGGCCGGGTCCTTCGCCAGCACCTCGGCGCGCGCCATCGCGGCGGGCTCGTCGCCCTCGCCGAGCAGCGCCACGAGCTCGTCGTCGACGGGCATGAGGCTCGCCATCGAGGCGACGCCGACCGCGCGCGGCGCGGGCGATCCGGCCAGCAGCGGACGCAGGCCCTCGAGGGTCGCGACCATGCCGAAGTAGTTGACCGCGACGGTCGCCGGCACGGGGTGCGCGAGGCCGGCCACGCCGAGCACGGCGTCGATCGAGCCGCCGGCGAGCGCGCTGACCTCGGAGACCAGGGCGGCGCGGCCGTCGGCCGTCGTCAGGTCGACGACGACGTCCGCGTCGTGCAGATCAACCCCGATGACCCGGTGCCCCCGCTCCTGCAGCAGCTCCCGCGTGGCCTTGCCGATGCCCGACGCGGATCCGGTGACGACGTATGTGCGTGCCATGACGTCTCTCCTGGCCCGGTGGTTCAGGGACCTTCCCCACGTTCGACGGTAGACCTGCGCACCGGGTCGTTGCAGCGCTCAGACGACGGCGTCGACCCGGGCGGCGGGGCCCTTGCGCGAGGCCCTCGCGACCGCGACGGCACCGACGCCGGCACCCACCACCAGCAGCGCTCCGAGCCACTGCAGGAGCAGGGCCACCAGCCCCATGAGGTAGGCAAGCCCCGGCCGGAGCGAGTCGTCGTCGACGCCGCCCTCGAGGGTCTCCGGAAGGCGGAACGGCGGGGCGGCGAGCAGCCCGTCGGCGAACGACGTCGCGACCGCGGCGCCGAGCAGTCCGAGCGTGAGGACGGCAGCGCCCCAGAGCAACAGCGAGCGGACGGCCGTGCGCGGGAGCGCGCCCTCGGCGCCGGCGGCGCTCCACGCGGACCGTGCCGCCACATCGCGGCGCACGAGGGCGACGACGGCGGCGACAAGCGCCCCGACGGCCAGCAGCAGCGCGAGGAGCACGAGGCCCACCACGGCGGCAGTCCCCAGCGGGCTGCTGGCGCCGACAGTCGAGCAGGTCCACTCCAGCCCGCCGTCGGCTACGTCCGGAGGGCCGGGGCAGGGGGCCGGGGAGGACCGGGGGGACAGCAGCACCGAGCCGATCACCAGGACGGTCGGCACCGCCACCACGGCCCCGGTCGTGATCCACGCCCACCGACGCGCCGTCGTCGCCATGTCCAGACCCCCGTCCTTGCGGCCGCCGATCGGTCCCGCAGGTCCAGTGTGCAGCCGTCCGGGCCGCCGACCGGTCAGAACTCCGGGTCCGGCGTCCACAGATCGAGTGATGGCCGTTGACCCGGTCGGTGATCGGACGTTGTCCTAGGCAAACGCAGGCAAACGCACATATCGAGGAGCTGGCATGGAGGTCGTCGCGGTCGCCGCGCTGGGAGCGCTGGTGCTGCTCGCCGTCCTCGTGCGCCTCCTCGTCCGGCTCGTCGGCGCGACGTCGTCGGCCCTTGGGCGGGCCCGCGCTGCGGCGGCGAGCGCCGGGCGCGCAGTCGGCGTGCGCGGGCTCCTCGCGGCACTGGCCGGCACCTCGACCGCGCTCGGCGCGGCGGCTGCTGCGCACGCCTCACCCGTGCCAGCGACGTCCGCTCCGCAGCCGGCCGCACCTGCCGCGAGCCCCGCGAGCCCCGGCGCCGCGCCGGCGACGTACGTCGTGCGCCCGGGCGACTCGCTCTGGGCGATCGCCGCCCGCCACCTCGGCCCGTCGGCCAGCGACGCCGCGATCGCGGCGGAGTGGCCGCGCTGGTACCGCGCCAACCGCGCGGTCATCGGCGACGACCCGGGCCTCATCCACGTCGGGACCCGCCTGGCGGTCCCGAGCCCTCGCCGTACAGGGACGTCGGCGAGCCAGCACCACCGGCCCGCGCACCGCGACCCCGGTCGCAGCGCCCTCACCCTGGATCCCGATCGACGGTGACCGCATGTCCCTGCCCCGCCCGACCGCACCGCTCCTGCGCCCAGCGACGACCCTGACCCGCACCATCCGCACCCGACCGCGCGAGCCGTGGGTCCAGGGCTCGCTCGCGCTGCAATGGCAGCTCCCCGGCGAGCTCGACGCCGTCCCGCGCACCGAGCCCGCGCTGCGCCTCGTGCCCCGCGCCGTCGCCGACGACGACGGCACCGACCCTGCGGTGGCCGAGCGCGCAACCTCCAGCGTCGACCTGCCCGACCCCGGGCCCTGGGTGGCCCAGCTGGTGCAGGCCGTGCTCGAGGTGCTGGCCCGCGAGCGCCCCCGCCAGCAGCTCGTGCGCTGGCTCGCACCGGAGGTGTACGCCGAGCTCAGCAGCCACGTGGCCGCAGGGCCCGCGCGAACCCCGGGCCGTCCGGGCGTCGCCCGGCGCACGGTGGCCAGCGTGCACGTCAGCGAACCGGCCGACGGCGTGGTCGAGGCCTCCGCCGTCGCGGTGGGCGGGCCGCGCGCACGGGCCGTCGCCGTACGCCTCGAGGGCTGGGACGGCCGCTGGCGCTGCACGCGGCTCGCCGTGCTCTGACAGCACGAGGAGGGGCGGCCGGCTCGCGCCGACCGCCCCTCCTCGCGTGCTGCTGCTAGCGGGCGTCCCGCTTGCGCGCCGCCCGCTCCGCGCGGCGGCGCTCGGCGCGCGAGGCGTCCGGGCCGACGACGGGCACCTCGTCGACCACCTCGGCGCTGTGCACCTCGCCGGCGTCGAGGTCGGGGGCGGAGTACTCGAGCCGCTGCGGGCGCTGCGGCGCGAGGCCCTTGGCCTCGACCTTGGGCGCCATCGGCACGAACTCCTGCGGCGTGAGCTCCACGCCCTCGGACTCGATCGTGCCCTCGGCCTCGCCGGGCACCTGCACCTCGACGTTGAACAGGTAGCCGACCGACTCCTCCTTGATGGACTCCATCATCGCCTGGAAGAGCGTGTAGCCCTCGCGCTGGTACTCGACGAGCGGGTCCTTCTGCGCCATCGCGCGCAGGCCGATGCCGTCCTGCAGGTAGTCCATCTCGTAGAGGTGCTCGCGCCACTTGCGGTCGAGCACCGAGAGCACCACCCGGCGCTCGAGCTCGCGCATGACGTCCGAGCCGAGGGTGGCCTCGCGGTCGTCGTACGCCGCGTGCGCGTCGGCGCGGAGCTCCTCGACCAGGAACTCCTGGGTGAGGCCGTTGCGGCCGCCGCCCGAGTGCTCGACGAGCTCGTCCACCGTGACGCCCACGGGGTAGAGGGTCTTCAGGGCCGTCCAGAGGCGGTCGAGGTCCCAGTCCTCGGCGTAGCCCTCGGAGGTCTCGGCCGCGACGTAGCCCTCGATGGTGTCGTCGAGGAAGCCGCGGATCTGCTCGTGCAGGTCGGCGCCCTCGAGGACCCGGCGGCGCTCTTCGTAGATCACGACGCGCTGGCGGTTCATGACCTCGTCGTACTTGAGGACGTTCTTGCGGATCTCGAAGTTCTGCGCCTCGACCTGTGTCTGCGCCGAGCGGATGGCGTTGCTGACCATCTTCGCCTCGATCGGCACGTCGTCCGGCACGTTGAAGCGGCGCAGGAACGCATCGACGATGTCGGCCTTGAACAGGCGCATCAGGTCGTCCTCGAGCGAGAGGTAGAACCGCGTCTCGCCCGGGTCGCCCTGGCGGCCGGAGCGGCCGCGCAGCTGGTTGTCGATGCGGCGCGACTCGTGCCGCTCGGTGCCGAGGACGTACAGGCCGCCGAGGTTGACGACCTCCTCGTGCTCGGAGGCCACGGCCTTGCGCGCGCGCTCGAGGGCGTCGGGCCAGGCGGCCTCGTACTCCTCGGGCGTGTCGACCGGGCTGAGCTCCTTCTGCGCGAGCTCGGCCGCCGCCATGAACTCGGAGTTGCCGCCGAGCATGATGTCGGTGCCGCGGCCCGCCATGTTGGTCGCGACGGTGACGGCGCCCTTGCGGCCCGCCTGCGCGACGATCGCGGCCTCGCGCTCGTGGAACTTCGCGTTGAGCACCTCGTGCGGCACGCCGCGCTTGCGCAGCAGGTTGCTGAGCTCCTCGGACTTCTCGACGCTCGTGGTGCCGACGAGGACCGGCTGGCCCTTCTCGTGGCGCATCGCGATGTCGTCGATGACGGCGTTGAGCTTCGCGCCGACCGTGCGGTAGACGAGGTCGGGCTCGTCGAGGCGCTGCACGGCACGGTTGGTCGGGATCGGCACGACGCCGAGCTTGTAGATCTGGTCGAACTCGGCCGCCTCGGTCATGGCCGTACCGGTCATGCCCGAGAGCTTGTCGTAGAGGCGGAAGTAGTTCTGGAGGGTGATCGTGGCGAGGGTCTGGTTCTCCTGCTTGATCTCCACCCCCTCCTTGGCCTCGATCGCCTGGTGCATGCCCTCGTTGTAGCGGCGGCCCGACAGGATGCGGCCGGTGTGCTCGTCGACGATGAGCACCTCGCCGTTCATCACGACGTAGTCCTTGTCGCGGCGGAACAGCTCCTTGGCCCGGAGGGCGTTGTTGAGGTAGCCGACGAGCGGGGTGTTGACCGACTCGTAGAGGTTGTCGATGCCGAGCCAGTCCTCGACCTTCTCGACGCCGCTCTCGAGGATGCCGACGGTCTTCTTCTTCTCGTCGACCTCGTAGTCGCCCGGGATGCCCTTGTCCTCGTCGCCCCGCTTGAGCCGCGGCACCAGGCGCGCGAACTCGCTGTACCACTTGGTGGCGGCGTCGGCCGGGCCGCTGATGATGAGCGGCGTGCGGGCCTCGTCGATGAGGATCGAGTCGGTCTCGTCGACGACGGCGAAGTTGTGGCCGCGCTGCACGCGCTCCTCGATCGACCACGCCATGTTGTCGCGCAGGTAGTCGAAGCCGAACTCGTTGTTGGTGCCGTAGGTGATGTCGGCGGCGTACTGCACGCGGCGGACGTCGGGGCGCATGTTGGCGAGGATGCAGCCGACCTCGAGGCCGAGGAACCGGTGCACGCGGCCCATCCACTCGGAGTCGCGCTCGGCGAGGTAGTCGTTGACGGTGACGACGTGCACGCCCTTGCCCGAGAGCGCGTTGAGGTACGCCGGGAGCGTGGAGACCAGCGTCTTGCCCTCACCGGTCTTCATCTCGGCGATGTTGCCGAGGTGCAGCGCGGCGCCGCCCATGAGCTGCACGTCGTAGTGCCGCTGCCCCAGGGTGCGCTTGGCCGCCTCGCGGACCGTGGCGAAGGCCTCCGGCAGCAGCTCGTCGAGGGTCTCGCCGTCGGCGTAGCGCTGCTTGTACTCGTCGGTCTTCGCGCGCAGCTCGGCGTCGCTGAGGTCGACGAAGTCCTCCTCGAGCGCGTTCACCTGCGCGGCGATCGACTCGAGCTTCTTGACGATGCGGCCTTCGCCGGCGCGGAGGATCTTGTCGAGGAGCGACACGTGAGACGGGTCCTTGTCAGGTCTGGGCGCTGCCCGGGGTGGGCACGTCGGGCAGCGGGACTCCCGCCACCGTGGTCATGGTAACCATCAGGTCACGAACGGGCCGCATCAGCGATGCGGAACGCGCTGGCGCCGCACGCCCTCCCCGCGCTGGGATGGGGTATGGCCGCAGATCCCGCCCCCGCCCCCGCCTCGCCGCTCCCGCCGCGACGCGACCTCTCCGACGGCGTGGTGCTGCTGCGGGCGCCCCGGCACGAGGACGCCGAGGCCATCCTCGACGGCGCCTCTGACCCCGTCACCGTCCGCTGGACGCGCGTGCCGTCGCCGTACAGCCTCGAGATGGCGCACGAGTTCGTGGACACCATCGCCTCCGGCTGGACCGAGGGCACCACGTGCATCTGGGCCGTCTGCGACGCCGCGGAGCCCGACGAGCTGCTCGGCGTGATCGGACTGCACGGGGTGGACCTGTCCGGCGACCCCGGCGGCATCGCAGAGGTGGGCTACTGGATGCGGGCCGCCGGGCGCAGGCGCGGCCTCATGACACGCGCGATGCGCGTGGTGAGCACGTTCGGCGTCGACGAGCTCGGCCTCACCCGGATCGACTGGGTGGCGACCGTCGGCAACGACGCATCGCGCCGGATCGCCGAGGCGAACGGGTACGTCGTCGAGGGCCTGCTGCGGCGCAAGGAGGCCCCGCGCGGCGTCCGCGAGGACATCTGGATCGGCGGCCTCCTCGCCGAGGACCTCCCCCGCCCCTGACCGCCGCCACCGCACGTTCGGCGGACCTCATGCCGCCTGGGCGGCCGATCCTCGCGCGGCCTCCGCGACGCCATGCTGGTCGGGGGCGTGCCACGACGACCAGGGGGATCCATGCGCAGGCTGTGGGGCTGGGTCCTCGCGGCGGCTACGCTCCTGCTGGTCGTCGCGGCCATCGCCTTCGTGCTGAAGCATGCCGAGGCCGAGCGCCGCGCCACAGCGGACGTTGCGAGGGTCATCCAGGTCTTCAGCGTCCCCGCGGACGGCGGCGGGTTCGACGTGTTGGCGGAAGTCGATACCGGCGGCTGCGATACGTGGGGCATCTGGGCCGAGCGCACCGACGAGGGCTACGCGGTGCTCGTGCCCGACCAGCATCCCGGCATTGCTTTCGACGACGGGGAATGCGAGATCAACGGCGGGGCCAACATCCTGATCCCGCTCTACGCGGCCGATGACAGGCGCGACGGACGGCCGGTGGTCGTCAACGGCAAGGTCTTCACCATTGCCGCGGGCCCGGCCCTGGTCGACGTTTCCGGTACGTGATGCCGCTCAGGCGAGAGCGGCGGCGAGGGCGGGGGCGGCGGACTCGGGGACGACCTGGCCGATGCGGATCGAGGTGCTGCCGACCCAGGACGCTGCCTCGCGCAGCGCCGCGGCCGTGCCGCTGATGGCCGAGGCGGGCACTGCGCCGCGCTTGCCGGTCTCGAAGGTCACGCGCCGGGCGGTCAGCACGTCGCGCTCGCGCTTGGGGTCGACGCGGGCGACGAGCCGGCCGCCGTGCAGCACCGGCATCGTGAAGTAGCCGTACTGCCGCTGCTCCTGCGGCACGTAGAGCTCCATGACGTAGTCGAACCCGAACAGCCGCGCGGTGCGCTCGCGGTGCCACACCAGGGAGTCGAACGGCGAGAGCAGCGTGGTGCGGCTGCGGCCGGCACCGGCGGCGACGGCCGCCAGGGCGGCGGGGTCGGCGTACGCCGGGCGCTTCCACCCCTGCACCCGCACCCGCTGCACGAGGCCGCGGTCCACGAGGTCGGCGAGCAGCCGCTCGAGCCTTGACCGCGGCTCGTGCACGCTGCCGAGGCGATGCACGTCGGCGACGTCGGCCACCGTGCCGACGCCGACCACCCGCACCGAGCGCAGCAGCAGCTCGGACAGGCACGTGTCGTCGTCGGGGCCGTGCACACCGTCGGCGTCGACGTACGACGCGTCCGGCGCACGGAGCTCGGGCGGGATGGCGCGCTCGGCGAGGTCGTACACGCGCCGCCATCCGACCCGTCGCACGCACACCACCTCGCCGACGTCGAGCAGCCACTCGACCGCGACCTTCGCCTCGCTCCAGTCCCACCACTCGCCGCTGCGCTTCGCGCCGCCGAGCTCGGCCGTGGTGAGCGGGCCCTCGGCGCGCAGCCGGTCGCGCAAGGCGTCGAGCGCGTGCGTCGGTACGTCGTGCCAGCGGATCCCGCGGCGCCGGTAGAACCGGCGGCGGAACGCGAACCACGGCCACTCCTCGACGGGCAGGACGCTCGCCGCGTGCGACCAGTACTCGAACGTCGTCACAGGCCCGGGGTGGTCGAGCCCGGACCCGCCGCCCCAGTACGCCGTCTCCACGGCCTCGCGGCCGACGGCGCCGAGCCGGGAGTACTGCACGAGCTCGTGGCTGCGCGCCAGCACGCTGACCGTGTCGAGCTGCACCGCGCCGAGGTGCCGCAGCGTGGAGTCGACTGCGGCGACGCGCCTGCGCAGCGAGGCCGTCCGCGCCTGAGCCGGGCGCAGCGCCATCGCCCCGGCGAGCAGCCCCTGGGCGTGCAGCACCGAGAGCCGGGCGTCGTCGGCGGAGATCTCGAGGAGGTCGGTCATCGCGCGCGAGCCTAGGGCGAGGCCCCGACGGTCACGCGATCTGGAGGACGCCCTCGCGCACGGCGCGGACGACCGCCTCCATCCGCGAGTGCACCTGCAGCTTCTCGTGGATGTTGCGGATGTGGTTCTTCACCGTGTTCTCGCTGATGAACAGCTGCTCCGCGATCGAGCGGTTGTTGAGGCCCTGCGCCACGAGCGTGAGCACCTCGAGCTCGCGGCGGCTGAGCGACCCGGCACCCTCCGGCGGGCCCTCGTGCCGGCGGACGAGCACGGCGAACTCGTCGAGCAGGCGCGAGGCCATCGCGGGCGAGAGCAGCGAGCTGCCCGAGGCCACCGTGCGCACCGCCTCCACGAGCTCGTCGGGAGTCGTGTCCTTGAGCAGGTAGCCGCGCGCTCCCGCGCGCACCGCGCCGCCGAGGTCGGCGTCGTCGTCCGCGTCCGCCACGACGACCACGCGCGCGGCGGGCCGGCTGCGCCGCAGCAGCGCGCACGCGTCGACGCCGCCGCCGGGGATGGCGAGATCGAGGAGGACGACGTCGGCGTCGAGCCGGGTCACGAGGTCGAGGACCGCGAGCCCGTCGTCGGTCTCGCCGACGAGGACGAGATCCTCCTCGGCGGCGAGCACGTCGGCGACGCCGCGCCGGAACAGCGGCTGGCGGTCGGCGACGAGCACCCGGGTTGCTCGTGGCGTCACGCGCCGATCATGGCACCGCGCGGACGACGAAGGGGCAGCACCGGGAAACCGGTGCTGCCCCTTCGCGAGTGCGCAGGTCAGGACGCTGCGGAGGCAGGCTTCTGCTCGGTCACCGCGATGCGCAGGAGGCCGTAGTCGTACCCGCGACGCTTGTAGACCACCGTCGGGCGGCCGGTCTCGACGTCGTGGAACAGGAAGAAGTCGTGCCCGACGAGCTCGAGCGCGTGCAGCGCCTCGCCCACCGTCATCGGCGTCGTCTCATGCGTCTTGTCGCGGACCACGATCGGACCGTCCTCGTACACGACGTCGGCCTCGGTGTCGTCGGCCTCGACCTCCACCTCGGCGGCGACGATCTCGTCCATCTCGACCGGTTCCGGGAGGCCGCCCTTGCGGTAGCGGGCGTGCCGGCGGTCGGCGGCGCGGCGCAGCCTCTCCTCGAGCCGTCCGTAGGCCAGGTCGAGCGCGGCGTACTTGTCGGCGGCGGTGGCCTCGGCGCGGATCACCGGGCCGCGGCCCATGCAGGTGAGCTCGACCTCGAACGCGCGGTCGGCCAGGCGGGGGTTGGTCTCCTTGGAGATCTCCACGTCGATGCGGGACAGGGCGACGCCGAACTTGTCTACTCGGGCCAGCTTCTCCGCCACGTGCTCTCGGAACCGGGTGGAGATGTCGAGGTGCCGTCCTCGGACGACGATGTCGACGGGCGCATTCATGGTGGTCATGCGACGTCACCTTCTTCTCTCGGTAGGCGCTCGGGCCTGACGCGCGACACCCGTCCGGCCGACCTGGTCTTCGACCCCACATCCGCCTGCTGAGGGTCTCGCCGCGCCCGGTCGGGCATCGTGCGACTACTCCCCTTCTCCCGGACCGGTGAAGACTCGGCTTCTCCGACGGGGCAGGACTTACTTCTAAACCGCACCGTGATCGAACGACGAAGAGTCGCCTTACGTGGACCGCTTTGCCTGCGGCTGGCATCGGCTTGCCCCTCACGGGCCCCGGAGAACCGGAACCCGTCAGGGACGCAACCACGGACCCGGACGGGTGTCACAAGGCCACCGTAGCCCCGACTCCTGCCCATGCGCGCGGTGCGAGCGGAGGTCATCGGAACTTCACACGTCAGGCTCACGAGCGGCGTACGACGCCCGCCACGACGGCGGCCGCGCAGGGGTCGGCGCCCACCTCGCGCAGGGCCCGCGCGCACTCGGCGAGCGTGGCACCGGTGGTGACGAGGTCGTCGACCAGCACCACGCAGGCCTCGCGCTCGAGGCGGCCGGGGGCCGCGACGATCGAGCCCGCGAGGTTGGCCGCGCGCTCGCCGCGGCCGAGGCCGACCTGGTCGCGGCGGCGCCGCAAGGACCGCAGCACCGGCACCACCTCGGCAGCGACGCCGGTACGCGCGACGAGCGCAGCGGCACGGGTCGCGAGCTCGCGCACGTGGTCGCCGTCTCGCTCGTGCGCCGCCCCGGGAGAGCTCGGCGCCGGCACGAGCAGTACGCGGTCGGGGACTTCGGGCGCGCTGAGCAGCGCGTGGGCCACGGCCCGCGACAGCGCGCCGGCGAGAGGCGCCCGGAGGGACCAGAGGTCGTGGTCCTTGAACGCCACGAGCGCCTCGCGCACGGGCCCGGCGTACGCCGCGGCGGCGGACACGGGCGGGAGGCCGAACGGACGGGGCCGTACGTCGACCAGCCGCGCGCCCGCGCCGAGCGCGGCCGAGCACGCGGGGCACAGCGGCCCGTGCTCGCCCCGGCAGCCCGCGCACGGGCGGCGGACGATCCCGGTGGTCCACTCCGCGGCGGCGGCTCGGGCGAGGGTCACAGGGCGAGCCTGCGGCCGACCTCCGACAGCGGCCGCCTCAGCCCGGGTAGACCGGATCGGTCGCGGACGCGATGCGGGTCCACGACACGCCGCCGGAGGCGTACAGCTCGGCCTCGGTGCCGGCGAGCAGCGCCCGCGACGGGCCCGCGGCCACCGAGACCGCGCCCTCCGGTGCGGCGATCGGACGCGTGCGCGTCGTGCCCACCGTGAACTGCAGCACCTCGAGCGCCGTGCTTCCCGATGCGCCGAGCACGACGAGGGTCCCCGAGTCGGCCCACGCGAGGTCGAACGCCTCGGTGAGCTGGGAGTCGACCCGGCGCGGCGCGGACACGCGCACCCGGTCGCCCGTGCGCTCGATGCGCGCGACCATCGGCTCGGTGCGGCTGCCGCGCTGCACGAGCAGGCCGATGCGCGTCCCGTCGCGCGACACCGCCGCGGCGACGAGGTCGCGGTCCTCCACGTCGTCGGACAGGCCGGTCACGGGGATGAGCTCGGGCTCGGCGTCCCCCGAGACGAGCAGCAGGCCGCGCCCTCGGTCGACCACCCACAGGTCGCCGATCCGGTCCCACGATGGCCGGGACAGCTCGGTGCCCGTGTAGCGCAAGGTGCCCGTGCCGCCGCGCTCGAGCGAGGCGACGAACAGCTGGCGTCGGCGTGGCGAGAGCCATGCGACGTCGGTTGCCTCGAGCGACACGGCGGGCAGGACCCCCGAGGGTTCCGGGGTCAGCACGGGGGCCACGGGCGCATCCGCGTCGACCTTCAGCAGGCGGCCGTCGCCCGACAGCGCGTACGCCGTGAACGTGTCGGGCACGGCGTCGGGGTCGTACGTCACCCAGTCGGTCATGCTCTGCGTCGAGCCGACGCCGGGCACGAGCAGCGGACGGCCGTTGACGCTGATCCGCACGCCGGAGATGTCCGGCAGCTGGCGCAGGGTCCACACGAGCTGGGCCGACAGCGACTGCCGGGCGCGGTCGTCGGCCGTCAGCACGGCGTCCGAGAGCGCGACGTCGGCGACGCCGTCGACGACGGGGACCGCCTCGGGCACCAGGGTCGTGCCCTCGGGGAAGCCCGTGCGCACCGACGGCGCGATCCACGGCGTCGGCCCCGCGAGCAGCGCGGACACCAGGCGCGTGGCCACGCCGGCGTTCGACAGGGGCAGCATGACCGGCGCCGGCACGAGGATCGAGGAGTCGCGCGTGAAGTAGTAGAGGTTGAAGGCGCGGTAGCCGCGGTCGATGTCGCCGCGGCCGAGGACGAGCCCGTCCGGCAGCGCGCTGATCCGCCACTGCCCGTCGATGCGCTGCAGGCGGTACTCGACCGAGAGCTGGGTGCCGGGCGCGGCGACCGTGTACTGGCCCGAGCGGTCGATCTCCCCGCTCTGGCGCCCGACCGCCGACACCGTGGAACCGGCCGACTCGAAGGTGAGGCCGCTCGTGTCGTAGATGGTCACGCCCTTGGCGGGGTTCCACGTCGTAGCGGCCACCGCCGTGAGGTACTGCTTGGCGACGCCGAACCCGGTGTCCTGGCTGGCCGTCGCCTCCTGGAAGCCGCGCACGACCTCCTCCGGGGTCATCCCGTCGACGGGCGGGCGCGCGATGACGCGGATGAACTGGTCGTTGCCGGGTGCCGCGATCGACGGGCCCTGCTCGATCGGGCCCGACGTCGGCACCCCGGCGCAGCCCGCGAGCACCGATGCGACCGAGGCCAGCACGGCGAGGAGGATCAGCGGCCGCCTCATCGCGCGACCTCGTCCCTGCGCGGAGCGCGGTACGGCTGGGTCGCCGTCGACTGCACGCGCGGGCCGGCGTCCTCGGGCTCGAGCGGCAAGGGCGACCGCGTCATCGCGCCGTGCGCCTTCTCGGGCAGCGTGAGACGGAAGTTCGCGCCGTCGCCGGGGGCGCCCCACGCCTGCAGCCATCCGCCGTGCAGCCGGACGTCCTCGAGCGCGATCGACAGGCCGAGGCCGGTGCCGCCGGTGGTGCGGGCGCGCGCGGGGTCGGCGCGCCAGAACCGGTTGAACACCAGCGAGGACTCGCCGGGCTTGAGGCCCACGCCGTGGTCGCGCACCGACACCGCGACCGCGCCGTCGGCTGCCGCGACCGTGACGTCGACGGGCCGGCCCTCGCCGTGCTCGATCGCGTTGACCACGAGGTTGCGCAGCACCCGGTCGACGCGGCGCGCATCGGCCTCGACGAGGCAGACCGTGTCGGGCAGCGTCAGGCGCACCAGCGAGCCCTTGCGCTCGGCCAGCGGCGTGGCGGCCTCCACCGCCCGCTCGACCAGGACGCGCAGGTCGACGGGGTCGGCGTCCAGCACGGCGGCGCCGGCGTCGAACCGGCTGATCTCGAGCAGGTCGGCGAGCAGCGCCTCGAACCGGTCGAGCTGGTTCTGCAGGAGCTCGGCGCTGCGCGCGGTCGCGGGGTCGAACTCCTCGCGCGACTCGTAGAGCAGGTCGGCGGCCATGCGCACGGTGGTCAGCGGGGTTCGCAGCTCGTGCGAGACGTCGGACACGAACCGCTGCTGCACGCGGGAGAGCTGCTCGAGCCTCGTGATCTGCACCTGCAGGTTGGAGGCCATGCCGTTGAACGACGTGGCGAGCTTGGCGAGGTCGTCCTCGCCGCGCACGCGCATGCGCTCGGTGAGCTGGCCGGCGGAGAACTTCTCCGCCGTGCGCGCGGCCACGCGCACGGGCGAGACGACCTGGCGGGTCACGACGTACGCGATGCCGGCGAGCATCAGGACCAGCAGCACCCCTACGAGCAGGACCGTGCGCTGCACGAGGTCGAGCGTCGCCTGCTCCTGGTTGAGGGGGAAGAGGTAGTAGAGCTCGTACGGGCCGACGCCCGGCACGCTGACCGGTGCGCCGACGGCGAGGCCGGGCGCGGTGGAGCCGTCGGAGTAGCGGATCTCGGTGAACGTCCACGACTGGCGCTGGTCGGTCTGCACCACCGTGCGCAGCGCCAGGGGCACGCTCGTCTCGGATGCGTCGGTGGTGCGCTCGGGCGTGTCGCCGCGCTTGGGCGGAGACGCGAGCATGACGAGGTCGAACAGGCCCGGGCTCCCCGCGCGCTGGGCCAGGACCCCGACGACCGAGTCGACGAGCGTGCTCGGCGCGGGCGTGGTGGGGCCGGTGTTGGCGGCATCGAGCAGGCGCTGCGCCTCGGTGACGCCGGCGGTCGCCTCGACGATCGAGGCGCGCGTCTTGGCGTCGAGGAGACCGGCGTTGATGCGCTGCAGGAGCAGCACGCCGATGAGCCCGACCACCAGCACCGAAAGGGCGAGCGTCGTGCCGACGACGCGCAGCGACACCGAGCGGCGCCACCAGTGCAACGGCCGGCCGAGGGTGGCCGAGACGCGGTGCCACCCATCCGACCAGGACGTCATGGGATCACGCGGCTCGCATCAGGAGGGGCCGGCCTTGTAGCCGACGCCCCGCACGGTGACGACGATCTGCGGGCGCTCGGGGTCGTGCTCGATCTTCGAGCGCAGGCGCTGCACGTGGACGTTGACCAGCCGGGTGTCGGCCGCGTGGCGGTAGCCCCACACCTCCTGCAGCAGGACCTCGCGGGTGAACACCTGCCAGGGCTTGCGGGCCAGCGCCGCGAGGAGGTCGAACTCCAGCGGCGTCAGCGAGATGGGCACGCCGTCGCGCTTCACGGAGTGGCCGGCGACGTCGATCGTGAGGTCGCCGATCGTGAGGTTCTCCTGGCCGACGGGCGCCGTGCTGCGCAGCCGCGTGCGGACCCGGGCCACCAGCTCCTTGGGCTTGAACGGCTTGACGACGTAGTCGTCGGCGCCGCTCTCGAGGCCGAGCACGACGTCGACCGTGTCGGTCTTCGCGGTGAGCATCACGATGGGTACGCCGGACTCCGCACGGATGGAGCGGCACACGTCGATGCCGTCGCGACCGGGGAGCATGAGGTCGAGCAGCACGAGGTCGGGCTTGGCCTCGCGGAACGCGGTCAGCGCCTTCGCGCCGTCGGCGCAGAACAGCGGCTCGAAGCCCTCCGCGCGCAGGACGATGCCGAGCATCTCGGCCAGCGCTGTGTCGTCGTCCACGACGAGCACCCGGCCCTTGACGTCGCTCATGGTCCCTATCGTCTCCTGTCTGCGGCGTGCGTGGGCCCGCGCGCCCTGATCGTGGCCCCCCGGGGCGACGCACCGCAACGCAGGAGCGCCTCCGGCGCGCCGCGGCGTGCGCGACCGGTGGTACGACGCAGCGCCCCGGCCCCGAGTTCCGCCGTCGGGGTGCCACCGGCCCGGTGCGCCGGTGCCGGCGCGCCCCGCATGGCACGATCGGGGGGTGAGCGACGCCGACGGCAGCGGCTCGCCGGGGGGCTGGAGCGCGCCCGGCGGGGACCAGCAGGACACCACGTGGGTCGAGCACGCCCCGACCGCCCCGGTCGAGCGCGACCCCGACACGGTTGTGCTCGGGGACCAGCCCACCACGGTCGACCCGCTCGTGCCGGCCCCTCCGGCCGCGCCGCCCCCTGCCGCGCCCGCGCCGGCGTGGGGGCCGCCTGCCGCTCCCCCTCCCGCTCCCGCGCCCGCCTGGGGGCCCCCGACCGGCCCGCCCACCGGTGCGGCCGCCTGGAGCGGTGCTGCGCTGCCCGGCGTCGCCGGCTGGGGCGCCGTGCCGGTCGCGCCCAAGCCCGGGGTGATCCCGCTGCGCCCGCTCGGGCTCGGCGAGATCCTCGACGGCGCGATCTCCTACATCCGCCGCGACCCGCGCACGGTCCTCGGCATCTCGACCGTCATCGCGCTCGTCGTCGCGCTCCTGCAGTTCGGCGCGACGTACCTCTGGGGCTCGTCGCTGCTCGACAGCGCGTTCGCCGACCCCAACGCCCCGGTCGAGCCCGCCACCGAGCAGATCGTGGGCCTGTACGGCGCGACGATCATCCCGGCGATCGTGCAGTGGATCCTGCAGGTCGTCGCGACCGGCATGCTCACGGTCGTCATGGGCCAGTCGGTCCTGGGTCGGCGCGTGACCACCGCGCAGGCCTGGGAGCGCACGAAGCCGCGGATCTGGGCGCTGTTCGGCGTCACGATCCTCGTCGGCCTCATCGTGGCGGGCGTCTTCATCGTGGGCATCGGCGGAGCCGTGCTGCTCGGGGTGGCGGTGGCCCAGGCCGTCGACGGCGCCGTCGGGTTCCTCGTCGGGTTCGCGCTCGGCGTCGCGGCCGTCGTCGTCGGCATCTGGATCTCGGTCCGCCTGCTGCTCGCGCCGTCCGCCCTCGTGCTCGAGCGCAGCGGGGTCACGATGGCGATGCGCCGCTCGGTGCGGCTGGTGAAGGGCGCCTGGTGGCGCACGTTCGGCATTTACCTGCTCGCCACGATCCTCGCCCAGATCATCTCGACGGTGTTCTCGTTCCCGCTCGGGCTGCTCGCGGGCTTCCTGCCGCTGGTGCTGGGCGAGCAGTGGTTCTCCCTCGCGTACGCCGCCTCCACCGCGCTGGCCGTGCTGCTCAGCTCGATCATCACGCTGCCGTTCCTCGCCGGCGTCACCTCGCTGCTGTACATCGACCGCCGGATCCGGCGCGAGGCGCTCGACCTCGAGCTGCAGCGCGCCGCGGGCGCGGGGGTCTGAGGCAGGTGCCCTCGCTCGCCGCGGCGCTCGTGGTGGCCACCCGGCTCCCGTACGACGTCCCCGTCGACATCAGCCGCGAGGACGCCCAGCGGCTCGCGCGGCTCGAGCTGGCCAAGCCCGAGTACACGCGGCAGGAGGAGTCGCTCGTGTCGCGGATCCTCACGTGGATCAGCGACCGCATCAACGACGCCCTCGACGCGGCGAGCGGCGTCTCGCCGCTCGCGTGGCTCGGGCTGCTCGGCCTCGTGGTGCTCGTCGTGCTCGTGGTGGTCGCCGTGCGCCGGCGTACCGGGGCTCTCAGCCGCAGCACGAGCGCACCGCTGTTCGAGGGGCGCGAGCGCAGCGCCGCCGACCACCGCAAGGAGTCCGAGCGCCTCGCCGAGGCCGGCGCGTACGCCGAGGCCGTGCGCGAACGGCTCCGCGCGATCGTGCGCGACCTGCAGGAGCGCGGCATCGTCGAGGACCTGCCCGGCCGCACGGCCGACGAGATCGCCCGCGACGCGGGGGCGGTGCTGCCCGCGTCGTCGGCCGACCTGCGCTCGGCAGCGCGCCTGTTCGACGACATCTGGTACGGCGGCCGCACCGCCGACAGGGCGGCGTACGACCGGCTCGTGGAGGTCGAGCGCATCGTGCGCGACGCCCGCCCCGGGCAGGGCGGCGGAACCTCCGGCGACCGTCCGCTGGCGGTGCCCCGATGAGCATCGACCTCTCCCCCATGACCGCGGTCTCGCCCGCGGCACGCACCACGTTCCGGCGCTGGCGCGGGCCGGTGATCCTCGTGGCGGTCGTCGTGCTCGCCTCGGTGCTGCTCGCCCTGGCCCAGGGCCAGCGCAACCGCGGCTACCTCGACCCCGAGGCCGTGGACCCCCGCGGCGCCGGCGCGCTGGCGTCGCTGCTGCGGGAGCAGGGGGTCGACGTCGTGCGCGTGACGTCGGCGACCGAGGCGCGCGACGCCGTGTACGACGCGGGCCGCAGCGTCACGCTGCTCGTCGCGGCCGAGCTCGCGCCCATCTCCGCCCGTATGGCCGACGCGGCGACGTTCCAGCCCGCCACCCACATGGTCGTGCTCGGCGGCGACCCGCAGTCGGTGGCGAACCTCGCCCCGCGGGTCGACCAGACCGGCTTCTCCGACCTCGCGGACGAGATCGCGCCCGACTGCGACCTGCCGCTCGCGCAGCGCGTCGGCCCGCTCGTCGCCCAGGGCACGCAGTACTCCGCGCGGGGCGCGGGGGTCACCACCTGCTGGGACGCCTGGTTCCTCGAGTTCGGCACGGACAACGGCGATCAGGCGACCACGGTGCTCGGCTCCGGAGAGCTGTTCACCAACGACGTGCTCGCCGACTCCGGCAACGCAGCCCTTGGCCTCAACCTGCTCGGCCGCGACCGCACGGTCGTGTGGTGGCTGCCGTCCATCGCCGACCCGCTGCTGCTCGACGAGGGCTCCGGGGGCGCGTCGGTCGCCGACCTCGTGCCGTCGTGGGTCCCCCTGGCCGCCTGGCAGCTGCTGGCCGTCGCGCTCTGGGCCGTGTGGTGGCGCGGGCGCCGCCTCGGGCGCGTCGTGGTGGAGCCGCTGCCCGTGACCGTGCGCGCCACCGAGGCGGTCGAGGGCCGCGCCCGGCTCTACCGCCGCGCCGGTGCGCGCGGCCGCGCGGCCGACGTGATGCGCGCGGCGTCGGCCGCCCGGATCTCGGCGCTGCTGCGCCTCCCCCGCACCGCCGGCCTCGACGAGGTCGTGCCCGCCGTCGCCGCCCGCACCGGGCGCGACACCGCATCGGTCGCCGCCCTGCTCACCCCGGGCAACGACCCCGCCGACGACGCGAGCCTGTCCCGGCTCGCAGACGCGCTCGACACCCTGGAGGACGAGGTGCGCCGCTCATGACCGACATCGACCAGAACGCCGCGCAGGCGGGATCCGACCCGCGCGCGGCTCTGCACGCGCTGCGCGAGGAGGTGACCAAGGCCGTCGTCGGGCAGGACTCCGTCGTCACCGGCCTCGTCATCGCGCTGCTGTGCCGGGGGCACGTGCTGCTCGAGGGCGTGCCCGGCACGGCCAAGACGCTCATGGTCCGCGCGCTCGCGGCCTCGCTCGACGTCGAGACCACGCGCGTGCAGTTCACGAGCGACCTCATGCCGGGCGACGTCACCGGCTCGCTGGTGTACGACGCGCGCAGCGCGGAGTTCTCGTTCAAGCCGGGGCCGGTGTTCACCAACCTCCTGCTTGCGGACGAGATCAACCGCACGCCCCCCAAGACGCAGGCCGCGCTGCTCGAGGCCATGGAGGAGCGGCAGGTGACCGTCGACGGCCACCCGCGCCCGCTGCCCGAGCCGTTCCTCGTGGCCGCCACGCAGAACCCCGTGGAGTACGAGGGCACGTACCCGCTGCCGGAGGCCCAGCTCGACCGCTTCCTGCTCAAGCTCACCGTGCCGCTGCCCGAGCGCGACGCGGAGTTCACCGTGCTGCGCAAGCACCTCGACGGTTTCGACCCGCGCGACCTCGCCGCTGCGGGCATCCGTCCGGTCGCCGGCATCGCCGACCTCGACGCCGCGCGCGCCCAGGTCGCCACGGTCGCTGTGGCGCCCGAGGTCGCGGCGTACGTCGTGGACATCGTGCGGGCCACCCGCACGAGCCCGTCGCTGCGGCTCGGGGTCTCGCCGCGCGGCGCGGTCGCGCTCGTGACGGCGGCGCGCGCCTGGGCCTGGCTGTCCGGCCGCGACTACGTGTCGCCGGACGACGTGAAGGCGCTCGCGCGACCGACCCTGCGGCACCGCGTGTCGCTGCGCCCGGAGGCCGAGCTCGAGGGCGTCACCGCGGACGCCGTCCTCGAGGGCATCCTCGCCACCGTCCCGACCCCCCGCTGAGGTCCGCATGGTCGTCACCGGGCGCGCCGTCCTCCTCGCCCTCCTGATCACGGCGCCCGTCGCCCTGGTCGCGAGGTCGGTGGGCGGCGTCCTGGTGGCCAACCTCCTGCTGCTGCTCCTGCTGATCCTCGACGCGCTGCTCGCGGGATCGCCGCGCCGGCTCGTGCTCTCGCGCAGCGGCGACACCTCCACCCGCCTCGGCGAGGAGGCGCTCGTGACCCTGACCGTGCGCAACGCCGGTCGCCGCCGGGTGCGCGGCGTCCTGCGCGATGCGTGGGCGCCGACCGCAGGCGTCGCGATCACGCGGCACGCCCTCGACCTCCCGCCCGAGCGCGTCACCAAGGTGTCGACGGTGCTGCGGCCGGTGCGCCGCGGCGAGCGGCGCCCCGACCTCGTCACGGTCCGCTCGCTCGGCCCGCTCGGCCTCGCGGGGCGGCAGTCCTCGCACGCCGTGCCGTGGGGCGTGCGCGTGCTTCCGGGCTTCCCGTCGCGCAAGCACCTGCCCTCGCGGCTCGCGCGCCTGCGCGAGCTCGACGGACGCACGGCGGTCCTCGTCCGCGGCCAGGGCACCGAGTTCGACTCCCTGCGCGAGTACGTCGAGGGCGACGACGTCCGCTCCATCGACTGGCGGGCCACCGCCCGCGCGAGCGACGTCATGGTCCGCACGTGGCGGCCGGAGCGCGACCGCCGCGTGCTGCTCGTCATCGACACCGCCCGCACGTCGGCCGCCCGCGTCGGCGATGCGACCCGGCTCGACGCGTCGATGGACGCGGCGTTCCTGCTCGCCGCGCTCGCCACGCGGGCCGGCGATCGCGTCGACATGCTGGCCTTCGACCGCCGGGTGCGCGCCGATGTGCGCGGCGCGTCGGCCACCGACGTGCTCGTGCGGATGTCCGAGTCGCTCGTCGACGTCGAGCCCGCGCTCGTCGAGACCGACGCGCACGCGATGGTCGCCGCGATCGGCGCGCGGATGCGCCAGCACGCCCTTGTGGTGCTGCTGACGGCGCTGGAGCCCTCGGCGCTGCGCGAGGGGCTGCTCCCCTACCTGCCGACCCTCGCGGCCCGGCACACGGTGGTGCTGGCCTCCGTGCTCGACACCCGGCTCGAGGAGCTCGCCGCCTCGCGCGGCGATGCGGTGGCGGTGTACGACGCCGCCTCGGCGGCGCAGGCGGTGGCGGACCGGCGCCAGATGACGGCGCTCGTGACGCGCTCGGGCGTCGAGGTGGTGGACGCGACGGCGGAGGAGATCGCGCCGCGTCTCGCGGACCGTTACCTCGCGCTGAAGGCGGCCGGCCGGCTGTAGCGGCGCCGGGCTAGTGCCCGTACCGCCAGTCGATGACCGTCGCGCGGTCATCGGGGGACAGCAGGTCCCACGCGACGGCGCGCTCGGCGGCGGCCTCGTCGTCGCGGATGCGCAGGCGGGCGGCGTTGTCACGGACGACGGACAGCAGGGCGAGGGCGCCCATGAGCGGCAGCGTGACCAGACGTGCGGCGAGCTCGACCTCGTGCATCCCGGACATGGCGGCCTCCTTCGACTACCAGGAGGATCGGCCGGGGCGCGGCGCGACTGAAGGGATGCGGCCCGCGGGCCCTCAGCCGGCGTACGGCAGCACGTCGGTGCGGTCGCCCGAGCCGATGAGGTCGCCGATGTCGCCCGCCCTGTCGGCGCGGCGGCCGAGCACGAACACGTAGACGAGGAACGCGATCCACACGGCGGCGCCGATGCCGATGCGGGCCCACGTCGGCAGCGGGGACGGCGTCACGAACGCCTCCACCACGCCGCTGACGAGCAGGACCACGACGAGGCCGAGCGCGATGGTGAGCGTCGTACGCCCCTCCTCGGCCAGCGCCACCGACCGCGGCCGCGGCCCCGGGGCCACGATCTGCCACCCGAGCCGGATCCCGGCCCCGCCTGCGACGAACACCGCGGTCAGCTCGAGGAGGCCGTGCGGGGTGATGAGGCCGAAGAACAGGTCGAGCCGGCCGCCCGCGGCCATGAGGCCGCCGACGAGCCCGACGTTGAGCGCGTTCTGCCAGAGGATCCAGACGCCCGGAAGGCACAGCAGCGCGCCGAAGACCAGCGCCTGCGCGGCGACCCACGCGTTGTTGGTCCACACCCGGAACGCGAACGACCCCGCCGGGTCGGACGTGTAGTAGTCGGCGAAGTCGCCGTTGACGAGCTGGTCGAGCTCGTCTGGCGAGGCGAGCGCCGAGACGACGTCGGGGTTCATCGCGACCCACGCACCGATCGCGGTGGCAACCACCACCGTCGCCACGCCGACGGCGATCCACCAGGCCCGCGCCCGGTAGACGGCCACGGGGAACGAGACCGTGACGAAGCGGGAGACGTCCGACCACGAGGCGCCGCTGGCACCCGTGACCGCTGCGCGGCCCTGGGCCACGAGCTGCGACAGCCGCGAGACGAGCGCGGGGTCGGGCGCGGACGACTGCACGAGCGAGAGGTGGGTGGCGGTGCGCTGGTAGAGCGCGACGAGCTCGTCGGCCTCGGCGCCGGTCAGCCGGCGCCGTCGGCTGAGCTCCTCGAGGCGGTCCCACTCGGCCCGGTGCGCGGCGACGAACGGATCGAGATCCACCCGCGTGCCCCCTCCCGCCGATCGTGCGCCTACGGGGAGACTAGGGCACGTGAGTCAGCAGACAGGCGACTGGAACACCCTCGTCCCCGTGACGGGCGAAGCCGTCGCGCTCGACCTGCGGCTGGCGCAGTTCCCGAGCCGGATGCTCGCGCTGTTCCTCGACCTGCTCATCCAGCTGGTCCTGCTGATCATCGTGGTGTGGCTCGTCGGCAGCACCCTCAGCAGCGCCGACGGCGCCGCGGCCGCGGCCATCACCGTCACGATGATCGTGCTGGTGCTGGTCGGTTGGCCGACGCTGATCGAGACGCTCACCCGCGGCCGCTCGCTCGGGAAGGTGGCCGCCGGCCTGCGCGTGGTGCGCGACGACGGCGGGCCGGTGCGGTTCCGCCACTCGTTCGTGCGCGCCCTCTTCATGATCGTCGACTTCTGGCTCACCAGCGGGTCGGTCGGCCTGATCGCCTCGCTCGCATCCCAGCGCGGCAAGCGCGTGGGCGACCAGTTCGCGGGCACCGTCGTCATCCGCGAGCGGGTGCCGTCGGCCGCCCGCGTCGTCCAGCACGCCTACGCGATGCCGCCCGGCCTCGAGGGGTGGGCGTCGACGGCCGACCTCGCCCGGCTGCCGGACGTGACCGCGCAGCAGGCCCGCCAGCTGCTCACCCGTGCCGCCACCCTCGAGCCGTCCGTGCGGGACTCGCTCGGGCGCCAGCTCGCCGCCGAGGTGCAGGCGTACGTCGCCCCGCCTCCCCCGCAGGGCACGCATCCCGAGGCCTACCTCGCGGCCGTGCTGACCCAGCGGATGCGCACCAGCTCGGCCGCGGCCGAGCGCGCCCGCCAGCAGGGCGCCCGCCCGATGCCCGCCGCACCGGCGCCCGCAGCGATGCCGGCCGTCCCCGTCGCGCCCGCGGCGCCGCTGCCGCCGGCCGCTGCCGACCCCGACGGGTTCGCACCACCGGCCTGAGCCGTTTCGCGGTCCCCGGCACATCTCGTTACCGTGGTGGGGTGCGCCGCCCCCTCCTCGCCCTCGCCCTGACCGCCGCCTCGGCCTGCCTCGCCGGCCTGGTCTCGGCACCCGCGCAGGCGGTGGTGCCCACCGCGACGATCCCCACCGGCCGCTACGCCATCGGCGACTCGGTGATGCTGGGCGCCAAGCCGAACCTCGTCTCCCGCGAGTTCGTGGTGAACGCCACCGAGAGCCGCCAGTTCAGCGCAGCGATCCCGATCATCCGGACCAAGCTCGCCAACGGCACGCTGCCCCGCAACCTGATCATCGCGCTGGGCACCAACGGCTACATCACGTACGCGGACTGCACGACCATCGTGAAGCTGGCCGGGCCGTACCGCCGCGTCTTCCTCGTCAACAACCGGGTGCCGCGGGTCTGGCAGAGCACGAACAACAAGCGGCTCGCGGCGTGCGCCAACACCACGGTCTTCGCGGCGAGCCGGGTCTACCTCATCGACTGGTACTCGTACTCGCGCAACAAGCCGACGTGGTTCTACTCGGACGGGTTCCACCTCAAGCCCGCGGGCAGGTCGGCGTACGCGACGCTGCTCGACGCCAAGCTCGACGCTCTCGGCCGCTGACACCACTGATCTTCGAGAGCCGCCTCAGCGGCGCATGACCTGCCGGATCATCTTGGCGTAGGCCACGCTGCCCTCGCCCTTGGTGTGGATGCCGTCGGAGTAGAACCAGTCGCGGTGCCCGGCGGAGTACACCGCCCAGTCGGCGACCCGGACGTTGCCGCCCTCGAACTTCTTGGCTGCGATCTTGATGGCGTTGGTCGCCTGGTCGATCCACGGCCGCTGCGCCTTGGGCGTCACCAGGATGACGCGGGAGCGGTCCTTCAGGTCGGTGAGCAGGTCGAGGAGGTCGCCGAGGTTGACGGTGCCGTTGGTCCCCGTGTGGATGACGACGACGTCGCCGAGCTTGCCTGCGGCCTTGCGCTCCTTGATCCGGTCGAACACCTCCCACGACTGCCGGCTGACGACGGCGTCGACCTTGGACTTCGGGATGTTCTCGAGCACCGCGTCGCGCGCCGCGAGGAGCACGGAGTCGCCGACGGCGGTGACGCTGAGGCCGTAGGCGTCCTGGCCGGCCTTCAGCACGGGCGGCCCCGGCGGTGTGGCCGGCTTGGTGGGCTTCCCGCTGGGGCCCGGGCTCGCGGAGCCCGACGTCGTCGGCTCGGGCGAGACGGTCGGCAGCGGCGTGAGGTCCTCGTCGCCGACACCCTGCACACCGCCGAGGGCGTCCTCGAGCGTGGGCTCCTTGGCGTTCGCGAGGCCGAAGCCCAAGGCGAGCACCACGGCCGCCGCGGTGACTGCGGCCGCGACCGAACGGCCGACGAGGGCGAAGCCGCCGGCCTCCTTCCAGCGCTTCCACGCCCGGCCGATGAGGCCGTGGCGGATCGGCATCTCGACGTACCGGTACGACAGCTCCGCGAGCGCGAGGGTGATGGCGAGGCGCATGAACTGCACCTGGAGACCGTCGGCGTCGAGGTCGATGCCCGGGCGCAGGAGCATGAAGACGGGCCAGTGCCACAGGTAGATGCCGTACGACCGCTCGCCGATCCACTTCAGCGGCTGCATGGCCATGAGGCCCGCGAAAGCGCTCGCGGTGATCGCGGCGCTCGCCACCACGACCGCGGTGATCACGCCGATCACGAGGAAGCCGCCGCGGTAGAGCAGCGGCGAGTCCGCCGAGACGAACCAGAAGACGGCGAACAGGACAGCCAGCGACGCGAAGCCGGAGGCGGTCACGCTGGCCACACCCCGCCCGGTCAGGCGGGCCGAGACGACCCCGGGTCGCCACACCGTGGCCAGCGCCGCGCCGACGAGGATCGTCATGGCGTGCGTGTCCGACCCGAAGTACACCCGGCTCGGATCGGTGACCTCGGGCATCCCCTGCGCGACCGCGATCCACGCCATCGCCGCCGTCGAGGCCAGCGCCCCCACGACCGCCCCGACCCGGACCCCGCGGGTGCGCCCCACCTTCCACAGCAGCCAGGCCAGCACCGGCCACACGAAGTAGAACTGCTCCTCCACCGCCAGCGACCACAGGTGCTGCAGCATCGGCGGACGCCCCGTGGCCTCGAAGTACGACTGCCCGTGCAGCACGTACCACCAGTTCGTCACATAGAAGAACGCCGCCGTCGCGTCCTCCCTGACCCGCTGGGCCGCGTCCTGCGCGATCGTCATCGCCGCCAGCGACGTCGCCACCAGCACCAGGTACAGCGCCGGCAGCAGCCGGCGCGCACGACGGATGTAGAACCGCTTGAAGTCCACCCGCCCGCTCGCGTCGAGCTCGGCCAGCAGCAACGACGTGATCAAGAACCCCGACAGCGTGAAGAACACATCCACGCCCAGGAACCCGCCCGGCAGCCACGACTCGTCCATGTGGAACACCACGACCGCCGCCACCGCGACCGCGCGGACCCCGTCCAGACCCGGCATGTGGACCCATGCCGACGAACGGTGGCGACCGGTAACCGGCGCCTCCGCTGTGGACGTCGTCATGGGCGTTTCCTGGGGATCTCGGGTGCTGGGCTCGAGCAGGTCCCAGGGTACGACGCGGCGCCGGGGCCGCCGACCAGCGCCGATCGGTCCGCGCGGCGCGGGACTACCAGCTGATCGCCTGGATGATCCCGACGACGGCGACGAGGTTGTTGATCCCGTGAGCCACCACGCCGGCGCCGATCCGGCCGGTGCGGGCGCGCAGCAGGCCGAGGATCAGGCCGATCGTGAGGAGCACCCCGATCCGGACCGCCTCGAAGTGGATGAGGGTGAACAGCAGCGCGGAGACGACGGTCGCGATCGGCACGGCGGGCAGGCCGCGGGCGGCGCTGGAGCGGGCCACGGCGGCGAAGGCCAGGCCGCGGAAGCAGAGCTCCTCGAAGAACGGCCCCAGGGTCACCACGATCACGAGGATCAGGACGGTGACCCACGGCGGGGAGTCGGTCGAGATGATGGCGTCCCCGGCGGTGGAGCCGAAGTCGCCGAAGAACCGTGCGGTCAGCGCGGCGACCATCGAGGCGAGCACCCAGCACGCGATCCCGCCGAGCAGGCCCCAGCCGAGATCGGACCAGCGGAACGCCATCCCGAGGTCGATGCGGGGGCCGTTGCCCTGGAGCTTGGTGGTCAGCCAGGGCCAGAGGCCGAACCCGATCCACGGCGACATGAGCGCGAGGACGAGCCAGGCCGCCATGCCGGGCCGGGCGCCGACGGCCTGGGCGAGCCCGAGCACGAGGATGGGGGCGAAGATCGACAGGAGCATCGCGATCGCGATGTCGGCGAGGCCCCAGCGCGAGCGGCGCAGCGGCGTGCCGTCGGCGAGGGCCTCGACGTACGTGACAGGGGCGCCCGCGTAGGGCGCCCCTGCCAGGTCGGTCTGCTCGCTCACGCGACCAGTATCAGTAGCGGTAGTGGTCGGCCTTGTAGGGGCCGGCCACGTCGACGCCGAGGTACTCGGCCTGCTTCTTGGTCAGCTCGGTGAGGCGGACGCCGAGGGCGTCGAGGTGCAGGCGGGCGACCATCTCGTCGAGGTGCTTGGGCAGCACGTGCACGCCGAGGGGGTACTCGTCGAGCTTGGTGAAGAGCTCGATCTGCGCCAGCACCTGGTTGGTGAACGAGTTGCTCATGACGAACGACGGGTGGCCGGTGGCGTTGCCCAGGTTGAGCAGGCGGCCCTCCGACAGCACGATCACCGAGTGGCCGTCGGGGAAGACCCACTCGTCGACCTGCGGCTTGATGGTCGTGCGCTTCACGCCCGGGAGGGCGGCGAGGCCGGCCATGTCGATCTCGTTGTCGAAGTGGCCGATGTTGCCCAGGATCGCCTGGTGCTTCATGGCCTTCATGTGCTCGACGGTCACGACGTCGTAGCAGCCGGTGGCCGTAATGATGATGTCGGCGCGGCCGACGACGTCCTCGAGGCGGGCGACCTCGTAGCCGTCCATCGCCGCCTGCAGCGCGCAGATCGGGTCGATCTCGGTGACGATGACGCGAGCGCCCTGGCCGCGCAGCGACTCGGCCGAGCCCTTGCCGACGTCGCCGTAGCCGCACACGACCGCGACCTTGCCGCCGACGAGCACGTCGGTGGCGCGGTTGATGCCGTCGACGAGCGAGTGGCGGCAGCCGTACTTGTTGTCGAACTTGCTCTTGGTGACCGAGTCGTTGACGTTGATCGCCGGGAAGAGCAGCGAGCCGGCCTTGTGCATCTCGTAGAGGCGGTGCACGCCGGTGGTGGTCTCCTCCGTCACGCCCTTGATGCCCTCGGCGATGGCGGTCCAGTTGACGCTGCCGTCCGCGATCGTGCGGCGCAGCAGGTCGAGGATGACGGCGTACTCCTCGGAGTCGTTCGCGTCGGTGCTCGGCACCGCGCCGGCGAGCTCGAACTCGCGGCCCTTGTGCACGAGCAGCGTGGCGTCGCCGCCGTCGTCGAGGATCATGTTGGGGCCGGCGCCCTCAGGCCACTGCAGGACCTGCTGGGTGCACCACCAGTACTCCTCGAGCGTCTCGCCCTTCCAGGCGTAGACCGGCACGCCGGCGGGGGCGTCGACGGTGCCGTTCGGGCCGACCGCGATCGCGGCGGCCGCGTGGTCCTGGGTCGAGAAGATGTTGCAGGAGGCCCAGCGCACCTGGGCGCCGAGCGCGGTGAGGGTCTCGATGAGGACGGCGGTCTGCACCGTCATGTGCAGCGAGCCGGTGATGCGCGCGCCGGCGAGCGGCTTGCTCGCGCCGAACTTCTCGCGCATGGCCATGAGGCCGGGCATCTCGTGCTCGGCCAGGCGGATCTCGTTGCGGCCGAACTCGGCCAGGGACAGGTCGGCGACCTTGAAGTCGGGCGTGCTCATGCGGGTACTCCGGTTTCTACGCCCGAGGGACGGGCGGTACGCGGTGGGCGTCACGAGGCCTCGTTGGCTCACCGGTGCTCACGCGGGCGTCGTCACCGCAGGGCCCGACCATTGTGCCGCACGTACGCCGATCCGGCCAAAGACCGTCCCCCGAGCCTCACCACCCGAGTGCGAACGGCACTTCGGGGCGGTCTCGTGGTGCGACCATTTGGACCATGACCGAGACGCCGCCCAGTCTGTTTCTTGCTGCCGAGCGCATGCGCGAAGCCGGGCAGCCACTGTCGGCCATCGTGGCCGCACTCCAAGACGACGGAGCCAGCCTCGGGGACCTCGTCCGTGTGGCCCAGCGCGTCTACGCGGTAGGTCAATGGGACGCGAGAGTGCTGCTTGCCGGGGCTGGACACCCCATTTTCGTGGAGCCGCTGACAGCCATCGTCGATGACGACGACCCGTTCTACGAGCAATTGTTCGGCCCTGAGCCGCCCACCAAGTGAGGCGCCGAACGGCACTTCGGCGCTAGTGCCAGTCCGCCACCCCGGGACCGGGAGCGAACGCGTCACTGACTTCGGTGGCGGCTCGGAAGCGCAAGACCTCAGCGTTCGGGTACTTGCTCACTCGGACGCTTTCGAGGGACGGGCAAGCCTCCAACTCCGCAAGGGATCTTGAAGTCGGTCGGACGCCGAATAACTCTAGGTGACGGAGGTCTCCCAGCTTGGCCAAGGGCGCTAACGAAGAGACCTCGGTGACCTTGCCGGACGAGTCCCAGGAAGGCAGCGTTTGGAGTCGAAGGACCCGCAGCGATGACAAGGACTCAAGGGGTCCAAGGTCGGTCACTTTGGGGAGGTGCACGAGGCTTAGATACTCAAGCGCGCCCAGGGACGCGATCGGTTCCAAGGTCGCGTTCGGATAGCCCGCGACGACCAGGACGCGCAACGAGGTCACAGACGCGATAGCGCCAAGGTCCTGGTACTTGCAGAACCAGACACGAAGCGCGGTCGTGTCCGTCGGCACTGCATCCGAGGGGAACGTCGTCGCCGAGTCACGCATCAGGTCGACAGGCACCCGAGTGATACTGCCGGTTCTTTCTCGGTTTGTCGTGGCTGTCGGGTCAGAAGGGCGGGGTGTCGTCGACCGGGGCCGCCGAGGTCGGGGGCGACGTGGGCGCGGGGGCGACGTCGTCGGGGTCGTGGAGGAAGGGCCGCGGCGGGATGAGGATGCGCTGGCCCCACAGGGTGGTCATGACCGCGGACCCGTCGGCCTTGCTGTCGACGAGGTCGAAGTAGCCGGCGGTCTTGAGCTGGTGGTGGGTGGTCGAG
>JBFWNE010000012.1:0-110142 GCA_050251215.1 Candidatus Nanopelagicales bacterium
TCGACGTCGCCGGTCGCCGGGTCCTCGTGCGGGCGGACTTCAACGTCCCGCTCGAGGACGCCGGCGACGGCACCCGTCGCATCACCGACGACGGCCGCATCCGCGCCGCGCTGCCGACGATCTCGGCCCTGCGCGAGCGCGGTGCGCGCGTCGTCCTCGTCGCCCACCTCGGCCGTCCGAAGGGGGAGGCCAAGGCCGAGCTCTCGCTCGCGCCGGTCGCCGCCCGCCTCGGCGAGCTGCTGGGCACCCCGGTGGCCTTCGCCACCGACGTCACCGGAGAGTCCGCGCAGGCCGCGGTGGCCGGGCTCGGCGACGGCGACGTCGCCCTGCTGGAGAACGTCCGGTACGACGCGCGCGAGACCAGCAAGGACGCCGCCGAGCGCGGCGCCCTCGCGGCCGAGCTCGCGTCGCTGGCGGACGTCTTCGTCAGCGAGGGCTTCGGCGTCGTGCACCGCGAGCAGGCGAGCGTCACCGACGTCGCGCGGCTCCTGCCGCACGCCGCCGGCCAGCTCGTGCTGAGCGAGGTGCAGGTCTTCCGCAAGGTCCTCGGCGACCCCGACCGTCCCTACGCCGTCGTCCTCGGCGGCTCCAAGGTCAGCGACAAGCTGGGGGTCATCAACAACCTCCTGCAGTCGGTCGACCGGCTCCTCGTCGGCGGCGGGATGTGCTTCACCTTCCTCGCCGCGCAGGGCCACGGCGTCGGCTCCTCGCTCCTCGAGGCCGACCAGATCGAGACCGTGAAGGGCCTCATCGCCACCGCGGAGGAGAAGGGCGTCGAGCTCGTCCTGCCCGTCGACGTCGTCGTGGCCACCGCGTTCTCGGCCGACGCCGAGCACAAGGTCGTCGCCGTCGACTCGATCGAGGACGGCTGGGTGGGCCTGGACATCGGCCCCAACAGCCGCGAGCTGTTCGCCCGTGCGCTGGCCGACGCCAAGACGGTCGTCTGGAACGGCCCGATGGGCGTGTTCGAGATGGCTCCGTACGCCGAGGGCACCCGCGCGGTGGCCGAGGCGATCACCCGCGTCGACGGGCTCTCTGTCGTGGGCGGCGGCGACTCCGCCGCTGCCGTGCGCCTGCTGGGCATCGACGAGGACGGTTTCTCGCACATCTCCACGGGCGGGGGTGCGTCCCTGGAGTTCCTCGAGGGCCGCACGCTGCCCGGCATCGCGGTCCTGGAGGACTGAACTGTGGCTTCGAGCCGACTCCCGCTCATGGCGGGCAACTGGAAGATGAACCTCAACCACCTCGAGGCCATCGCGACGGTGCAGAAGCTCGGCTTCTCGCTCACCGACGAGGACCTCGCGGCGTGCGAGGTGGCCGTGCTGCCGCCGTTCACCGACATCCGCTCGGTGCAGACGCTGGTCGACGGCGACAAGCTCGACATCAAGTACGGCGCGCAGGACCTCAGCACCGCCGACAAGGGCGCCTACACCGGCGAGATCAGCGGCGCGATGCTGGCCAAGCTCGGCTGCACGTACGTCGTGGTCGGCCACAGCGAGCGTCGCGAGATGCACGCCGAGACCGACGAGGTCGTGTCGGCGAAGGCGCAGGCGGCGTACCGCCACGGCCTCGTGCCGATCGTGTGCGTCGGCGAGGGCCTCGAGGTCCGGCAGGCCGGCGACCAGGTGGCCTACACCCTCGCCCAGGTCGACGGCTCGCTGGCCGGCATCACGGCCGCCCAGGCCGAGACCGTCGTCATCGCCTACGAGCCCGTGTGGGCCATCGGCACCGGCGAGGTCGCGACCCCGGCGGATGCGCAGGAGGTCTGCGGAGCCATCCGCGGCCGCCTGGCCGAGCTCTACTCCGCGGAGCTCGCCGACAAGGTCCGGATCCTGTACGGCGGCTCGGTGAAGGCCAGCAACGTCGCGGCGATCATGGCCGAGAAGGACGTCGACGGCGCCCTCATCGGCGGCGCGAGCCTCGACCCGGACGAGTTCGTGGCGATCGCCCGGTTCCGCCTGCACCCGGCCGAGGAGTCCTGACCGGACGCCTCACCCGGCATGGGACGAGCCTCGCGGCACCTCTTTCGGGGGTGCCCGCGAGGCTCGTTCCGGTTTCGGCGGGTCCGTCACGTATCCTGAGTCGTCCGCGCCGCCCGGTGCGGTCCCGAGGGGAGCCCCTGCCGCGTCATGGTCCTGTTCTTCCAGATCCTCATCATGATCAACAGCGCCCTGCTGGTGCTGCTCGTCCTGCTGCACAAGGGCAAGGGCGGCGGCCTCTCCGACATGTTCGGCGGCGGCATCTCCTCATCGCTCGGCGGCTCGTCCGCGGCCGAGCGCAACCTCGACCGCATCACGATCGGCCTCGGCATCCTGTGGGCCGCGCTCGTGGTCGGCCTCGGCCTGCTCCTCAAGGGCACCATCGTCTGACCGGGCCCCGGCCCTCCGTACCCACCGATCCACCGAACGAGAGGCACGACCAGTGGCCAGTGGCAGCGCGATCCGCGGCAGCCGAGTCGGCGCGGGACCCATGGGCGAGGCCGAGCGCGGCGACGCCGCTCCGCGCCAGCGCATCACCTTCTGGTGCGCCAACGGGCACGAGACGACGCCGAGCTTCGCCTCGGACGCCGCGATCCCCGAGACCTGGGACTGCCCCCGCTGCGGCCTCCCGGCCGGCCCGGACAAGGACAACCCGCCGGCCGCCCCGAAGATCGAGCCTTACAAGACGCACCTCGCGTACGTGAAGGAGCGCCGCTCGGACGCCGACGGCGAGGCCATCCTCAACGAGGCCCTCGCCAAGCTCCGCGACAGCTGAGCCCCACCAGACCCCACGAAGGCCCGGATCCGCACACAGGATCCGGGCCTTCGTCATGACTGAGTTCCTCGAGTTACTGCCCGAATCGACGCAACAGGACCGCTCGTAGCGTCGATTCGGGCAGTAACTCGCGGACGCGTCAGGGGCTGGCGATACGGCGGAGCTTGGTGGGGATGGAGGCTGCGGCGTCCTCGTCGAGCAGGAACAGGGTGCGCTCGCGGCCGCGGGCGCCGGCCGCGGGCACCTGCATCGGGCCGGCGTCGGACAGGGCCAGGCGCACGGGGTCGGCCTTGGCCGAGCCGCTGCCGAGAATCCAGACCTCGCGCGAGGCGGTGAGCGCGGGGAAGGTCAGGGTGACGCGCTCCGGCGGGGGCTTGGGGGAGCCGTGCACCCCAACGGCGCTGCGCTCGCTCTCGTGCACGGCCGGCTGCTGCGGGAACAGGCTCGCCACGTGCCCGTCCTCGCCGATGCCGAGCAGGCACACGTCGAACGTCGGCACCGGTCCGTGGTCCTCAGGGCGCGAGGCGCGGCGGAGCTCCTCGGCGTAGCGCGCCGCCGCCTCGTCGACGTCGAGGCCTGGCACGAGCGACGGCATGGCGTGCACGTGCTCGGCGGGCACCGGCACGTGGTCGAGCAGGGCCTCGCGGGCGGCGGTGTCGTTGCGCTCGGCGTCGCCCTCAGGCACGAACCGCTCGTCGCCCCACCACAGGTGGATCGACGACCAGTCGATGGCGTCGCGGGCGGGTGAAGCGGCGAGCGCCGCGAGGCTCGCAGTGCCGATGCGTCCGCCCGTCAGGCACACCGAAGCGTGCCCGTACGCCGCCTGCGCATCGACCACGCGCGTGACGAGCCGGGCCGCCACGGCAGCTGCGAGCGTGGCCGCATCGCGGTGGACGAGGACCTCGGGCGTGGTCATCGGGCCCGGGCCGCCTTCGTCGCGGCCGCGGCCTTCTTCGCTGACGGCTTCGGGGCGGCCTTCTTCGTGGCAGCCTTCTTCGCTGACGGCTTCGGGGCGGCCTTCTTCGTGGCAGCCTTCTTCGCTGACGGCTTCGGGGCGGCCTTCTTCGTGGCGGCCTTCTTCGCCGGGGCCTTCGGGGCGGCCTTCTTCGTGGCAGCGGGCTTGTTCGCGGCCGGCGCGGTCGTCGAGACGCTGGCCCGGCTCGCAGCGGCAGCAGCCGGAGCTGCCGCGGACTGCTGCTCGAGCTCGGGCACGGCCGCGAGGGTCTCGCCGTACACCTCGTCGGCGTCGAGGCGGCGCAGCTCCTCGGCGATGAGGCCCTCGGTCGGTCGCCGCGGCAGCGCGGCCTCGCGATCGGGGAACCCGGGTCGGCTGAGGTGAGCGATGCCGCCGCTCGGCCGGCTGATCGTGATGTCGCCATGGGTCGTGTGCATCGCGACCTTGGTGATGCCCGGACCACGGCTCGCCTTGATGTGCACTGCCACGCCGAGGCGGGAGTGCAGCCAGGCCCCGAGCAGCGTGCCGGAGGCGTTGTTGCGCTCGACCTCGACGGTGATACCGGTGATGGGGTCGTGCGGCTGGTCGAGATTGGCGGCGATGAGCGCACGCCACGCCGTGATGCGCGTCCACGCCAGGTCGGTGTCGCCGTCGGCGTAGCTCGTACGGCGCTCCTCCAGCGCCTTGAGCGGACGCGCAGCCGCGGCCGCGTCGGTGATGCGGCGCTGGGCCAGGCGGCCCACCGGGTCCTCCGACGGTACGGCGGGCGCCTTGCCCGGCCACCAGACGACCACGGGGGAGTCCGGCACGAGCAGCGGCAGCACCACCGAAGCGATGTGCTGGGACAGGCGCCCCCGCAGGCGCAGCTCGACGAGCTCCCCGAGCCCCTCGTTGCCTCCCACGGTGATGACCGCATCCAGGCACGGATCCATCCGGCCTGGACGCGGGATGGCGGTAAGGATGCGGCACGGGTGCTCGCGCGCCGCCTCGGCGGCTGCCACGAGCGCGTCGGCCTGGTTCTCCTCGTCAGTCACGATCACCAGGGTGAGCACGCGGTTGACGGCGCTCGACCCCTGGCGGAACCGCTCGCGGTCGATGGCGCTGGAGATCTCCCCGGCTGTCGTGTCGTCGAGCCTGACGCTCATGGCCGCCTCCACTGACGTCCGTCGCGGGCCAGCATCGCGTGGGCGCTCGCGGGTCCCCAGGTGCCCGACTCGTACTGCTCCGGCTGCCCGTGGTCCGCCCAGAAGTCCAGGATCGGGTCGAGCACGGTCCAGCCGAGCTCGACCTCCTCGTGCCGGGGGAACAGCGGCGGATCGCCGAGGAGCACGTCGAGGATGAGGCGCTCGTACGCCTCGGGGCTGTTCTCGGTGAAGGAGTCGCCGTACGCGAAGTCCATGTTGACGTCGCGCACCTCCATCTGGGTGCCGGGCACCTTGGACCCGAACCGCATCGTGACGCCCTCGTCGGGCTGCACGCGTACGACGAAGGCGTTCTGGCCGAGCTCCTCGGTGTCCGTGACGCTGAAGGGCAGGTGCGGAGCCCGCTTGAAGACCACGGCCAGCTCGGTCACGCGGCGGCCGAGGCGCTTGCCCGTGCGCAGGTAGAACGGGACGCCGGCCCAGCGACGCGTGTCGACCTCGAGGCGCACGGCGGCGAACGTCTCGGTGGTCGACGTGGGAGGGATGCCGTCCTCTTCGAGGAAGCCGATCACCTTCTCCCCGCCCTGCCATCCGGCGGCGTACTGGCCGCGCGCGGTGCCCAGCGCGAGGTCCTGGGGAAGCGTGAGCGCCGCCAGGACCTTCTCCTTCTCCAGGCGTACGTCGCGCGCCGCGAACGTCAGCGGCTCCTCCATCGCAGCGAGGGCGAGCAGCTGCAGGAGGTGGTTCTGGATCACGTCGCGGGCGGCGCCGATGCCGTCGTAGTAGCCGGCGCGACCGCCGATGCCGATGTCCTCGGCCATCGTGATCTGCACGTGGTCGACGTAGTGGCTGTTCCAGATCGGCTCGAACATCGTGTTGGCGAAGCGCAGCGCCAACAGGTTCTGGACCGTCTCCTTGCCGAGGTAGTGGTCGATGCGGAACACCGACCCTGACGGGAAGACCTCGCCGATCGTCTCGTTGAGCTGGCGGGCGCTCTCGAGGTCGTGGCCGAACGGCTTCTCGATCACGACCCGGCGCCACGCCCCGTCGTCGGACATGGACAGGCCGCTGCGCTTGAGCTGCTGCACGACGTCGCCGAAGAACTTGGGCGGGATCGACAGGTAGAACGCGTGGTTCCCCTGCGTGCCGCGCACCCGGTCGAGGTCGCGGACCGTCTCGACGAGCGCGTCGAACGCCGCGTCGTCGGCGAAGTCGCCGGCGACGAACCGGATGCCCTTGCAGAGCTCCTGCCACACGTCCTCGCGGAACTCCGTACGGGCGTGCTCGCGCACCGAGTCGTGCACGATCTGCGCGAAGTCCTGATCCGCCCAGTCGCGGCGGGCGAAGCCGACGAGCGCGAAACCGGGCGGAAGCAGCCCGCGGTTCGCGAGGTCGTACACGGCCGGCATGAGCTTCTTGCGGGCCAGATCCCCGGTGACGCCGAAGATCACCAGGCTGCACGGCCCGGCGATGCGCGGGAGCCTGCGGTCGCGCGGGTCGCGGAGCGGGTTCTCCGTGGGGGTCCAGATCCGGGTGCGCACGGCCGGTCTCAGCGCCCGGCCTCGGTGCGGGCCGAGGCCAGCGCTGCGGTCACGGCGTCGAGCAGCTGGTTCCAGCTCTGCACGAACTTGTCGACGCCCTCCTCCTCGAGCACGCGCACCACGTCGTCGAGGTCGATGCCGGCTTCGCGCAGCGCGTCCAGGGCCGCATGGGCGGCGGCGTACTCGGGCACGATCGTGTCGCCGCGGACCGCTCCGTGGTCGCGGACGGCGTCCAGCGTGGCCTCGGGCATCGTGTTGACGGTGTCGGCGGTGACGAGCTCCACGACGTAGCGGGTGTCGTCGTACGCCGGGTCCTTCACGCCGGTGGACGCCCAGAGCGGACGCTGCACGTGCGCTCCGGCCGAGGCCAGCGTCTTCCAGCGGTCGGAGGCGACCACCTCGGCGAACGCCTCGTGCGCGATCCGCGCGTTGGCGATCGCGGCCGTGCCGCGCAGAGGCGAGTCGGGCCCGAGGCGCTTGTCGACCTCGGTGTCGACGCGGCTCACGAAGAACGAGGCCACCGACTCGATGCTCGACAGGTCGTGGCCGTTCGCGCGCGCCTTCTCCAGGCCCGCGAGCCACGCCTCCAGCACCCCGCGGTAGCGGTCCACGGAGAAGATCAGGGTGACGTTGACCGAGATGCCCGCGCCGAGCACCTCGGTGATGGCCGGCAGACCCTCCAGGGTGGCCGGGATCTTGACCAGCAGGTTGGGCCGGTCCACGGCCCAGTGCAGCGCCTTCGCCTCGGCGACGGTGGCCTCGGTGTCGGCTGCGAGCCGCGGGTCGACCTCGATGCTCACGCGCCCGTCCACGCCGCGCGTGCGGGTGTAGACCGGCTCGAGCACGTCGCAGGCCCAGCGCACGTCGTACGTCGTCATCGCCCGGACCGCCTCGCCCAGGTCGACGCCGCGGATCGCGAGGTCGCGCACCTGGTCGGCGTACTCCGCGGACCCGGAGCCGATCGCCTTCTCGAAGATCGACGGGTTCGTCGTGACGCCCACGACATGCGACCCTTCGACGAGGGCGGCCAGGCCCCCGCCGGACAGGCGGCCCCGATCGAGGTCGTCGAGCCAGATCGAAACTCCGGCAGCGGACAGGTCGGCGAGGTGGTCGGTCATGCCTCGACCCTAACGAGCCGAGGCCGACCCGTCAGGCGGAGACGGCCGAGATGGACTCTCGGGCGGCGGCCACGACCGCCTCCGGGGTGAAGCCGAACTCCCGGAACAGCGTGGCGGCGTCCGCGGAGGCGCCGAAGTGCTCGAGCGAGACGGCGCGGCCGTCCGTGCCGAGGTACTTCCACCAGCCCTGGGCGATGCCCGCCTCGACCGAGACGCGCGCGCGGACCGACGAGGGGAGCACCGACTCGCGGTAGTCGGCGTCCTGGTCCTCGAACCACTCGACGCTGGGGATCGACACGACGCGGGTCGGCACGCCCTCGGCCTCGAGCGTCTCGCGCGCGGCGAGGGCGAGCTGCACCTCGGAGCCGGTCGCGAGCAGGAGGACCTGCGGCGCGCCTCCGGAGGCCTCGGCGAGCACATAGCCGCCGCGGGCCGCGTGCGAGGCGGGAGCGAGGTCGGTGCGGTCGAGGGTCGGCAGGTTCTGGCGGGTGAGGACCAGGCCGGTCGGCTTGCGGCGGCGCAGGATCTCCGCCCACACGGCGGACGTCTCGTTCGCGTCCGCAGGCCGCACGACGGCGAGGCCCGGGATCGCGCGCAGCGCCCACAGGTGCTCGACCGGCTGGTGGGTCGGGCCGTCCTCGCCGAGGCCGATGGAGTCGTGGGTCCAGACGTACGTGACGTTGACGCCCATGAGCGCAGCCACGCGCACGGCTCCGCGCATGTAGTCGGAGAACACGAGGAACGTGCCGCCGAACGGGCGCAGCAGACCGGACAGCGCCATGCCCGACAGGGCCGAGCCCATCGCGTGCTCGCGGATGCCGAAGAGCAGGATCCGGCCGTACGGCGACTGGCTCTTCCCGAACGGCGACGTGGGCGAGACCACCGTGCCCTCGGGCAGGAACGACGGCGCGCCCTCGCTGGTCGTGTTGTTGCTCTCGGCGAGGTCGGCGGAGCCGCCCACGAGCTCGGGGAGCTGCGAGGCGATCGCCTGGATCACCTCGCCGCTGGCCTTGCGGGTGGCCACGGCCTTGCCGGCCTCGAACTCCGGCAGAGCGAAGCCCTCAGGCAGCGTGCCGGCGACGAGGCGGTCGAGCAGCCCGGCCCGCTCGGGGTTGGCGGTGCGCCATGCGGAGTAGGCGACGTCCCACTCCGCGTGCAGCGCGGCGCCGCGGACCTTCACCTCGCGGGCGTGCGCGAGCACGTCGTCGGCGACCTCGAACGACGTCTGCGGGTCGAAGCCGAGCAGCTCCTTGGTGGCCGCCACCTCGTCGGCGCCGAGCGCCGAGCCGTGCGCCTTGAACGTGTTGCGCAGGGTGGGCGCGGGCCAGCCGATCACCGTCTGGAGGCGGATGAAGCTCGGTCGGGCGCGCTCGGCGCGGGCGACGTCGAGCGCCCGGGCAAGGCCCTCCACGTCCACGCTGCCGTCGGGCAGGACGTCGACGGACTGCACGTGCCAGCCGTACGCCTCGTAGCGGGCCAGCACGTCCTCGCTGAACGCGATCGCGGTGTCGTCCTCGATCGAGATGCGGTTGTCGTCCCAGACGACGTGCAGGTTGCCGAGCTTCTGGGTGCCGGCGAGCGACGACGCCTCGCTCGTGACGCCCTCCTCGAGGTCGCCGTCCGAGGCGATGACCCACACGTCGTGGTCGAACGGGCTGGTGCCGGCGGCGGCGTCCGGGTCAAGGAGGCCGCGCTCGTAGCGCTGGCCCATGGCCATGCCCACCGCGGTGGCCAGGCCCTGGCCGAGCGGGCCGGTCGTGGTCTCGACGCCCGGCGTGTGGCCGAACTCCGGGTGCCCCGGCGTGAGCGCGCCCCAGGTGCGGAAGGACTGCAGGTCGGACAGCTCCACCCCGTAGCCGGACAGGTAGAGCTGGATGTACAGCGTCAGCGACGAGTGCCCGCACGACAGCACGAAGCGGTCGCGGCCGAGCCAGCCGGGGTCGGCAGGGTCGTGCCGCAGGAAGCGCTGGAAGATGAGGTACGCCGCGGGCGCGAGGCTCATGGCCGTGCCCGGGTGGCCGTTGCCCACCTTCTGCACGGCGTCCGCCGCGAGGACCCGGGCGGTGTCGACCGCACGGCGGTCGAGGTCGGTCCAGGAGGAGGGGTCGAACGGGGCGGCGGAGGCGGGCGAGGTCGTCACGAGCCACGAGCCTACCGGCGGCGGGTGGGGCGGGCAGGTGCCCGGTAGACTCGCCGGGACCCGGGAGGCCGGGTCCACCCCAGACCAGGAGGCCGCGCGTGACCGCCGTCGACCCCCGGCCGTTCCCGGCCGGCGATCGGGCGGACGCGTCGTCCGTCCGGGGGTCGGGCGGCTCCGCACCGCAACGGTCCAAGGCCGCCGCGCTCCTCGCGCTCACCAAGCCGCGCATCATCGAGCTGCTTCTGGTCACGACGGTCCCGACGATGATCCTCGCCTCGGACGGACTGCCCTCGCTCTGGCTCGTCGCCGTGACGGTGTTCGGCGGGTTCCTCGCCGCCGGCGGTGCCAACGCGCTGAACATGTACGTCGACCGCGACATCGACCGGCTGATGGTCCGCACCGGCCACCGCCCGCTGGTGACCGGGGAGATCAGCCCGCGCACCGGCCTCGTCTTCGGCCTGCTGCTCGCGGTGTCGTCGGTGGTGTGGTTCGCGGTCCTGACCAACCTGCTCACCGCTGCGCTCACCGCGGCGGCGATCCTCATGTACGTCGTCGGCTACACGCTGCTGCTCAAGCGGCGCACCCCGCAGAACATCGTGTGGGGCGGTGCGGCCGGATGCATGCAGATCCTCATCGGCTGGGCCGCGGTCACGGGCTCGATCACCTGGGCGCCGCTGGTGCTGTTCGGCGTGGTGTTCTTCTGGACGCCGCCTCACTACTGGCCGCTGTCGTTGCGGTTCAAGGACGACTACGCCGCGGCCGGGGTCCCCATGCTGCCGGTCGTCGCCCCGCTGTCGAAGGTGGCGCGCGAGATCATCGGCTACTCCTGGGCGATGGCGCTCACCTCGCTGCTGCTGATCCCGGCCGCGGGCATGACGCCGTTCTACGCCGTCGCCGCAGTCGTGCTCGGCGGGCTGTTCGTCGCCGAGGCGCACGCGCTCATGCGCCGGGTGAAGCGCGGCGACAAGGACGTCAAGGCCATGCGCCTCTTCCACGGGTCGATCAGCTACCTCGCGCTGCTGTTCCTGGCCGTGGCCGTCGACGCGTTCCTGCCGTGGTGATCGCGGGCGGGCGCGCGTGACCGACGTCGTCTACGTCACGCACGAGCCTGATCCCTCCGCCGAGGCGCCCGACATCGACACCGACATCGACGTCGCCCTCGCGGCCTTCGCCTGGGAGGGCATCACGTTCGAGGTCGCGGCGTGGGACGACCACGGCTTCGACTGGTCCGCGGCCGGCCTCGTCCTGGTCCGCAGCCCGTGGGACTACGTGCCGCGGCGCCGGGAGTTCCTCGAGTGGACGCGCGACGTCAGCGCGCTCACCCGGCTGGAGAACCCGGCCGAGGTGATCGAGGCGAACACCGACAAGACCTACCTGCGCGAGCTCGCCGACCGCGGCGTGCACGTGGTGCCGACCGGCTGGGTCGCACGCCCCGACGACGCCGATGCCGTCGTGGCGCAGGTCCGCGCGACCTACGGCCCGCGCGTGGTGGTGAAGCCGACCATCTCGGCCGGGGCCCGCGACACGATCCTGACCGACGACCCCGTCGAGGCGGCGGCGCACGCCCGCAACGTCCTCGTCGGCGGCCGCGGGGCGATGGTTCAGCCCTACCTCGAGTCCGTGGCCGAGGAGGGCGAGACGAGCGTCCTCGTCATCGATGGCGACATCACCCATGCCGTACGCCGGCGCCCCGCGCTCACCGAGGGCGGCAACGGCGGCGACGGCACCCTGACCGAGCTCACCGACGAGCTGCGGGCGATGGCCGAGCAGGTGATCTCCGCGTCGGGGTCGGAGAAGCTTCTGTACGCCCGCGTGGACGTCGTACGCGACCCGGACGGCAGCCTCGCGCTCCTGGAGCTCGAGCTCACCGAGCCCACGCTCTTCCTCACGCTCAACCCCGACGCCGCGCGCGTACTCGCCGCGGGCGTCGCCGCGCGGCTGCCCTAGGCCGGGACGGGCTCGGGCACGCCGCGTCGGCGGGTGCGCAGCAGCAGGCGGGCGGTGGCCCACCACACGAGCACCGAGCCGAGCAGGTGCACCGCGACGAGCACCCAAGGGAGCCCGGTGAAGTACTGCACGTAGCCGACGCCGGCCTGCGCAAGCATCAGCAGCAGGACGACCACGGCGTCGTGGGCCACGTCGTACGTGTCGGCGCGCGACGCGCGCAGCGCCACGATCAGGCCGGCCAGCAGTCCGAGCGCGAGGAACACGACGTCGGCGTGCAGCCACGAGATGAGCTGCGGGTCGAGCCCGAGCCGCGGCGTCTCGGCGTCGCCGGCGTGGGGGCCGCTGGCGGTCACCAGAACCCCGAGCACCACGACCACGGCCATGACGAAGGTCAGCGCGTGCACGCCGATCCGGATCTCGCGCCGGACGGCCTCGACGACCGGCTCGTCGGCGTACTCGGCCGCCCGGTGCACGAGCATCGTGCAGAGCAGCACGATCACCATCGACAGCAGGAAGTGCGAGCCGACCACGAGCGGGTTGAGGCCGGTGAGCACGGTGATGCCGCCGAGCACGGCCTGGGCGACGGTGCCGAGGAACGGGACGAACGCCAGCCGCGTCAGGACCGGCCTCGAAGGCAGGTCCTCACGACGGCGGCGCCTCGCGTCCCACAACGCCGCGACGATGGCCGCGACGGCGAACAGGCCGAGCACGAAGGTGAGGGTGCGGTTGCCGAACTCGATGAGCTTGTGGAACCCCTCGGCCTGCTCGGGGGTCGGGACGAACGAGCCCTCGGTGCACCGCGGCCAGGTGGGGCAGCCCAGGCCGGAGCCGGTGAGGCGCACGATGCCGCCCGTGACCACGATCGCGCCCTGGGCGACGAGGTTGGCGACGTAGATGCCGCGCACCGGCTTCGGGGCGCGGCCGTCCCGCACCAGCGGGACCTCCACGCGGGCGGGGGTGGCCTCAGTCGTCACGGTGCCGAGGGTAGGCGAGGCGGGCCGGCCCGGCGCTCCCGGCGGCACTGCGAGCGACGAGGCTCACAGCGCTCACGCCGGGAGGACGCCGCGCACCAGCGAGTTCTTCGAGTGCGCCGGGTCGCCGTCGTCGGGCTCGAGCGACACGTCGACCACCGGGTAGTCCGACATCGAGATGCCCGGGGGCATCGCGAACTCGCCGTGGTCGCTGCTGTCGAGGACGCCGAGGGAGATGAGCTTGCTGGCGTCCTTGTCCAGCAGCCACACCTCGTAGAAGCCGTCAGCCTTGGCCAGACCGCTGACGTCCACATCCACCCTCGGTCCGGACGGCGTCTGCACCACCTGCGCGACGCCGCGCGCGCCCTGGCTCGTCAGCGGCTCCAACGGGGCCGAGGCGAGCACGGTGGGGGAGCCGCCGCCGTCGCCGTCGGACACCACGCCGTACACCGCACCGGCTCCGACGACCAGCCCGACGCAAGCGGCGGCCGCGACGAGGACCCAGCCCGGCCGACGGCGCCGGCGGACGGCGGCGACCTCGTCGGCCGGTGCGGCGTCGTGCGCCACCTCGGCCGCGACGGCGGCCCAGACGGAGTCCGGGGGCGCGACGAGGGCGTCGTCGGGCGTCACCGTGCGCGCGGTGCGCACCACGGCCGACAGCTCGTCGAGCTCGGAGGAGCAGATCGCGCACGCCTGCAGGTGCTGCTCGGTCGCCGCGACCTCCTCCGGGGTGCCGGCGCGCTCGCCGAGGGCGAGGAGGGCGAGCAGCTCAGGATCGAGGTGGAGGTCACGCGGGGTCGACGACATGGGCGCTGTCCACCTCCAACCGGGTCCGGAGCCGATCGAGGGACCGGCGGATGTGCGATTTGACGGTGCCGAGCGGGAGGCTCAGCAGGCTCGAGATCTGGGCGTGCGTGAGGTCGTGGAAGAACGCGAGCTCCATGATCCTGCGCTGGGGCTCGCCGAGTCGAGCGAGCTCGTCGGCGAGGAGCACCCGGTCGGCCACGCTCGACTCGGGGCCGTCCGCGGGCAGGACGTCGGCCGTCGAACCGACAGCCTCCACCGCCCGCCGCTCCCGCGAGCGCGCCTCCCACCTGTCCGCGATCCGCCGGCGGGTGATCGTCACCAGCCACCCGGGGAGCGTGCCGGCCGCAGGGTCGAAGCCCGCCTGCCCCTTCCAGGCGGCCACGAAGACCTGCTGGGTGATGTCGGCGGCGTCCTCGGGATCGCCGGTCGACCGCAGAGCCATGGTGTGCACGAGGGCGGACCAGCGCCGGTAGGCCTCCTCCAGCGCCGTCGGGTCGCCGTCGGCGAACCGACGGCCGAGGGCCGCGACCTCCGGATCGGGCTCGGTGCGCGCACGCTGCCGGGGGTCGGGAACGGCTCGGAGCGGGCCCACGGGGGCGATGCTCACGGGTTGCTCCTCGGGCGGGGTCATGGACGAAGGGTCGCGTGGGTCGTCCGGGTCCGCATCTCGGCCCCGACCGTCCACACCTCTCCTTCGCCCGCCGGGGCCCGCTTGGATGCAGCGCCGGCTCGTCAGTCCCAGCGGAAGGTGCGTACGGCGGCGAAGCCCGCTGCGGCGGCCCAGACGATCAGCACGAGGACCGGCTGCAGCGGGAGGGCCTGGCCGTCGAGCAGCACCGCGCGCAGGCCCTCGCCGAGGGCCCCGGAGGGGAGCCACGGCACCACGGCCGCCCACGCGTCGGGCATCCGCGTCGCAGGGACGACCAGGCCCCCGGCCACGAGCATGAGCAGGTAGAGGCCGTTCGCCACCGCGAGAGTGCCCTCCGGGCGCAGCGTGCCGCCCAGCAGGAGTCCGAGCGCCGAGAAGGCGGCGGTGCCGAGCAGCAGCAGGGCCAGCGCGGCGGCGGCGGACCCTGCGGGCCGCCAGCCCAGCGCGAAGCCGACGACAGCGATGAGCGCTACCTGGACCGCCTCGACGGCGAGCACGCCCAGCGTCTTGGCGAGCAGCAGGCCGGACCGGCCGAGGGGCGTGGCGCCAAGCAGGCGGAGGACGCCGTACCTGCGCTCGAAGCCGACGGCGATCGCCTGGCCCGTGAACGCCGTCGAGACCACGGCGAGGGCCAGGACGCCCGGGGCGACGGCGTCGACCGCGGGATCATGGCCGAGCAGGTCGACCGGCAGCCGGGACAGGCCCACGAGGAGCACGAGCGGGATGGCGAGGGTGAGCAGGAGCTGCTCGCCGTTGCGCAGGGTCGAGCGCACCTCGTACGCCGCCTGCGACAGCACGACGCGGGCGCGCGGCGCGGCGCCGGGCGCGGGGGACAGGCCGCCGGGCGCGCGGGTGCCGACGTCGCTCATGCGCGCAGGTCCCGTCCGGTCAGCTCGAGGAACACGTCCTCGAGCGAGCGGCGGCCGCTCGAGATCGCAGCCGGGCTCGTGCCGTTCTCTGCGCACCAGGCGCTGACCGCCGAGAGCACCTCTGGCCCCAGCGGCGCCTCGACGCGGTACGACCCCGCGGGCGACTCGGACACCATCGAGCCGGCCGGGAGGCTCTCGGCGAGGTCCGCCACGGGCAGCCCGGCGGCGGCGCGGAACGTCAGCACCTCGGCGTCGCCGGTCAGCTCGGCCAGGGTGCCGTCGGCGACCACCCGACCCCGGTCGACCACCACGACGTGGTCCGCGAGGCGCTCGGCCTCGTCGAGCAGGTGGGTGGTGAGCACCACGGTCACGCCGTCCGCACGCAGCTGCTCGACGAGCTCCCACGTGGTGATGCGCGCCTGCGGATCCATGCCTGCGCTCGGCTCGTCGAGGAACACCAGGTCGGGCCGGCCGACGAGTGCGCAGGCCAGGGCGAGGCGCTGCTTCTCGCCCCCGGACATCCGGCGGTACGTCGCCCGCACCTGCGCCAGCCCGAGGCGGTCGGCGAGGTCGTCGACGTCGAGCGGGTTCGCGTAGAAGGACGCCAGGTGCCGGAGCGCGGGCAGTGCTCGGGACGAGGCGTAGATCCCGCCGTTCTGGAGCATCACGCCGACGCGGGGCCGGAGCGCGGCTGCGTCGGCGACGGGGTCCAGGCCCCACACGCGCACCGCTCCGGAATGCGGGCGCCGGTAGCCTTCGCACACCTCGATCGTGCTCGTCTTGCCGGCCCCGTTCGGGCCGAGCAGCGCGGTCACGGTGCCGGGCTCCACGGTGAACGAGACGTCCGACACGGCCTCGACGGCGCCGTACCGCACGGCAAGCGACTGCACCTGCACGGCGGCGGGGGAGGCGTCGGGCGAGGGCACCCGGCGAGCATAGGCAGGGCGCGGGAGCAGGGCGGGCCCGGGATCCGGACCCCGGGGTCGCGGGGTGCGGGCAATTAGGCAACAATGACGTTGTGAAATCGACCGCTGCTCCGACGGGTGCTCCCGTCCGTGTCGCGCGGGCCCTGCTCGAAGGGGGTCCGCAGACCGCGGCGACCCTTGCCGAGCGCCTCGGTCTCACCACCACCGCCGTCCGCCGCCACCTGGACTCCCTGCTCGAGGCGGGCCAGGTCGAGGCCGCCGAGCGGGCGCCGTACGGTCCCGGCGCCGTCTCCACCAGCCGCGGCCGCGGCCGCCCGGCCAAGGTCTTCACCCTGACCCCGGCCGGCCGCGAGGCCTTCGAGCAGTCGTACGACGACCTCGCGGTGGACGCGCTGCGCTACCTCGCGGAGACCGGCGGCCAGGCCGCCGTCGAGGACTTCGCCCGCCACCGGCTCTCGGCCCTCGAAGCCCGGCACGCCGCCCGCCTCGCGGAGGTCGAGCCCGACGAGCGCGTCACCGCCCTGGTCGAGGCGCTCACCGAGGAGGGGTACGCCGCGTCCCTCGTCGACGGCCCCGGCGGCCCGGCGGTGCAGATCTGCCAGCACCACTGCCCGGTGGGCCACGTGGCCGCCGAGTTCCCCGCCCTGTGCGAGGCCGAGACCGAGGCGTTCTCGCGCCTGCTCGGCACGCACGTCACCCGGCTCGCGACCCTCGCCCACGGCGACGGCGTGTGCACCACCCTCGTACCCCGACAGCTCCCGCTGGTCGAGGTCACGATCCCCACCACCACGGAGGTCCGCTCATGACGACCCAGGCTCACGACGAGCTCGACGGCATCGGTCGGTACGACTTCGGCTGGGCAGACCCGGACGTCGCCGGCGCGACCGCCAAGCGCGGCCTCAACGAGGACATCGTCCGCGACATCAGCTCGAAGAAGAACGAGCCCGAGTGGATGCTGCAGACGCGCCTGAAGGCCCTGCGGCTCTTCGAGAAGAAGCCCATGCCCGAGTGGGGCTCGGACCTGCACGGCATCGACTTCGACAACATCAAGTACTTCGTGCGGTCGACCGAGAAGCAGGCGGCGTCCTGGGAGGACCTGCCCGAGGACATCAAGAACACCTACGACCGCCTCGGCATCCCCGAGGCCGAGAAGCAGCGCCTCGTCGCCGGCGTGGCCGCGCAGTACGAGTCCGAGGTGGTCTACCACAAGATCCGCGAGGACCTCGAGGAGCAGGGCGTCGTCTTCCTCGACACCGACACCGGCCTGCGCGAGCACGAGGACGTCTTCAAGGAGTACTTCGGCTCGGTCATCCCGAGCGGCGACAACAAGTTCTCCGCGCTCAACACCGCGGTCTGGTCCGGCGGCTCGTTCATCTACGTGCCGAAGGGCGTGCACGTGGAGATCCCGCTGCAGGCCTACTTCCGCATCAACACCGAGAACATGGGCCAGTTCGAGCGCACGCTGATCATCGTCGACGAGGGCGCGTACGTGCACTACGTCGAGGGCTGCACCGCGCCGATCTACTCCAGCGACTCGCTGCACTCGGCCGTCGTCGAGATCGTCGTGAAGAAGGGCGCCCGCTGCCGCTACACGACCATCCAGAACTGGTCGAACAACGTCTACAACCTCGTCACCAAGCGCGCCGTCGCCCAGGAGGGCGCCACCATGGAGTGGATCGACGGCAACATCGGGTCGAAGGTCACCATGAAGTACCCGGCCGTCTGGATGGTCGGGCCCCACGCCAAGGGCGAGACGCTGTCGATCGCGTTCGCGGGCGAGGGCCAGCACCAGGACGCCGGCTCCAAGATGGTGCACGCCGCGCCCCACACCTCCTCGACGATCATCAGCAAGTCCGTGGCGCGCGGCGGCGGCCGCACCTCGTACCGCGGCCTGGTGCAGGTGCTCGAGGACGCCCACGGCTCCAAGAGCACGGTGAAGTGCGACGCGCTGCTCGTCGACGACATCAGCCGCTCGGACACCTACCCGTACGTCGACGTCCGCACCGACGACGCGTCGATGGGCCACGAGGCCACGGTCTCGAAGGTCAGCGAGGACCAGCTCTTCTACCTCATGTCGCGCGGCCTCACCGAGGACGAGGCGATGGCGATGATCGTGCGCGGCTTCGTCGAGCCGATCGCGCGCGAGCTGCCCATGGAGTACGCCCTCGAGCTCAACCGGCTCATCGAGCTGCAGATGGAAGGAGCGGTCGGCTGACATGACCACAGCCACCGACACCCCCGGCACCGCCGCCGGGAACGTCTCGAGCGCCGTGGAGGGCCATGCCCTCACCGGCCGCGAGGAGGCCTGGCGCTTCACGCCGCTGGCCCGCCTCCGCGGCCTGCACGCGTCGGTCGAGTCGCCGATCGCCCCCGGCATCGACGCCGACCTCGCCCCCGAGGTGCGCCACGAGGTCGTCCCCACCGCGTCGCTCCCGGCCGCCGTCGGCCCGGTGGAGGGCCCTGCGGCCCTCGCCCGCGCCGCGGCCGCCGAGTCCGTGGTGCTGACGTTCCCGAAGGAGTCGGTCGCGAGCCGGCCGAGCATCGTCCAGGTCACCGGCGCCGGCACCGCGCAGGCGTCGGTCGGGCACCTCGTCATCCGGGCCGAGGCGTACGCCCAGGGCGTCGTCGTCATCCGCTACACGGGCTCGGCGACGTACTCCGACAACGTCGAGATCGAGCTCGCCGACGGCGCATCGCTCACGGTGGTCTCGCTGCAGGAGTGGGACGACGACACCGTCCACCTCGGCCGCCAGCACGCCGTGGTCGGCCGCGACGCCCGTCTTCGCCAGTTCATCGCGACCTTCGGCGGCGACCTCGTCCGCCTGGTCCCGACGGTGGAGTACTCCGGCCCCGGCGGCTCGGCCGAGCTGTTCGGCATCTACTTCGCCGACGCCGGCCAGCACCTCGAGCATCGGTCGCTCATCGACCACGCCGTGCCGCACTGCTCGTCCGACGTCCTGTTCAAGGGCGCCCTCAAGGGCGACCCGGAGGCGGGGGAGTCGGGCATCGCGCGCAGCGTCTGGGTCGGCGACGTCATCATCCGCGCCGCCGCCGTGGGCACCGACACGTACGAGCTCAACCGCAACCTGGTGCTCACCGACGCCGCGCGCGCCGACTCCGTGCCAAACCTCGAGATCGAGACCGGCGAGATCGTCGGCGCCGGGCATGCCAGCGCCACCGGCAGGTTCGACGACGAGCAGCTGTTCTATCTGCAGGCCCGCGGCATCCCCGCCGACGTCGCCACCCAGCTCGTGGTACGCGGCTTCTTCGCCGACGTGATCGCCCGGCTCGGGCTGCCGGAGTGGGAGCAGCACCTGCTGGCCCGCATCGATAGCGAGCTCGGCTTCGTGGCCGACGAGTCCGACGCCGAGGGGGACGACCAGTGAGCGCGGTCCAGGTCTGCAAGCTCGCCGACATCCCGCAGGTCGGTGCGCTCGCCGTTGTCGTCGAGGGCACGCCGGTCGCGGTCGTGCGCGACGAGGACGGCGCGGTCCACGCCATCCGCGACGTGTGCTCGCACGCCGACGTCGCGCTGTCCGAGGGCGAGGTCGACGGCTGCACGATCGAATGCTGGCTGCACGGCTCGCGCTTCGACCTGCGCACCGGCCAGCCGTCGGGCCCGCCGGCCACCAGCCCCGTCCCCGTCTACCGGGTCAGCATCGAGGGCGACGGCGACGACGCCGTCGTGCTCGTCGACACCGCTGCCCGCCCCCACTGACCCCGCACCAGGAGAACCTCATGTCTGTCCTCGAGATCCGCGACCTGCACGTCAGCGTCGAGACCGACGCCGGCGCGCGCGAGATCCTGCGCGGGGTCGACCTCACCGTCCGCTCCGGCGAGACGCACGCGATCATGGGCCCGAACGGCTCGGGCAAGTCGACTCTCGCGTACTCCATCGCCGGTCACCCGAAGTACACGATCACGGCCGGCACCGTCACCCTCGACGGCGAGGACGTGCTCGCCATGAGCGTCGACGAGCGGGCCCGCGCGGGCCTGTTCCTGGCCATGCAGTACCCCGTCGAGGTCCCCGGCGTCTCGGTGTCGAACTTCCTGCGCACGTCGGTCACCGCCGTCCGCGGCGAGGCGCCCAAGCTGCGTACCTGGGTCAAGGAGATGCGCACGGCCATGGACGAACTGTCCATGGACCCTGCGTTCGCCGAGCGCTCGGTCAACGAGGGCTTCTCGGGCGGCGAGAAGAAGCGCCACGAGATCCTCCAGATGCAGCTGCTGTCGCCGAAGATCGCGATCCTCGACGAGACCGACTCCGGCCTCGACGTCGACGCGCTCAAGGTCGTGTCCGAGGGCGTCAACCGCGTCAAGGCGAGCGGCGAGGTGGGCACGCTGCTCATCACGCACTACACGCGGATCCTGCGCTACATCCAGCCCGACTTCGTGCACGTCTTCGTCGACGGCCGCATCGTGGCCGAGGGCGGCGCGGAGCTGGCCGACGAGCTCGAGGCCAACGGCTACGACACGTACGTGAAGGCGGCCGCCTCCGCATGACCACCCTGTCCGCCCCTGTGAGCGGCCTCCTGCCCTACGAGGCGGTGGCCGAGGACTTCCCGATCCTGTCGCGCACCGTGCGCGGCGGGAACCGGCTCGTCTACCTGGACTCCGGGGCCACCTCGCAGAAGCCGACCGCAGTGCTCGACGCCGAGCGCGGGTTCTACACGCGCCACAACGCCGCGGTCCACCGCGGGGCGCACCTGCTCGCCGAGGAGGCGACGGACGCCTACGAGCACGCGAGGCAGCGGATCGCCGACCTCGTCGGCGCGCAGCCGCGCGAGCTCGTGTTCACCAAGAACGCGACCGAGGCGATCAACCTCGTCTCGTACGCCTTCTCCAACGCCACCGCCAAGGCCCAGCACGGCGCCGCGCTTCCGGGGGGCTCGGAGCGGTTCGTCCTGAAGCCCGGCGACGAGATCGTCGTGACGGAGATGGAGCACCACGCCAACCTCGTGCCCTGGCAGGAGGTGTGCGACAAGACCGGCGCGGTGCTCCGCTGGATCGGCGTCACCGAGGAGGGCCGGCTCGACCTCGAGCACCCCGAGCACGGGCTCGCGGTTATCACCGAGCGCACGAAGGTCGTCGCCCTGACGCACCAGAGCAACGTGCTCGGCACGGTCACGCCGGTGCAGCAGGTGGCGGCCGCGGCGCACGCCGTCGGTGCGGTCGTCGTCCTCGACGCCTGCCAGTCCGTCCCGCACATGGCGGTCGACGTGCGGGAGCTCAACGTCGACTACCTCGCCTTCAGCGGCCACAAGATGCTCGGGCCCTCGGGCATCGGCGTGCTGTGGGGCCGGTACGACCTGCTCGAGGCGATGCCGCCGTTCCTCACCGGCGGCTCGATGATCGAGGTCGTGCGGATGGAGGGTTCGACGTTCGCCCCGCCGCCGCAGCGGTTCGAGGCGGGCGTGCCGATGGCCGCCCAGGCCGTGGGCCTCGGTGCGGCCGTCGACTACCTCGAGGCCTTGACCTCCGCGGACGGCTCGCTGCACGGCATGGCCGCCGTCGCCGCGCACGAGCATGCGCTCACGACGTACGCGCTCGAGTCCCTCGCCGAGGTGCCGGGCGTGCGCGTCGTCGGCCCGGTCGACGCCGAGGCGCGCGGCTCCGCCGTGTCGTTCGTGGTCGACGGCATCCACGCGCACGACGTGGGCCAGGTGCTCGACGACCGCGGCGTGGAGGTGCGCGTGGGCCACCACTGCGCCTGGCCCCTGCACCGCCGGTTCGGCGTCGCCGCGACCGCTCGCGCGACCTTCTACGTGTACAACGGCCCGCAGGACGTCGACGACCTCGTCGCCGCCGTGCGGCACGCGCAGAGCTTCTTCGGGGTGGCGTGATGGACCTCGAGAGCCTGTACCAGGAGATCATCCTCGACCACTACAAGCACCCGCGCGGGAAGGGCCTTCGTGACCCGTTCCAGGCCGAGGTGCACCACGTGAACCCCACCTGCGGCGATGAGATCACGCTGCGCGTGCAGGTCGACGACGGCGTCATCACCGACGTCTCGTACGACGGCATGGGCTGCTCGATCTCGCAGGCCTCGGCCAGCGTGCTGTACGAGCAGCTCGTGGGCCAGAGCGTGGCATCGGGCCTGGCGACCACCGACGACTTCCTGACCCTCATGCAGGGCCGGGGGCAGGTGGAGCCCGACGAGGACGTCCTCGGCGACGCGGTCGCGTTCGCCGGGGTCGCGAAGTACCCGGCACGCGTGAAGTGCGCGCTGCTGTCCTGGATGGCATGGAAGGACGCGGTCTCGCAGGCCGTGGTGTCCGGCGAGACGACGAAGGAGCCCTCATGACCGAGACCAGCGCGCCCATCGCGGGCGGCGACGGCATCACGCCCGACGACGAGGTGCTCGAGGCGCTCAAGGACGTCGTCGACCCCGAGCTCGGCATCAACGTCGTCGACCTCGGGCTCGTGTACGGCGTGCAGGTCGACGACGCGAACATCGCGACGATCGACCTCACCCTGACCTCGGCCGCATGCCCGCTGACCGACGTCATCGAGGACCAGACGCGCGCCGCGCTCGACGGCATCGTGTCGGACTACCGGATCAACTGGGTCTGGATGCCGCCGTGGGGCCCGGACAAGATCACCGATGACGGCCGCGAGATGCTGCGCGCCCTCGGCTTCAACCTGTAGCAGCACGTCCGACGCCCCCCGGTCGCGTGGTCGGGGGGCGTCCGCGCGCCGCCTAGAATGCAGGTCTTGTGACCATCTCCGCCCAGGGCATCGAGCTCCGCGCCGGCGCCCGTCTCCTGCTGGAGGGCGCCTCCTTCCGCGTGGGCCCGGGCGACCGCGTCGGGCTCGTCGGCCGCAACGGCGCCGGGAAGACGACCCTGACGCGCGTGCTGGCGGGCGAGGGCGAGCCCGCCGCCGGGTCGGTGGCGCGCGGGGGAGAGATCGGCTACCTGCCGCAGGACCCGCGCGACGTCGACCTCGAGGAGATCGCGCTCGACCGCATCCTGTCCGCACGCGGCCTCGACGAGGCCGTCCGCCGCATGCGCGCGGCGGAGAAGCGGATGGCCGACGCCACGGACGACGCCGCCCGCGAGAAGGCCATGCGCCGCTACGGCAACGCCGAGGCGCACTTCACGGCCGCGGGCGGATACGCCGCCGAGTCCGAGGCCGCGGCCATCGCCTCGAGCCTCGGCCTGCCGGAGCGGATCCTCGCCCAGAACCTCGGGACGCTGTCGGGCGGCCAGCGCCGCCGGGTGGAGCTCGCCCGCATCCTCTTCAGCGGCGCGGAGACCCTCCTGCTCGACGAGCCGACGAACCACCTCGACGCCGACTCGATCGTGTGGCTGCGTGACTTCCTGAAGTCGCACAAGGGCGGCCTCATCGTCATCAGCCACGATGTCGATCTGCTCGAGGCCACGATCAACCGCGTGTTCCACCTCGATGCGAACCGCTGCGAGATCGACGTCTACAACATGGGGTGGAAGGCCTACCTCACCCAGCGCGAGACCGACGAGCGACGCCGCAAGCGCGAGCGCGCCAACGCCGAGAAGCAGGCCGACCAGCTGCAGAAGCAGGCCGATCGCATGCGCGCGACGGCCACCAAGGCCAAGGCGGCGCAAAACATGGCCCGCCGCGCCGAGCGCATCCTCGGCGGCCTCGAGGAGACCCGTCGCACCGACAAGGTGGCCAAGCTGCGCTTCCCGACGCCGGCGCCGTGCGGCAAGACGCCGCTGCGGGCCGCGGAGCTGTCCAAGTCGTACGGCTCGCTGGAGATCTTCACCGACGTCGACCTCGCCATCGACAAGGGCAGCCGCGTAGTCGTGCTCGGCCTCAACGGCGCGGGCAAGACGACGCTGCTGCGCATCCTGGCGGGCGTCGACAAGGCCGACACGGGAGAGGTCCAGCCCGGCCACGGCCTGCGCCTGGGCTACTACGCCCAGGAGCACGAGACGCTCGACGCCGAGCGCTCCGTGCTCGAGAACATGAAGAGCGCCGCGCCCGACCTCAACGAGACCGAGGTCCGCAAGGTGCTGGGCTCGTTCATGTTCAGCGGCGACGCGGTCGACCAGCCGGCGGGGACGCTCTCGGGCGGGGAGAAGACGCGCCTCGCGCTGGCGACGCTGGTCGTGTCGGCCGCCAACGTGCTGCTGCTCGACGAGCCGACCAACAACCTGGATCCGGCCTCCCGCGAAGAGGTGCTCGGCGCGCTGCGGTCGTACGAGGGCGCCATCGTGCTCGTCACGCACGACGAGGGCGCGGTCGACGCGCTCGACCCGGAGCGAGTGCTGCTGCTGCCGGACGGCGTCGAGGATCTCTGGAACCCCGACTACGCCGACCTGGTCTCGCTCGCCTGATCCGGCAACGCATCTTGGTGCGGGGACCCGGTGCCGGGGTACCGTTGATCGATCCCGGCAGCAGGAGGCAGCGGTGGCAGAGCTCGGCAAGGGTCGACGCGTCCAGGGCGGCGAGCGCGACAAGCTCACCCACGACCTCAAGAAGAAGTACCTGGCCGGAGCCAGCATCCGCGAGCTCGCGGCCTCGACGGGCCGCTCGTACGGCTTCATCCACCGGCTGCTGTCCGAGGGCGGCGTGACGCTGCGCGGCCGGGGCGGCGCCACCCGCGGCGCGAAGAAGGCGAAGGCCTCGTCCTGAGCACCGACGATCTCGCCGCGGCCCTCACGGCCGGCGGCGTCGCAGCCACGTGGTCCGGACCGGCGGGGGAGCCGGTCGTCACCGTCACCCTGAGCCGCCCCGACAAGCGCAACGCGCAGACCCCTGCCACCTGGCGGGCGCTCGCCGCCGTCGGCGACCACCTGCCCGACGGCACCCGCGTCGTGGTCCTGCGCGGGGAGGGCACGGTCTTCAGCGCCGGCATCGACCTGCGCACGTTCACGCCGGAGGGCGTGGACGGCGAGCGCATCGTGCAGCGCATCGCTGCGGCCGACGATGCCGAGGTCGCGGACATGATCGCCGGCTTCCAGCGGGCCTTCACGTGGTGGCACGAGCGCGACGATGTGATCACGGTCGCCGCGGTGCAGGGCGCCGCCGTCGGTGCCGGTTTCCAGCTGGCCCTCGCCTGCGACCTGCGGGTCGCCGCATCCGACGCCCGCTTCGCCATGCGGGAGACCTCGCTCGGCCTCGTGCCGGACCTCGCGGGCACCCACCCGCTCGTGCGCGCGGTCGGCTACAGCCGTGCGCTCGAGCTGTGCGCCACCGGGCGCTGGCTCGAGGCGCAGGAGGCGCTCGCCTGGGGCGTCGTGTCGGCCGTGGGCGACGACCTCGACGCGCTGGTGGCCTCGACCGTCAGCGGCCTCCTGGCGGCCCCGGACGCCTCGCTGCGCTCCACCAAGCGGGTCCTGCGCGCAGCGCTCGACCAGGACGCCGTCGCGCAGCGGCGCACCGAGCGCGAGAACCAGATCGGCCTGCTGCGCGGGATGCTCGGGAGCTGATCGGCATGGAGCTCCGACGAACGGCCGCGGTCCTGGCATCGCTCGCCGCCGCCTGGGCGCTGGCCGCCGGGCTCACGTCCGCGCCGGCGACGGCCGCCGTGGTCGCACCGGCCGCGGTCCCGCTGCCCGCCGACATCGCGAGCCTGCCGTCGAACGTGAAGCAGCTGGTCACGGTCCAGGGGAGCCCGACGAGCACCTACGCGACCGTCACCGCCTGGGCGAGGGTGAACGGGTCGTGGGTGGTGCGGATGCGCACCACCGGGCGGGTCGGCTACCACGGCCTGTCCGACATGGGCGTCGGCGTACGCCGGCAGAACGACGGCACCACGCCGACCGGTCTCTACCGCATCGGCTACGGCTTCGGGCCGGGCGCGGACCCCGGCACGGACATGTGGTGGCGGCGGTTCGACCGCAACGACTACTGGACGTACGACGCGCGGGATCCCAAGACCTACAACGTGTTCCAGACCCAGCGGCCCGCAACGTCCTGGTGGCGCCCGTACGCGCCCTACTCGGAGCACCTCTGGGACTTCCGCCAGCAGTACGAGTTCGCCTTCCTCATCACGTTCAACCTGCCGAGATCCGCGCCCTACCGGCGCGCCGACGGTCAGTGGGTGACCAGCTCGCCCGCCAACACCGCGCGTGGGGGCGGCATCTTCCTGCACGTGAACGGCACCGGAGCCACCGCGGGCTGCGTGTCGGTGCCGCGCGCCCGGATGCTGTGGCTGGCCCGGTGGCTCGGCCCGGCGTACCACCCGCACATCGCCATCGGGACGACGGCGCTCATCCGCAGCCTGTAGCTCGACGTCGGAGGCCTCGACGATGCTGGGCGGCGGGAACAAGCGGGCTGTGCCACGGTGTTCTCCGCTGGGCACGGCCGAACGGTCGAGCCAGGACCAGGAGGCGTACGCGTGTCGATGTCGGGCCAGCACATGGCGTGGCGGTCGTACCGCCGCGACGACTCCGTGCTCGACAAGAAGCTGGCGCCCGGCACGTTCCGTCGCATCATCGGCTACGCCGGCCCCTACCGCGCCCTGGTCATCGGCTTCCTCATCACGCTCGTGCTCGACGCCGTGCTCGTCGTGGCCCAGCCGCTGCTGTTCAAGCGCATCATCGACCAGGGCGTGACCCCCGGCGACGCCCAGGTCGTCACCGTCACGGCGATCCTCATCGCCCTGATCGCCTTCTTCGACGCCGGCCTCACCCTGCTCGGCCGGTGGTACTCCTCGCGCATCGGCGAGGGCCTCATCTACGACCTGCGCACGCAGGTCTTCGACCACGTGCAGCGCATGCCGGTGGCGTTCTTCACCCGCGCCCAGACCGGCGCGCTCGTCTCGCGCCTGAACAACGACGTGATCGGCGCGCAGCAGGCGTTCACCTCGACGCTGTCCGGCGTCGTCGGCAACCTCATCAGCCTCGTCGCCGTCGTGGTCGCGATGCTCTACCTCTCGTGGCCGATCACCGTGGCCTCGCTCATCCTCCTGCCGGTCTTCCTGATCCCCGCGCGCTGGATCGGCCGCACCCTGCAGCAGATGACCCGCGAGCAGATGCAGCTCAACGCGGAGATGTCGACGCAGATGACCGAGCGGTTCAACGTCGCCGGCGCGCTGCTCGTGAAGCTGTTCGGACGCCCCGAGGAGGAGGCCGCGGACTTCTCCGGCAAGTCCGGCCGGGTGCGCGACATCGGCGTACGCATCGCGATGGCCAACCGCGTGTTCTTCACCGCGCTCGCCCTCGTCGCGTCGCTGGCGACGGCGCTCGTGTACGGCGTGGGCGGCAACCTGGTGATCACCGGCGTCCTCACCATCGGCACGCTGCTCGCCCTGGCCTCGCTGCTCGGCCGGCTGTACGGGCCCCTGACCGCCCTGTCGAACGTGCGCGTCGACGTCATGACCGCGCTCGTGAGCTTCGAGCGCGTGTTCGAGGTGCTCGACCTCGAGCCGATGGTCAAGGACGCCCCGGACGCCGTGGCCCTGCAGCCAGGCCCGGCGACGGTGCGCTTCGACCACGTGCGGTTCCGCTACCCGTCGGCCGACGAGGTGTCGCTCGCCTCGCTCGAGTCGATCGCCCGCCAGGACGCGTCGCCGGTCCGCGACGACGTGCTCCGCGACGTCACCTTCACCGCGGAGCCCGGCCAGATGGTCGCGCTCGTCGGCCCGTCCGGCGCCGGCAAGACGACCATTACGGCCCTGGTGAGCCGGCTGTACGACGTGACCGATGGGGCGGTGAGCGTGAACGGCGTCGACGTCCGCGAGGCGACCCAGGAGTCGCTGCACGCGCTCGTCGGGGTGGTCACGCAGGACGCCCACATGTTCCACGACACGATCCGCGCCAACCTGCTCTACGCCCGCCCGGGTGCGACCGACGAGGAGCTCCACGCCGCCCTGCGCGACGCCCAGGTGCTCCCGCTCGTCGAGGCGCTGCCCGATGGCCTCGACACCGTGGTCGGCGACCGCGGCTACCGCCTCTCGGGCGGGGAGAAGCAGCGCATGGCGATCGCCCGGCTGCTGCTCAAGGCGCCGGACGTCGTCGTCCTCGACGAGGCCACCGCCCACCTCGACAGCGAGTCGGAGGTGGCGGTGCAGGAGGCGCTCGCGAACGCGTTGCAGGGCCGCACGTCGCTCGTCATCGCCCACCGCCTGTCCACGATCCGCGAGGCCGACAAGATCCTCGTGATCGTCGACGGGCGCGTCGCGGAGGAGGGCCGGCACGAAGAGCTCCTCGCGGCCGGCGGCACGTACGCCGACCTCTACCGCACGCAGTTCGCCACCCAGGAGACCGCCACCGCCTGAGGCCGCTGGAGGTCCGATCGCGCCACCGGGAGCGCGCATCGACCCCCAACCCGGAGTCAGCGCGCGCGTTCGGCCCCGAGCGCCTCGACGATGCGGCGGACCAGGGCGAGGTCGATGCCGTCCTTGAGCATCAGCTTGGTCGTGCCGCGGCCGGAGGAGTACGGCGCGAGCTCGGCCGCGAGCTCGGGCGGTGACGACGGCGTCGGGTAGATCGACAGGTGCTTGGCCCAGGCGGCCACATGCACCACCGCGTGCCCGTCGACGTCGAAGGTCGGCATGCCGTAGCTGATGCGCTCGGTCGCCGCGGGCAGGACGTCGTGGACGATGCCGCGGATGTCCAGCAGCGCCGCGCGCACCGGCTCGGGCTGGGCTGCGATGTACTCGTCGACGGTCGCGAAGGTGTCGGCCATGCCGCGAGGCTAGGCCGTGCCGGGGCGGACCGTCAGTAGCTGCGCAGCATGCCGCCGTCGACCGGCACGAGGCTGCCGGAGACGTACGACGCCGCGGGGGAGAGCAGGAACGCCGCGACCGAGCCGAGCTCGGAAGGCTCGCCGTACCGGCCGAGCGGGATCGCGGCCTCGTTGCGGCGCCGGACCATGTCCGGGGCTCCGAGACGGGCGTCGACGGCGAACATCCGGTCGGTCGCGAGGCGCCCCGGCATGATGCCGTTGACCCGGATGCCGCGCGGGCCGAGCTCGTCGGCGAGGTCCTTGACCATCATCGCGAGGCCCGGGCGCAGGCCGTTGCTCGTGGTGAGGCCCGGCACGATCTCGCGGGCCGACGACGACAGGATCAGCACGATCGAGCCCCCGGTGCCGGGCAGGTCTGCCGGCTCGGGGCTCATGGCGTTGGCGGCAGCGCGCGCCACGCGCAGGGCGCCGAGGAACACGGTCTCGAACGAGATGCGCCAGGTCTCGTCGTCCGTGGTCATCGGGGTGCCGGCCGCCGGGCCGCCCACGCTCACCAGGGCGCCATCGAGCCGTCCGAACCGCGCCACCGCGGCGGCGACGACGCGTTCGGCGGCCCCGCCGTCGGCGAGGTCGGCCGGGACGCCCACCGCGGAGGACGAGCCGAGCTCGGCCACCGCCTCGTCGATGCCCTGCTGGTCGCGCGCGCAGATGACGACGTTGGCTCCCTCGTCCACCAGAGCCTTCGCCGAGGCGAGGCCGAGGCCGCGGGAGCCCCCGGTGACGACGAACACACGATCGCGCAGGCCCAGGTCCATGCCTGCAGTGTGCCCCGGCACGGGGGCGTCGGCACCGTGCCACGCGGCCGAACGGGTGACAATCCGTCGCTTTCCGCTACCGACGGTGCACGGATCGTGCGTGCGGGGGTCGTCGGTTCAGCCGACGTCGTCGGGCCTCGCGCCCGTGTCGGCGGCCGCGAGGGCCTCCTCGGCCGCGGCGTAGTCCGACTCGCGGCGTACCAGCACCACGAAGCCGACGACCGCGACGACTGCGAAGAAGATCCACTGGACGGCGTACGACAGGTGCGGGCCGTCGGACAGGTCCGGGATAGGGATCGGCGTGAGCTCGGCGCTCTCGGCCGGCGTCGAGGTCACGAGCTGGACGTACCCCGGGTACGCCGGTGCCCCGCCCGCCACGAGCGGCACCGACAGGTCGGTGACCTGCCCCTGAGGGAGGTCGCCGGGCTGGGTCTCCGGGGCCTCCTCCGACGGCTGGATCCGCCCGACGATGCTCACCTCGCCAGCCGGGGGAGCGGGCACCGCCTGGGTCTCGGTGGCCCCGCCCTCCGCTGCCACCCATCCGCGGTTGACCGCGAGTACGGCGCCCGTGGAGGTGATGAGCGGCGTCACCACCCAGAAGCCGTTCTTGCCGTCGAGCGGCCGCTTGCGCACGAGCACCGTGGCGGCCGCGTCGTACCGCCCGGTGGCCGTCACGGGGAGCCAGCGCTGGTCGTCGCCGATGGTGTCGAGCGGGTCGCCCGGCCGCATGACGCGATCGACGGGCACGGGCTCCGCCGCGCTGTGCGACGTGACCAGGTCGTTGAAATGCCGGCGCTCGTCGAGGCGGTGCAGCTGCCAGCGGGAGAGCAGGAGGAACGAGGGGATGACGAGCAGAACGACGAACCCGAGGGCCAGCCACTTCGGCTGGCGGACGAACCCGTACCTGCTCACGGCACGAGCCTAAGCGCCCGACTGCACTTCCTCATCCGCGGGACTGATCGGGTGGGGGCGACGCACCTGCGGCGGCCCTCGGTCCATGTCCGCGTCAGGAGGGGCGCTCGGAACCATCGGCACCTAGTCTCGCCGCATGCGTCTCGTCGACGGCTTCGGACGGGTGGCCACGGACCTCCGTGTGTCGCTCACCGACCGCTGCAACCTCCGCTGCACCTACTGCATGCCGGCCGAGGGCCTGCCCTGGCTGCCGAACGACTCGCTGCTCACCGACGACGAGCTGATCCGCGTGGTCCGCGTGGCCGTCGACCTCGGCGTGAGCGACATCCGCTTCACGGGCGGCGAGCCTCTGCTGCGCCCGAGCCTGCCGCGCATCGTGCGCGACATCGCCTCGCACCCGGCGGCGCCGCGCATCTCGCTCACCACCAACGGCATCGGTCTCGCCGCCGTCGCGGCAGACCTCAAGGACGCCGGCCTGCACCGCGTCAACGTCTCGCTCGACACCCTCGATGCCGCGCGGTTCCAGGAGCTGACCCGCCGCAAGCGGATCGACGACGTGCTCCGCGGCCTGGAGGCGGCCGCTGCATCCGGTCTCACCCCCGTGAAGGTCAACGCTGTGCTCATGCGCGGGGTCAACGACGTCGAGGCGGTCGACCTCCTTACCTTCTGCCTCGAGCGCGGCTACGAGCTGCGCTTCATCGAGCAGATGCCGCTCGACGCCCAGCATGCGTGGAACCGCGAGGAGATGATCGCGGCGGACGAGATCCTCGACCTGCTGGCCGCGGTGTACGACGTGGTGCCCGACGAGGAGCCGCGCGGGAGCCAGCCCGCCGAGCGGTTCCGCGTGCGCACGCGCAGCGGCGAGGACCTCGGCACGGTCGGCATCATCGGCTCGGTCACGCGGCCGTTCTGCGCGTCCTGCGACCGGGTGCGCCTCACCGCCGACGGAGCCATCCGGAACTGCCTCTTCGCCCGGGACGAGCACCCGCTGCGCGACATCGTGCGCGGCGGCGGGTCCGACGACGACATCGCCGAGGTGTTCCTCGGCGCGATGCGCGTGAAGAAGGCCGGCCACGGGATCGGTGAGCCCGGCTTCGTGCAGCCCGAGCGCCCGATGTCCGCGATCGGCGGCTGACAGCCGTCAGGTGTTGCCGCGGCCGAGCATGCGCCGCATCGGCCGCACCGCGACGGTGAAGCCCTCGCGGTCGCTGCGCTCCCGGCCGGCGTTGGCCATGATGACCGCGACGTACGGCAGGAAGATCGCCCCGACGACGAGGATCCAGCGCCAGGGCGAGGGCGCCACGACCGCCCCGATGAAGCAGGCCGTGCGTATCCCCATCGACCAGAGGTAGCGGCGGGTGCGCCCGGCCTGGTCGTCCGACAGCCCGGTTCCCGCATCGGTGATGCGGTGCACCTCGTCGCGGGCCGGCTTGTCGAGCACGCGCCTACCGTACGGCGGGGCCGCGCACCCGGCATCCGCTGGCCCCGGGGGAGCGGACGTGATGCGTGCCGCAGCGCGGCACCGGCGTACGCCCGGCTCCCCTCCGCGGCGGTCGCTGAGGCAGGATGCGCGCATGACCAACCGCACCTACCGCGTCACCGAGATCGTCGGCACCTCCAACGAGGGCCTCGAGCACGCGATCCGCAACGGCATCAACCGCGCCTCGCAGACCCTGCGGCACCTCGACTGGTTCGAGGTCACCGAGATCCGCGGCCAGATCCGCGAGGGCGACGTCGAGCACTTCCAGGTCGGCATGAAGATCGGGTTCCGGCTCGAGGACTCGTGACCCGCGTCGAGCGACCCGGGCCTGACGTCCGCGAGGTGCGGATCACCCACCTGCAGATGACCGATCCCGGCCAGCTTCGTCCTGCCGCGCCGCCGAAGGTCGAGGCCTCGCTGATCCGCGCCGGGCGGCCGGCGCCCGAGCTGTCCCGGTTCTTCTACCGCGCGGTCGGCGGCTACTGGTACTGGCTCGACCGGCTCGACTGGACCTACGACCAGTGGCTCGCCTGGGTGAGCGCCCCCGGCCACGAGCTGTGGTCGGCGTGGGTCGACGGCGTGCCCGCGGGGTACGTCGAGCTCGACCGGTCCTCGGGCGGCCCTGGCAGCGTCGAGATCGCGTACTTCGGCCTGTTGCCGGGCTTCGCCGGCCTCGGGCTGGGCGGCTGGCTGCTCACCCGCGCCATCGAGCGCGCGTGGGAGGTCGAGGGCACCACGCGCGTGTGGGTGCACACCAGCGAGCTCGACTCGGCCCCGGCCCTGGCGAACTACGAGGCGCGCGGCCTGGAGGTCTACGGCCACGAGACCGAGCTCTGGGACACCACCGAGCCCTCGCCCGGCCCCTGGCGCGGCTCCCGCTAGTTCGTGGTGGCCGGAATTGTTCGGTTCTATTGGATGAAGGTCGCCTTCATCCAATAGAACCGAACAATCGTGGCCATCACGCGTGGCCGTCCCGGGTGGGGGCGAGCTAGGAGGCCTGGGAGACGGTGCTGAAGTTGAAGTCGTCGACGAGCAGCGGCGGCATCACGGCACGGTTGAAGTAGTCGCCCATCTCCCGGGCGAGCGTCGGCACCGGCGTACCGGCATCACGGATGCGCGAGAGCAGCGCCAGCGGCGACTCGTTGAACCGGAAGTTCGTGGCCGACCCCACGACCTCGCCTCCGCGCACGACGTACACGCCGTCGCGCGTGAGGCCCGTGAGCAGGCCCGTCTGAGCGTCGACAGTGCGGTTGTACCAGGTGCAGGTCACGAGCAGGCCGTCGTCCGTGCGTGCCACCACATCGTCCAGCGAGCCGCTGGCGCCCTCGACGTCGAGGCGGAGGTTGTCGGCGGCCGGCCGGAAGTCCAGGCCTGTCACAGCGGCCGTGTGCCGCGATGTGATCAGCGCGCCGAGCACGCCGGAGTCGATCCAGCGCGTGGCGGGGACGGGCAGGCCGTTGTCGAAGACGCTGGCGTACGGCGAGGAGGACGAGGCCACCAGGAACGGCTGGGCCTCCTGGCCGGCCCACGACGGGTCGGACCACAGCGTGACCCGCGGGTCTGCGACCTGCTCGCCGACCCGCGTGCCGCCGCCGCGGCGGCTCCAGACCGACTGCCCCTCGTGGGCGATGAGCCCGGCCGAGGACCAGTACAGGTCGATCATCAGGTCCGAGACGGCGCTCGGCGTGAGCAGCGCCCGGTGCCGGCCGGGCTCGACGTCGATGGTGCGTTCCTGCCAGGCGAGTGAGCGCCGCACCTCGGCGTCGAGCGAGGGCAGGTCGACGCCGTGCAGCGTCCGGCCGGCGCGGCCCACCCACGCGGAGCGCGCGCGGTCATGGCTCTTGCCGGTGAACTCGATGCGGCCCTCGGAGTCGGTGAACCGCAGCCGCACGCCGGTGCTCGTGCCGAGGTAGTTGGTGAGCATGCTCTGCTCGGCGTACCCGAAGTGCTCCACGCCGTCCGCGCGGCCGGCCTCGAGGACCTCGCCGAGGCCGGGCGCGATCGTGGAGAACGACTCGGCGGTCTCCACGGCGGGGGCCTCGGACCAGTCGGGGGACGCCTCGAGGTCGCGCACGAGCTCGGCTGCGTCCTCGGCCGGGCCGTCCTCGATCGCGAGCGCCTCGGCCCGCGCGACCAGCTCGGGCAGCGACTCCGGCGACGGCGCGCTCACGGTCACCGACCCGGCGGCCACACCGCCCGCGACGTCGACGAGCGCGATCACCGTGACCGAGGTGCTGAGCGTCTCGCCGTTGGTGGTGAGCGTGCTGCGGGCCCACCGCAAGTTGGCGATGCTGCGGGCCTGCACCAGCACGATGCAGCCGCGCGAGGTGGATGCGGCGAGGGTGCGCTCGACGATGTCCTGGGGCGTGATCACCGGCCCGCCTCCTTCGCCGAGTTGAGGACGTTGACCTGCTCGAACACCGCCGCCGGGCAGCCGTGCGACACCGCCGCGACCTGGCCCGGCTGGCCCTTGCCGCAGTTGAACGCGCCGCCGAGCAGGTACGTCGACTCGCCGCCGATCGCCGTCATCGAGCCCCAGAAGTCCGTCGTCGTCGCCTGGTACGCGACGTCCTTGAGCTGCCCCTCGATCCGGCCGTTGCGGATGCGGTGGAAGCGCTGGCCGGTGAACTGGAAGTTGAACCGCTGCATGTCGATCGACCACGACTTGTCGCCGACGATGTAGATGCCGTCCTCGACGCCGGCGACGAGGTCGTCGAGCGAGGGACCGCCAGCGGCGGGCTGCAGCGACACGTTGGGCATGCGCTGGATGGCGGTGTGCACCGCGCTGTCGGCGTACGCGCAGCCGTTGGACCGGTCGAGGCCGTGCTCGTGGGCCATCGCGCGGTCGAGCTGGTAGCCCACGAGCACGCCGCCGCGCACGAGGTCCCAGGTCTGGCCGGCCACGCCCTCGTCGTCCCATCCGACGGTCGACAGGCCGTGCTCGACGACGCGGTCGCCCGTCACGTGCATGCCGGGTACGCCGTACTGCAGCGTGCCGAGCTTGTCGGGCGTCGCGAACGACGTGCCGGCGTAGTTGGCCTCGTAGCCGAGCGCGCGGTCGAGCTCGGTCGCGTGGCCGATCGACTCGTGGATGGTGAGCCACAGGTTGGTCGGGTGGATCAGGAGGTCGTACCGGCCCGGCTCGACCGACGGCGCGACCAGCTTCTCCGCGAGCCGGTCGCCGAGCTCGGCGATCTCGTCGTCCCAGTCCCAGCCGCGGGCGCCGCCCACATCGGGCACGCGGCCGACGACGTACTCCCACCCGCGGCCGGTCGGCGGGGCGGTCGTGGCCATCGTCTCGAACGCGCCGGTGGCGGGATCGACGGCCAGCGCGGTGACGTCGGACTCCAGCCGCACGCGCTGCTGGATGGTCCGCGTGCCGGCGAGATCGGCGTAGAACGTGCGCTCCTTGACCGCGTGCAGCGACGCCGTCACGTGCGCCACGGCGTCGTGCGCCAGCACGCCGCGGCTGCGCTCGGCCAGGAGCGCGACCCGCTCGCCCTCCGACACCGAGAACGGGTCCACGGCGTACGACGACACCCACGTGCCCACGTGCACCGGCTCCGCGGCGAGGTCGACGCGCAGCGTCGTCAGCGGGGCGCTGATCCGCGCCATCGCCACCGCGCGCTCGGCCAGCCGGGCGGCGGCGTCCGGCTCGATCAGGTCGGACGCCGCGAAGCCCCAGCACCCGTCGACGAGCACGCGCACGGACATGCCGTTGTCGTCGTCGTGGCTCGATCCCTCGACCTGGGCGTCGCGCAGCTTCTGGTACGACGTCAGCGTCGACACCACGCGCACATCGGCGTGCGAGGCGCCGAGCGCGCTGGCCCGCGCCAAGGCGGCGTCTGCGACGGCGTCGAGGGGGAGGGCGAGGAACTCGCTGTCGACCTCGTGGGTCACCCGTGGTCTCCGTCCAGGGTCGGGTCGAGCACGACCTTCCCCGTGGTGCGTCGGGCGCGCAGGTCCTCGTGGGCCTGGCGTGCGTGGGACAGAGCGTAGGTCTGCCCGGGCAGCGGGCGCAGGCGCTTATCGGCCACCATCGCCACGAGCTCGTGCAGCGGGTCGACGACCATCTCCTTGGCCCGGCGCGGATGCATGGCGTCGACGAGCCAGAAGCCGATGATCGAGTGCGACCCGACGAGCAGGTTGCCGGGGGAGACGGGGTGCGGGGCGGTGCGGCTGGCGTTGCCGTAGGTGACGATGCGGCCGAACGGGGCGAGCGCCATCAGGCTGCCGTCGAAGGTGGAGCCGCCGACCATCTCGAAGACGACGTCGACCTTCCTGCCGCCGTTCGCCTCCATGAGCAGGTGCTCGATGTCGCGGGGGGCGGCGTCCGGGCTGCCGACCACGCCGACGTCGGCCCCGAGGTCGAGGGCGAGGTCGAGCTTGTCCTGGGAGGACGCCGTGGCGATCACGCGGCCCGCCCCCGCCTGCTTGGCGAGCTGCACAGCAAGGTTGCCGACGCCCCCTGCCGCCGCGTGCACGACGACGGACTCGCCCGGCTGCACGCGCGCGCAGGTCTTCACCAGGTGCCAGGCCGTCAGACCCTGCACGAGCAGGCTGAGCGCCGCGGCGTCGCTCACACCGTCCGGCACATCGAAGGCGAGGTTCTCGCGGACCACGGCCCGCTCGGCGTAGCCGCCGCCGTGCGCCACGAACCCGCAGACCCGGCGCGCGAACCCGTCGGGGTCGACGACGCCGACCACCTCGGACCCCGGCACGAACGGGAGCTCGCTGCCCGACAGGTAGCTGTTCTCGACCTGGTGGGTGTCGGCGTAGTTCACACCGGCGCCGGTCACGTGGACCAGCAGCTCGCCGGGGCCGGGGTGGGGCTCGGCGAGGACGACGGGCTCGAGGACCTCAGGGCCCCCGAACGTACGCACCTGGATCGCTCTCATGGCTCCGACCCTAGTCCGGTCGTACCGGCGATGCGGTTCCTGCGTACCCTCCGGTAACCGCTAGTTTTCCCGTGGCGGCCGCACTGCGCGGCCGTCCTCGTGAGGTGACGACGGAGGCGCGCGTGAGCCGCGTGGTGCTGGTGACCGGGGGCAACCGGGGGATCGGGCTCGCCATCGCGCAGGCCTTCGTCGCGCTGGGCGACAGGGTCGCCATCACCGCTCGCAACGGCCAGCTGCCGGCCGAGCTCGAGGGCTCCGACGTGCTCGTGGTGCAGGCCGACGTCACCGACACTGCCGCGGTGGACGCGGCGTTCGACCGCATCGAGGCCGAGCTCGGCCCGGTCGAGGTCGTCGTCGCCAACGCCGGCGTCACCCGCGACGGCCTCATCATGCGGATGAGCGACGACGACGTCGATGCCGTCATCGACACCAACCTCGTGGGCTCGCTGCGCGTGGCGCGCCGGGCCGCCAAGGGCATGCTGCGCCTGCGCCGGGGCCGCATCGTGTTCGTCTCCAGCGTCGTCGGGCTGCTCGGCTCGGCGGGCCAGGCCAACTACGCGGCGTCCAAGGCCGGACTCGTCGGACTCGCCCGCTCGCTCGCACGCGAGCTCGGCAGCCGGGGCATTACCGCCAACGTCGTCGCTCCCGGCTTCGTCGACACCGAGATGACCGCCGTGCTCGGGGAGGACCGCAAGACCGAGATCCTCGGATCGGTCCCGCTCGGCCGCTACGCCTCCACCGACGAGATCGCCGGCGTCGTCACGTTCCTCGCCGGCGACGCTGCCGGCTACATCACCGGCGCCGTCGTCCCCGTGGACGGCGGCCTGGGCATGGGTCACTGAGACCGACGAGCAGAAGGACCACCATGGGAATCCTCGAGGGCAAGCGCCTGCTGATCACCGGCGTCCTCACCGACCAGTCGATCGCGTTCCACGTCGCCAAGCTGGCCCAGCAGGAGGGCGCGACGGTCGTGCTGTCGTCGTTCGGCCGCGCCATGTCGATCACCACCCGCATCTCCAAGCGGCTCCCGGCCGAGGCGCCGGTGATCGAGCTCGATGTCACCAGCCCCGAGCAGCTGGGCGGCCTCGCCGCGGTGCTGCGCGAGCACGTCGACGGCCTCGACGGCGTCCTGCACTCGATCGGGTTCGCGCCCGAGGCCGCGCTCGGCGGCAACTTCCTCAACACCGAGTGGGACGACGTCGCCACGGCCGTGCACGTATCGGCGTACTCGCTGAAGTCGCTCGCCGTCGCGTGCCTGCCGCTCATGGTCGGGGAGGGCCGCACGTCGTCGGTCGTGGGCCTCGACTTCGACGCCCAGGTCGCGTGGCCGAAGTACGACTGGATGGGCGTGGCCAAGGCGGCGTTCGAGTCGACGGCGCGCTACCTGGCCCGCGACCTCGGTCCGCAGGGCGTGCGCGTCAACCTCGTGGCGGCCGGCCCGATCAAGACCACGGCCGCGAAGTCGATCCCCGGTTTCGACGAGTTCGACGGCGTCTGGGGCGGCAGCCGCGCCCCGATCGGCTGGGACATGGGCGACCCCGAGCCCGCCGCCCGCGCGTGCGTGGCGCTGCTGTCGGACTGGTTCCCGAAGACGACGGCGGAGATCATCCACGTCGACGGCGGCGTCCACGCCATGGGCGCCTGACGCCGATCACTCGGCGGCGCGTCCGGTCGGCGCGTCTCGCGGTACCGGCGTCCGGCATGCTGGCGCTGTGGTGAGAGGTCGGCGTTCCTACGACCGCGTTGTGGCGCGGCCGTACCGCTACCGCTCTGCCAACGCGCGGCGCCTCGCGGTCGCCCTCTCGGCCGTCGTCACCGTGATCGTCGTCGGCTCGATCGGGTACATCGCGCTGGGGATCGACGCCCTCGACGCGGTCTACCAGACCGTCACGACCGTCACGACGATCGGATTCCGCGAGGTCGTGCCGTTCACCCCGGCGCTGAAGATCTACACGATGATCGTCGCCCTCGCCGGCGTCGGCACCGTGCTCTACGCACTCACGCTCACCCTCGAGCTGGTCCTGGAAGGGCAGCTCGGCAACCTCTGGGGACGGCGACGCATGCAACGCGACATCGACAGGCTCGAGGGGCACGCGATCGTGTGCGGCTACGGCCGCGTCGGACGGGCGGCGGCCGAGCAGCTCGCCGCCTCCGGTGTCGACGTGGTCGTGGTCGACCAGAGCGAGGCCCGGCTGGAGAGCTGCCCGCTTCCGCACGTGATCGGCGACGCCACCGACGACGACGTGCTGCGCGCCGCGGGCGTACGCACCGCCAAGACGCTCGTCGCCTCGCTCGACGACGATCCGGGCTCGGTCTTCGTCGTGCTCACCGCCCGCAGCATCAACCCCGACCTGTTCGTGATCGCGCGCTCCCGCACCGACGACGCCGAGGCGAAGTTCCTCCGAGCGGGTGCCGACCGCGTCGTCAACCCGCAGCGCATCGGCGGCAACCGGATCGCCGCGTTCGCCGACTCGCCCGACGTCGTGGACTTCCTCGACGTCGTCATGCACGAGGGCCGGCACGAGTTCCGGCTCTCGGACATCGAGGTCCACGAAGGGTCGCCGCTGGTCGGGTCGAGCATCGCCGACACCCGAGCCGAGGAGGGCGGCAGCGCGATCCTGCTGGCGCTGCGCAGCCGCGGGAAGTTCGTGACGAACCCCGACCCCGGCCGCACGCTCGAGATCGGCGACGTGCTCATCGTCGTCGGCACCGCCGACCAGGTGGAGGCGCTGCACGTCAGGGCGCACGCCGTATGAGCCGCCGCCTGGTCGTGCTGCGGCATGCCAAGTCGGCGTACCCGCCCGGCGTGCTCGACCACGACCGCCCGCTCGCCGAGCGCGGCGTGCGCGACGCCCGCGCCACGGGGGACTGGCTGCGCGAGAACGTCGGCCTGCCCGACCACGTCGTCGTCTCCAGCGCGCGGCGCACCCGCGGCACCTGGACCCTCGTCGCCGGGCCGCTCGGATACATCGGCGCCGCCGGGTACGACGTCGACTCGCCCGGGCCGCTCACCATCGATCCGCGCATCTACGAGGCCTCGGCAGGCACGCTCGTCACGGTCCTGCGCGAGCTCCCCGAGCGGGCCCGCACCGCGATCCTCGTGGGCCACAACCCCGGGTGCGAGGCGCTCGTGGACCACCTCGCCGCGACCGCCGACCCGGCTGCGGCCGCGGCGCTGGCCGTGAAATACCCGACCTGCGGGGTCGCCGTCCTCGACGTGCACGTGCCCTGGAGCGAGCTGACGGCCGGATCGGCGCATCTCGCGCGGTTCGTCGCCCCGCGCGGGTAGCTAGCGCTGCGGCTCGGTCCAGCCGTCGGGCCGGCTCTTGATGCGCCGCAGCTCCTGCGGCCAGCCGCACCCCTCGGCGACCCGCCCGGCCCAGTAGCGCGCGGTCTGCTCGTCCGGCACGTCGATGATCGTGAGGCCGCCGAGGTACTCCTTGGTCTCGGCGTACGGCCCGTCGGTGATGACGATCTCGCCGCTGGTCGCATCCGCCGCGGCCGCAGTAGCGAGGTCCTCCTCGAGGCCGCCCGCGTAGACCAGGACGCCGGCGTCCGCCATCTCGCGCACCACTGCCATCGAGGGCTCGACCCGCGTGCGGTACCACTCCGAAGGGTGGTCGCCGACCCACTGCTGGTTGAAGTAGATGAGGTACTCGGCCATCACACGCCTCCTGCCGCGACGGGCCCCGCGCCCGCCTCCACATCCTGTACGAACGGACGCCGCTTGTTTCGACAGGTCCGTGCGGATTCCCGATCTGGATGGTGCATCGCGCGCTATACCGCGACGAGAGGCATCCAGATCGGGCTCGGGCGGCGCGTCAGCGGACGGGGGGAGCCGGGGTGGGGGTGCCGGCCTCGGCGTCGGCCTGCTCGATCTCCTCGCGGGTGATGCCGAGCAGGTAGAGCACCGGGTCGAGGTACGGCACGGTCAGCCCCGTGTCGGCCTGGGCGCGGACGACGGGCTTGGCGTTGAACGCGATGCCGAGGCCGGCCGCGGCCAGCATGTCGAGGTCGTTCGCGCCGTCGCCGATCGCGACCGTGCGATCCATCGGGATCCCCTCGAGCGCCGCGAACTCGCGCAACGCCTCGGCCTTGGCCGCACGGTCCACCACGGCGCCGACCACGCGCCCCGTGAGGACGCCGTCGACCACCTCGAGCACGTTGGCGCGCGCGTGGTGGATGCCGAGCTCGTCGGCGAGCGGGTCGACGACGGCGGAGAAGCCGCCCGACACCACGGCGACTCGGAACCCGAGCCGGGTCAGCGTGCGCACGAGCGTGCGCGCCCCCGGGGTGAGGCGTACGGCGTCCCGCACCTCCGCCAGCGCCGCCTCGGGCACGCCGGCCAGCAGCGCGACCCGTGCGTGCAGCGACTCGGCGAAGTCGAGCTCGCCGCGCATCGCGCGCTCGGTCACCTCGCGCACCTCGGCCTCGCACCCGGCGTGCCGGGCGATCAGTTCGATGACCTCGTCCTGGATGAGGGTCGAATCGACGTCCATCACCACGAGGTGCGTACCGCGCCCGCGCAGGCCGCGGCGCTGGACCGCGACGTCGACGCCGAGCGCCGCCGACTCCGCCGCGAGCGCCTGGCGCAGCTGCTGCTGGTCGGTGCCGGAGACCGTGAGCTCGATGGCGGTCACGGGGTACGACGCGGTCCGCACGATGCGGTCGATGTTTCCCCCGAGCGCCGAGATGCGGCGCGTGATGCCCGACAGAGCGGACGGCAGGAGGGGATGCCCGAGCACCGTCACGAGGAGGCGGCCGCGGCGGCCGGGGACGTGCTCGGCCGCCCCGACGACGACGTCGGCGTCCATCTCCAGAGCGGAGGCGACCCCGCGCGCGGTGATCGCGGCCGCGTCGAGCACGAGCGCGGAGCCGTGCTCCACGGTGGGGCCGACGAGGACCCCCAGGGTGAGGCGTCCGCGGATCACGACCTGCTCGACGTCGAGGATCTCCAGCTCGTGCAGCGACAGCGCCTCGGTCAGGGTCGCGGTGACACCGGGACGGTCGCGGCCGGTCAGCGTGATGAGCAGCGTGCGCGGCCGCTCGTCGGCGTCGTCCAGGTCCAGGGTCATGGCGGCAGCGAGCCTAACGAGCCGCGTGCCAGGCCTTCCGGGGAGGCTCCGGCTCGGCGTCCGCGGAGCAGGCCGCGCAGAGCGCATGCCTGGCCGCCGCACGCAGCGGGCGAAGGGTCTGGGCGCGGGCGGCCGCCTCGCCCGCGGTGACAGCGGCTCCCTCGGTCGAGCCGGCCACATCGAGGATCCCGAGCAGGCGCGCAGCCTGCACGACCGCGCGCTGCGCCCGGGCGGGAAGGGACGGCGGCAGGTCGATCCGCGACACGGCCTTCTCCACGCCGCGCAGCCGCGCGGCGACCTCGTCGCGGCCCCGAGCCAGATCGAGCCGCTGCAGCGCCTCGGTGGCGTCGCGGACCGCGTCGGCCAGGCCGCGCTCGGCCTCGGACATCGTCGGCAGCCCGTGCGGATGCGCCGACCAGCCCACCTCGCGCACGTCCCAGCGCACGACCGGTCCCGACGGGCTGTCCGCCGTGGACGGCAGCATCGCCCAGTGCGGCGTCCCCGGCGCGGACACGGTCACGACAGCCTCGCCCGCGGCCGTCGCGTCGGCGTTGAAGGACGGCGGCTCCGGCAGCCCGAGCGGGTCGCCCGGCTCGGGCAGCACCACGCGCAACGCGGTCACGCCCGCGGCGCGCAGCCGGCCGAGGGCCAGCCCGAGGGGTACGGCGTCGGCCTCGCCCGGCACGCCGGCCATCCTGTGCAGCGCGTCGGTGCCGACGGCGTGCGCGGCGGCGTCCTCGAGCGTCGTCGCCCCCGACAGCGCCGCGTTGCCCCACACCGTCAGGAGGGCGGCGCGGGGGAGCGCGGCACGTCGATCCAGGAGCACCCCGCAACCCTAGGACGGCCGCTGCGCCCCGTAGTGTTCGGCGGGTGAGCGACGTGCTGCGGTTCCTCGACGTCGACGTCGTGCGCGGCGGCGTCGCCATCGTCGACCAGGTGAGCTGGGACGTCGCCGAGGGCGAGCGGTGGGCCGTGCTCGGCCCCAACGGCGCCGGCAAGACGACCCTCCTCGCGATCGCCGCGACGCTCATCCACCCCACGCGCGGCACCGCGGAGGTGCTCGACGAGATGCTCGGCCGCACCGACGTCTTCGAGCTGCGGCCGCGCATCGGCGTCGCGAGCCCGACCCTGTCGGAGTACATCCCCGACGACGAGGTCGTCTCCGACGTCGTGGTGACCGCGGCGTACGCCGTCGCGGGGCGCTGGCGCGAGCGCTACGAGGTCGACGACCACGGCCGCGCCCAGGAGCTGCTCGACCAGCTCGGCGTCGGGCACCTCGGCCGCCGAACGATCGGCACGCTGTCCGAGGGCGAGCGCAAGCGCGTGCTCGTCGCCCGCGCCCTCATGACCGACCCCGAGCTCCTGCTCCTCGACGAGCCCGCCGCCGGGCTCGACCTCGGCGGCCGCGAGGACCTCGTCCGGCGCCTCGGCGAGATCGCGGCGGACCCCTACGCGCCGACCACCGTCCTCGTCACCCACCACGTCGAGGAGATCCCCTCCGGGTTCACGCACGGCATGCTCCTGCGCATGGGCGCCGTGGTCGCCCAGGGACCGCTGCACGAGGTGCTGACGGCCGAGCACCTGTCGGAGACGTTCGGCCTGCCGCTCAGCGTGGAGTTCCGAGGCGACCGCTGGTGGGCCCGCGCCGTCTGAGGCCATCGTCCGTCCGGCCGGCGTGCCGACAACCTGCGTGGCGGCGGAGCCCCCCGCGCTTAGGATCGAGCCATGGACGCATGGGTGTGGTGGCTGGTCGTGACCGTGCTGCTGCTCGTGGGGGAGATGCTCACGACCACGCTGGTGCTCGCGATGATCGCGGGCGGCACCGCCGCAGCGACCGTCGTGGCCGCAGCGGGCGGAGGTCCGGCGCTCCAGTTCGGCGTCTTCGCCGTTGTCGCGCTCGGCCTGCTGTTCGTCGTACGCCCGATCGCGCGCCGCCACCGCAAGCAACCGCCAGCGATCCGTACCGGCGTGGACGCGCTCGTGGGGAACGACGCCGAGGTCGTGCAGCAGGTCACCGGCCGCGACGGCCGCGTGAAGATCGGCGGCGAGACCTGGTCGGCCCGGGCGATCGACGGCGACCGCGTGATCGAGGCCGGCGAGATGGTCCGCGTCATCCGCATCGACGGCGCCACCGCGCTCGTCGACTAGCACGTCCCGTCCGCCGACCGGCGCGACGGAGACCTGGCGCAGACCGCGCCGAGAAGGGGAGCTGGGCAGATGGAGATCGCAGGCGTCGTGGCAGCGGTGATCGCCCTCGTCATCGTGCTGTTCGTGATCGTGACCCTCGCCAAGGCCGTGCGCATCGTGCCGCAGGCCCGCGCGGGCATCGTCGAGCGGCTCGGCCGCTACAGCCGCACGCTGAACCCTGGTCTGTCGCTGCTCGTCCCGTACATCGACCGGCTCAAGCCGCTCGTCGACATGCGCGAGCAGGTCGTGTCGTTCCCGCCGTCGTCGGTGATCACGCAGGACAACCTCGTGGTCAACATCGACTCGGTCATCTACTTCCAGGTCACCGACCCCAAGGCCGCGATGTACGAGATCGCGAGCCCCATCACGGGCATCGAGCAGCTGACCGTCACGACGCTGCGCAACGTGATCGGCGGCATGGACCTCGAGCAGACCCTCACCTCGCGCGAGCAGATCAACAGCGCGCTGCGGGGCGTCCTCGACGAGGCGACCGGCAAGTGGGGCATCCGCGTCAACCGCGTCGAGCTCAAGGCGATCGACCCGCCCGCCAGCGTGCAGGAGTCGATGGAGAAGCAGATGCGCGCCGAGCGCGAGAAGCGCGCCGCGATCCTCACCGCCGAGGGCTTCAAGCAGAGCCAGATCCTCACCGCCGAGGGCGAGAAGCAGTCCGCGATCCTCCGGGCCGAGGGCGACGCGCAGTCGCAGATCCTCCGGGCCGAGGGCGAGGCCCAGGCCATCCAGAAGGTCTTCGACGCGATCCACAGCGGCGGTGCGGATGACCAGGTGCTGGCCTACCAGTACCTCCAGGCTCTCCCGTCGATCGCGAACGGCACGGCCAACAAGGTGTGGGTCGTGCCCGCCGAGCTGTCCAAGGCCATGGAGAACCTGGGTTCGGCGTTCGTGAAGAACGACGCCCCGAAGGGCTGATCCCCGACCCCGTGGACCTGCTGCTCCTCGTCGGCGCCGGGATCGTGGCCGGTGCCGTCAACGCCGCCGTGGGCAGCGGCACCCTGCTCACGTACCCGTTGCTGCTGGCCTACGGGCTGCCGCCGGTCGTCGCCAACGGCACCAACAGCGCGGGCCTCGCGCCGGGCAACCTGTTCGGGGCGTGGGGCTACCGCAGGGAGATGGCCGGCCGCCGGCGCGAGGTCGTGCCGCTGGCGCTCGCCATCGGATCGGGCGCCCTCGTCGGTGCGGTCCTCGTGGTCGCGCTGCCGGCGAGCGTGTTCGAGCGCATCGTGCCGTGGTTCATCCTGCTGGCCTGCCTGCTCGTGCTGGTCGGCCCGCGCATCACCGCGGCGCTGCGGGCGCGCGGGCTCGACCCGACCGCGCTCCCGCGGCACATCCTGCTGCCCATCCTCCTGGTGGTGGGCCTGTACGCCGGCTACTTCGGCGCGGCCCAAGGCATCATCATCGTGGCCGCCCTGACGGTGCTGTTCGACGTCGACCTGCAGCGCTCGAACGCCGTGAAGAACGTGCTGCAGGGCGTGTCCAACGGCGTGGCAGCCGTGGTGTTCGCCGTGGCGGGGGCGGTGGCCTGGCTCCCCGCGCTCGCTCTCGCGGTCGGAGCGTCGGTCGGGGGAGCGGTCGGCGCGCCCGTGGCCCGTCGGCTGCCGGCGGCCGCCCTGCGCGGCCTCATCGTCGTGGTCGGCGTCATCGCCGCCGTGTCGAGCCTGCGGGCCCTCGCATGAGCACCGTCGTCGAGGTCGACGACCCCCGCGACCCGCGGCTGATCGACTACACCGGCCTCACGGACGTGTCGCTCCGCACGGTGCGCGAGCCCGCCGAGGGCCTGTTCCTGGCCGAGGGCGAGAAGGTCGTACGCCGTGCCCTCGCCGCCGGGTACGTGCCCCGGTCGCTGCTCATGGCGCGCAAGTGGTGGGGCGGCCTGCGCGACGCGGTCGCGGCGTACGACTGCCCGATCTATCTCGCCGACGAGGCGCTGCTCGAACAGATCACCGGCTACCGCGTGCACCGCGGGGCCCTCGCCTCGATGCAGCGGCGCGCGCTGCCCGGGCTCGAGGAGCTGCTCGCGACCGCGCGACGGGTCGTGGTGCTCGAGGACCTCGTCGACCACACCAACGTCGGTGCCGTCTTCCGCAACGCCGCCGCGCTAGGTATGGACGCCGTGCTCGTCAGCCCGCAGTGCGCGGACCCGCTCTACCGCCGCAGCGTCAAGGTCTCCATGGGGTCGGTGTTCGCCGTGCCGTGGACCCGCGCCGAGCCGTGGCCCGCGGCGCTGCACGACCTTGCCGCCCGCGGGTTCTCGACGTACGCGCTGTCACCCGACCCCGCCGGCTCCGACCTGCGCTCCCTCGAGGTGCCGGACCGGATCGCGGTCGTGCTCGGCACGGAGGGGGAGGGGCTTACCGACGCGGCGCTGGCGGCCTGCACCGACCGGGTGCGGATCCCGATGGCCGCCGGGGTCGACAGCCTCAACGTGGCCGCGGCGAGCGCGGTCGCGTTCTACGCGCTGGGTCAGGCGTAGCGGCCGGCATCGCTGCTCGCGGCACCCGTGCGCACGACGTCCTCGTAGCAGTCGGCGAAGTCCGGCAGCAGCTGGTCGAGCACCCCTGCGTGCGCCGGCGAGACCATGACATGCAGCCCCGGCTCGCCGCCGTTCGTGCCCGTGAGGCGGTTGAGCCACCAGCCGCGCTGCTCCATGAGGTCGGCGACGGCGAACAGCGACACGTCAGGGCGCTCCGAGCGCCACGACAGGATCGGGCCTACGGGGCTCCCGTTGACGACGACGCCGTCGCAGGACTCGAAGCCGGAGCGGATCCGGCCGGACGTCTCCAGGATGCCGGCGACGACCCGTTCGAAGCCCTCACGGCCGAGGTGGTCCAGCACGGCCCACGCTGCGATCACGGGCGCTGCGGACTTGGCTCCGGCGACAGCGGGGGAGCCGTACAGCCCCGCGGGCCACTGGTCGTACACGAACCACTGGTGCCCCGCCCAGTCGCCGTCGCGGTGCAGCACCACCGAGCAGCCCTTCGGGACGAAGCCGTACTTGTGCAGGTCGACCGACATGCTCGTGACGCCGGGCACCCGGAAGTCCCACGGCTGCACGGGCTCTGCGAGGAACGGGAGGATCATGCCTCCGACGCACGCGTCCACGTGGCAGCCCGATCCGGCGTCCGCGGCGATGGCCGCGACGGCCGCGACGTCGTCCATGACCCCGTGCGGGTAGCTGAACGCCGACGCGACCACGAGTGCCGTCCGCTCGTCGACCAAGCCCCTCAACGCGTCGAGATCGACCGTGAGCGCGACGGGGTCGATCGGCGCCTGCCGGAACTCGAGGTCGAGGAAGTGCGCGGCCTTGGCGTACGCAGGGTGCGCCGACGCCGGGGCCACCACCGCAGGTCGCTCGACGCCGCGCGCCCTGGCCCGCTGACGCGCCACCAGCACCGCCATGAGGATCGATTCCGTGCCGCCCGACGTCGTGCTGCCTCCGCCACCCGACGGCAGCGAGACGAGGCCGCCGACCTCGCGGACGACCTCCTCGGCGAGCCGCGACTGCTCCGGGAACCGGAACGGGTTGAGGGCGTTGCTGTACAGCAGCCGGTCGTGCACGGCGTGCGTCAGCCGTTCGAGCTCGGCGTCGCCCGTCGGGTACGTCAGCCCGAACAGGTGGGCGCCGTGCGGGTCCGGATCCTTGCCGCGTGCCGCATCGAGGTCCGCGAGCACCTCGTCGACCGGGCGTCCCTGTGCCTTCACGCCTGGCAGGCTACGACCATGGCCGCCGCCAGGGGACGCATCGTGGTGCTCCGCCACGCCGAGACCGAGTGGAGCCGGGACGGCCGGCACACCGGCCGCACCGACATCCCGCTCACTGCCGCCGGCGAGGACGCCGCCCGGTCCGTCGGCGCCCGGCTCGCGGCGTACCGGCCCGGCCTCGTCCTCGTGAGCCCCCTGCAGCGGGCGCGCCGCACCGCGGAGCTCGCGGGGCACCCGGGCGAGGTCGCGCCCGACCTGCTCGAGTGGGACTACGGCGACTACGAGGGGCGAACGACGCAGGGCATCCAGGACGACCTCGGCGACCCGGCGTGGAGCGTCTGGACCACCCTCGACGGGCTGGGGGAGACAGTCGACGACGTCGCCGCCCGCGCCGCACGGGTGCTCACCCGCTGCCGCCCGGTGGTGGAGCGCGGGGACGACGTCCTGCTGGTCGCGCACGCCCACCTGCTGCGCATCCTCACCGCGACGCACCTCGGGCTGCCGCCCGTCGGCGGGCGCAGCTTCGTCCTGCCACCGGCGGCTATCGGCGTCCTGGGCTGGGAGCGCAGCACCACCGCCCTGCTCGGCTGGGCGGTGTGACTACCCCCGGGCCGCGGTCAGCGCCGCGCCGGTCGCGAACGCGCCGACGAAGGCTCCAGCCGCGCTGCTGAAGGGGTTGTCGATGAACGGCAGCCAGGAGAGCAGGAAGGTGCCGGTGCCCACCACGACGCCGCACACCGCTCCGGCGACCACGCCGGTGCGCAGCGCGCGCCCCCAACGGCCCGGTGCGGCCGCCTCGGCGGGAGCCTTCCGGGCCGGCGCGGACTCCGCGCGCTTGGCGGGCGTCCCCGACGTCGCGGCCTCGACCTCGCGCAGCAGGCGGTCGAGCTCGTCGTCTCCACTCATGGGTCCATTGTCGGTGGTGCTGTCAACGGCGCACGACGACGTACGCTGACGCGCATGCGGAGGTTGCCTGCGGTCGCGCTGGTCGGTACGGCCCTGCTGCTGGCCGGCTGCGCCACCGGGCAGCACCAGCACGGCGGTGCGAGCGCCGAGCCCTCGGCGAGCACCGGGCACGGCTCGGACGGCGCCCACGGCTCGACCGCTCCGTCGCCCCCGCCGACGCCCAAGCCGCTCCGCACGGGGGAGTCGTTCGTGACCGTGGGCGTGGCCGACGACCTCCCGGACGGCCGCTACCTCCCCGAGGCGCCGTCCGGAGGCACCGACGACTACCGCTGCTTCCTGGCCGATCCCGGCGTCACCGCCGACGCGTTCGTCACGGGCGTGCAGTTCCTGCCGTCGAACCCTGCGGTCGTGCACCACTCCATCGTGTTCCGGGTGGAGCCCGACCAGGTCCAGGCCGCGCAGGCGAAGGACGCGGCGGACCCACGTCCGGGGTGGGAGTGCTTCGGCGGTCCCGGCCTGCCGTCGCGCGGCAAGGGACCGGTCGACGGCCTGGACTCCGCCCCGTGGCTGGCGGGCTGGGCGCCCGGGGGCCGCGAGAACCTGTTCGCGGGCGACGTCGGCGTACCGCTCGCCGCCGGCAGCCAGGTCGTGATCCAGATGCACTACAACCTGCGCGCGGCCACCGGCGAGGCCGCCGCCGACTCCACCGAGGTGCGCCTGCGGGTGTCCTCCCGCACCGACCTGGAGCCGCTGCGCACCCAGCTGCTGCCCGCGCCGGTGGAGCTGCCGTGCGCGGCCGGCCAGTCCGGTCGGCTCTGCGAGCGCGGGGCCGCGGTGTCCGATGTCGTGCAGCGGTTCGGCGCGGGCGCGTTGCGAACCATCGGCGGGCTGCAGCTGCTCTGCGGCGGCGATCCGTTCGACCCGAAGCCCGGCGCCACCCAGACGTGCGTACGCCGCGTGAGCGCGCCGGAGACCGTCCGGGCCGCCGCCGGCCACATGCACCTGCTCGGCAAGAGCATCACGATCGTGGCGAACGAGGGCACGGCCCGGGAGCGCACGCTCCTGGACATCCCCGTATGGGACTTCGACGACCAGTCCGCGCGGCCGCTGGCGAAGCCCGTGGCGCTGGAGGCGGGCGACACGATCACGGTCACGTGCACCCACGACGCGACGCTGCGCGACCAGCTGCCGTCGCTGCAGGACGTCCCCGACCGCTACGTCGTGTGGGGCGAGGGCACCACCGACGAGATGTGCCTCGGCATCCTGCTCGTGACCGCCTGACGCGACGCGGCGCACCCCGCCAGGTGGCAGAGAACGCTAGATGGTCTAGCGTTCTCCCGTGACCGACCAGGGGACCACCACCAACGCCCGCACCGAAGCACCCCGCACGAGCTGGGTGCCGATGCTGTTCATCGGCCTCGGCACCGCGCTGTTCATCATGGACGCGACGATCGTCAACGTCTCGCTGCCGTCGATCATCCGCGACCTCGGGATCTCCTCGGTCGACGCCGAGTGGGTCAACGCCGTCTACGCGCTGATCTTCGCCGCGCTGCTGATCATCGCCGGACGGCTGGGGGACCGGATCGGCCGGCGCCTCGTCTTCGTGAGCGGCGCGGTGATCTTCGGCGTGGCGAGCATCATCGCCGCGCGCACGGGCGACGGCACGGCGCTCATCGCCGCGCGCGCCCTGCAGGGCGTCGGCGGCGCCATGATGTCGCCCGCGTCGCTCTCGCTCGTCAACTCCATCTACGTGGGCCGGGCCCGCCTCGTCGCCTTCGCGATCTACGGCTCGATCATCGGCGGCATGGCGGCGATCGGGCCCCTGCTCGGCGGCTGGCTCACCGAGCACCACTCCTGGCGCTGGGCCTTCTACATCAACGTCCCGATCGTGCTCGTCATCGTCATCGGGTCCCTCCTGAAGGTGCCCGAGAGCAAGGACGAGCACATCGAGAAGGGCTTCGACATCCTCGGCGCGGTGCTGTCCGCAGTCGGTATCGGCGCCCTCGTCTTCGGGCTCATCGAGGGCCGCAACTACGGCTGGACGCGCACCACGCACGAGGTCTCCATCGCCGGGATCACCGTCCCCGAGGGCGCGATCTCCCCGGTGCTCTGGTCCTTCGTCGTGTCCGTCGTCGGCATCGCTTTGCTGCTCCTCGTGGAGAGCCGCCGCGCGAAGGCCGGCAAGGTCGTGCTGCTCGACCTGCAGCTGTTCCGCATCGCGACGTTCAGCCTGGGCAGCTTCGCGGGGCTCATCGTGAGCCTGGGGGAGTTCGGCATCCTGTTCTCGCTGCCGCTCTTCCTGCAGAGCGTGCTCGGCTACTCCGCGTTCGGCGCCGGCGCGATGCTCGCCACGCTGGCGATCGGCGCGTTCCTCGCGGGCCCGACGTCCGCCCAGATGGCTCAGCGCCGTTCGCCGCGCTTCGTGGCCCGGCTCGGCATGGCGCTCGAGGCGGTGGCCATCACGGGCCTCGGCTTCACGCTGTCGACGACCGTCAGCGGCTGGGTGATCGCGTTCTGGCTCGTCGTGTACGGCGTCGGCGTCGGCTACGCGAGCGCCCAGCTCACGAGCCTGATCCTCGCCGACGTGCCGCGCCGCCAGAGCGGCCAGGCGTCCGGCACCCAGAGCACGGCGCGCCAGGTGGGCTCCGCCCTCGGCACGGCGGTCCTCGGCACGATCCTGTTCGTCACGCTGTCCGCGCAGACCGAGAGCAACCTCGCCTCGGTGCCGGGCCTCGACGACGCGACGCGCCAGCAGATCGCCGACGTGGTCGAGGAGTCCGCCGGCACTGCGATCCCGGGCCTCGCCCAGCAGCCCGGGGGAGAGGCCGTCGCCTCCGCCGCGAGCGAGGCGTTCGCCACGGCGATCAGCTACACGGCGTACACCGCCGCCGCGTTCGTCTTCCTCGGGCTCCTCGCAACCCTCGGCCTCCCTCCGAGCGGCAAGCGCGAGGACGACGAGCCGTCGCCGGACGAGCCGGCCGAAGACGCGATCGCGGCGTAGCGGGTGCCGGCCCCGGCCGCGCCGCTCGGGGCCACCGGCCTCTACGCGCGCTACCTCGAGCCCATCGGCGGCGGGCTGCAGATCTTCCTGCTCGTGGCGGTCCTTCTCGCGGTGCCGTTCGTCGTCGTCCAGTACCGCCGCCGCGGTCGCGTCGACCCGCGCTCGGTGTGGGTGGCCGGGTCCTTCCTGCTCTTCCTCATCTGCGCCTGGGCACTGGTGCTGCTTCCGTTCCCCGACGACATCGCGAAGTACTGCGCCTCGACCGTCGGCAAGGTCAACCTCCGGCCGTTCATCTGGATCCCGCAGGCGATCGAGGAAGCCCGACGCGAAGGCACCGGCGTCCTGTCGATCCTCACCAACAGCCCGCTCGTCGTCCGCGTGTTCAACGTGCTGCTGCTCCTGCCGCTCGGCGTCTACCTGCGCCGCTGGTGGGGCCGGGGCTGGCTCGCCACCGGCGCGATCGGGCTCGGGCTCTCCCTGGCGTTCGAGCTCACGCAGCTCACCGCGATCTGGGGCCTGTACGACTGCCAGTACCGCACATTCGACGTCGACGACCTCATCGCCAACACCGCGGGCGCGCTGCTCGGCTGGCTGGCCGCGCCGGCGTTCCGGATCATCCCGGAGCGGGGGAGCGTCGCCGCGCAACCCCGGCCGGTACGGGCCAGTCTGCCTCGGCGGTTCGTGGCCACCCTCATCGACTACCTCGCCGCGCTGCTCCTCGGCGGTGCCGTCGTGGCCCTGCTCGGTGCGCTCGCGCTGCCGTTCGACGGCGCCGCCGTCACCCGCACGAGCCTCGTGATCGGGCTCGTGCTCGTGTGCGTCGTGCTCCCCGTGCGCAGCGGCAGCACGGTCGGCCAGTGGCTCGTGCTGCTCTCGATGCGCACGGGCTCGGGGGAGCGGCCCCCGTTCCCTGCGCTGGCCGTGCGCACGCTGGTGCTGTGGGGCCCGTGGGTCCTCGCCGGCGTCGTGGCCACCACGTCGGTCGGCCTCTCGCCCGCGCTCGTGCTCGCCGCGGTGCTGCTCTCGCCGCTGTGGATCGGCGTCGTCGTGCTCCTGACGCTGCGCGACACCGAACGGCGCGGTCCGCACGAGAAGGCGTCGGGGACGGCCACCGTCGTACGCGAACACGCTCCGGCCGACGCATCGGCGGGCTAGGTTCGCCCTGCACGGGGATCGCCTGGTCACGGAGGTCGCCATGAGCGGCAGCGGAACGCCTGAGGACCCCTGGGTGCTCACCACGCCCAGCGGCGGGTCGGAGTACACCATGCACCGCGACGGCGACCTGCTCGTCTGCCAGGTCGGCAAGACGAAGCTGACGTACCTGGCGCGAGCCCTCGACGACCTGCACGCGTTCCTGGTCGAGCAGGGCGACTGGGTGCTGCTCGGCGGCGCGGACGAGCAGAAGCCCGCGGCCGACGGGACCGTCGAGGCCTGGGGCCGCTCGGAGTCCAACCCCGTCGGCGGCTGGTACGGCCAGAAGAAGGGCCTGCGCGGCCGCTTCGGCGTCTACGTGCCGCCGGTGCTCGTCGCCGAGGGGAGGGCCGAGATCAAGGTCGAGGCCCGCAAGGCCTACGCACGGGCCCTCTAGCCTGTTCGTTGACATTACATAATGCTCATTATCGGATAACTCCGAGAAGCACGGATGAGCGTGCCGGGCGCTCCGGCCGCCGTCGTCCACTGCCTGGACGGAACGGCGGACCGCCGCGTTCTCCGCCGGCCTCGGCGCTCGGGTGCTCGTGGAGTCCTCCGACGACGCCGTCACGCACGCCGGGCCGCACGGGCGCCTGTCGTTCGTGCGCGTGCCGCCGCACGTCGCCGCGGCGTACCCGCTGGACGATCCGGTGCAGCGCCGCACCGACAACCCCGTGACGCTCGTCCTGCCGGTGCCGAGCCTCGCCGCCGTCATGCGGCCGCCCCGGCGGGTCCGTCGATCCCGACGACCGGGCGTGGGACTGGGACGACGGACGGCACGTGGACGCCGTCGACCCGAGGGCGACGTCGTGGGCCCGCTCGAGCCCGCGCAGGATCGTTCCTGACGAATCGAACGTCATCGAACAGTCGGGGAGCCGGGGGGTCAGCCCGCGTGCACCTGGTGGCCCGCGGCCCGGAGCGCCTCGACCGCCCGCTCGAGCGCCGCCGCGTGCACGAGCACGTAGTCGGTGTCGTACGTCGACACCACGAAGACGCTGACATCGACGTCCGCGAGCGGCTGGGTCAGCCCGGCCATCACGCCGACCATGCCGAAGTCGAGCGGCCCGGCCACCTCGAGGGCCCGCCAGTCGGGCTCCACCTGCACGTGCTCCCCCGCCGGCGCCTCGTCCTCGGGGCACACGATCGACAGCTCGGAGTCGGTGCGGGTCACCGACCAGAAGCGGGCGCCGTCGGACGGCACCGGCCAGGGCGATCCGGCCGGCAGGCGGCACACGGACAGGCGATCGTCGAGCACTCGGAGATCCACGGGACCCATCCTGCCTTGGGCGAGTCGGGGACGCGCGCCCCTCCGGTCCACCATCATCTGCCCCGGAGGTCGACATGTCCGCAGTGAGCACGGCGTCGCAGATCGATCCGGTGGAGCGCCGCCGGGAGCAACGGGGCTGGTACTGGTACGACTTCGCGAACTCGGCGTTCGTCACCACGACGGCGACGGTGCTGGCGGGTCCGTACATCACCGCGGTCGCCAAGACGGCCGCGTGCGGCACGTCCGACGGCGACTGCGACGTGCCGCTCACCATCCTCGGGCTGCAGGTGAGCCCGGGGGCGCTGTACTTCTACGCCATCACGATCACGACGATCCTCTCGGCGTTCATCCTCCCGGTCGTCGGCGCGTTCGCGGACCGCAGCGCCGCCAAGAAGCGGCTGCTGGCCGGATTCGCCTGGGCGGGGTCGTTCTTCGCCGCTCTGCTCTTCTTCGTCAACGGCGGCAACTGGCAGCTCGGCGTCCTCGCGATGATGGGCGCATCCCTCTGCCTCGGCGCGAGCCTCGTCGTGTACGACGCGATCCTCATCGAGATCGCGACGCCCGACGAGCGGGACGGCGTGTCGAGCAGAGGCTGGGCGTTCGGGTACGTCGGCGGCGCGCTGCTGCTCGTCATCAACCTCGCGCTGCTCTCGCTCATGGACGACCAGGGCGTCGCTGCCCGGATCTGCATGCTCATGGCCGCCGTGTGGTGGGCGGCGTTCACGTTCGTGCCGTTCGTCCGGCTGCGCAACCGGCCTCCGGTCAATGTGGAGAAGCTCGACGGCGGCTCGATCGGGCGCAGCTTCACCCAGCTCTGGCACACCCTGAAGCACGCGCGCGCCTACCCCATGACCCTGCTGTTCCTCGTCGCGTACCTCTTCTTCAACGACGGCGTGCAGACGGTCATCTACGCGTCGTCGGTCTACGGCAGCGAGGAGCTCGGCTTCGAGACGAGCGTGCTGTTCATCGCGATCCTCACCGTGCAGGTCGTGGCGATCTTCGGCGCGCTGCTGCTCGGCCGGCTCGCGTCGAGCTTCGGCGCCAAGCGCGTGATCCTGGGCAGCCTCATCGCGTGGATGGTCGTGATCTGCGGCGGCTACCTCGTGCCGGAGAAGGCGTTCGTGCCCTTCATCGCGCTGGCCGCCGCTATCGGCCTGGTCCTCGGCGGCACCCAGGCCCTCTCGCGCTCGCTGTTTTCCCAGCTCATCCCCCGCGGCCGCGAGGCCGAGTACTTCTCGCTCTACCAGGCGATGGAGCGCGGAACGTCGTGGCTCGGCACGCTGGCGTTCGGCCTCGCGTTCACGGTGTTCGGCTCGTACCGCATCGCGATCGTGCTGCTCGTCGTGTTCTTCGTCGTCGGCGGGATCCTGCTCAGCCGGGTCGACGTGAAGCGCGGCATCGCGGACGCCGGCAACGAGGCCCCCGCCGTCCTGTAGGCCTACTCCCCCGCGCGCCGCAGGGCGTACGCCGTCAGCCCCTCGGCCACGAGGCCCGACGCCCCGAAGGCCGCGAGCCACAGCGCCTTGCGCCGGCTGCCGCCCGCCATGCCGCCGGGCGTCGGGCGCGCAGCCTCGACGAGGAACGCCACGGCATCGCCTCCGTCCGACACGGCCATCGCCGCGACCCAGCCCGACGTGCGGTCGCCCGACCGGTGCGCGGCCAGCGTCCCGAGGCCCAGGGCGAGCTCGCGGGCGCCGACCAGGCGGGTGTCCCCCGGCCTCGTGGCGCACAGGGCGGCGAGCCCGAGGCGGACGGCGGCGAGCGCGGGGACGGTGCGGCGCAGCCGCTCGGCCTGCTCCGTGAGGGTGACCTCGGTCATGCTGCACAGCCCACCACGGCTGCCCCTCCCCCGCACCCGGGTGCCCCTCGCCGCCCTGCCCACAGCCTCTGACCTGCGACGACGCTCCCGACAACGGTGTCGGCGCAGCGCGGGACCCCGGTGCGCCCGACCGCCGGAAACCGGACGTGCGTTTCCGCTGCGGATCCTGGGGAACACCGCGTGCGTCCCTATCCGTTGAGACCACCAAGACCGGTCCCCCCGACCGGCGCCCGACCCCCGACGACAGGAACCGACATGAGCGACGGCGCCCTCCGCGGCACCCGCCTCGGTGCGACGAGCTACGAGAACGACGACCACGTCGAGCTCGCTCCGCGCCAGGTCGTGCACTACGACTGCCCGAACGGGCACACCACGTCCATGCCGTTCAGCATCGAGGCCGAGGTCCCGGCCCTCTGGGAGTGCTCGACCTGCGGCGCCGAGGCCCTCAACCGCGACGGCGAGCGCCCCGAGGCCAAGGCCGTGAAGCCGGCCCGCACCCACTGGGACATGCTGCTCGAGCGGCGCAGCCTCGAGGACCTCGAGGTGCTGCTGCAGGAGCGCCTCGAGCTGCTCCGCGAGACGCGCACCCCGAGCCGCAAGTCGGCGTAACCGCCACAGACTCCCCCGTCAGAAGAGCCCGGTGCCTCACGGCACCGGGCTCTTCTGTGCTCGCAGGTCAGGGCGCGGGCGGCTCGTCGTCGCGGACGATCTCGCCCTGGAGGATCTCACCGCGGACAGGCGGCACCTCGTCCTCGCGCACCACCGTGCCCGTGACGGTGGTGGTGCGCTGCTCGAAGACGAGGCCCGCGGCCTGGGCGCGGCGGCGAACCGAGCGGGAGATCGTGCGCCGCACGAGCGTGCGCAGCGGCGGCACGAGCAGGAGCAGCCCGAGGACGCTCGTGATGATGCCCGGCACCGCGATCATCCCGCCGGCCACGAACAGCAGACCGGCGTCGCCGACCTCGCGGCCGACCTGCTCGGTGCTCACCTGCCCAGGCATCACGGTGACGCCGTCGGCGCGCACGGGCCGCAGCGAGCGGGCGGCTGCGAATCCGGCGCGGCGCATGACCGCCGCGCCGAGGATCACCAGGACGGCGACAGCGAGGAGCACGCCCGGCCAGCCGATGAGGCTCGCGAGCCAGGACGCGACGAACCATTCGGCGATGACGTAGACGATCGCCCCGGCGAGGATCAGCAGGCCCATACCGTCACCAACCGCCGTGGTCGGTCGGCTTCTTCCCGGCCAGCAGCCGCTTGGCCTTCTGCGTCTTGTCCTGCACGCCCCACACCGTTACGCGCCACAGGGCCTCGGTGACGATGCGCTGGTCCATCTTGGAGTCGCCCAGCTCCCGCTCGACGAACTCGATCGGCACCTCCGCGACGCGGAGCCCTGCCTGCACGGCGCGGCGGGCGAGGTCGACCTGGAAGCAGTAGCCCTTGCTCTCCACGCCCGAGAGGTCCAGGGTGCGCAGCGTCGAGGCGCGGAACGCGCGGTAGCCGCCGGTGGCGTCCTTGAGCGGCACGCCGAGCATGATGCGGGTGTAGACGTTGCCGCCGCGGCTGAGGACCTCGCGCGACTTGGGCCAGTTCACGACCGACCCGCCCTTGACGTAGCGCGAGCCCAGCACGAGGTCGGCGGTGCGCAGCTTGTCCAGCAGCAGGTGCAGCTGCTCGGGCTGGTGCGAGCCGTCGGCGTCCATCTCGATGACCACGTCGTACCCGTGCTCGAGCGCCCAGTCGAAGCCCGCGAGGTAGGCGGCCCCGAGCCCCTCCTTGCCCGCCCGGTGCATCACGTAGACGTGGTCGTCCTGGGCCGCGAGGCCGTCCGCGATGTCGCCGGTGCCGTCGGGGCTGTTGTCGTCAGCGACCAGCACATGCACCTCGGGAAGCGCCGCGCGCAGGCGACCCACGATCAGCTCGAGGTTCTCCTTCTCGTTGTAGGTCGGGATCACGACGAGGATGCGGCCGAGGTCGGCGAACTGGCTGGGGGCGCTCACGCGGATGGCTCCTTGCTGGGCGAAGGCTCCCCCGAGCCTACGTCCCGCCGCCGCCGATGACCGAACGCGGCGAGGAGCCACAGCGCCACCGCCAGAGCGGCGGCGAGCAGCTCGGGTACGGCGCCGACGCGGTCGGACAGCGTCAGGTCGTCGCGCAGGGGCACGGACTCCACGAGGTAGCCGGCCTGCAGCTCGCCGATCTCGCCCGCCAGCGAGCCGTCTGGGCGGACGATCGCCGAGATGCCGCTGGTGGAGGCGATGAGCACCGCCCGGCCGTGCTCGACGGCGCGGAGCCGGGACATGGCCAGCTGCTGCTGCGGCTGGCCGGTCAGGTTGTACGTCGCGTTGTTGGTCTGCACGGCGAGGATCCGCGCGCCCTGGCCCGCGAGCTCGCCCTTCACGCCCACACCGGTCACGGCGGCGCGACCGAGCTCGTCGTACGCCACCTCGAAGCAGATCAGGTCTCCCAGCCGTGCCGGACCGACCTGCAGCACGCCGGTGGAGTCGCCGGGCGCGAAGTCGCGAGGGATGCGGTCGAACCGGCCGATGAGCTTGGCCAGCACAGCCCGCCCGGGGATCCACTCGCCGAACGGCACGGGATGCTGCTTCACGTAGTAGTCCGACGGCCCCGGCGTTCCCGTCGAGCTCGGCAGCCACACGATCCCGGTGTTCCAGATGTACGCCGGGTCGTCCGGCTTCTGCACGACCGCGCCGACGATCACCGGTACGTCGACGGCGTCGACCGCGCTCTGGATGCGCGCGGCCGCCTCCGGATCGCGCAGCGGGTCGATGTCCGTGGAGTTCTCCGGCCAGATCACCAGATCGGGCTGCGGCGCGCGGCCGGCCGCGATGTCGGCGGCGAGGCGCTGGGTCTCCGCCACGTGGTTCTTCAGCACCTGCTCGCGCTCGCCCAGGAAGTCGAGGCCGGGCTCGGGCACGTTGCCCTGGATCACGGCCGCGACCACCTCGGACGGCTGGCCGTCGGCCGCCTGCCCCTCCGTCGGGCGCGGCACGAGCCCACCGGCGGTGCACGCGATCGCCACCGCGACGAGGCTTGCCACCGCCAGCCGCGGCTCGCGCCAGCGCAGCACCACGAACGCGAGCAGGGCCCCGACGAGCGCGACCGCGAACGTGACCAGCGGCGCGCCCGCGAGCGCGGCGTACGGCGTGAGCGTGGTGTCGGTCTGGCCGAACGCCAGACGGCCCCACGGGAAGCCGCCGAGCGGCACCCGGTCGCGGATCGCCTCCGACAGCACCCACATGAGCGGCACGACGAGCGGCCAGGCCCGAAGCCGCGAGGTCGCCGCCACGCCCGCCCCGGTGAGGCCGATGAACAGCGCGAAGACGCCGCCGAGCAGCAGCCAGGCGTCGTCGCCCACCACGCGCATCCAGGCCAGGTGCGGCAGCAGGAACCCGAGCCCGGCGAGGTAGCCGAGCCACAGCCCGCGACGGGCCCGGACGCCGTGCCACGACAGCGTCATCAGCGCCAGGGCGGGCGGCGCGAGCCAGACGACGTCGTACGGCGGGAACGACAGGACGAGGAGCAGACCGCCGAGCACGGAGCCGGCGGCGCGCAGGAGGGTGCCGCGCACGTCACGCGGCTGCGGCGGCGCTACGCCGTCCACGCCGGGGACGTCGTCGAGCCCCTCGCGGGCGTCGTCACCGGTCACGTGCACCCCCGAAGGGTACGTCGTGCCCCCGGTCCGTCCGTGCGTCAGGAGCCGGTGTTGTACCAGCGCCAGTCGTCGTCGCCGGTGCGGCCGCAGCGGTCGAGCAGCGTGCCCCACGGATCGGCGCCGGCATCGCTCACGGAGAACAGGTGGCCGAGCACGGCCACGACGGGCTCGCGGGGCGGCGTCCAGGTGGCATCCAGGCCTCGGCGCAGGTCCTCGCCGTGCACGAGCACCTCCACGCAGCCCATCGCGGCGGAGTCGCGCGGGCCGGCTATGCCATAGGGGTGGAACCCGAGCGCATCGGCGGGCGCGGAGCGCACGACGCCGGCGAGCACGCGCGAGGTCGCGATGAGCAGGTCGCCGAGCGAGTCGGGCGTGATGTCGCCGTCGAGCTTCACCGACCACGGCGGCCAGCCCTCGAGCCGGCCCCGCAGCAGCTGGCCGCCGTACCAGACGAACGAGTCGGCGACGTGCTCGACGACCCGCTCCAGCGACCACTCCATGCCCGGGACGATGGCGGTCCAGTCGGTCGACTCCGGCGCTCGCGCGACGAGCCCTGCGACGCTCGCGGCCGAGACCTCCACGAGGTCGGCCCACTCCGCCTGCGCGGTCACTGCTCGAATCTCGAGGGGTCGCCCGCGCCGTAGCGCAGGATCTCGGGCTCCGGCGTGGAGAGGTCGACGATCGTGGTCGGCGTCATCCCGCAGTCGCCCGAGTCGACCACGGCGTCGACGAGGTGGTCGAGCCGCTCCTTGATCTCCCAGCCCTGCGTCATCGGCTCGGGGTCGCCCGGCAGGAACAGCGTGCTCGACAGCAGCGGCTCGCCCAGCTCGGCGATGATCGCCTGGGTCACCGTGTGCTTCGGGATGCGTACGCCGACGGTGTGCTTCTTGGGGTGCAGCATGCGGCGCGGCACCTCGCGCGTGGCCGGCAGGATGAACGTGTAGCTGCCCGGCGTCGCCGCCTTGACCGCGCGGAACATCGCGTTGCTGACCTGCACGTAGTGGCCGAGCTGGGCGAAGTCTGCGCACACGAGGGTGAAGTGGTGCTTGTCGTCGAGGTGCCGGATGTCCCTGATCCGCTGCAGCCCTGCGGCGTTGCCGACCGTGCAGCCGAGCGCGTAGCAGGAGTCGGTCGGGTAGGCGATCAGGCCGCCATCGCGCAGCAGCTGCACGATCTGCCCGAGCGAGCGCGGCTGCGGGTTGTCCGGATGCACGTCGAAGTAGCGGGCCACCCGACGACAGTACGACGGCTGCCCCTCCCACGGGAGGCGGACGCGCGCCTCAGCCGCGGGAGACGAGCGACAGCGGCACCGGGGGGACCGTGCCCACGCTGCGCCGCAGGATCTTCACGAGCGAGTAGACCGATGTGTAGAGGCCCCAGGCGTACGCGCCGAGGACCACGAACGTGACGATCGTGCCGGGCACGATCCCGCTCTGGGTGAGGAACAGCCCGAGCACGAAGAGGCCGACGTACACCAGCTGCACGATCAGGGACACGCGGAACCAGTGCTGGGCGAACGGCCGGTCGCGCATGAACAGGCGCAGCAGGAGCGGGCCGATGATCGGTGCGGGCCACATGCACCCGGCGCAGGCGATCGCGAAGGCGATGTCGCCGCCGGTGGGATCGTTGAGGCGGTCCTCGGGCGGTGCGTCGTCGGGCCAGGCCAGGGAGTCGTCGCTCACGCCCCCACCGTACGTGCTCAGCCCGGGACCACCACCGTGCCGGTCGCCGTGGTGGCCACGATGGGCTCGGGCAGCACGGCCGCGGCGGACGCCGACACCTCCGGCGTGGCGCGGCACACGACACGCGCCTCGAACTCCACCCTGCGCGAGCGGCGCCCGACCCGGACGAGGGTGGCGGTCGCCTCGAGCACGTCGCCGCCCATCACCGGCGCATGGAACGTGACGGTCTCGTACGCCGCGAACAAGCCCTCGTCGCCGTCGGTGCGGATGCCGAGCTCGGTGGCGACGTCGCCGAACATGCCGAGCACGTAGGCGCCGTCGACGAGGTTTCCGCCGTAGTGCGCGTGCGAGTAGGGCACGTAGCGCCGGTGCGTCACCGACATGCCGAGGCGCGGGTCGTCGCTCATGCCGAGGCCTTCTTCCGGGGGGAGGGTGCGGGGACGAGCGAGGACACCAGGTAGGAGGCGACCTCGCCCGGGGTGGTGCCCTTGCCGAAGATGCGGTCGACGCCGAGCTCCGCGGTCATCGACTCGTCGAAGCGCGGTCCGCCCACGACGAGGAGCGGACGCTTGTCGCGCGGGAACGCCTCGCGGAAGGCCGCGCTCATCTCGCGGGTGTTGTGCAGGTGGGCGTCGCGCTGGGTCACGACCTGCGACACCAGGACCGCGTCGGCCTTGGCGGCCCGCGCGCTCTCCACGAGGTCCGGCACGGAGACCTGCGCGCCGAGGTTCACCACGGTGATCTCGGAGTAGTACTCCAGGCCCTTCTCCCCCGCGAACCCCTTGATGTTGAGGATCGCGTCGATGCCGACCGTGTGGGCGTCGGTGCCGATGCACGCGCCGACCACCACGAGCGGTCGGTGCAGGCCCTTCTTGATCGCGGTGTTGACCTCCTTGGGTGACAGCAGCGGGTAGTCGCGCTCGACGACCTGCACGTCGCGGACGTCGACCAGGTGCTGCACCGCGCCGTACACCACGAAGAACGTGAAGTCGGGCCCCATCGCCTTGGCGTGCACCACCATCGCGGGGTCCATGCCCATCTTCTTCGCGAGCTGCAGGGCCGCGCCCTCCGCGCGCTTGTCGTGCGGCAGCGGCAGCGTGAACGACATCTGCACCATGCCGTCGCCGGTGGTGTCGCCGTACGGGCGCACGATGTGCTTGCTCATCGGGTCGCCCCCTCCTCGAGCAGGTCCGACGCGGGATTCACGTACGCCGGCGCCTTGCGCACCACGCCGTCGAGCCCGCGGCCGGCGTCGGCCGGGCGCTTCATGAGCCCGAACGTGCCGTCGGCGATCGCGTTGAGCAGCGTGTCGTCGACGATCTCGTCGAGCAGGTCCACGGCCTCGGCGAGCACGTGGCGCGCGCGCTGGGCGATGAAGCCGTCGGGCGCGGGCCGGAAGTCCTCGCGCAGGTTGCCGGCGGCGTTGAAGACGTAGCGCACGTTCTGCAGCGCGAGGTCGCGGTCGCTCAGCCACGGGGTCACGACGGCCTCGGTCATCATGCCGACCAGCAGGATGCCCTGGCCGGTGAGCGCTCCGGCGAGGTTGAAGAAGCCGTCGAGCAGGTAGCCGCGGAACACGTCGCCGGTCATGTGCTTGGTCGGCGGCATCCACTTCAGCGGTGCGTCCGGGAACAGCCCCCGCGCGAGCATCGCGTGCGCGAGCTCGAGCCGGAACGAGTCGGGGATCTCCGGGTTGATCTCGAAGGCGTGCCCGATGCCGAGCTGCCAGTCCTGCAGCCCAGCCTCCTTGGCGAAGTACTCGTTGAGGAGCTGGCTCACCGTGACGGTGTGCGCGGCGTCGACGGCGTCGGCGGTGGTGAGGTAGTTGTCCTCGCCGGTGTTGATGACGATGCCTGCTCGGGCGTGCACCTGGCGGCTGAACCGCTGGTCGACGAACGTGCGAACCGGGTTGATGTCGCGGAAGAGGATCCCGTACATCGAGTCGTTGAGCATCATGTCGAGGCGCTCGAGGCCCGCCAGCGTCGCGATCTCCGGCATGCAGAGACCGCTCGCGTAGTTGGTGAGGCGCACGTAGCGGCCGAGCTCCTTGCTCGTCTCGTCGAGCGCCGCCCGCATGAGGCGGAAGTTGGCCTGGGTGGCGTAGGTGCCGGCGTACCCCTCGCGCGTCGCGCCCTCGGGCACGTAGTCGAGCAGCGACTGCCCGGTCGAGCGGATCACGGCGATGACGTCGGCGCCCTCGCGCGCGGCGGCCTGCGCCTGCGGCATGTCCTCGTAGATGTCGCCGGTCGCCACGATGAGGTAGATCCACGGCGCGGGCGGGTCGCCGTACTTCGCGATGAGGCGCTCGCGCGCGGCGCGCTGAGCGTCGACCCTGCGGATGCCTGCGGCGATCTGGGCGCGGGACTTCTTCGCCGCGGCCCTGCCTGCCGCACCGTCGGGGATGCGGAACTGCACCGAGCCGGCGGCAGCCTTCTGCGCCACGGTCAGCAGGTCGTCGCCGGTGCGGCTCATGGCGTCCCAGACCGGCAGCGCGACGCCGTGCTCGAGGCCGACCTGCTCGCGCACGACGTCGACGAGGCGGTTGACCCACGGGATGCCCTCGACGTCGGCGCCCTCGAGCCCGGCGAGGCGCAGCGTGGCGCGCTCGACCGACACGGTCGTGTGCTGCTTGGCCATCCGCACGACGGGGGCCCCGGCCTTGCGGGCAAGCGACCGGGCGGTGCGGATCGTGGCCGGGTCGAGGTCGAGCATCCGGCGCGGATCGTTCGCCGCGGTGACGTAGGGACTGCGGCTCATGCCGCCACCTCCTCGAGTGCGCCGGCGTCGTGCAGCACCCGGCCGCGCAGCACGGTGCGCAGGCAGGTGGGCGTGTGGCCGGTGGTCAGGTCGGGCCAGCCGTCGTCGTCGACGAGCGCCGCGGCCCAGATCGCGTACGTGGCCGGGGCGCCGACGGCGACGACACCGGACTCGCGGTCCCCGACGGAGTCGTGCCCGGCGCGCGTGTGCGCGTCGAACGCGGCCGCGAGGCCGATGCGCTGGCGCTCGGTGCGGTGCAGCAGCGCTCCGCGCACGCCGCCCCACGGGTCGAACGGCGTGACGGGCGAGTCGCTGCCGAGCACCAGCGGTACTCCGGCCGTGTGCAGGTCGGCGTACGGGTTGAGGGACGGGCCGCGCTCGGGCCCGAGGCGGTCGACGTACATGCCGTCGGTGCCGCCCCAGAACGCGTCGAACGCCGGCTGCACGGAGGCGATGACGCCGTGCTCGGCCAGCGCTGCGACCGCGTCGGCGTCGCACATCTCGGCGTGCTCGAGCCGGTGCCGGAGGGCGCGGACGGCGTCGAGGCCGACGTCGCGCGCGGCGGCCCGCAGGCCGGCCACGATCGCGTCCATCGCGCCGTCGCCGATGACGTGGAAGCCCGCCTGGACGCCCTCGCGGCTGCAGGTGACGAGGTGGTCGGCGATGCTCTCGGCGTCGATGTAGAGCGCGCCGGTGGTGTCCTCGTCGTGGTACGCGTGCCGCAGGCAGGCCGTGCGCGAGCCGATCGCGCCGTCGACGGAGAGGTCGCCTGCCGCGCCGTACGCGCCGAGACGGCGCATCACCTCGAGGCCGCCGGTGCTCGCGAGCTGGCCCCAGTAGACGACGACCTCGGGCAGCGCCTCCGTGCGCGACACGGCGAGCAGCGACGCGGCGTCCGCCTCCCCCGAGATCTGCGGCCCCGCCATCTCGTGCACGGCCGCGATCCCGTGCGCTGCAGCCGATCGCAGTGCTAGGCGCTGCACCTCGGCGGTCTGGCTGCCCGTGACGCTGCCGAGCGCCGTGCCCCGGATCGCGTTGTGCGCCTCGCGCCGCACCCAGCCGTCGGCGGACCAGCCCTCGAGGCCCTCGGCCTCTCGGGTCGAGGCGAGCATCGCCCCGCTGACGAGCGCGGAGTGCACGTCGACCCGCGACAGGTAGACCAGCGACCCGTACGACGCCCGGTCGAGCTCGGCCGCCGTCGGCAGCTCGCGCACCGGCCACGTGGTCTCGTCCCAGCCGTGGCCGAGGATCGTGCGGCCGCGCAGGGTCCTCGTGCGCTCGGCCACGAGGTCGAGCACGTCCTGCTTGGAGCGGGTGCCGGTGAGGTCGAGGCCCGCGAGCATGAGGCCGGTGTCGGTGGTGTGCACGTGGCCGTCGACGAACGCCGGGAGCAGGTGCGCGCCGTCGAGCTCCACGGTGCGGTCGGTGTCGGGGGCATCTCCCGGCGCGCCGATCCAGGCGAACACGCCGTCGCGGACGACGACGTCGAGCGCACGGATGGCGCCGTCGTGCAGCACCTGCCCGCCGGCGAGCAGCGTGCTCGTCACCGGTGGGCCTCCGCCTCGAGCCGCTCGCTGAAGAGCGTGCGGATGCCCGGCTCGGTACGCAGCAGGTCGAAGGCCATCTCCGCGTGGCCGGGGGTGAAGCCGTTGCCGATGAGCATGGTGACGTCGGCGGCGAGCCCCTCGGCCCCCAGGGCGGCGGTGGCGAACGACGTGGCCATCGAGAAGAAGATGATCGTGCCGCCGTCGCCGCACGACAGGATCGCGCCGTGCTCGCAACCCGGCACGTCGACGCACACGACCACCACGTCGGCGACGTCGCCGAGGGCGTTCTCGATCGCGTCGGACAGGCCGACGGGGTCGCGGGCGTCCGCGAGCGCGACGTTGTCGGCGAGGCCCACGCGCTCGAGCGCCTCGGCCTCGCGAATCACGGGCACGATGCCGACCGTGCGCGCGGCGCCGGCCCGGCGGGCCGCCGCGAGCGACAGCGAGCCGCTCTTGCCCGCCCCGCCGATCACCGCGACGGTGGGCGGCGTGCCGGCCTCGACGTACCGGCGCACGACCCGGGCGGTGAGCGCCGGTGCGCCGCAGACGTCCATGACCATCATCGCGAGGGCGCTCGGCAGGTCGTCCGGCACCTTGGCGAGGATCGTGCGGTCGAACAGGATGGCGTGGCCGTCGCACGGGATCTGCTCCGACAGGCCGTCCCATCCGCGCAGGTCGTCCTCGATGTGCAGCGGCGTGAGGGTCAGCGAGACGAGCGTGGTGATCTGGTCGCCGACGGCCACCTCGTGGTGGTGGCTCTCGGGCCCGATGTCCTCGACCACCCCGACCAGCATGCCGCCCGACCCCGTGACCGGATTGTGCATCTTGCCGCGCGTGCGGACGATCTCGAGCACCTCGGCGCGCACCTTGTCGCCGTCGCCGAAGTGCTTGTCGGAGAGCTGGCGGAAGCTCGCGGCGTCGAGGTTGAGCCGCTGCACGCGGACGCGGATCTCGCCCGGGTGCAGCTCGGGGCTCGGGTCGAGCCGCCACGCCGCCTGGGGCAGCACGCCGCTCGGCTCGAGGACGCGGTGCAGGCCGACCGGGCTGACGGGGTGACGGTGGCTCACGCGCCGATCCTTCCGTGCGGGCATGCCGCTGTCTCGTAGGACGTCGAGGTAGGCCGACCATACCGGTCTGCACCGTAGGATCTCGCTTGATGTAAGCGGTTCGACGGAAATGTTGCCGTCAATGCGTGCTTCCCACGCACGATGTCCCGTATCCTCGCCGCAGGTTCGACGCGCGACCGGCCCCCGGGCGGCCGCGCGTTCCCGACCCCAGCAGGAGGACGCCGTGACCGAGACCCTCGCCAACGCCGTGGCCGCGGCCGACGGCCGGGCCCTGCCGCAGCCGTACGTCTACCGCCACCACCCTCTCGTCGAGCCCGACTGGCGCCGGTTCCCGGGCTGGGCCGAGGTCACGGCCGAGGAGTGGCGCTCGGCGCAGTGGCAGCGCAGCCACTGCGTGAAGAACGTCGGGCAGCTGCGCGGCGTGGTCGGCGACCTGCTCGACGAGCGGTTCTACGCCGACCTCGAGGCCGACATCGCCGGTGCCGCCACGATGTCCATGCTCGTGCCGCCGCAGATGATCAACACGATGGCGCCTGCGGTGTCCCCCGCCGGCCCGGGGTCGCTCACCGACGCGTGGTACGCCGATCCCGTGCGCCGCTACATGCTGCCCGTCCTGAGCGACCGACGTACCGACTGGACGTCGCACCCGCACGCGACCCGCGACTCGCTGCACGAGCACGAGATGTGGGCGGTCGAGGGCCTCACCCACCGCTACCCGACGAAGGTGCTCGCCGAGCTGCTCACGACCTGCCCGCAGTACTGCGGCCACTGCACGCGCATGGACCTCGTGGGCAACTCGACGCCGCAGGTCGAGAAGCTCAAGTTCGTCGCCAAGCCCGACACGCGGCTCGCCGACATGCTCGACTACCTGCGCCGCTCCCCCGGCGTGCGCGACGTGGTCGTGTCCGGCGGCGACGTCGCGAACATGCCGTGGGCGCGGCTCGAGCAGTTCGTCGCCGCGCTCCTCGAGATCGAGAACGTGCGCGACATCCGCCTGGCGTCCAAGGCGTTCGCCGCGATGCCGCAGCACTGGCTGCAGGACGACGTACGCGCGGGCATGGAGCGCATCGCGACCACGGCACGCAGCCGCGGCGTCGGGCTCGCGATCCACACGCACGTGAACTCCGCCAACACCGTGACGCCGCTCGTCGCCGAGGCGACCCGCGCGATGCTCGAGGCGGGCGTGCGCGACGTGCGCAACCAGGGCGTGCTCATGCGCGGCGTCAACGACTCCGTCGACAAGCTGCTCGACCTGTGCTTCGGCCTGCTCGATGGCGCCGGGATCATGCCGTACTACTTCTACATGTGCGACATGATCCCGAACGCCGAGCACTGGCGGCTTGCGGTGTGGGAGGCGCAGGCGCTGCAGCACGGGATCATGGGCTACCTGCCCGGGTTCGCGACGCCGCGCATCGTCTGCGACGTGCCGTACGTCGGCAAGCGCTGGGTGCACCAGGTGCACGAGTACGACCGCGAGCGCGGCATCACGTACTGGACGAAGAACTACCGCACCGGCATCGAGACGGCCGACTCCGCGGCGCTCGAGCGCACGTACGAGTACTACGACCCGATCCACACGCTGCCCGAGGCCGGCCAGGACTGGTGGCGCCTGCACGCCGCCGACTCCGTCGCCGAAGCCGACGCGAGCCGAGAGATCCACTCCTAACCCGCGCGCAGGCCGCGCCGCTTCAGCGCGAGCGCCGAAGCGGCAGCGAACCCGCGCGCTCCACGACGCGCATCCACGCCCACTTCAGCACGAGCGCCGAAGCGGCAGCGAACCCGCGCGCTCTACGACGCGGATCCACGCCCACTTCAGCACGAGCGCCGAAGCGGCAGCGAACCCGCGCGCTCTAGGACGCGCGCCGGCCTCCGCTTCGGCGCTCCGCCTCGGTGCGGATCCGCGTCAGCTGCTGCAGAAGTCGCGCTCGGGCCACCGTCAGCGCATCCACGGGGATGCGCAGCACGGCATGGCCGAGGGCGATGGCCTCCGCATCCTTCGCCATGTCCACCGACCGTACGGCGGGGTCCTGGTGGTGAGGACCATCCACATCGATCAGCAGCAGGGTCCCATCGGCCAGGCGCACGCCGAGGTCGTACCGGCGCGTCCCTCGGGGGGTCTCGATCACCACCTGCCGGTGCCAGTGGGTGAACCCCGCCTCACGCAGCAGGTGCGCGACCTGGGTCTCGCGCAGCGACTCCGACCCCTCCGAGACGTGAAGCAGCGCTGAGCGCAACGAGGCGCGGAACGGCTGAGTCCGCCGTTTGTCGAGCTCCCCGACCAGATCCTCAGCCGTTGCCAGCCGCTGCTGGACGACGGCGATGAGCAGGCCGGCCGCGGAGTTCTGGTGCGGCATCGACGCGGCTGCATCCAACGCCGATCGCGGTACGGCGGTGCACGGAAGACCCCGGCGCACGACCACCTCGGACTGATGGATGCCTCGCGTCCGGTGGACCACGACGCCGTGGAGCGCCGGCACGCTGATGCCACGGGGTACGAGCACCTGGTGATGCGGCGGCTCCCACCCGCGCAAACCCTGGACTTCGAGCGAGGTGAGCGACGCCAGCGGCCAGGACATTCCGCAGTGCGCCAGTGCCACCCAGAGCCTCTGTTCGTGGTCGAGGGCGCCCGTCATGAGCACGACGACGCGTGTCCCGATCGTCTGCCACCGCTGTGCTTCCACCTGACGCCGGATGTGGTGCCGGGTGACCCCGAGTGCTGCCAACTGCGCTCGGCTCACCACGCCGAGCTGAGCATCGGCGAGCTGCAGGAGTCCGGGGATTCGCGCGAGCGGGCGAGTACGGCCAGTCATGCGCCGCAGCATGGCCGCTCTGCCGACGCGCGACCTGAGCACGAGCCCGCTGCCTGTGGACATCGGGGCGGGCTGACCCGGCTGTTGATCGACGCACGCCGACCGAAGCGGCAGCGGTTGCGCGCGCCCCACGACGCGGATCCACGCCCGCTTCAGCGCGCCGCCCGAAGCGGCAGCGGTTGCGCGCGCCCCACGACGCGCATCCACGCCCGCTTCAACGCGCCGCCCGAAGCGGCAGCGGTTGCGCGCGCCCCACGACGCGCATCCACGCCCGCTCGTGCGGGTCAGAGGGCTGGGGGCCGGTTCTCGTAGGGGGTGGAGAGGACGACGCTGGTGCGGGTAGAGACGTTGGCCTTGGCGCGGATCTCGGCGAGCAGGAGCTCGAGGTCGGCGGGGCTGCCGACGCGGACCTTGAGGACGTACGACTCGTCGCCGGCCACCGAGTGGCAGGCCTCGATCGCGGAGACCTCCTCGAGCCGCTGCGGGGCGTCGTCGGGCGCCGCGGGGTCGATCGGCTTGATCGAGATGAGCGCCGTGAGCGGCAGGCCGAGCTGGTCGTGGTCGACCACGATGGTGTAGCCCTTGATGACGCCGCGCTGCTCGAGGCGGCGCACCCGCTGGTGCACCGCGGACGTCGAGAGCCCGGTGGCCTTGCCGAGGTCGGTGTACGACATCCGCCCGTCGGCCGCGAGCAGGCGCACGATCGCCTGGTCGATCTCCTCCACGAAAGCGCTGCCTCTCGTCCCGACCGGCCCGCACGACCGGATCTGCGGCCGACCCTACCGAGCCGCCGCGGGATGTCCTGCCGGATACCCGGATCGTGACCCGTCCGTACGACGCGTCAGGAGGTCAGCGACCGGCCGATCACCATACGCTGGACCTGGTTGGTGCCCTCGACGATCTGCAGCACCTTGGCCTCGCGCATGTACCGCTCCACGGGGAAGTCCTCGACGTACCCGTAGCCGCCGAACACCTGGACGGCGTCGGTGGTCACCTTCATCGCCACGTCGGTCGCGAACAGCTTGGCCTTGGCCGCCTCCACCGAGAACGGCAGCCCGCGGTCCTTGCGCCGGGCCGCCTCGAGCACCAGCGCACGAGCAGCCGAGACCTGCGTGGCCATGTCGGCGAGCATGAACGCGATGCCCTGGAACTCCCCGATCGCACGACCGAACTGCCGCCGCTCCTTCGAGTACGCCGACGCAGCATCGAGCGCGGCCTGGGCGAGCCCCACGGCGCACGCCGCGATGCCGAGGCGACCGGCGTCGAGCGCGGCCAGGGCGATCTTGAAGCCCTGCCCCTCGGCGCCGATCAGCTGCGACGCCGGCACCCGCGCGCCGTCGAGCAGCACCTGCGCGGTCCGCGAGGCCTTGGCGCCCATCTTGCGCTCGGGCGGCGCGCTCGACAGCCCAGGGGTGCCCGCCGGCGCGAGCAGGCACGAGATGCCGCGCGGCCCGTCGTCAGACGTGCGCACCATGAGGTTGTAGAAGTCGGCCACGCCGCCGTGGGTGATCCACGCCTTCGTGCCGTCGACCACGTAGTCCGACCCGTCGCGCACCGCGCGGGTCACGAGGGCCGCGGCGTCCGACCCGGACGACGGCTCCGACAAGCAGTAGGCCCCGAGCTGGTCGCCGCCGAGCATGCCGGGCAGCCACTGCGCCTTCTGCTCATCCGTGCCGTACTCCGCGACCGGGAAGCACGCGAGCGAGTGCACCGACACCGAGATGGCGACCGAGAGCCACGTGCCGGCGAGCTCCTCGAGGGCCTGCAGGTAGACCTCGTACGGCTGCCCGCCGCCTCCCACGGACTCGGGGTACGGCAGCGACAGCAGGCCGGCCGCTCCCAGGGTCCGCAGCTCGTCGCGGAAGAACGTGCCGTCGTGCTCGTACTGCGCGACCTTCGGCGCAAGCTCGGCGTCAGCGATCTCCCTGACCAGGTCGAGCAGCGCCACCGACTCGTCGGTCGGCAGCATCCGCGACGTGGGCGTCACCGACAGGGCCATCTAGACCACCACCAGTTCGCGGGGGCGCAGGTTGACGCGCTCCCCCGCGGTCTCGCCGCAGACGACGATGTCCTCGATGCGCGCGCCGTGCTGGCCCGGCAGGTAGATGCCGGGCTCGATCGAGAACGCCATGCCCGGCTCGAGCACCTCGGTGTTGCCCGTGACGATGTACGGCTCCTCGTGGGTCTCGAGGCCGATGCCGTGGCCGGTGCGGTGCACGAAGTACTCGCCGTACCCGGCCTCGGCGATGACGGAGCGAGCGGCGGCGTCGACCGACTCGCAGGTGACGCCGGGCCGCACGTGCTCGCACGCCGCGATCTGCGCGGCAAGCAGCACCTCGTAGTACGCCGCGAACTCCGCCGGTGGCTCCCCGACGGAGTAAGTGCGCGTCTCGTCGGAGCAGTAGCCGTCGGGCATGGTGCCGCCGATGTCGACGACGACCGGCTCGCCCGGCTGGATGACGCGGTCGGACAGCTCGTGGTGCGGGCTCGCGCCGTTGGGACCGCTGCCGACGATCACGAAGTCGACCGACACGTGCCCCTCGGCGAGGATCGCGTCGGCGATGTCCTGCCCCACCTCGCGCTCCGTGCGTCCGGCCCGCAGCCACTGCGGCACCTGCGCGTGCACGCGGTCGATCGCGGCACCCGCGCGGCGCAGGGCCTCGACCTCGTCGGGGGTCTTGCGCATGCGCAGCTCGCGCAGCACCGTCCCGGCCAGCATCTGGTCGACCTCGGGCATGGCCGCGCGCAGCCGCAGCACCTTTTCCGCCCACATGTGGTTGTCGAGGGCCGCGCGGCCGCGGGTGGGCAGCAGCGACCCGACGAGGGCGTACGGGTCGTCGGTCTCGTTCCAGGTCAGGATCTCGATGCCGAGCTGCCCGATCGGGCTCGCCAGCGCGGCCGGCTTCTCCAGGAACGGCACCACGATCTTCGGGTCGCCGTCGGCCACCAGCACGAGGCAGGTCAGGCGCTCGAGCGGGATGGCGTCGTACCCGGTGAGGTAGCGCAGGTCGGGCCCGGGGCTGACGAGGAGGGCGTCGACCTCCTGCGCGGCGGTGGCGCGCTGCGCCCGGGCAAGGCGGTCGGCGAGGTCGCTGATCGGCGGATGGGTGCTCACGCGGCGACCCTACGCCGAGCCGGGCGCCCTGACAGACTGCGACGCATGTGGGTCACCCCCGACGGCGTCCAGCACGTCCTCGCGCTCCCGGAGCCTGCCGACGTGCTCACGCCGCGGGCGCTCACGTCGTACGCCGCGCTCATCGCGGCCACGCCGCGCGAGGACCTCGAGCTCGCCCTCGACGACCGGCTGCTCGCGCTCTCCGACGCCGGGTTCGAGCCCGACCCGGACGGAGCGTTCGTGGAGCGCGCCCCCGCCGAGGGCCTCCTCGACGGCGACCTGTCGACCCTGGACGGCCTGGACGAGGCGCTGCGCACCATCGATCCCCGGTGGCAGGTGGACCTCGTCTACGCCCTGCACGCGCTCCTCGCGCTCCCCCGGGAGTAGTCAGCCGTCGATGGGGCGGAACCCCGCGCACGTGACGCGTGCCCAGGCGACCTGGTCCTGCCCGCCGAGGTACGCCGTCTGGTCCACCAGATGCAGGCCGTCGCCGTTGCGCACCGTCAGCCGGTAGTGCGCGGTCTGCCGGTCGGCGAACGCGTCCGTCTCGACGAGCACCACCGACTCGACGGCGTCGCCCTCCTCGAACCACTGCCCGAGCACCTCGGCCACCTCGTCCGGCGACGAGCCCTCCCAGATCCGCCCCGGCGTCATGCCGCGGAAGTCGACGTCGTCCGACAGGAGCGCGCGCAGCGCCGCCCAGTCCTTGCCCGCCACCGCTTCGGCCCACCGCCGGGCCAGCACATCCGACATGCCCGCATTGTGCGCGCGGCTCTCGCGCCGTGGGGGGATTCGCCTAACCTGCCCGCATGACGGACCGCCCCGACAAGCTCATGCTGCTCGACTCCGCGAGCCTCTACTTCCGCGCCTTCTACGGCGTGAAGGAGGACGTCGTCTCCCCCGACGGCCAGCCCGTCAACGCGGTCCGCGGGTTCCTCGACTCGATCGCCCGCCTGGTCAACGACCACGCCCCGACCCACCTCGTGGCGTGCTGGGACGACGACTGGCGGCCGGCGTTCCGCGTCGAGGCGATCCCGTCGTACAAGGCCCACCGCGTCGCCGACCCCGCGGCCAACGCCGAGGAGGTGCCCGACCTCCTCGAGCCGCAGGTGCCGATCATCGCCGACGTGCTCGCGGCCTTCGGCATCACACGGATCGGCGCCCCCGGCTACGAGGCCGACGACGTCATCGGCACCCTGGCCACGCGCTCCACCATGCCGGTCGACGTCGTCACCGGCGACCGCGACCTGTTCCAGCTCGTCGACGACGACCGCGGCGTACGCATCATCTACACCGCCAAGGGCGGCGTGGGCCGGCCCGACCTTGTGACCGAGGGGTTCGTCGAGGCGAAGTACGGCATCCCCGGCCGGTCGTACGCCGACTTCGCGGCCCTGCGCGGCGACCCGTCCGACGGCCTCCCGGGCGTTCCCGGCGTGGGCGAGAAGACGGCGGCCAGCCTCGTGACCACGTACGGCTCGCTCGCCGGCGTGATCGCCGCGGCGGAAGCCGGCTCGCCCGGCGCCCGCAGCACGGTGCACGCCAAGATCCTCGCGGCGGCCGACTACCTCGCGGTGGCGCCCCTCGTGGTGCAGGTGGCGACCGACGTCCCGGTGCCGGACCACGACGCACGTCTGCACGCCGAGCCCGCGGACCCCGAGGCCCTGATCTACCTGGCCGACCGGTGGGGGCTCACGAGCTCGGTCGAACGCGTGCTCAAGGCGCTGAAGCGCAACGGCGCCTGACCGCGGTCAGGAGGCCGAGGCAGACGGCGACGGGCTCTCGCCCACGACCTGGCCGAGCCCGGCGGCAGCCATGTAGGTCACGGCGAGCCGCTGCGCGGCCTCCGTGCCCGCGGACCAGATGAGGATCATGTCGGTGTTGGTGAGGAAGCCGAGCGCCGTGATCTGCGAGCCGCGGGCCTTCTCCACCTGCGCGACAGGCACGCCGTTGAGGGTGCCGGTGACCGGCTCGGAGCCGCCGAACCCGCCCACCATGAAGGTCAGCAGCTGCGCCTTGGCCGTGATCGGCACGTCCTCGCGGAACCGCCACACCTGAACGCCCCCGACCTCCTGGCCGGAGTACAGGAGCTGCCGGGCGATCGCGCCCGAGAACGTCCGCTTCACCGTCTCCTGGGCGCCCTGCTTGGCGACCTGGTCGTCCTGACCGTCCGCAGCGACGTACGCGAAGTCGGGGATCTTGGCGAGCACGGACTCGGGAAGGATCTCGAACGTGTCCTGCGCGCCGGCGGCAGAGCCCGACGGGGACGCGGACGCCGCCGCGCCCGAGGATGCCGGGGCGGGGGCGGACGACGAGGCGCCGGAGCCGCCGTCGCTGCTGCTGCAGCCCGCCAGGACGAGCGCGGCGGACAGGGCGACGCCGACGACGGCGGTGGGACGCAGCACGGACAGACCTCCTGGGGTTCGCGCCACGCTACCCCGGCGCAGGGGCGGACCCGGAATCGGCGTCACGACGCTGTCACGGGCGGGTCACAGCGCGACGTCGACCGCGTACGACTGCGTGCGGATGCTGCCGGGGCTGCCGGTCACCGCATCGACCACGAGGAGGAGCGTCGCGCCGGCGGCGAGCGACGTGGCGTCCGGCTGCGCGAGCTGCTCCGCCACGGCCGCCGGGACCTCGGCGCGGTAGACGGTGGGGCCGAAGTCGGCCGTGCACGCCTGGTCGGCCGGGGTGGTGTCGTCGACGTCGACGTCCGCGCGGATCACGCCGGCCATCCGCTGCGTCGGCTCGCTCGCCCCGCCGAAGGTCAGCGTCGTCGGCACCTGCGGGCACGAGCCCGAGCCCCAGAGGCCGAGGTACAGGTGCGTCGTGGTCCCCGTGCGCACGAGGACGGCTTGGCCCGGGCCCTGGGCCGCGCCCGGAATGTCGCTGGGGAACGCCGTGCCCGCGGGCAGGTCGGCCGGCGTCCAGACGCCGGAGCCGGCCGCGGGCTCCCGGTCCTCGACCCCCGACAGCGTGACGACGTAGCCGCTCTCGTCGTCGATCGCGTTCTCGATGGGGTCGATGAAGATCCGCAGCGGCACGCCGCGCCGGTCGTACGTCACCGTCGTGCTGAAGGCGTCGGACGCGCCCGCGATGACCCCCTGCAGGTTCTCGACGGTGCGCGGGAAGCCCTCGACGACGGCAGGCGCCGGAGTGCCGGTCCCGTCCGGCGTGGTGGCGGTCTCGTCGACCACCCTGCCGTCCTTGACGATGCTGGTCATCGACACGCCCTGGCAGAAGCATTGCTGGGTGATCGTCAGCTGGTACTCCCCCGTGCGCAGGCCGGATGCGCTCCAGGCCGCGCGGGCGGCGTCCAGCGAGTCGATGGCCGCGGCCGGCGTCGGCGAGCCGGAGCCGCCGCCGGGACCTCCCGACCCGCCGGGCGCGGTCTGGGTGCCGCACGCGCCGAGCACGAGGGCGGACGCGGCCACCAGGCCGGGCAGGGCGGCGCGCCGGAGCGCGCTCATCGGCGATCGGGTCATGGCTGCGCCTCCCGCGAGGGGCCGGGTGCCCCGGCCGTCCCCGCTGTGACGCCGCTCACCGGCGCCGGGTTCCGCGCTAGACGGACGTGAACGACACGACTCCGCGCTTGACCGCGTCCACTGCCTCCCGCGCGGTGCGGGCCAGGTGGTTGCCGTCGGGCGTGTTGTGCGAGCCGGCGGCGTCCGCGATCTGCCCGAGCAGGTCGGCGAGCTGCTTGCACCAGCGCACGAAGTCGCCGGCCTGCAGGTCGGTGTCGCGCAGGACGGACTCGAGCCGGTGGCCGCTGGCCCAGCGGTACGCAGCCCAGGCGAAGCCGAGGTCGGGCTCGCGCAGGAACTGCAGGTGCTCCTCCGCCTCGAGCTTGCTGAGCTCGCTCCAGAGCTTCACGGTCTCGTGGATGACGTCGCGGGCCGCGCCCTGCGGCAGCCGCGGCGGCAGCGCGTCGTCGCCCGCGCGCGCCTCGAACACGAGGACCGACGCGCACGCCGCGAGCTCCGCGGCCGTGAGGCCCGTCCAGAGCCCCTGCCGGAGGCACTCGGCCGCGACGAGGTCCATGTCGTTGTAGAGCCGCTGCAGCATGCGCCCGGCGTCGGTCACCTCGGCGCTGTCGTCGGCGGCGGTGAGGTAGCCGAGCTCGGTGAGGATCGCGCAGACGCGGTCGAACTGCCGGGCGATGGAGTTCGTGCGGCTCTCCACCCGTCGCTCGAGCCCGCGCGTCTCGCGCAGCAGCCGGTGGTAGCGCTCCGCCCAGCGCGCGTGCGACTCGCGCTCGTCGCAGCCGTGGCACGGGTGCTGGCGGATCTGGCGGCGCAACTCGAGGACCTGGGCGTCCTCGCCCTGGTCGTTCTTCGGCTTGCGGGGACGGTCGACCCGCACGTCGCCCACCGCGTCCTTGAGGCGCGCGGCGAGGTCCCGACGGGAGTTCGCCGATCGCGGGTTGAACATCTTCGGGATGCGGATGCTCTCGAGCGGCTCGACCGGGGCCGGGAAGTCCAGCACCGACAGCCGCTTCACGTGCCGGTCGAGGGTGAGCACCGTCGGCCGGGGTTCGTCCTTCTCCGTCAGGCCGGGGTCGAGCACGACGGCGACGCCGGAGCGGCGGCCGGCGGGCACGAGGATCACATCGCCCGGCTTCAGCTTCGCGAGCGACGCTCCGGCCGCGGCCCGTCGTCGCACCGCGCCGTCGCGGCTGAGCTCCTTCTCGCGGTCGGTGAGGCGGCGGCGGAGCTCGGCGTACTCGGCGAAGTCGCCGAGGTGGCACTCCATCGCCTCGTGGTAGCCGTCGAGCGCCTCCTCCTGCTTGCGCACCTGCTTGGCGAGCCCCACCACCGCGCGGTCGGCCTGGAACTGCGCGAACGAGGTCTCGAGCAGCTCGCGCGCCGCATGGTGGCCGACCGACCCGACGAGGTTGACCGCCATGTTGTAGGACGGCTTGAACGACGAACGCAGCGGATACGTGCGGGTCGAGGCGAGGCCGGCGAGCGCGCTGGGATCGAAGCCCTGGTGCCACACGACGACGGCGTTGCCCTCGACGTCGATGCCACGGCGGCCGGCGCGACCGGTGAGCTGGGTGTACTCCCCCGGCGTCACGTCGGCGTGGGTCTCGCCGTTCCACTTCACGAGCTTCTCGAGCACCACGCTCTTGGCCGGCATGTTGATGCCGAGGGCCAGGGTCTCGGTCGCGAAGACCATCTTGACCAGGCCCTTCTGGAACAGCTCCTCGACCGTCTCCTTGAACGTCGGCAGCATGCCGGCGTGGTGAGCGGCGATCCCGCGCTCGAGGCCGTCGAGCCACTCGAGGTAGCCGAGGACCATGAGGTCCTCCTGCGGCAGGTCGGCGCAGCGGTGCTCGACGATCCCGCGGATCTGCAGCCGCTCGTCGTTGCTCGTGAGGCGGAGCCCGGCGGCGAGGCACTGCTCGACGGCGGCGGCGCAGCCGACGCGGCTGAAGATGAACGTGATGGCGGGCAGCAGCCGCTCGCGGTTGAGCCGCTCGACCACCTCGAACCGCAGCGGCATCAGGGCGCTGCGGTTGCGCTTGCCGCCGCGGCCCGGGCGTCCGGCGGAGCCGTCGCGGGCCATCTTCTGCACGCGCTCGTCCTCGCGCGCCATCCGAACGAGCTCGGGGTTGACCTTGGTCTGGTCGTCGTCGACGAAGAGGTCGTAGAGCCGGTCGCCCGCCATGACGTGCTGCCACAGCGGCACGGGCCGGTGCTCCTCGACCACGATGCTGGTCTCGCCCCGCACGGTCGAGAGCCACTCGCCGAACTCCTCGGCGTTGCTGACAGTGGCAGAGAGCGCGACCACTGCCACGTGCTCGGGCAGGTGGATGATCACCTCCTCCCACACCGCGCCGCGGAACCGGTCGGCGAGGTAGTGCACCTCGTCCATGACGACGTACGACAGGCCAGTGAGAGTGTGCGAGCCGGCGTAGATCATGTTGCGCAGCACCTCGGTCGTCATGACGACGACGGGAGCCTCGCCGTTGACCGAGTTGTCGCCGGTCAGGAGGCCGACCTTGTCCGCGCCGTAGCGGGCGACGAGGTCGTGGTACTTCTGGTTCGACAGGGCCTTGATCGGCGCGGTGTAGAAGCACTTGGTGCCCGAGCGGAGCGCGAGGTGCACGGCGAACTCGCCCACGATGGTCTTGCCGGCGCCGGTGGGCGCGGCGACCAGGACGCCGGAGCCGTCCTCGAGCGCGCGGCAGGCCTCGAGCTGGAACTCGTCGAGCTCGAAGTCGTAGAGTCCCCGGAACTCCTGCAGCGCTGGGCGCTCCTGCTCGGCGCGCTCCCGCGCTGCCGCGTAGCGCTCGGCCGGCGACTGATCGACGGGCGGGACCATGTCGCCAACCTACGTCGTGGCGGGCCGGTTCGCGGGTCGGCGCTCCGCGTTCAGCGGACCAGGAGCCGGACGGCGCCGGGCTGCACGCCGACCTGGACCGGCAGCGGCCCGAGGCGTTCGCCGTCGGCGTACGCGACCTGGCCGGGCGCGTCGAGGCTCACCGTGACCCCGGTGTGCTCGTGCACCTCGGGCCGAGTCACGTGGGTGCCCTTGTAGACGCTCGGGAACACCCGCAGGAACGTCGTGGTGGGCAGCTCGTCGAGGAACGTGATCGACAGGAGCCCGTCGTCCGGGAGGGCGCCCGGGCACACCTTCATGCCGCCGCCGTACTGCGTTCCGTTGCCGACGGCGACGAGCATCCCGGTGCCCTCGTGCACGTGCTGGCCCGGGAGCCCCTCGTCGATCACCATGCGGTACGGCACGGGCTTGAAGGAGCGCAGCTCGGCGAGGATCGCCCGCAGGTACCGGGCTTGCCCGGTGGGCCAGGTCATCGTGTTGGCGCGCTCGTTGACCATGGAGTCGAAGCCGCTGGACAGCACCGCCAGGAACACCCGGTCGACGCCGTCCGCGGTCACCGCGCGGCCGACGTCCACCGTGCGGCTCGTGCCCGACAGCAGGCAGTCGGCCACGAGGTCGGCCGCCGCGACCGGGTCCTTCGGCACGCCGAACAGGTTCGCGGAGTCGTTGCCCGTCCCGAGCGGCAGGATCCCCATCGGTACGCCGGAGCCCGCGACCACCTGCAGCACCAGGTGCACGGTGCCGTCGCCGCCGCACGCGACGACGGCGTCGGCCTGCGAGGCGTCGAGCTCCTCGCGCAGGCTGCTCACCGCGTGCTCGGCGTCGACGCCCTGGATGTGCACGACCTCGATGCCGCGCTCGCGAAGCCGGGCCTCGGCCGCCGGCGCGCCCGAGGACGCCCGGCCCTTGCCCGAGGTCGGGTTGACGAGCATGAGCACGCGGAGGGCCACGGCGCCGGACTCTATCCCCGCGGGCAGGTACCGCGCAGAGCAGCGGCCAAAGCCGGGGACCCTACAGGAGATCGTCGTCGAGCCGGCTCGGCCGCAGATCGGCCGGATCGACCGGCGCGGGCTCGATCGCCGAAGCCTCGTCGTCGGCCCACTCCCCCGGTGCCAGCCGCCTGTCGCGCCGGCGGCGGCGGGTGTCGTTGATCGAGGTGATGGCGACCGCGATGGCCGTCACCACCGCGAACGGCACGGCGACCGCGAGCATCGTGAAGGGGTCGGGCGTGGGGGTCGCGACGGCGGCGAAGGTCAGGATACCGATGACGAGCCAGCGCCAGTTGCGCACGAGCGTGCGCGCGGTCAGGAGCCCGGCGAAGTTCAGCATCACGAAGATGAGCGGGATCAGCATCCCGATCCCGAAGAAGACCAGGATCTGGATGATGAAGGTCAGGTAGTCGTTGATGTTGATGATGTTCGCGACGTTCTCGGGCGTGAAGCCCAGGAACAGCTCGAGCAGCTGTGCCATCGCCTGGTACGCGATCGCGGCCCCGAGCAGAAACAGCGGGGTGGCGGCGAGCACGAAGCCGTACGCCCACTTCTTCTCGTTGCCCTTGAGCCCGGGGGCCAGGAACCGCCAGAGCTGGTAGAGCCAGATCGGCAGCGAGATCACGAGACCGGCGACGAGCACGATCTTCAGCTGGACCGTGAACGCCTCGGTCACGCCGTTGATGGCGAGCACCACCGTCTTGCCCTGGGCCTCGGCCTGGGCGAGGACGAGATCGAACGGCCGGCGGACGATCGCGAGGATCTGGTCGTAGAAGACGAAGGCCACCACGCAGCCGGCCAGGATGCCGAAGACGGCGCGGAACAGCCGCACCTGGAACTCGCGGAGGTGCTCGAACAGCGTCATCGCGCCGTCCGGGTTGGCGGTGCGCCGGCGCCGCCGCCTCGGGGCGGACGCACCCGCGTCCGGGCTCACCTCCGCCACCACGACGACCTCTTCGGGACGGGGGTGCTCAGGCGCGCGGGGCGCCGTCAGCCGGCGGGGTCACCGGCTGCGCGAGGATCTGCTCGCCCGTGACCGGGTCGACCAGGTAGCGCGGGGCGTCGGGCGCGGCGGGAGGGGCCGCGGGGGCGGGCGGGACGGCCGGGGCCGCGGGCGCGGCGGTCACCGCCGGAGCCGCGTCGGCGCCAGCGGTCGGCTCGGCGTCCGAGCGCAGGCCCTCGGTCTCGGCCTTGAAGATGCGCAGCGAGCGGCCGACGCCGCGGGCGAGGTCGGGGAGGCGCTTGGCGCCGAAGAGCAGGATGACGATGAGGATGACGATCCACACGCCCGGCTCACGCAGAAAACCCATCGCGACGTCCTCACCGCTCCATCAGGTGCCCGGCTCGCCCGGGACCTGACCCACGATAACCCGAGCGCCCACCAGCGGCCGAGCAGGCCGGGGTGGGCGCGGGGAGTCTTCCGGTGCTTCTCGGCAGGTCCTAGCGGCCGGAGCGCACGGTGAGCGCGGCCATGAGGTCGTCGGTGCTCTCGAGCCAGAGCGCCATGTCGAGCACGTCGTCGTACCCGATCGGGGCGCCGTCGTGGTGCTCGCGGGCCTCGGCCGGGACCGGGACGCGCTCGATGTCGACGCCGGCGGTCGACAGCAGGCGCACGACCTCGGCGTCCGCGGCCTTCTCGACGTCCTCGTGGCACTGCGGGCAGCCGAACGTGTACGTACGGCGGGACAGGTCGTCCTCGATCGCCTCGACGACGCGGACGTGCACCTGGCGCGGGGTGAGGTCGACGTCACCGCAGGTAGGACAGGTCGCCTTGATGGTGGCCATCGGAGCCTCCTCCCGGTCTCTCAGCCCTCCTGGTGTGGCTGACAGATCTGGATTCGGCACGCCGACCGGGCGGGCTTGAGCCCGATCGGGCGACATTTCCGTGCGCGGTTCGCTACAGGACGGTCACGAGCGGTACGCCGCGAGCGCCGCCTCCGCCTCGGCCCGCACCCGCTCGACCACGTCGGGGCGGTCGACGACCTCGACGGCGGGACCCGTTCGGAGCAGCAGGCGCACGAGCCACCGCTCGTCCGCGACCGGCAGCACGACCGTCAGGCGGCCGTCCGCGCGCTCCTGCACCGAGTCGACGGGGAACTCCTCGGCGATCCAGCGCACCCCCGGCCCGAGCACGAGCGTGGCCGAGCCGCCCTGCGGACGCAGGACACCGGCGCCGAGGTCGAGCGGCACGGCGTCCGCCGGCACCTCGGCAGCCTCGTCGAGCACGGTCGCGGCCACGATCCGGTCGAGCCGGAACGTGCGCATGGCCTCCGCGCGGTGGCACCACCCCTCGAGGTAGACGCGGCCGTCGAGCGCCACCACGCGCAGCGGGTCGACGTCGCGCTCGGTGCGGTCGTCGAGGGCCCCGACGTACGTGATGTGCAGCCGCCGCCTGTCGCCGAGGGCCCGCTGCACGGCGGCCTCGACCTCGGGCGCTGCGGCAGCGTCGACCTGGACCACGACCCCTTCGGCCGCGGCGCGGGCCTCCCCGGCGGCCGCCTCGAGCTTGGCCTGGGCGGAGGCGATGGCGTCGCGGTCGTGCGGCCCCGGGACGGCGGCGAGGAGGCGCAGGGCGACGAGCAGCGAGGCGGCCTCGTCGGAGGAGAACCGCAGCGGGCGCCCGATGGTCTGGGGGTCCAGCACGGTGATGACGCCGTCCTCGTCCCAGAACTGGATGTCCACCAGCTCCTGGTGCTGGTGCCCCGGGCGACCGGTGCAGATGAGGAGGTTCAGATCCTCGACGAGCTGCTTCTCGCTCACGCCGAAGTGCGCGGCGGCCTCAGGGATGGTGACGCCCTCGTGGGCGGAGAGCCACGGCACGAGCGAGAGCAGCCGGGACAGCCGGCCCGCCGCGGTGTTGTCGGCCTTCGTCGCCGCGCTCATGCCGGCACCTCCCCCGCCGCCGCCCGCAGCCGTCGGACGACGGCGTCCCGCAGCGTCGCGGGCGCGACCACCACGACGTCGGGGCCGAGACCGACCAGCTCGCGGGCGAGCTCCTCGTCGTCGGAGAACGGCACGAGCACGAGGTCGGTGCCCTCCCCCGGGTCCACGGCGGTGGCGCGGCGGCGCAGGCCGTGGGCACGGTCCGCCGCCACCCGCAGCTCGGCCACCTGCGAGCCGGGCTCAGGAGCCACCGACGCGACCAGGGAGGCGACGTCGACCCCCTCGGGGACTGCGTAGGCGCCGGCCGGGCCGACCGGCTTCACGTCTCCGACGACGCGCGACAGGCGGAACACGCGGGGTGCCCCTCGGTCGACGTCGTGGCCGACGAGGTACCAGTGGCCGCGGCGCGACGTGACGCCCCACGGCTGCACCGTGCGGTCTGCCGGCGCGGCGTCGGACGGCCGCCGATAGGCGAAGGCCACCGCACGCCGGAGGCGCACGGCCTCGAGCAGCATGGGGAACGCGGGCTCAGCGGTGCTGACGCGGGTCTCGATGCCGACGGGGCCCTCGATGATCGTCCCGCCGGCCGCCTCGATCTTGCGCAGCGCGTTCTGCGCGGCCGGGCCCAGGCTGGCCTGCTCCCACACCCGGGCCGCCAGGCCGACCACGGCGAGCTCGTCGGTCGTGAGCTCGATCTCCGGCAGGGAGTACTCCGCCGCGGCGACGCGGTAGCCCTCGATGCCGCCGGAGCCGTCCGAGCCCTCGACGGTGAGGATCGGCACGCCCATCGAGCGGAGCTCCTCCTTGTCGCGCTCGAACATCCGCTCGAACGCCTCGTCCGAGGGGCTCGCCCGGTAGGCGTCCACGGCCTCGCGCAGGAAGCTCTTGGGCACCGGGCGCGAGGAGGCCATGAGCGCGAACAGCAGGTTGAGCAGGCGCTCGGTGCGGTCCTTCTGGCTCATGGCTCCCCCACGGGTCCGGGTACGTCGGTGCTCGGCGATGGGCGGCCGGAGGTCAGCTGACGCCGAGCAGGTCGATCACGAACACGAGCGTCTTGCCCGACAGGCGGTGGCCCCCGCCTGCGGGGCCGTAGGCCAGGTGCGGCGGGCACACGAGCTGGCGGCGGCCGCCGACCTTCATCCCGGGGATGCCCTCCTGCCAGCCGGCGATGAGGCGGTTGAGGGGGAAGTTGACCGACTCGCCCCGGCTCCACGAGGAGTCGAACTCCTCGAGGGACTCGAACTCGACGCCGAGGTAGTGCACGTCGACGGTCGCGCCGGGGGTGGCCTCGGCGCCGTCGCCGACCACGATGTCGGTGATCACGAGCTCGGTGGGGGCCTCGTCGCCCACGAACTCGATCTCGGGCTTGTCCATGGTGTCTCCTCGGTCGGTCGGGGTGACGAACCTATCGCGCCGGGAGCCTCTGGCGGGGACGCCGTCCCCTCCAGAGCCCCGCGGACGCGGCCGCGCGGGCCGACCGGGAGGACCTGCGCCGCGGCCCCTACTGCACCGGGTTGACGGGCTCGGTCTCGCCGGGCTGGATGAAGTTGACGAGGTCGACGACGAAGACCAGCACCTCGTTCGGCTTGATGTCGCTCGACGGCGGGTTGGCGCCGTAGGCGAGGTCGCCCGGGATGATGAGCAGGCGGCGGCCGCCGGTCTTCATGCCGGGGATGCCCTCGGTCCAGCCCTTGATGACCTGGTCGAGGCCGAACGGCGTCGGCTGGCCGCGATCGAACGACGAGTCGAACTGCTTCTTGGTGGTGGCGCCGTACCCCGCGTAGTTGGCGAGCACCGTGGCGCCCGGCTCCACCGCGACCCCGGTGCCCTCGACCAGGTCGATGACCTGCATCTGGGTGACGCCTGCGGTCTCGTCGCCGATGGTGACGACCGGCGTGTCGCCGAAGCCGCCGGTGACCTCCACGCCGCTCGGGTCGCTGCCGAAGCCGGTCTCGCTCGGGGCCGAGCTCGACGCGGCCGGGGCCGAGCTCGTCCCCGCGCCCGACTGGTTGCCCGTCGAGCTGCCGCAGGCCGTGAGCACGAGGGCGGTGGACAGGGCGAGGGCGGCCGGGGCGACGACGCGGGAGCGCTTCATGATCCCCGACCCTAAACCGGCCGGGAGGGCCCCTCGACCACGGGAGCGCCCGCGCGCGGGAGTCTCAGCGAGCTCACATGCTCGCGATGAGCTTCTCCACCCGCTCGTCCACGGCGCGGAACGGGTCCTTGCACAGCACCGTGCGCTGCGCCTGGTCGTTGAGCTTGAGGTGCACCCAGTCGACGGTGAAGTCGCGCCTGCGCTCCTGGGCCCGCTTGATGAACTCGCCGCGCAGCTTGGCGCGCGTGGTCTGCGGCGGCAGCGTCTTGGCCTCGAAGATCGGGAGGTCGCCGCTGACCCGTGCGACCGCACCGCGCTTCTCGAGCAGGTAGTACAGGCCCCGGCTCCGCGTGATGTCGTGATAGGCGAGGTCCATCTGCGCGATTCGAGGGCTCGACAGCGGCAGGTCGTGCTTGGCCATGTACCGCTCGAGAAGGCGCAACTTGATCACCCAGTCGATCTCGCGCTCGACGAGGCTGAGGTCGCCCGTCTCCACCGCGCGCACGGACCGGGACCACAGGTCGAGCACGCGCGAGTGGATGCTCGCGGGATCGGAGGTGAGCCCGCGCCGGGCGGCGAAGTCGGTGGCCCGCTCGAGGTACTCGGTCTGGATCTGCAGGGCCGACAGCTCGCGGCCGTTGGCGAGGCGCACGGTCTTGCGGCCAGTCGGGTCGTGGCTGATCTCGCGGATCGCCCGGATGGGGTTCTCCAGCGTCATGTCGCGCAGCACCGTGCCGTGCTCGAGCATCCGCAGCACGAGGTCGGTGCTGCCCACCTTGAGCATGGTGGTCGTCTCGCTCATGTTCGAGTCGCCGACGATCACGTGCAGGCGGCGGTAGCGCTCGGCGTCCGCGTGCGGCTCGTCGCGGGTGTTGATGATCGGCCGCGACCGGGTGGTGGCGCTCGAGACGCCCTCCCAGATGTGCTCCGCGCGCTGGCTCACGCAGTAGACCGCGCCGCGCGGGGTCTGCAGCACCTTGCCCGCGCCCGCGACGATCTGCCGGGACACCAGGAACGGGATGAGCATGTCGGCGAGCCGGGCGAACTCGCCGTGCCGTCCGACGAGGTAGTTCTCGTGGCAGCCGTAGGAGTTGCCGGCCGAGTCGGTGTTGTTCTTGAAGAGGTAGACGTCGCCGGCGATGCCCTCCTCCTGCAGCCGCTTCTCGGCGTCGACCAGGAGGCCCTCGAGGATGCGCTCGCCCGCCTTGTCGTGCGTCACGAGCTCGGTGATCGAGTCGCACTCGGGCGTCGCGTACTCGGGGTGGCTTCCGACGTCGAGGTAGAGCCGGGCGCCGTTGCGCAGGAAGACGTTGCTCGACCGGCCCCACGAGACGACCCGTCGGAACAGGTAGCGGGCGACCTCGTCCGGGGAGAGGCGCCGCTGCCCCCGGAAGGTGCACGTGACGCCGTACTCCGTCTCGATCCCGAAGATCCGCCGGTCCACGTCCTCACCCTAGGCACGCGTACGCCGATCCCGCAGGACGGCGCGCGAGCGGGGCCCGCGGGTTCGTCAGACCGGGTCGCCCGCGGGGGCGGCCGGTTCGTCGTCGGAGTCGTCGTCGACGCCGAGCAGGTCCGCGAGCCGGGCGCCCGTGATGCGCCGGAACTTGCGACGCGGACGGGCCCGGTCGAGCACGGCGACCTCGAGCTGGGCAGGGGTGAGGACGCGCGCCTCCTCCGCACCGTTCCCGTTCACCGGTGCGGATCCCAGGAGCTCGACGGCGAGGCGCAGCGAGTCCTGCAGCGACATCCCCTCGCTCCACCGCTCGCGCAGGGCCGCGGTGATCTGGTCGGCGGAGCCGCCCATCGCGACGAAGCCGTGCTCGTCGCCCACCGAGCCGTCGAAGGTGAGGCGGTAGAGCTGGTCGTCGTGCACCGTCTCGCCGATCTCGGCGACGACGATCTCCACCTCGTACGGCTTCTGCGTCTCGGTGAAGATCGTGCCGAGGGTCTGGGCGTAGGCGTTGGCGAGGCTGCGCCCCGTGACGTCGCGCCGGTCGTACGAGTAGCCGCGAAGGTCGGCCAGGCGCACGCCCGCGACGCGCAGGTTCTCGAACTCGTTGTACTTGCCGACCGCGGCGAACGCGATGCGGTCGTAGATCTCGGAGATCTTGTGCAGCGCGCGGGAGCGGTTCTCGGCGACGAACAGCAGGCCGTCGGCGTACTGGAGCACGATCACGCTGCGTCCGCGGGCAATGCCCTTGCGCGCGTAGTCGGCCTTGTCCTTGATGACCTGCTCGGGCGAGACGTAGAACGGGACGCTCATCTGCTCACTCCCCTCCCGTCAGCGGCGCGCGAGGGCCGTCGGGCCGCGACTGGCGCGCGCTCACCACCGAGCGGACGACCGGGTCGAGCTCGTCCTCGGCCAGCCGCCGGTAGCCGTCGGCGTCGACCACCGACACGACCGGGAAGATGCCGCGCGCGAGGTCCGGGCCACCGGTGGCGGAGTCGTCGTCCGCGGCGTCGTACAGGCTCTCGACCGCCACCCGGACCGCGTCGTCGGAGGACAGGTCCTCGCGCCACAGCTTCTTGAGCGCGCCGCGGGCGAACAGCGAGCCGGAGCCCACGCTGTGGTGGCGGTGCTCCTCGTACCTGCCGCCGGTGACGTCGTAGCTGAAGATGCGGCCGCCGCCGGTCTCGGCGTCGTACCCGGCGAACATCGGCACGACCGCGAGGCCCTGCATCGCCATGCCGAGGTTGCCGCGGATGAGCGTGGCGAGGCGGTTCGCCTTGCCGTCGACCGAGAGCTGCGCGCCCTCGATCTTCTCGTAGTGCTCGAGCTCGACCTGGAAGAGCTTGACCATCTCGACGGCGAGCCCGGCGGTGCCCGCGATTCCGACGCAGCTCGACTCATCGGCGGGGAACACCTTCTCGATGTCCTTCTGCGCGATGAGGTTCCCCATCGTGGCGCGGCGGTCCCCCGCCATCACGACGCCGCCTGCGAAGGTCAGCGCGACGATCGTGGTGCCGTGCACCGCCTCGGGGACCGACCCGGCCGGGAGCGTTCGGCCGCCGGGCAGCAGGGTCGGGTCGTGGGTGGCAAGGAACTCGGCGAAGGAGGACGAGCCGGTCGCGGTGAACGCGGACGACAGGGTGCCCCCGAAGCGGCCCTGCTGCGCTGAGGTCACTGTCCGCCCTTCTGGACGAAGCCGCGGACGAACTCCTCGGCGTTGGTCTCGAGCGCCTCGTCGATGTCCTCGAGGATCGCGTCGATGTCGGCGTCGAGCGCTTCCTTGCGCTCGGCCAGGTCGCTCGCCGCCGCTGTGGTCTCCTCGACCTGGTCGACGTCGGCGTCCGAGCGGCTCTTCTGCGCGTGCTCGCCGGTGTCCCGGGTGGGCATGGTCGCCTCCACGAGGTGAGCCCGACGTCCGCCGCCGGGGCTGGTCTCGACCCTATACACGCCCGCGCCCGCACGCCGCCTGGTACCGGGCGCGCCGCAGGTCAGGTGTTGAGGGCGCGCAGCAGGTCGGCGGCGCTGGGGCTCGCGTCGAGGAGCTCCCCCACATGGGCGCGGGTGCCGCGGGTCGGCTCGAGCGTGGGCACGCGCTGCAGCGACTCGCGCCCCGGGACGTCGAAGATGACCGAGTCCCACGACGCGGCGGCGACATGGTCGGCGTACCGGCGCATGCACTCGCCGCGGAACCAGGCGCGGGTGTCGGGCGGCGGGCTGGTGATCGCGGCCTCGACCTCGGCGTCGGTGGTGATGCGCACGAGGTTCCCCCGCAGCTGCAGCCGCTGGGCAAGGCCCTTGTCGGGCCGCACGTCGCTGTACTGCAGGTCGACGAGGTGCAGCCGGGCGTGGTCCCAGTCGATGCGGTCGCGGGAGCGGTAGCCCTCGAGCACCGCGAGCTTGGCCACCCAGTCGAGCTCGGACGCGAGGCTCATCGGGTCGGTGTCGAGGCGGTCCAGGACGCCCTCCCACCGGTCGAGCACATCGGCCGTCTGGGCGTCGACGTCGGCGCCGAGCGTGTTCTCCACGTGCTTGCGGGCCTGCTCGAGGAACTCGCGCTGCATCTGCAGGGCGGTGATCGTCCGACCGGAGCGCAGCCGCATCCGGTGCTGCAGCGTCGGGTCGTGCGACACGAGGTGCATCTCCCGCACCGGGTCCTCGAGCGCCCCATCGAGGTCGAGCGCGCCCGCCTCGAGCATCGACAGCACAAGGGCGGTGGTGCCGAGCTTGAGGTACGTCGAGACCTCGGCGAGGTTGGCGTCGCCCACGATGACGTGCAGGCGGCGGTACTTCTCCGGGTCGGCGTGGGGCTCGTCGCGGGTATTGATGATCGGCCGCTTGAGCGTGGTCTCGAGGCCGACCTCCACCTCGAAGAAGTCGGCGCGCTGGGACAGCTGGAACCCCTGGGTGCGGCCGTCCTGGCCGATGCCGACGCGGCCGGCTCCGGTCACGACCTGCCGCGTGACGAAGAACGGCGTCAGGTGCCGGACGATCTCCGCGAAGGGCGTGGCGCGGGCCATGAGGTAGTTCTCGTGGGTGCCGTACGACGCGCCCTTGTTGTCGGTGTTGTTCTTATAGAGGTTCACCGGCTGCGCGCCGGGGATCGCGCGCACGAGGTCGGTGGCGCGCGCCATGATCCGCTCCCCCGCCTTGTCCCAGATCACGCCGTCGCGCGGGTTGGTGACCTCGGGGCTGGAGTACTCCGGGTGGGCATGGTCGACATACAGCCGGCCCCCGTTGGTGAGGATGACGTTGGCCAGCCCGAGGTCGTCGTCCGTGAGCTGGGTCGGGTCGGCCTCCGCCCGGCTCATGTCGAAGCCGCGCGCGTCGCGCAGCGGGTGCTCCTCGTCGTAGTCCCATCGGGCGCGGGCGCCCCGCACGACGGACGCGGCGTACGACGTGACCACCTGCGAGCTCGTCGTCATCGCGTTGACGTGCGGGTGCCCGGGCACCGAGACGCCGTACTCGGTCTCGATGCCCATCACGCGATGGACGCTCACCGCAGCGCTCCTAGAGGTACTGGCCGGTGTTGGCCACCGTGTCGATCGACCGGCCGGCCTCGGTGCCCTGCTTGCCCTGGATGAGCGTGCGGATGAAGACGATGCGCTCGCCCTTCTTGCCGGAGATGCGCGCCCAGTCGTCGGGGTTGGTGGTGTTGGGGAGATCCTCGTTCTCGCGGAACTCGTCGACGCACGCCGCGAGCATGTGCTGCACGCGGATGCCGCGCTGGCCGGTCTCGAGGAAGTCCTTGATCGCCATCTTCTTGGCTCGGGCGACGATGTTCTCGATCATCGCGCCGCTGTTGAAGTCCTTGAAGTACAGGACCTCCTTGTCGCCGTTGGCGTAGGTCACCTCGAGGAAGCGGTTCTCGTCGCTCTCGGTGTACATCCGCTCGACGGCGCGCTGGATCATCCCCTGGCACGTCGCGACGGGGTCGCCGCCGTGCTCGGCGAGGTCGTCGGGGTGCAGCGGCAGGTCGGGCGTCAGGTACTTGCTGAAGATGTCGCCGGCGCCCTGCGCGTCCGGACGCTCGATCTTGATCTTCACGTCGAGGCGGCCGGGGCGCAGGATCGCGGGGTCGATCATGTCCTCGCGGTTCGACGCGCCGATCACGATGACGTTCTCGAGGCCCTCGACGCCGTCGATCTCGCTGAGCAGCTGCGGGACGATCGTGTTCTCGACGTCGCTGGACACGCCGGTGCCGCGGGTGCGGAAGAGCGAGTCCATCTCGTCGAAGAACACGATGACCGGCATGCCCTCCGACGCCTTCTCGCGGGCGCGCTGGAACACGAGCCGGATGTGCCGCTCGGTCTCGCCGACGTACTTGTTGAGCAGCTCCGGGCCCTTGATGTTGAGGAAGAACGAGCGGCCCTCGGGCCGGCCCTCGACCTCGGCGACCTTCTTGGCCAGCGAGTTCGCCACCGCCTTGGCGATCAGCGTCTTGCCGCAGCCTGGCGGCCCGTACAGCAGGATCCCCTTCGGCGGCTTGAGCTTGTGCTCGCGGAACAGATCGGCGTGGAGGTACGGGAGCTCCACGGCGTCACGGATCTCCTCGATCTGCGCCGACAGTCCGCCGATGTCGCGGTAGTCGATGTCGGGCACCTCTTCGAGGACGAGCTCCTCGACCTCGGCCTTGGGGATCTTCTCGAACACGTACTGCGAGCGCGGCTCGAGCAGCAGCGAGTCGCCCGCGCGGATGTGCGTGCCGCGCAGGGGCTCGGCGAGGCGCACGACACGCTCCTCGTCGGTGTGGCCGATGACGAGGGCGCGCATGCCGTCCTCGAGGATCTCCTTGAGCATCACGATCTCGCCGTGCCGCTCGTACTCCCGGACGGCGACGACGTTGAGCGCCTCGTTGAGCTGGACCTCCTGGCCCGGGCGGAGGTCCGCGACCTCGACGTCGGGGCTCGCGACGACGCGCATCTTGCGGCCCGAGGTGAACACGTCGAGCGTTCCGTCGTCGAAGGCCTCGAGGAACACGCCGTACCCGTTCGGCGGCTCGGCGAGCCGGTCGACCTCCCCCTTGAGCGCCACGATCTGGTCGCGGGCGTCCTTCAGGGTCGAGACCAGGCGCTGGTTCTGCGCGGACGCCGCCGCGAGCTCGGCCTGGAGCTGTGCGACGCGCGGATCCGGCGCGCGCTCGTCGGAGTACGTCACGGTGCTCACCTCCCGTGCGTCCGCCCCGGCGGGGTCCGCCGCGGCTGGGCCGTTTCTCGACCCTACCTACGTCGGCGGCTTCTGCGCGCGCGCTGAGCCCCTCGCCGCGCGTCGCAACGAACCCGTAACACCCCGCCGTCCGGATTCCGCCCCGGCGTACCGATGAAGGCGACCTTCATGCAGAACCCGGGGGTTGGTCTGCGAATCCGTCGTTTCCGGGGCTTCCGGAGCCCGGGAAACGACGGATTCGCAGATCCAACGGGACCGAGGCATCCTGTGGACGACGTCTGCGCGGCGGCGGCCGTCCCCGCCACGCTCCCCCGGTGCCAGCCATAGACCGTCCTCACCACACCGCCGCAGCCGTCCGCGCGCTTTCGGGCACGGACCCGACCACCACCGCCGCACTGCACTCGGCCGGCATCACCGAGGGGGCCATCCGTGCCGCGCTCCGCGCTGGCACGCTGGAACGGCTGCGCGACGGCGTGGTCGCGGTGCCGGCCGACGGCCCCATGGACGAGTACACGGCGGTGCGCCGGCGCGCCCTGGCGGTCCTGCTCCGGCTGCACGCCTCGGCGGCCGCGAGCCACGAGACCGCCGGTTCAGTCCATCGCCTGCCGCGGCCGCTGCCGGGTCCGCCCGCATCGGAGGACGTGATCGTCACCGCCGCCCGCAGCGGAGGGCACCAGCGCGGCCTCCGGGTGGTCTCGGGTCGGCTCGCTGCCGATGACGTCACCGTGGTTGACGGCGTCCGCTGCACGACCTTGGCGCGGACCGCGCTCGACCTCGCACTAGGCCGGCCGCTGCCCGAGGCCCTGGTGCTCCTCGACGCGGCTGCCGCCCGGGCCGGGATCGACGAGGTCCGGGCGGCCTGCAGCCGACTGGGCAGGGTCCGAGGCACGGCCGCGCTGTCCCGCGCGCTGGGTCTCGCGGACCTCCGGGCCGAGTCCCCACTGGAGTCCGCGTCCCGCGGGGTCATGCTCGATTCGCGACTGCCGCTACCCGAGCTGCAGCAGTGGGTCCCCGACGACGAGGGACGCCTGTGGAGGGTCGACTTCCTCTGGCGGAGGCATCGGGTCATCGGCGAGGCCGACGGGTGGGTGAAGTACGAGACTCTCGCCGACGTCCGAGCCGAGAAGCTCCGTGAGGACGCCCTCCGGCGGGCTGGGTGGGTGATCGTGCGCTGGACCTCGGACGAGTTGTGGCGAACGCCGATGCTCGTCGTGGCCCGGATCGCGCGGGCCCTCGCCGGCGTCCGCTGATCCGGCGTTCACCCTCATCCGGCTGCGAATCCGTCGTTTCCCGCGGATTCAGCCCGTGGGAAACGACGGATTCGCAGCTCCACCGACCCGTTCTGGATGAAGGTCGCCTTCATCAGGAACGCTCAGGTGGTGGGGAGCTCGTAGTCCTCGCCGTAGGCGCCCTTGGCGGGGCGGGTGCGCCGGGGCGGCAGGACGGTGCCGTCCGCGAGCCGCCGGGTGCGGATGAGGAACCCGGTGTGGCCGTTCATCGTGTGGTCGGGGCGTACGGCGAGGCCCTCGAGGTGCCAGGTGCGCAGGAGGAGCTCCTGGGCGTACGGCTCGGTCCAGCGGCCGTCCGTGCGCAGCGTCTCCACCGTGCGCGACAGCTGGGTGGTGGTCGCGACGTACACGACGAGGACGCCGCCGGGCGTGAGCGCCTCGGCCGCCACCTCGACGCAGTCCCAGGGGGCGAGCATGTCGAGCACGACGCGGTCGACGCCGGTGTCGACGCCCTCGGCCATGCGCGCGCGCAGGGTCGGCACCAGGTCGCCCACGGTGAGCGACCAGGCAGGGTGCTCGGAGCCGAAGAAGGTCTCGACGTTCGCCTTCGCGACGTCGGCGAAGTCCTGCCGGCGCTCGTACGACGACAGCCCGCCCTGGTCGCCGACCGCGCGCAGCAGCGAGATCGACAGCGCGCCGGAGCCGACTCCCGCCTCGATGACGCGGGCGCCCGGGTAGATGTCGGCGAGGCCGACGATGGCCGCCGCGTCCTTCGGGTAGACGATCGTCGCGCCGCGGGCCATCGACAGCACGAAGTCGGACAGCATCGGCCGCAGCGCGAGGTAGGGCACGCCCTGGGTCGAGGTGACCACGACGCCCTCGGGGCCGCCGATGAGGGCGTCGTGCTTGATCGCGCCCTTGGCGGTGTGGAACTCCTTGCCCGCGCCCAGCGTGATCGTGTGCATCCGCTTCTTGGGGTCGGTGAGCTGCACGCGCTCGCCCTCGCGCAGCGGGCCTCGGCGGTTGTCGGCGCCGGTGGGCGCGCTGCTGTCGGTCACGGTCGGCAAGGATAGGCCGCCGCGCAGGTGCCCCCGACCACGCGTCAGACGCCCAGGGCCTTCTCGACGTCCTTGGTCGTGAGGATCCCCACGACGGTCCCGGTGTCGTCGTGGACGGCGTAGTCGTTGGCCGGCACGTCCTGCATCGCCCGCAGCAGGAGGTCTCCGCCGAGGGCGACGTGCAACCGGGCCGACGGGTCGAGGGTGGCCGCCACGGACGACACGGGGACCCACGGACGGCGCTCGAGCGGCACGGCCGACACCGCATCCTCCTGGGCCACGGCCATGACATGCCCGCTGCTGTCGGCCACCGCCACGGCCCGCGCGCCGGCCTCCTCCAGCCGCCGCAGCGCCTCCGACAGCGGAAGGTCGTGCGGCACGACAACGGCCGGCCGCACCAGGGCCCGTGCCTGCAGAGCGGGCACCCGGGACATGAGGCGCGCCCGCTTGAGCGCGTCCGAGGCGCCGGCGAAGAGGTACGCCGCGATCAGCCCGCTGAACACGAACGAGAAGAGGTCGGGCTGCTGCCCCCGCGACCACAGGAAGGCCAGCGGCACGAAGAACACGCCGACGGCCACCACCCGGCCGGCCCACGCGGCGATCACCGTGGCCCGGTGCTCGTCGCCGGTGACGCCCCAGATCACGCTGCGCAGCACGCTGCCGCCGTCGAGCGGGAGGCCGGGGAGGGCGTTCCAGATGCCGAGGAAGACGTTCGACACGGCGAGCGCGAGGGCGACGCCCTCGACCCGGGGGTCGGTGGCGAACGGGGACCGGGCCAGGACCCACCACAGGACGCCGATGAGGACCGACGACACCGGCCCGGAGGCGGAGATGACGCCGTCCCGCCAGGCGGAGGAGATCCGCCGCTCGAACGACGTGTACCCGCCGAACACCCACAGCGTGATGCTGTGCACCGGGTAGCCGAACAGGCGGGCCGACCACGCGTGGCCGAGCTCGTGCCCGAGGATCGACAGGTAGAACAGCACGGAGAACGTGAGGGCGAGGACCAGCACCTCCAGCGGCTGGGAGCGGTCCGCGCCGAGGGCGTCGTGCCAGAACCAGGCGATGATCCCGATGCCGAGCAGGCCGCTCCACGGCATGGAGACGGGGATGCCGCCGAGCCGGAACGCCAGGCCGCCGCCGCGGCGTCGTTCTGCTGCCGAGGCCGCCTGCTGCTCGCTCACCGCCCCACCGTAAGCGGCCACCGGCCGGGCGGCCCGCCCACGTCCCCCGCTCGGGGCGGCGCGCCGCGCCCGACCGCCTCGGCGCCGTCGGACCCGGCCCCTACTGTCGTGCCATGAGCACGAGCCCGTCCGACTCCCCCGTCGCCCCCCTCGCCGACCCGGGCGAGGCGTGGGAGGAGTCCGCCCCGCGGTCGTCCTCGCTGTCCCCGTCGCGGGCCAGCGACTTCATGACCTGCCCGCTGCTCTACCGGTTCCGCGTCATCGACCGCCTGCCTCAGAAGCCGAGCCGCGAGGCCGTGCGCGGCACGGTCGTCCACCAGGTGCTCGAGGACCTCTTCGACCTGCCGCCGGCGGAGCGCACGCTGGACCAGGCCGCGTCGATGCTCCCCTCGGCCTGGGACACGGTGCGCGAGCAGGACGAGGCCGCGGCCACCGAGCTGTTCGAGTCCGCGGAGGAGGCCGAGCAGTGGCTCGCCTCGGCCGTCCCCCTGCTCGAGACGTACTTCCGCCTCGAGGACCCGTCCCGGCTCGAGCCGGCCGAGCGCGAGCTGCGGGTGGAGACGACCCTCGACGACGGCCTCGTCCTGCGCGGGTTCGTCGACCGGCTCGACCGCAACGCGGCCGGCGACACCCGCGTCGTCGACTACAAGACCGGGAAGGCTCCCGGCGAGGGCTACGAGCAGAAGGCGCTGTTCCAGATGCGCTTCTACGCCCTCGTGCTCTGGCGGGCCACCGGCACGGTCCCCCGGCTCCTGCAGCTGCTCTACCTGGGGAACGAGCAGATCCTGCGCTACGAGCCGGACGAGGCGGACCTGCGCGCGACCGAGCGCAAGATCACGGCCCTCTGGCGCGCGATCCAGCTGGCGCAGGAGACCGGCGACTGGCGTCCGAACCCGTCGCGCCTGTGCGACTGGTGCGACCACCAGGCCCTGTGCCCCGCCTTCGGCGGCACCCCGCCGCCCCTGCCCGTCCTCCCCGTGCCCGAGGTGCCGCAGGGCTGAGGCGGCACGGGCGGGTGTGGACAGTGGCGGCGCGCCGCGACGGGCCTCGGGTTAGCGTGATCACGTGCCCACGACCACAGCCGCCGCCCGCGCCACCGCCCTGTCCAAGATCTACGGCTCCGGCGACACCCAGGTGACCGCGCTCGACGCCGTCGACGTCGAGATCGAGGCCGGCAGGTTCACCGCGATCATGGGGCCGTCCGGCTCGGGCAAGAGCACGCTCATGCACTGCCTCGCGGGCCTCGACTCCATCAGCGCCGGTCAGGTCTGGATCGGCGACACCGAGGTGTCGGGCCTGTCCGACAAGGCGCTCACCCAGCTGCGGCGCGACTCCGTCGGCTTCGTGTTCCAGGCGTTCAACCTGATCCCGACACTCACGGCGCTCGAGAACATCACGCTCCCCCTCGACATCGCCGGGCGCAAGGCCGACCAGCAGTGGCTCGACACCGTCATCGACACGGTCGGGCTGCGCGACCGCCTCACCCACCGTCCGAGCGAGCTCTCCGGCGGCCAGCAGCAGCGGGTGGCCTGCGCCCGCGCCCTGGCGAGCCGCCCGACGATCGTGTTCGCCGACGAGCCCACCGGCAACCTCGACTCCCGGTCAGGGGCCGAGGTCCTCGGGTTCCTGCGCCGCAGCGTGGACGAGTTCGGCCAGACCATCGTGATGGTCACCCACGACCCGGGCGCGGCGTCGTACGCCGACCGGGTCCTGTTCCTCGCCGATGGCCGGATCGTCGACGAGATGCTCGACCCGTCGGCCGATCGCGTGCTCGAGCGGATGAAGGCCTTCGAGCAGGCGCGGAGCTGACCACGTGCTGCGCGCCGCCCTCCGCTCCCTGCTGCAGCACAAGCTCCGGCTCTCCCTCACACTGCTCGCCGTCGTCGTCGGCGTCGCGTTCGTCGCGGGCACCTACATCTTCACCGACTCGCTGAAGCGGTCCTTCGACGCGCTGTTCGCCGCACCGCAGCCCGATGTCACGATCTCGATCGACACAGGGGTGCCCGCGGGCGGCGGGGGCGGCGGCGCCGCCGGGGGCCTGGACCAGGCGCCGACGATGCCGGAGTCGCTCGTCGCGTCCGTCGCCCAGGTGGACGGCGTCGCGGCTGCGTACGGCACCGTCGGCTCCGACGGCGCGATCGTCATCGGCTCGGACGGCAAGGTCGTCGGGGAGAACGGACCCCCCGCCCGCGGGAGCACCTTCGTCGACGACCCTGCGATCTCGGCGCTGACGGTGGCCGCCGGGCGTGCGCCGGCCGGACCCGGCGAGGTCGCACTGCTCGAGTCGACCGCGACGGCGGCGAAGGTCGGGATCGGCGATCCCGTGAAGATCGACACCCCCGCGGGAGGCCTCGTCGAGCTCACGGTGGTCGGCATCGTCACCCGGGGCATCTCGGGCAGCGACGGCAGCACGCTCGCCGTCTTCGACCTTCCGACGGCCCAGAAGCTCATGATCGGCCTGCCGGACCGCGTCACCGGCATCTCTGTGCGCGCCGAGCCCGGGGTGTCGCAGGACGCGCTGGCCGCCAGCATCCAGAAGGTGCTGCCGAAGGGGACCAAGACCCAGACGGGCGCCCAGCGCAGCGCCGACATCGCCGAGCGGCTGTCCACGGCGTTCCAGTTCATCAACACGTTCCTGCTGGCCTTCGCGTTCATCGCCCTGTTCGTCGCGGTCTTCCTCATCTTCAACACGTTCTCGATGCTGGTGGCCCAGCGCACCCGCGAGCTCGCGCTGCTGCGCGCCGTCGGAGCGAGCCGGGGCCAGGTACGCCGGTCCGTGCTCGCCGAGGCCGCCGTCCTCGGCCTGCTCGCCGCGGTGCTCGGCGTGCTCGGCGGGATCCTGGTCAGCCAGGGCCTGCGCCTGCTGCTCAAGGGGTTCGGAGCGGACCTGCCCGCTGGCCCGCTCGTCATCGAGCCCCGCACGATCGTCGTCTCCCTGGTCGTGGGGCTCGTGGTCACGCTGATCTCGGCGTACGTGCCTGCCCGCCGCGCCGGGGTCGTGCCGCCGGTCGCGGCCATGCGCGACGAGATCACGCTCCCCGTGCGGTCCCTGCGCGTGCGCACCGCCATCGGCGCGGTGCTGCTGCTCGCGGCCGTCGGCACGGCCTGGTGGGGTCTGCGCACGACGGACGACGCCGAGCGCGCGGCCAGCCTGGTCGGGGTCTCGGCGCTCTGCGGCCTCGTCGCCGTGATCGCGCTCGCCCCGATGATCGGCCGCGCCGTCCTCGTGGTGCTGGCCGCGCCGTTCGCCGGCTCCACGGTCGGGCGCCTCGCGCGGGAGAACGGGCGGCGCAACCCGCGCCGCACCGCCGCGACCGCCAGCGCCCTGGCCATCGGCCTGGCGCTGATGAGCGCCATCGGCGTGATCGCCTCCTCGACCAAGGCATCGGTGTCGGCGGTCATCGACGACACGATCGGCGCCGACTTCGTGGTCTTCGGCGTGAAGTTCCAGCCGTTCTCGCCCGACGTGTACGAGGCCGTCAAGGACACCCCCGGCGCCCGCACCGTGACCTACGTGCGCCAGGTGCCGATCGAGGTGAAGGGCGACCGCACGGCGCTCACCGGCGTCGACATCGACAAGATCACCGATGCCGTCGACCTGCAGATGCAGGCGGGCTCGGCGATCCCCTCGCTCGCGCTCGGCCAGGCGATCGTCGACGACACCACGGCCAAGGACCTCGGCCTTGCGGTCGGGCAGACCGTGGACGCCCGGTTCGTCAACGGCGAGTCGCAGCTCACGGTGCGCGGCATCTACACCGCCGCCGGCCCGTACCAGGGATGGATCACGAGCCTGGGCACGCTCCAGTCGATCGGCGCGCGCGAGCTCGACTCCGCGGTGTACGTCCGCGCGGACGACGGCACCGACCTCGAGTCGCTGCGCACCACGCTCGAGGGCGAGCTCGAGGCGTTCCCCACCGTCGCGCTGCAGGACCAGGCGAGCCTGAAGGAGCAGATCGACAGCCAGTTCGACCGCGTTTTCGGCTTCATCTACGCGCTGCTCGCGCTCGCCGTGATCGTCGCGTTCATCGGGATCGTCAACACGCTCGCGCTGTCCGTCCACGAGCGGAGGCGCGAGGTGGGGCTGCTGCGGGCGGTCGGCACGTCCCGGCCCCAGGTGCGCCGGATGGTGGTGCTCGAGGCCGTGATGATCTCGGTGTTCGGCGCGGCGCTCGGCGTCGTGCTCGGCGTCGTCTACGGATCGCTGCTGCAGAAGGTGCTCGAGCCCCAGGGCATCACCCAGCTGGCCATCCCGGGCGGGCAGATCGGCTGGTTCCTCGCGCTGGCCGTCGTGGGCGGCTTCGTCGCCGCCCTATGGCCGTCGATCACCGCGAGCCGGCTCGACGTGCTGCGCGCCATCGCGACGGAGTAGGTCAGTCCCGGGGGCTCCAGTCGTACGACCACCGGCCGAGCAGGTCGGGGGTGACCTGCTCGAGCGACTCGACCACGTGCAGGCCCTCGGTGCCCTCGATCGGCACGAGCGACGGCACGGCGACCACCAGGGCGCCACTCGCGACGCCGGCGGCCACGCCGGTGTGCGAGTCCTCAAGCACCACGCAGCGCTCGATGTCGACGCCCATCCGCTCGGCGGCCAGCAGGTACGGGTCCGGGAAGGGCTTGGTGCGCTCCCCCTCGTCGCCGGCCACCGAGGTCGCGAACATCTCGTGGCCCACCTCGTGCAGCACGGCGTCGTGGACCGCCTCCACGAGCCGCCGCCAGGACGCCGACACCAGCGCGCACGGCACGCCGGCGTCCTCGAGCGCCAGCAGCAGCTCGCGGGCGCCCGGGCACCACTCCACGGGACGCGTCCGGAGGTTGTTCTCCATCGTGTCGAGCAGGCGGCCCATCATCGCCTCGTGGTCCAGCGCGCCGCCGGTGTGCCGGACCATGTAGTCGACGGCCGCCTCGAGCGGCCCGCCCACGAGCTCGGCCTGGTGCTCCGGTCCCCACTCGACGTCGAGCGAGGTCATGATCTGCGCCTCGGCGTCGTACCAGAGCTCCTCGGTCATCACGAGCGTGCCGTCCATGTCGAACAGGACGGCGTCGGGCAGCGGGCGGCTCATGTGGCGTTGAAGTACTTGGCTTCGGGGTGGTGCACGATCAGCGCCGACGTCGACTGCTCCGGGTGCAGCTGGAACTCCTCCGACAGCTCGACGCCGATGCGTCCGGGCTCGAGCAGGTCGACGAGCACCGCCTGCATCTCGACATCGGGGCACGCCGGGTAGCCGAACGAGTAGCGCGACCCGCGGTAGCCCTGCTTGGCGATGAGGGCGTCCATGTCGGGGTCGTCCTCGGCGTCGAAGCCGAGCTCGGTGCGCACCCGGGCATGCCACATCTCCGCCAGCGCCTCGGTCAGCTGCACCGAGAGGCCGTGCAGCTCGAGGTAGTCGCGGTAGGCGTTCTCGCTGAACAGCTTCGCCGTGGCCTCCGACACGCGGTTGCCCATCGTCACCACGTGGAAGGCGATGACGTCGGTCTGCCCGGAGTCCTTGGGGCGGAAGAAGTCCGCGAGGCACAGGTGGCGGTCCCGGCGCTGGCGCGGGAACGTCAGGCGCACCCGCTCCTGCCCCGCGAGGGGCCCTTCGTGATGGGCGATCACGAGGTCGTCGCCCTCCGACCAGCACGGGAAGTAGCCGTAGACCACCGCGGCCTCGAGCAGCTGGTCGGTGTGGAGGCGGTCGAGCCACATGCGCAGACGGGGGCGCCCCTCGGTCTCGACGAGCTCGTCGTACGACGCGCCCGCCTCGCCGCGGCCTGGCTTGAGCCCCCACTGGCCGAGGAACGTCGCGCGCTCGTCGAGGTAGCTGACGTAGTCCTTCAGCTGGACGCCGCGCACGACGCGCGATCCCCAGAACGGCGGCGCGGGCACGGTGTTGTCGACGGCGACGTCCGAGCGCGCCGGCATCTGCTCGGCCGGCGTCTCATCGGGCCGGACGGTGGACGACGTGACCCGTCGGCCCCGTAGCGCGGGCAGCTCCGCGCCCGGCTCGCCCCGCTTGACCGCCATGACGGCGTCCATGAGCCGCAACCCCTCGAAGGCGTCGCGGGCGTAGCGCACCGAGCCCTCGTAGATCTCTGCGAGGTCCTGCTCCACGAACGCGCGGGTGAGCGCGGCCCCGCCGAGCAGCACGGGGTACTTCTGCGCGACGCCGCGGAGGTTGATCTCCTGCAGGTTCTCGCGCATCACGATCGTGCTCTTCACGAGCAGGCCGCTCATGCCGATCGCGTCGGCGGCGTTGAGCTCGGCCTGCTCGATGATCTCGCTGACGGGCACCTTGATGCCGATGTTGACGACCGTGTAGCCGTTGTTGGACAGGATGATGTCGACCAGGTTCTTGCCGATGTCGTGGACGTCGCCCTTGACCGTGGCCAGCACGATCGTGCCCTTGCCCTCGTCGCCGCTGCGCTCCATGTGCGGCTCGAGGTACGCCACCGCCGTCTTCATGACCTCGGCGCTCTGCAGCACGAACGGCAGCTGCATCTCGCCGCGGCCGAAGAGCTCGCCGACAGTCTTCATGCCCTCGAGCAGGGTGTCGTTGACGATCTCGAGCGCCGGGCGGGTCAGCAGCGCCTCGTCGAGGTCGGCCTCGAGGCCCTTGCGCTCGCCGTCGACGATGCGGCGCTGGAGCCGCTCGGACAGCGGGAGCGTCATGAGCTCGTCCGCACGCGCCTGGGCGAGCGCCTGCGCGTCGACGCCCTCGAAAAGCTCGAGGAAGCGGGCCAGCGGGTCGTGCACGAGATCGCCCGCGTCGTCGTACCTGCGGCGGTCGTAGACGAGGTCGAGCGCGGCCTCGCGCTGCTCGTCGGGGATCCGCGCCATCGGCACGATCTTGCTGGCATGCACGATCGCGGAGTCGAGGCCGGCCTCGACGCACTCGTGCAGGAACACGGAGTTGAGCACGACGCGGGCGGCCGGGTTGAGCCCGAACGACACGTTCGAGACACCCAGGGTGGTCTGCACCTCGGGATGGATCCGCTTGAGCGCCCGGATCGCCTCGATGGTCTCGAGGCCGTCGCGGCGCGTCTCCTCCTGGCCGGTCGCGATCGGGAAGGTCAGGCAGTCCACGAGGATGTCCTGCACCGCCATGCCCCAGGTGTCGACGAGGTCGCGCACGAGGCGGTCGGCCACGCGCACCTTCCACTCCGCGGTGCGGGCCTGGCCATCCTCGTCGATGGTCAGCGCGACCACGGCGGCGCCGTGCTCCTTGACGATCGGCATCATCTGCCGGATGCGCGAGCCGGGACCGTCGCCGTCCTCGTAGTTCACCGAGTTCACGACGGCGCGCCCGCCGATCATCTCGAGCGCAGCCTCGACGACCGGCGGCTCGGTCGAGTCGATGACGAGCGGGATCGTCGAGGCCGTGGCGAACCTGCCGACGATCTCGCGGATGTCGGCGACGCCGTCGCGCCCGACGTAGTCGACGCACACGTCGAGCAGGTGGGCGCCGTCCTTGATCTGCTCCTTGGCGATGCGGACGCAGTCGTCCCACCGCTGCTCGAGCATCGCCTCGCGGAACGCCTTCGAGCCGTTGGCGTTGGTGCGCTCCCCGATCGAGAGGTACGCCGTGTCCTGCCGGAACGGCACGTGCATGTAGATCGACGAGGCGCCGTGGTCGGTGCGGGGGCGGCGTACGCCGATGTCGCGGCCGCCGACGCGCTCGACCACCTGGCGCAGGTGCTCGGGCGTGGTGCCGCAGCAGCCGCCGACGAGGCCGAGGCCGTACTCGCGGGTGAAGGTGTCGTGCGCGGCGGCCAGCTCCTCGGGCGTGAGCGGGTACCACGCACCGTCGCCCTTGAGCACCGGGAGGCCGGCGTTGGGCATGCACGAGACGCCGATCTGGGCATGCCGCGCCAGGTGGCGCAGGTGCTCGCTCATCTCGGCCGGCCCGGTGGCGCAGTTGAGCCCGATCATGTCGATGCCGAGCGGCTCGAGCGCGGTGAGCGCCGCGCCGATCTCCGACCCGACGAGCATCGTCCCCGTGGTCTCGACGGTCACCTGGACGAGCACGGGGATGTCGACGCCGTGGTGGGCGATCGCGCGCTTGGCGCCGACGACCGCCGACTTCGCCTGCAGGAGGTCCTGCGCGGTCTCCACGAGGATCGCGTCCGCGCCTCCGGCGATGAGCCCGCGGGCCTCGGCCTCGTAGGCGTCGCGCAGGGCGGCGTACGGCGCGTGCCCGAAGGTGGGCAGCTTGGTTCCGGGGCCGACCGAGCCGAGCACCCACCGCGGACGGTCCGGGGTCGCGTAGCCGTCGGCGACCTCGCGCGCGTGCCGTGCGCCGAGCTCCGCGAGCTCCTCGATCCGGTCGGAGATGCCGTACTCGCCGAGGTTGGCGAGGTTGGCCCCGAACGTGTTGGTCTCGACGGCGTCGACCCCGACGGCGAAGTAGGCGTCGTGGACCGAACGGACCACGTCCGGACGGGTGGCGTTGAGGACCTCGTTGCACCCCTCGTAGCCCTCGAAGTCGTCCAGGCTGAGGTCGTGCGCCTGGAGCATCGTGCCCATCGCGCCGTCGGCGACCACCACGCGGGTGGCGAGCGCCGTTCGCAGGGCGGACACGCGGGCGGGGTCGTGGAGCGTCATGGTGAGGTCAGCCTATCGGCGCGCCCGCACGTGGGTCCGAGGGCGCTGGGCGCGTGCCGGTGGCGCACCGGGCGGCCGACGGGCGTAGGTTGGCCGGAACCCCGCCGACGGGGGCCGTTCGACGCGGAAGCGAGGCGCGCCGGTGATCGAGTTCGAGGGACTGCCCGAGTCGCTGCCCGATCTCGTCAACCCCGTCATGCTGTGCGCCTTCGAGGGCTGGAACGACGCCGGCGACGCCGCCAGCGGCGCGGTGCTGCACCTCGAGGAGGTCTGGGGCGCCACGCAGGTCGCGGAGATCGATCCCGAGGACTACTACGACTTCCAGGTGAACCGGCCCGAGGTCGTCATCGAGGACGGCAAGCGGCAGATCGTGTGGCCGTCCACGCGGCTCTCGGTGGCCAGGATCCCGCTCGCTACGCGCGACGTCGTGCTCGTGCACGGCATCGAGCCGTCGATGCGCTGGCGCACCTTCACCGCCGAGCTGCTCGGCGCGGCCCGCGACCTCGGCGTCGAGATGGTCGTGACCCTCGGCGCCCTGCTGGCCGACACCCCGCACACCCGCCCGGTCCCGGTGAGCGGCACCTCGAGCGACCCCGACATCGCGCTGCGCATGGGCTACGAGCCGTCGACGTACGAGGGGCCGACCGGCATCGTCGGGGTCCTGCAGGACGCCTGCGCCACCGCGGGGATCCCGGCCGTCTCGCTCTGGGCGGCGGTCCCCCACTACGTTGCCCAGCCGCCGTGCCCCAAGGCGACGCTCGCCCTGCTCGGCCGCATCGAGGACCTGCTCGACGTCCCCGTGCCGCTCGGCGACCTGCCCGAGGAGTCCAAGGCCTGGCAGATCGGCGTCGACGAGCTCGCCGGCGAGGACGACGAGATCGCGGCGTACGTGCGCTCGCTCGAGGAGGCGGTCGACACCGCCGAGCTCCCGGAGGCCAGCGGCGACGCCATCGCCCGCGAGTTCGAGCGCTACCTCCGCCGCCGCAACGTCGAGCCGCCGAAGTAGCCCCTCGACTGTGCTCGAGTAACCGCCGTTGTCACCGGTTTCGCACCCGTGAAACCGAGGACAACGGCGGTTACTCGCGGCCCGATCGTGCGGTCAGCGGCCGCGGAGGCTGCGGTAGCGCAGGGCGAGCGCGGCGGTGCTCGGGTCGAAGTGCGACAGGTCGGGGAGCTCGTCTGCGGTGAGAGCGGGCAGCAGCTGGCCGGCCATCACCTTGCCGAGCTCGACGCCCCACTGGTCGAAGGGGTTGACGCCCCAGACGACGCCCTGGGTGAGCACGACGTGCTCGTAGAGCGCCACGAGCGATCCGAGCGCGTACGGCGAGAGCCGATCCAGCATGAGCGTGGTCGACGGGCGGTTGCCCGGCATCACCTTGTGCTGTACGAGGTTCTCGGCGACGCCGTCGGCGCGCACCTCGTCGGCCGTGCGGCCGAACGCCAGCACGTGCGCCTGAGCGAGGACGTTCGAGATGAGCTTGTCGTGGTGGTCGCCGACGCCGTTGACCGGCTGGGCGAACAGGATGAAGTCGCTCGGCACGAGCGTCGTGCCCTGGTGCAGCAGCTGGTAGAACGAGTGCTGCCCGTTGGTGCCCGGCTCGCCCCACCAGATGGCGCCCGTGTCGACACCGACGGGCGCGCCGTCGATGGTGACCCGCTTGCCGTTGCTCTCCATCGTGAGCTGCTGCAGGTACGCCGGGAACCGCTCGAGGTACTGCTCGTAGGGCAGCACGGCCTGGGTCTGCGCGCCGAAGAAGTCGCGGTACCACACGCCGAGGAGGCCCATGAGGGCCGGCAGGTTGCGGTCGAGGTCGGTGTGGCGGAAGTGCTCGTCCATGGCGTGGAATCCCGCAAGCAGATCGCGGAACCCGTCGCCGCCGATCGCGAGCATGAGGGACAAGCCGATGGCGGAGTCCATGGAGTAGCGGCCACCGACCCACTCCCAGAAGCCGAACATGTTCGCGGTGTCGATGCCGAACTTCTCGACCTCGGCCGCGTTGGTCGAGACGGCGACGAAGTGCTTGGACACGTCGGCGTCCGGTCCCAGGCCCGACAGCAGCCAGCCGCGGGCGGTGAACGCGTTGGTCATCGTCTCCTGGGTCGTGAAGGTCTTGCTGGAGACGATGAACAGGGTCTCGGCCGGGTCGAGGTCGCGGGTCGCCTCGACGATGTCGGTGCCGTCGACGTTGGAGACGAAGCGGAAGTCGATGTCGCGTCGCGACTGGTGGCGCAGCGCGCGGTACGCCATCACCGGGCCGAGGTCCGAGCCACCGATGCCGATGTTGACCACGGCGCGGATCGGCTTGCCGGTGCTGCCCAGCCACTCGTCGCCGCGCACGCGGTCCGCGAACGCCTCCATGCGGTCGAGCACCTCGTGCACCTCGACGACGACGTCGACGCCGTCCACGACCAAGGACTCGCCGCGCGGCGCGCGCAACGCCGTGTGCAGCACGGAGCGGTTCTCGGTGGTGTTGATGCGGGCGCCGGAGAACATCGCGTCGATCCGCGCGGGGAGGCCCCGCTGCTCGGCCAGGGCCACGAGGAGGCGCAGCGTCTCGTCGGTGGCGCGGTGCTTGGACAGGTCGGCGTGGATGCCTGCGACGTCGAGCGACATCCGCGTCGGACGGCCCGGCTCCGCCGCGAACAGCTCGCGGATCGTCCGGTCGCCGACCTCCGCGTGGTGCGCCGCCAGCTCGGCCCAGGCCGGCGCCGTCGAGGCCGGGCCGTGGCTCGTGTCCGTCATCGTCTCCACCCTCCAGCACTGCCCGCGGGGGCCGGTCGCGGTCCCCTAGGCTCCTGCCACGACCCTACCGAGCGCCGCGGCGCCCGGGTGACCGCGCACGGACGACGAAGGGCAGCACGATGGCCACGGACACCCCCCTGCAGATCGGCATGGTCGGCCTCGGCCGGATGGGCGCGGGCCTCGTCCGCCGCCTCATGCGCGACGGCCACTCGTGCGTCGTGTACGACGTCAACCCCGACGCGGTGGCCGCACTGGTCGCCGAGGGCGCGACGGGAGCCGACTCGTACGCCGACCTCGCCGCCAAGCTCGCCGGTCCGCGGACGGTCTGGATCATGGTCCCCGCCGGCGCGATCACGGAGTCGACGGTGCAGGGCGTGGCGGAGCACCTCGAGGCGGGCGACGCGATCATCGACGGCGGCAACTCGTACTACCGCGACGACATCCGCCGCGCCCACGAGCTCGCCGGCCGCGGGATCTCGTACGTCGATGTCGGCACGTCGGGCGGAGTGTTCGGCCTCGAGCGCGGCTTCTGCCTCATGATCGGCGGCGAGGACGCCACGGTGGACCGGCTCGCCCCGGTCTGGCGGACGATCGCGCCCGGTGTCGACAACGCCCCGCGCACCCCCGGCCGCAGCGGCGAGGTCGCGCCGGAGGAGGAGGGCTGGCTGCACTGCGGCCCCAACGGCGCCGGGCACTTCGTGAAGATGATCCACAACGGCATCGAGTACGGCCTCATGGCCGCGTACGCCGAGGGCCTGAACATCTTGAAGAACGCGGACGAGGGCTTGCGCCCGCGCGACCAGGACGCCGAGACCGCGCCGCTCGAGCACCCGGAGTTCTACCAGTACGAGATCGACGTGCCGGCGGTGGCCGAGGTGTGGCGGCGCGGCAGCGTCGTGGCCTCGTGGCTGCTCGACCTCACCGCCATCGCGCTGCACGAGTCGCCCGCGCTCGAGGAGTTCAGCGGCCGGGTGTCCGACTCCGGCGAGGGCCGCTGGACCTCCATCGCCGCCATCGAGGAGGGCGTGCCCGCACCCGTCCTGTCCGCCGCGCTGTTCCAGCGGTTCTCCAGCCGCGGCGCCGCGACGTACGGCGACAAGGTGCTCTCCGCCATGCGCAAGCAGTTCGGCGGACACCACGAGAAGAAGGCGTGAGCGCTACCAGCTGAACCGGTCGCGTCCGGCACGCTTGGCGCGGAACAGCGCCTCGTCCGCGCGCCGGACGAGGTCGTCGACGTCGCTGCTGCCGTCGTCGACTGCCAGCCCGATGCTGACGCTCATGCCGCTCGCGGCGTACGGGTCGAGCGCGCGCACTCCCTCGAGCACGGCACGGGCACGACGCTCCACGGCGTCCTCGTCAGGCACCGAGCGGAGCGCGACCACGAACTCGTCGCCGCCCGTCCGGGCCACCATGTCGTCCTCGCGGACCGCCTCGGTCAGCGCAGTGGCGACCGACGCGAGCACCTTGTCGCCCGCGCCGTGGCCGTGGGTGTCGTTGACCGCCTTGAAGTGGTCGACGTCGAGGTACAGCACGCCCACGTGCTTTCCTGTGCGGTGGGCGCTCTCGAGCTCCGAGCGCATCCAGGCGTACGCGCTGTCGCGGTTGAACAGGCCCGTCAGGCCGTCGTGGTGCGCCATGTGGGCGAGGGCCTCGCGGCGCTGCACGTCGGCGTGCACGTCGCGGAGCGAGACCAGGATGCCGTAGCGCTCCCCGCCCGGTCCGCGCATGAGCTGCCAGACGGCGCTCATCCAGAGCCAGCCGCCGTCGACCGTGCGCATGCGGATCTCGTCGCGGCCGGCCGTCTCCTGCGCGACCACGAGGGCGGTGGCCCGCTCCTGCGCCGAGGCGCGGTCGAGCTGATGCACGAGGTCGATCACGGGCTCGCCGACGAGGTCGTCCGGCTCGAACCCGAGCGCGTCGCGCACCGACGGCGAGGCCCACGTGACGAGGCTTCCCTCGCCCGCCTCCAGGATGACGTCGCTGGAGCTCTCCACCATGGCGCGGAAGCGCTCCTGCTGGGTCGAGGCCTCGCGCGCCATGTGCCGGTACGACTGGATGAGGCGCTGGGTTGCCCGGCGGCCCGCGGGCGTCTCGGACACGTCCCGGAACCGGGTCTTGACCCCGACCACGTCGCCGTCCGCGGTCCGCAGCGGGTCGCTGTCGATCTCGAGCCACACGAACGTTCCGACGTCGTCGGGCGTGGGCGCCTCCACGCCCATCACGAACCCGCGCACCGGCTCGCCCGTGGCGAGCGTGCGCATCGCGGGGTGCTGCTCCCCCGGCACCTCGCGCCCGTCCGGGCCGCAGGCCTGCCACCGCTGGTCGAGCGAACTCACCCCGGTGAGGTCGTCCCACGTCTGGTGCAGCAGGGCGAACGCGGTGTCGTCGGCGCCGACGATACGCCCGTCGCAGGCCTGCACCACGCTGCCCTCGCCGGCCGCGACGGGCACAGCGTCCGCCGCCGCGCGCACGCGGTCGTCGACCCCCGACTGCCAACGCATGCTCTCCCCGTGCCCTTCGTCCCGCCCCCCCCCCGGTGGAACGTACCCTGCCGAGCCGTGTCCCAGGCCCGGCAGCCCTACCAGCCCGCGCGGTCCTTGCCTGCCTCCTTGGCCCGCAGCAGCGCTGCATCGGCCGACGCGATGACGTGCTGCACCTCGCGATGCCCACGGTCGGCGGCTATCCCGATGCTCACGGTCGTGGTCGGCACGCCGGGAGCATGCCGCGACGCGAGGCTGGCGAGCAGCGACTGCGCCGTCTGCTCGATGTCGGCGGCGTCCTTCATCCCGGGCAGCACCACCAGGAACTCGTCGCCGCCGAGGCGGGCAACGGTGTCCGTGTCGCGCAGGGACGCCACGAGCCGGTGCGAGAGCTCGACCAGCACGCGGTCGCCCGCGGCGTGCCCGTGTGCGTCGTTGACGTCCTTGAAGCCGTCGAGATCGAGGTAGAGGACGCCGACCCACCGGTCGGTGCCCCGCGCGACGAACAGCTCGCGCGCGAGGCGCTGCTCGACGGCCGTGCGGTTGTAGAGCCCGGTGAGCCCGTCGTGCGCGGCGAGGTACTCGAGCTCGGAGCGGAGGTAGACATCCGAGTGGACGTCGCGCAGGGCTGTGAGCCCCCCGGTCATCGAGCCGTCCGCGTCCCGCATCGGGCGCGACAGGGCCGCCATCCAGCGCCAGTCGCCGCTCGCCGAGAGGAACCGCAGCTCGATGCTGCCGGGGTCCGATCCGGTGCGCAGCGCCTCGTTCCTCTTGGCCTGGGCGTCGACCAGGTCGTCGGGGTGCACCAGCTCGACCATGCGGCGGCCGACGAGCGCCTCGGCCGGCCACCCGAGGTGCTGGGTGACCGACGGCGAGACCCAGACCAGGCGGGACTCCAGGTCGGTCTGGTAGACGACGTCCGCCGCGTTCTCCGCGAGGGCCCGGAACCGGGCCTCGCTCTGCCGGGTCTCCTCGAGGGTCTCCCGGTAGTGCCGCACCACCTGGCTCGTCGCCAGGGCCGCCGTGGGCGTGGCGCTGATGTCGTCGATGTGGCCGACGACGCCGAGCGCGTTGTCGGCGTCGTCCCGCACCGGCCACACGTCCATGCGGAACCAGCGGAACGGCTGCAGCGACTCCCCGCGCGGCTCGAACCCGATGACCGCCCCCAGCACGGGCTCGCCCGTGCGCAGCGCGACGACGGCCGGATGGTCCTCCGGCGTCAGGAGCCGGCCCTCGACGTCGCAGCCGACCGAGTCCACCTGCGAGAAGTCGACGCCGAGGAGGCGCTCGACGGGTACGCCGATGAACTCGGGGATCTCGTCGGTCATCGCTGCGAACCGCAGCGAGGCGTCGAGCACCGCGGTGGGCCGGATGCCGGCGTCCGGCATCCCGTCGACCGCCGCGCGCACGCGGTCGTCGACGTCCGGAGCCCAGTACAGACGGCTCGTCCGAGCGCGCACGGTCCCTCCAGCAGCCATCCCCGCTGCCGACCCCGTGCCTCGGACGCTACCCACCCGGGCCCCGGCCAGGCGCGCCGACCGGCGACCGTGCGGCGCGCGCCGCGGACCGCGCGGCGACGCGCGGTG